>NZ_CP160205.1:669741-1339482 GCF_041080815.1 Mucilaginibacter yixingensis | reverse complement strand
AGACCTCATCTCAGAACTGCAGCAAAACGAGATTACCGACAACAACGTGGAAACCGCCGCCATCCATTACCTGGAAAAACTAGACGATGTGGCCACGCTTGATGTACGCGCTTGTTACTATGACATCAACACCTACACCACCCATGTTATTGCCCGTGTACGGGGCGGCAGCACCTACTACTACCGCACCTGCACCAAAGAACGCAAATGGGAACCGTGGACCAAGGTTGATGTAGATATCTCCGGCGATCACCTGCTGGCTTATATGCACAGTAACCGCTTGTTTATTGCCTGGCACCTGCCAACTGAAGAGGTGGAGCGCACCCAGCAGATCGATATCCCGTCAACCCCAATCAGTGAGGCAGCGCCGGTGCCAAGAAAACGCTACCAGATCCAACTGGCCGTGAGCGAGTTGATTGATGGCGTATGGCAACCCAAACGCACCTCGCAAGATTACCTGGTGACTGACTTTATGGATGAGCAGGACCTGCACAACCAGAAAGACACTTTCCGAATGATCGACTTCAGTATGGGCACCGTTGGTTATGGCATTTTGTGCACGTTTAATGATTACCCTATCGGCATGTTCAACCTGGCAGGCTGCAAGGGTTATCCGGAGGTAGCCAACTGGAGCGAGGATATGCCTTACCTTGATTTCATTCCGGATTTTAAGGACACCTCGTTCCTGCAGATGCAGTATAAAGAAAAAAACAACCGCGAAACCGATACACTGGCGGCAAGAGATATCTTTAGTCCGTTTGCATATGAAACTATTCTCAATGCCACACCAGGCACGTTCAGGATCACCTATCCGCATGAGTTCTCACTGATCGACTGGATCTATGTGGCGCTGGAAACCATCCTGCTGCAACAATCGCATATGTCAGCTTCTTTTGTAAAAGAGCGCGGCTTTGTATTGCCAATGGCCAGCTTTATGCCGTTCTTCTATGCTGATAACGACAGAGAGTACGTGATCATCCCGGGTTTCTTTGACGAAAACGGCTCTAATGAACGCACCTTCAGCGATATCTACCAGTTCCTGACAGATCTGATTGCTTTTGTGAAAAAGTATCTGCTGATGCTGATTGCAGATCCGGCTCACGACCTGAACAAGATCAAACAGGAATACCTGGCCGATCCCGAATACGCCAAGCTGGCTGCCGAGTGGGATTATTACAAAAACCACAAGCCGCAAATGATGTTCCGCAATTTCTACCACCCGCTGGTATGTTATATCAAGAGCGCGGTTTACAATGGCGGCATCCAATCAATTATGACGTATGAGGTGCAATCTAAAGTGAACAGCTTCAATTTCAACAGTACCTATCAGCCTACCCCAGTAGTGGCGCACCCATACCCTGTTGAGGACATTGATTTTACCGCCGAAGGCAGCTATTCTTCTTATAACTGGGAGCTGTTTTATCACCTGCCGTTCTACGTAGCCAATCAGTTGAGCCTTAACCAGCAATTTGAAGAGGCCCGGAAATGGTACCACTACATTTTTAACCCGATTGGTGGCGCAGGCGGCAGCGCTCCGCAGAAATACTGGATCACTAAACCATTCCATGAGTTTTTTGATTATGCCGATCAGCGCATCGATACCATTATGAACGATATAGCGAGTGATCCAACCGGTACCGTTTATACCGATCTGACCCAGGCGGTACAAAGCTGGCGCGAAAATCCGTTTATGCCGCATGAAGTGGCGCGCACCCGTCCGCTGGCTTATCAAAAAGCCCTGCTGATGAACTACCTGGACAACCTGATTGCCTGGGGCGACAACCTCTTTATGCAAAACACCATGGAATCATTGGTGCAGGCAACACAGATGTACATACTGGCCGATAAACTGCTGGGACCAAAACCACAGATCATCCCTCCTGCCGTGCCGGTGCCTGATGAAACCTACAATCAGTTGGAAAGCAAGCTCGACTCGTTCAGTAATGCGCTGATCGACCTGGAAAACCTGGTGCCAGACCTGAACCTGCTGCCGCACAAAGGCGCAGAACTGCCGCCGCCACCGGCCACCCTGTCCTCGCTTTACTTCTGCATCCCTGCCAACGCTAATTTGCTGGGTTATTGGGATACCATTGCCGACAGGTTGTTCAAGATTCGCAACAGCGAGGATATTAACGGCGTGCACCGTGTGCTGGCATTGTTTGCTCCGCCAATTGATCCGGGGATGCTGGTGCGTGCTACTGCAGCCGGGCTGGACATCAGTTCTGTGCTGAGCATGTTGAGCGCGCCGCTGCCTATCTACCGCTTTACCGTGCTGATCCAAAAAGCTACCGAGTTTACCGAACAGGTAAAAGCGCTGGGCAACCTGCTGCTCTCTGTTCTGGAGAAGAAAGATGCCGAAAGCCTGGCGCTGCTGAAATCGACCCAGGAAATTAAGCTGCAACAGCAGGTGCTGCAAATCCGTCAATCGCAAATTGATGAGGCTAAGCAATCCATCGAGGTGCTGAACAAAACCAAAGATGTTGCCCAAACCCGCTTTAATTTCTACGATAGCCGCGATTTTATGAACGGCTGGGAAATTGCACAGGCCGGTATCTCTGGCGGTGCCATCATCTCAGAGATCGTGGCAACCGTGTTAGATGCCACATCAGGCGGCACACACATGATTCCAATCATCACTGGTGGTGGTGCAGGCTTCGGCGGCTCGCCGGTGGTAACGGTATCTTTTGGTGGTAATAATGTGGGTAGCTCAACCGCCAGCTTTGCCAGTTTGTTCCGTGGCATTGCAGGTATCCTGCACTCCACCGCCGGTTTGATAGGCAACATTGGCAGCTACCAACGCCGTATGGACGACTGGCACCTGCAACGCGATATTGCATCGGGCGATATGGCGCAGATAGACCAGCAGATTGTGGTGGCCAACATCCGTAAGGATATTGCCAGCAAAGAGTTCGGCACGCAACAAACGCGCATCAGTCAGGCTCAGGAGGTAGATACCTTCCTGAAAACCAAGTATACCAATAAAGATCTGTACTCATGGATGCTGAGTCAGCTGAGTACCGTTTACTATCAGAGCTACAAACTGGCGTTTGATATGGCACAAAAGGCACAGCAATGCTACCAGTATGAACTGGCTAATGATAGCACTTTTATCCAGTACGGTTATTGGGATACCATGAAGAAAGGCCTGCTCTCCGGCGATCAGCTGTTGACCGATATCAAAAAAATGGAATCGGCCTACTATGATAACAACCGCCGCGAGTTTGAGCTGACCAAGAGCGTCTCGTTAGCATCCCTGTCGCCAGAAGCGCTGATGCAGTTACGCAATACCGGCCAGTGCGATTTCAGCATCCCCGAAATGCTGTTTGATATGGATTATCCGGGCCAGTACCTGCGTCGCATTAAAACGGTATCATTAACGGTGCCATGCGTTGCCGGTCCGCTCACTACGGTAGCTTGTACCCTATCGCAGGTAAGCAACAAGTACCGCAAAAACACGCTGCTCAAAGCATCAGGAGCAGACGCGTACGACAAATATGCCGAAAACACCGAGGGCGATGACCGCTTTGTTTACAACATCGGTTCCATCCAATCAATTGCCACCAGTCACGCTCAAAATGATGCCGGCATGTTTGAAGTAAACTTCCGCGATGAGCGTTACCTGCCGTTTGAAGGCACCGGTGCCGTAAGCTCATGGCATTTGGAAATGACCGATCCATCCGTACTGTCGCAATTTGACTATCAGACTATTACCGATGTGATCATTAACGTTGGTTACACCTCAAGACCAGGCGGTGGCGCGTTCAAACAAACCACTACAGATTACCTGAAACTGCTGTTCAAAAAACTGATTGCTGGCGTACCTGTAGCCGGTCTGTACCGCATGTTTGATCTGAAACACGAAATGCCAAACAACTGGTACGCGTTTATGAACGATGGCTCGGCCACCTTCAGTGCCGATATCAGCAAGGCTAACCTGCCGTTCTATACTCAAAACAGTGGTTTAAAGGTTACGGTACAAAGTGCGGCGTTGTTTGTGCTCACTACCGGCAGCACGCCAATCACCGTAAGCATTAACGGTGGGGCGGCCGCACCACTGGGTAAAGACGCCACCCGTTTTGGCAGCCAAATCCAGTTTATTGACCCGGTTGATACCATCACCGGCAACCTGCTGAGTGCAGACGATAAGATCACGGCCTCTTTTAATGTGCAAAGTTTTGCAGCCATTAAAAGCCAGATTACCGATGCGTGGGTGGTGCTTAACTACACCCTTGGTTAACGGTTCCTTATATCGCCGGCGTTGCTTTACGGGCAACGCCGGCGATATTATTATATATTTAAAAGTTAATATTTATTAACTTGGCTTAACAATCCTATCAATCATCTAAAACCTTCTACACCTTTATGAAAGCTTCTTCACTATTTAGTTTAATACTATTGGCTGTTGCCATTGTATTAGCGGTTTTATGGTACCGCGACCATTCGCGCCTAACAGATCTGACCGTTGCTGCTGCCAAATGGCAAAAAATCGACTCGCTCGAAAAGCGTTTTGACGAGCGCGCCACCACCTGGCCCAAACAAGCGGCCGAGGGCGGCACCACCATCAATGTGGCCGTTGCCAAACGCTATATTGCCAATTACCAGCGCACAGCCCTGCGCATGGAAGACAATGCCGCCAATTTAACCAATAGTATATGGGTAGATGCCGCATCACTAAGCAGCATGATGAAAACCATTATTGAAAACAATGGCGATGGCATCAGGGTTTACTACTCCAGGTACCCGGTATTAAAAACAGACCCAGACCCGCGAAGAGCCGACGGTGGCGCATTGGACAATCATAACTCCATCGTTATTTTCACTACCAAACCGGCTGCAAGATCGGCAGCTTTGCATGACGATGTTTTTTATGGCACCAAAGCACCGGCCACGCCGCCAGCATCTGGCACGCCAACTGTGCGTAGTTTAAGTCTTGCGCAGTCATCAGATCAAGCGTACAATTACAACGGCACTTGTCCGCCAAACACGTGTGATACCGGCCAATAACACACGCGCCCATGTGGTTGTATGATAGCTTTACCTATGTTGCGTTTATTACCGGCCTGATTGCCTGTTGCTATTACCGGCCATTCTATTTCAGGCTGATTGTTATTTTACTGGGCATTACGCTGTTTAATGAGCAGGTGTTTACGGTATACCTTATCGGCCGGCTGCATATCCATCTAAATATTGCCTACAACCTGTTCTCGTTGATAGATATGGGTATCTGGTGCTATATATTTTTTAGGATCTATGCCGGGCGAAGGGTGCAAAAGCTGATACTGCCGTTAACCGTGGTCATCTTTGCGTACTCGTTTGTAGAGTTATGTTTTTTTAAAGGCTGGCACGTGCTGCATGTAGACTCATTCAGGGTTTATGAGAGCTTTATTATTCTGCTGGCTATTATCTACCTATACGAGATATTAAAAAAAGAGTACTACAACCTAACGGTCGATCCGGTGTTTTGGATGTGTGCAGCCTGTATACTGTACCACAGCATTTTGATACTCACGTTTACCTTAAGGCTTGATGCTGAGTACTGGCACTTTACCGACGCCAAAAAGGTGTTCTTCTTTTTACAACTGATTACCGATGCCTCTTATTACTTACTATTATGTTGTATGTTCATATCAGGTATAATTTTATCGCGCAGGGAAAGCTCTTTCCGGAAATTGTAGGGATTGCCGGATTGCTGATTGCCACCTTTGCCATTGCGTTCCTGGTGTTCTTCATCTTTTCGCGAAGACAGCAGAACCGGCTGGTTGTGCGGCAAAAACATATGCAGAAAGAGTTTGATAACCAGCTGATGCAGGCCAAAGTAGAAGTGCAGGAACAAACTTTTGGCGAACTAGGGCGCGAGCTGCACGATAATGTTGGTCAGCTACTGAGCAGCGCCAAGCTTTTACTGGGCATTACGCAAAGAAAGCTAAGCGACCCGCCCGAAACACTGATGACAGCACAAGACACTCTGGGCCAGGCGCTGCAAAGTTTAAGATCGCTCTCCAAATCGTTAAATACCGAGTGGCTTAGTCAGTTTAACCTGATTGAGAACCTGCACGTTGAGGCCGAACGTATAAATGCAGCCGGTCAATTACAAGTACATGTTAAGAGTGATGCCGAGCAGCTCTCTATGCAGGCAGATCAGCAATTGATGCTGTTTCGTATTGTGCAGGAGGCCATGAATAACAGCATCAAACATGCGCAGGCAAAAAACATCTGGATGACTATCAGCTCGGGTAGAAACAACCTGAAGATCAGCATTGCTGATGATGGGCAGGGATTTGATATGAACGCCCGCCCCGGCGGCGTGGGGATGATGAACATGCGCCACCGTGTAAAACTGCTGAACGGACGCGTAGAGTGGCGGTCTGAAATTGGCCGCGGAACAACTATTGAAATTACTTTACCTTTATAAAAACCATTGCCTATGAACCCGGAAAATGTCGCTGTTGCCATTGCCGATGATCATCAGTTATTCTTAAAATCATTGAGTATGCTGGTGAGCGGCTTTGCTGGTTTCCACGTAGTTGCCGAAGCCATAAACGGCAAAGAACTGATAGATACACTGGAAAAGCAGCAGCTCATCCCCGATATTGTGTTATTAGACGTAAATATGCAGGTGATGAACGGCGAGGATACGGCCAAACATCTCTCCAAAAAACTCCCCAAAACAAAAATAATAGCGCTCTCTATGCAAGATGATAGCTACAGCATCATCAACATGCTGAAAGCCGGCTGTTGCGCTTATCTGCTCAAAGACATTCATCCTGATGAGTTGGAAAAAGCCCTTAATGAGGTATACGCTAATGGATTTTATAACGCCGATGCGGCCAACGTTAACTTCCGCAGACTACTGAAATATAAAATGGAGGATGCGCCGGAAATCAATGAGCGCGAAAAACGCTTTCTTCAACTGGCCAGCTCAGACGCTACTTACAAGCAAATAGCATCAGAAATGTGCCTGTCTGAACGCACCATTGATGGCTACCGCGAGGCCCTGTTCCGCAAGTTCAATGTGCAAAGCCGGGTAGGATTGGTACTGGAGGCGCTGCGCAGAAACATTGTGCAACTGGGCGAGGCTATGTAACATAAAAAAGATATAGCATCTATTTGGGTATTTATTCCGTAATTAGTGTTAAACCAGTATTTACTACATGCCCTACACTGTACTTACCTATGCCCGCACCTTAATTATGCGTATAAGCAGGCAGTGGCATGTGCTAACGGGCCGCGCTGCGGGATTCTCGCTTGAGGCCCGGATATTTCACTCTATCAGTCTGGGTATTGTATTGCTGGCGTGGTGCTATGTGCCGTATGATTTGTTTGCCGGGTTGTATGTAGCGGCTGCATCCTGCGTTATCATTTCGGGTTTCTTTCTGTATGAGTATTATCGTTCCAGATATTGCGGGCATCCGCACCGGAGTTTTATTTTCGGTTTTGTAGGACTGGCGCTATTTTCTGTCAACTATTTCTGCAACTCGGGGATTAATGGGTCTACAGATTTAATATGGCCGGTTTACCTGCTTTTGCTGCTTACTATTTGTCCGTACAGGCACCATATTGGTTGGGTAATTACCTATCTGGTGGTGTTTGGGCTGGTGCATCTGCTGGAGCATCTGCATCCAGAGCTGGTGCATTATCCGTTTCGCCCGGGTAAAGGGCAATTTATAGATCGCATTACTGCCTTTCCTATGCCGGTTTTGGGCATGGCGGTGGTTATTGGCTTATTTAGACGAAGTTATGACCGAGAAAGGGCAAAAGCAGAACAACGGAACATTGAAAAAAGCAGGCTGCTATCCATCCTCTCGCATGATTTCAGGGCACCGCTTATCCAGATCCGCCAGTACCTTGAGTTACTGAACGACCCGGAGTTGTCGGTCGCAGAACGCGCGCAACTGGAGCATACCCTGCGCAAAGCCAATGATCAGACACTGGATATGGTGACCAACCTGCTGCACTGGTCGCGCTCGCAATTGGACGGCGCAGCCGTGCACCTGACCCGATTACATTTAGCAGAAACGCTGGATAGTACGCTGTCCATACAAAAAGGCATGGCAGCGCAAAAACAAGTGGAAATTGAAACCTATATCAATCCGGCTATTCAAATACTTGGCGATGCCGACATGCTGCAGTTGGTGGTGCGTAATCTATTGCAGAACGCCATCAAGTTCACCCCGAAGAATGGCCTGATTAGCGTAAGCACCGACGTAAATGAAACTTACTGCCAATTGCATGTAAGCGATAGCGGAACAGGCATCACGCCAAATCAATTAGCCAGCCTGTTTTCCGGAGATATTGTGCCCGCCTATGGCACTGCAAATGAAAAGGGCGTAGGTTTGGGCCTGATACTTTGTCGCGAATTTATGGAACGACAAGGCGGCCGCATCTCAGTTGAAAGTACTTTAGGTAAAGGATCGGTATTTACCATTGAATTGCCGCTGGTGCAAACCGCCACAGCCCCGGCCACTGACGCCAAAATAGTTCCCTTCCAATCTAAAGTAGCTTAGACTGATTAAGCAGCCCCAGTTTGTTAATTTAACAACTGCTTCTTAAACTGATTCGGGCTTACGCCGGTCTCTTTCTTAAAAAGCCTGGAGAAATACGGCAGGTTTTCAAAACCCAATTCATAAGCAATTTCAGATACGCTCAACTCCTGGCCAATCAACCGGTTTTTGGCTTCTTTAACCAGGTAAATATGGATCAAATCTATAGCCGTCTTCCCGGTCTCTTGTTTCAATAGATCACTCAGGTAACGCGACGACAAATTTAGTTGTGCTGCCAATGCACTTACCGTTGGCAATCCCTGGGTTTGCAACAACCCATTTTTAAAATAAGTACCCAAAGCATCATTAAACTTTGACACGGTCCTTCCCGATAATTCAGTACGATTGATGAATTGACGCTTATAGAAGCGCTGCGAATACTTCAGCATCGAATCAATATGCGCCAGGATGATATCGCGACTGTATTCATCCGGATTATCCTGGTACTCGCCCTCTATGCTTGAATAAAGCTCCCAAACAATCTTCTCCTCACGCGGCGAAAGGTGCAGTGCTTCGTTAGCCTCGTAATCAAAAAAAGAATACTTGCCCATCTCGGTGTGCAGCGCGTGTCCGTTCAAAAAATCCTCATGAATTAAAATCATGAAAGCATCTTCCTCAAATTCCGGACTCATAAACTCAATCACCTGGCGGGGTTTGATAAACATCATGCTACCGGTATCATGATCGTACTTAGTGCGTCCGTATAAAATATGGCCCGATTTCAGCTTTTTAAAACCGATCATGTAGAAATCGGTCGTAAACTCGGTATTGCCCAACGAGCAAGTGCGTGTACACCTGAAAACGCTGAACAGCGGGTTTTCGGGTGCCGGGTAACCATTGTCCCGGTGCATATCGGCTATCGTTTTATAGTGCTTCATCGCTTTATAAATCAAAACAAATCTACACCAAAAACAGGTGTAGATTTGTCAGCATCAAACCATTAATTATTTACCGTGCGCCGCGGTTGAAACCTCGTTCCAGTTATCCCACTCGGCATAACGGCCCTGGTAAACCTGTTTAACCCAAGGGTAGCCCTGGTTACCCAAAAATAAACGCAGCGGCGGATTTTCTGCATCAATTAACTGCAATACCGCCGGGGTAGTTGCCTCTGGCACACCCCAAATATCGCCGCTCACTCCTTCCTGGAAAGCCGCACGCACAGCATCATAAGCTGGCATAGCTTCGGTTTGCAGGGCAGATGCGCCGCTCCAATCGGTAGCAAAACCGTTTGGCTCAATCAACGTAACGTTAATACCGAAACCTTTTACCTCTGCAGCCAGGGTTTCACTTAAACCTTCTACCGCAAATTTTGAGGCGTTGTATAGGCCCAATACCGGTAGCGTAACCAGCCCTAACACACTTGATAGCTGGATGATATGACCATGCCCCTGCTCGCGCATTACCGGCAATACCGCCTGGGTTAACCACAGCAAACCGAAGAAGTTGGTTTCCATTTGCTCGCGGGCCTGTTGTTCGGTGGTTTCTTCTACGGTTCCAAATAAACCGTAACCGGCGTTGTTGATCAGCACATCAATGCTGCCGAAATGTTGTTTGGCTTTGGTTATGGCCGCAAAGTCGGCCTCACGGTCGTTAACATTGAGTTGCAGGGGTAAAATGTTATCGCCGTATTTGGTTACCAGATCGTCCAGCGCGCTTAAATCGCGTGCTGTTGCTACTACTTTATCGCCGCGTTGCAATAATGCTTCGGCCCATAATTTACCGAAACCACGTGAGGCGCCGGTAATAAAAACTGTTTTTGCCATTGTTGTCTTTTGTTAAATGTTGAAACAAAATTACGGTGGCCAACACGGGCAGGTTTATACAGAAGTGGGGAAGATTGATACGTTTTTACCAGGTGGCGGTTATTTGGTAAACGCAGTGTCATATCGAGGGCAGGGCGTCAGGAAAGTAGAACAAGATAGACTTGTTTCCTCTCATCATAAATCCAACACGTCATTGCGAGGAACGAAGCAATCTCTGCAAAGGACATGATAGATAAGCATGTCTGATTTGCATGTACAGAGATTGCTTCGTTCCTCGCAATGACGTAATTATTTATCTTAAATCTCCTCTGGCAAACGGGCATTTTGATACCGTGGCTTTTGCAACTGCAGGCGCAAGCCTTTAAAACTTTGTATCGGTCCCTCGGCGGCAAACATGTTAACCAGCCAGGCGGGTACATTACCACCCGGATCTACCTGCAAAGTATATTCTACAGCTATGGTGTGTGAGTTGATAGCATTGATAACCCAGCGGCCCTTAGAATGAGCTATTCTGAAAGTTCCTTTTTTTTCTGCAACAAAACCGGGAATAGCGGGGCCATCAACTATTATCGTATGGGTTTTTGGGTCTTGCGTTACCCAAAGGTGGGCAACAAAATCCCTGTTTTCTACAGGCCATGGCAGGTTAATCTCTGAGTGATAAACCACATCCCAGGGTGAGTTTTGCTTTACCAGCGTACATGATTTGGTATGATAAACCCATTCGGTACAGCTTTTAACATCCATTAAAACCGCAACCAATGCGGCTGGCGTTGCCTCAAATTCGCACAGCACTTTAACCGCATTTACCTTAGAATCTGCCACTGGTGCCATGTAAACCCTAATGCCATCCTTCTGAGTTTTCAACGTCCAGTTGCTTTGGGCGTTGGCCAAACCAACAGACAGGCAAAACAGGCAAACAAATAACCATTGAAATTTAATCTTCATCTCTTATCAATAATATCCTTTAAGCAAATTCCAAAAACCGGTCCAGCGTCAGGCCTTTTTAAGTTTGAGGACGAACATAGCCAACACCGATGCAATGATGAGCAGCAGGTAACTCCAGCCCAGGTTGGTGGCATCTTTAGCCGGCAAAGCGGCCACAATGCTATAACTCATTACCGATACAATTACATAGTTCACACCACCAGACAACCCGCTGGCCACGCCCCCGTTTTTAGGGAACAGGCTCAAACAATAAGTAAAAAAGTTATTAAAAGTGAAACCTGCCGCCACGTGAATTAAGAAGGCGAACAAAATCATTACCGCAATGCCCGAAACATAGCGAATGGTAATCAGCATCAGTATTGATAGCACCACCTGGATAGTAATATTGACCGCCATACGCCCCATAAAAGGCTTGTTGATGGTGGCCTTACCAATAATGCCGCCCGTCATCCACGCCAGGCCGAGGATGAGCGAGCTATAACCGGCAACTACCGGCGACTGGTGAAACTTATGCTCAATAATAAACGGCCCTGTCATGTTGTAAATCATCACCATAGAATAGGCCAGGCCAATCATAATCAACCCGATGGTAAAACTCACGGTGCTAAACATGGTGGCATAGGTTTTGGCAATACTCTTCAGCTTAAAAGCTGATATATTCTGGAGGGTCTCGCCGCTGTAAACATAATCCAGCAGGGCCAGCACGGCAGCAAATCCACCGAGGAAATAGAAGTTTGATTTCCAGCCGAAAGCAGTCTCCAGGTAGCCGCCAATAAACGGTGCAACAATAGGCCCGGTAGACCAAATGATGGAGAACATACTCAGGTAGCCTTTCAGCTTTTCGCCACTAAAAAGATCTATAAAATAGGCCCGCTTGGCTACAATAACCCCTCCTACTGTAATACCGTGCACAATGCGCATCAGGTAAATTACCCAGATGTTGTGCGTTAGTGCAATTACAAAGCTGGCAGCGGCAAACAGAATAAGGCTCCAGAGTGCAATATGATAACGACCGAAACTATCCAGCAAGCTGCCAATAAACAATTGCGTAACACCGTAGCTGATCAGGAACAGCGTCAGGGTCATTTGCACCTGAATATTGCTAACCTGCAATTGGCCCGCCATACTGGGTAACGACGGGATATAAATATCGGTAGCAAAACCCGACAAAGGCAGCAGCGCAAACGCCAATATGGTGGCTATGCCCTGGTGATGCTCTTTGATGGGTTTGGCAGATAATACAGCTGTTGAATTCATAAGTTTGAGTGGAGTGATTGAGGAGCCAAAATTAAAACCTCAAAAATGGTGTTCAAACCCGTAATATGGTTTATGATATTAAACAGACAGCTTTATGAGATGCGTATGATAATTATATCGAACTAAAACAGATTTACACCATAGTTAAGACAGATTAACTACACGAAGTCATTTATTAAACAAGTGGAATTGGTGTAGCTTACAGTTAACCATTGAGAAATATTTAACTATTAAAAAACCAATAGCTATATTTTATCGTATTTTGGTCATTGCTGATTAAGTAATTAATCTGCATAAGCCGGTGGCTAATGGGGCAGTCGCCGGCTTTCTTTTTTACTATGATTTAACGCCCAAAAAGCTAAACACAATAAGGCTCAACCCAATGAGCAGCAAACCCGCGTAAACATATTTAAAGAAAGCACCGTCTTTTAACTTATGATTAAGGTATCGACCCAGAAAAATTGCGGGCACCACCACAGGTAACGAGATTAGAAAATACCAGCCCAATTGCACCGTAACCAAACCTTTAACTAAATATCCCATCAAACCAATAAAGCTGGCCGGCAGAAAATAACCTTGTAAAGTGGCCCTGAATTCTTTAGCACTCCATTGGCGCATATTGCCATAAACCACCAATGGCGGCCCGTTAACGCCGTAAGCACCACCTAACACGCCAGATAAGAATCCACATACCGTCAGCCAAAGTTTACTGTCATTCTGCAGTCGGATGGCCTTGGTAGCAAACAGCGCGTAGAGTGCATAAAAAATAATCAGCAAACCCAGGCCGGTCTTCACCCATAGCTCGTTACCGTAAATCAGGATCAGCAAGCCCAATGGGATGCCCGGCAACGCTGCAAGAACAAGCCATTTGGCACTTTTGAAATGAATGCGCCGATGATCTTGCACCACAACTACCAACGCCACCAATACCGAGATAAGCACAGATAAGGGCACCGCCACACTGATGGGCATAAACAAACTGAACAATGGCACCGCTACCAGCGACTCGCCAAAACCAAAAGTAGAGCGCACCAGCGTTGCAATAAAACCCACCAGAAGCAGGCAGATATAGATCATGGTCATTTTTAACGACTAAATGTAAAAGCAGCTGGTGCTTTTACAACACCAGCTGCGATAATTTAATTATTGAATAGTTTTGGTTTTGGCAAGTAGTGCATCTATAGAAAACCTGCCGGCACCTGTAATCAGCAACGATATTAAGCCTGCAATGTAAATCAGGTTAATCTCATAACCTGGTGGCCCAAACAATGGGCCATGTGGCGTTAACCCAATTGTTTTCACCGCACTGTAACCATAATGAATGTGGATGCTAAACATTGCCACCACCATAGTACAAATTAGCGGAATTGCTACCAGACTTACCAACGCACCCACAAACAGTGCAAAACCGCCCGTCAATTCTGTAAGTGTGGTAACCCAGGCCAACACCTGCGGCGCGGGCACTTTTATTAAGGTTAACAACTGTGCAAACGCCTCGGGGCCTCTGCTTAGTTTGGCCCACCCGTGGGCCATAAAACCGAAGCCGATAGCCATACGCAAAAATAAAGGAGCAAGCTGCCGGTGGTTTTTACCACCAACAGAAAAAAGATTGTTTAACATGATTTGTCTTCTTCAAATAAAAAAAATGGCTAAGCGGCGCCAACCGTCAGCTTTATATTCTCTTTAAATTTTAAAGAAGATCAAATACGAAGAATCTGGTTACGAAGATAAATTGGAACTGCCAAATACCGGTGATGGCTTATGGCGAGATTGCCGGTAAAAGCATCATCAAAACGAAGCCCCGCCACCAAAAACGTACCAACCAAAACGACAAAGAAAAGCAGGGGTGCTCCGTCAAATACACGCTCCTTAAGCGGCAATGCTTTCACTACCGCCACCGATCCGCATTTGTCGGCTGCACTAATTTTACCGTATTCGGGTACGCGTTGTTGGTGCCTCGCCGGCGAAGAGCTGTTAATCAGTTTACAAAGCGTGTTACGCAACGGACAAAACCCGAGCACCAAAAACGCTATCAGTACCAAAATACTAATAAAAGATTTGAAGTTCAGTAATTTACACATTGACTTAACGAACATTTTGGGTACTGGCAGGTATTTATCAAAGATAATGGTTTTCACTAATGTCATCTGTTTCACCGTGTCACAATCTTGTTGAGACTCGCTATAAGTTCCATTTTTTAGTACTTTCGGTCACCAATTTTTTTGAACCGTTATGAAGTACCTGATATTACTGTTTACTGTTGTTTTATTTTACACCTCGGCACAAGGCCAGCAGCCTGTGCCGGTAAAACCGAGAATTTTGGTTAGTACAGATATCGGCGGGTCAGACCCGGATGACAACCAGTCTATGGCTCATCTTTTAATGTACAGCGATTTGTTTAACATTGAAGGGCTGGTGTCCTCGCCATCTTATGGCGGTGGCTCTAAAGAAGAGATTTTGAGGATGATTGGCTTGTATGAGAAAGATTATCCTAAGCTGATTCAGCACGACAAGAACCTCAACACGCCAGACTATCTGCGGTCGGTTACTAAACAGGGGCATCGCGGTATATCTCCATTTGCAGGTTATTCCAAACCCACAGAAGGCTCTGACTGGATTGTTAAATGCGCCAGAAAGAAAAGCAACCAACCATTATGGGTACTTATTTGGGGTGGATTAGAAGATTTGGCTCAAGCCTTACATGATGCACCTGATATCAAATCAAAAATCAAGGTTTACTGGATAGGTGGCCCGAATAAAATATGGGGAGCTAACAGCTACGTGTATATTGTAAAAAACTTCCCCGATTTGTGGTTTATTGAGAACAACGCATCATACCGCGGCTTCTTCTCTAATACTGGCAGTTCAGACAAGTTTAACAGCAAGAATTACTTCGGCAATTTTATCCAGAATGCAGGTGCCCTGGGCTTTGATTTCGACAAAAACCGTTACCAGGGCAATGTAAAAATGGGCGATACACCGTCATTACTTTATATGATGGACGGCAACCCTAACGATCCTGCTCGCGAAAACTGGGGCGGCAGTTTTGAAAAGATGAGCCGCAGCCCAAGATATATCATCCGCAAGCCTACTACCAATAAGGATACGGCTCATGTATATTCTATTTTAGAGTTCCATTTTGAGGGCCCTAAACTGAATATTCCTGCAGATTCGGCTTGCTTTACGCTAACCATCAAGGCTGGCGACCGCTTGCAGAAATGGAACGGCTACTACATGGGCAATGGTGATTATGCCGTTAACTACGCGCATAAGCAGAAAGAGGATATCACTTACACCGTCACGTCAAACATCCCTGGCTTTAAGGCGCAAAGCGGGGCTTTGGTTATTGATAACGTATGGCCAGGCAAACCAACCGCAAATGATTTTAAATTAGGCTCGACCTGGTACACCGATAAATCGGCCCCTGAACTTTTTGACGGTGGCTGGCAAGGTGCCGTAACTGTGCGCAAATGGCGCGAGGCGATGCTGGCAGACTGGGCCAAGCGCTGGGCATGGTTGAAATAGACCTCATTAATGACCTTAATGGAGTAATAGCTTATCGACTGTCTTTCACCAGGCGTTCCGCTGGAACGCTATAATGAGGTATGCTTAATTTCTACCAACCAAACGTTCCTCTGGAACGTTTTATTCTTTCATCCCGGAGGGATGTCTGGTCGGTAGAAAGGCAGCACAAACCCAGTCACGTTCCAGCGGAACGTTTGGTGTCTTTACAGAGGCGTCCTTAGTATGCGTACTCTTGTAAAAGGAGGGGCCCTGTTATCCGGAGCTTTCTATATGTTATAAACACGTAAATAATGCGATTCCATTTATACATCACATAGCTCCACAGCAGCCTTCAAAGCAGCAATTTTATCTGCTGATAACGGCACAAACTCCTGCCCGATGAAACCGGTATAACCAGTAGCTGCAATGGCCTGCATAATTGCCGGGTAGTTTAGCTCCTGTGATTGATTGATCTCGTTACGCCCTGGTACACCAGCCGTATGATAATGCGCTATGTATGGGCTGTATTTTTTGATGGAGGCAATGATGTCGCCCTCCATAATCTGCATGTGGTAGATATCATACAACAGCTTGAAATTATTTGAATCCAGGTGTTTGGCCAATTCTACCCCCCACTCGGTATGGTCGCACTGATAATCTGGGTGGTCTACCCTACTGTTCAAAAGTTCCATGCATAAAACTATGCTGTGCTCCTCTGCCAGTTTAAGCAGCGGTTCGATGCCTGCTACGCAGTTTTGAAGGCCTTGGTCATCGCTTATGCCCCTTCTGTTGCCGCTAAAGCAAATGAGGTTTTGATATCCATTCTGGCTAACCAGCGGTATCATCGCCGTGTATCGTTCAAATAATAACGTATGATATTGTGGATCATTAAAGCCCTCTGTAAGGCTAATTTCGGCCCCGTTACACATGGGCGAGTACAGATCAAACTGTTTGAGCGTGGGCCAGTCCGCCGGTCCGCAAAGATCAATCCCTTGCATGCCTATGGCTTTGGCAGCGGCGCACAACTCCACAAGCGTCATCGGCTCAAAACACCAGGGACTAACAGAATGTTGCAGTTTGTTATTTAGCATCTCTTCTAAACCTTAATTATCTAACATCCAATATTACTTCTTCTCTGCGTACTTAATTAAGATAATATTAGGTTTTGGCGGCTCGGTCATATCATCGCCCATGTAAAAACTGGTGTGGGGCGGCTGGTTATAAGCCACATTTTGCCAGGCAATACTAAGGCGATATTGCGGATCATGCATAAAAGTGTACAGCCGATGCGTGGTTGGGATAGTAGATACAAAAATGCGCAGCTCTTTACCATCGGTTGTGCGGTAAATGGCTTCCTCGCGCCAATCGCCTAAGATATCTGCCGACAGACATGGATTGGCCTTGGTACCGTTGTTTGAGGCACAATCATAATTACGCGCATTGAGCAGTGATATGGTTTTACTATTCTGGTAATCCCATTTCATAATGTTGGTACCGTTCAACAATTCGCTTTGCAAATCGCCATCCCAAAATATGCCGAAGTTGCAAGGCGGCGCTACCTCGCTTATTTTATTGCCCTTGGCATCCCAGATCCCGGTTAAACCGGCACCGGCTACCCAGCATTCAGAACCGCGATACCTTGGGTCGATATTCAGCGCCAGTGCCCTGCCCGGGCCCTCGCCATCTTCACCGGCTTTTACCGATGCTTTTTTCCAGATCACTTCGCCAGTACGGGCGTCGCGAAAATTAGCACCGGCGTCAGAGAAACGTTCCTGTGTATCAAAAACCTCCAGTCCGGGTCGATCAGGGTCCAGATCGCCAACGTGCAAAGCATCAGCATGACCAATACCTGTGGTGTACAAACCTTTACCGTCATCGTCCAGCGTCATGGCACCATAGATAATCTCGTCTTTGCCATCGCCGTCCACATCCGTGATGCTCAGGTTGTGGTTGCCCTGGCCCGAGTATGGGTTCTTTTTATCTTTACTATCAAAGGCCCAGCGTTTGGTTAGTTTGCCGTCTTTCCAGTCCCAGGCGGTTACAAACGTGCGGGTGTAATAACCGCGACTCATAATCAGGCTGGGATGCTTGCCATCCAGGTAAGCAATGGCCGCCAGGAAACGATCCATACGGTTACCATAACCATCGCCCCACATTTCTTTCAGCTGATCTGAAGTTGGATTTAAGTTATCAGGATACCGGGCCGGAACAAAATTGGTGGTGGCCATAGCCTTGCCGGTCATTCCATTAAAAATAGTGAGGTATTCCGGACCAGCCAGGATGTAACCGCGATCGTTACGCCAGTCTTTGGTAGAATCGCCTATTACATTGCCCTGGCCGTCTATAGTACCATCGGCAGTTTTACAAGCCACCTCTGCCCTGCCGTCGCCGTCCAGGTCATACACCATAAACTGGGTATAGTGTGCGCCTTCGCGAATGTTCTTGCCCAGGTTGATGGTCCACAAGAGCGTACCATCCAGCTTGTAGGCTTGCAAAATAGGGCTATCGGTAAACCCTCCCTGCGAGTTATCATGCCCGCGGCCGGCTTGGTGCAATATAATTTCGTACTCGCCATCACCGTCCAGATCGGCCACAGAGACATCATTAGGTTGATAACCGTTTGGCGTTTTAAGCGGAACCGACAGATATGGCTTTACAGGTGCATTTGCCGGGAGTACAAACGGTTTGCTGGCCTCTTGCTCTTTACCCTGATCTACCGGACGCACAAAATAGGCGTTAGTCTGCGTAAAATCAGGTTTGATATCGCTAAATATGGTTGCGCCGGTTATTGGTGATTGATTGAGTTTAACAGGCGCAGCTTTACCGGTTTGACGGTACAGGTTAAAACCCAGACCAGCCGGATCTGTGCCCAGCACGCGCCAGCTCACAAAAACAGAGTCGGTTGTTTGGTGAATGGCTACTACGCCCCTGCCCAGGTATTCCATTGGTCGCTGGGCCATCAATACAGCCGGGAATAATAGAAGAGCCGCAATACCGGCAAAACGAGCGGTGAAGGTTCTCATAAGTATCTTTTTAGGTTGATGTTCTTAGTTTTTAACATGGATTACCTGGCTCAGCGGAGAACCATCGGCGGATAAGCCCTGCACAACCACCTGGTATGAGGTTGATGGCTTATTGCTCACCCTGATGGCGGCATGACCAGTTGCATCCAAACGCACATCGGGCTGCCAGGCAACGGTTGGGTGCGAAGTGTATTGAATAGCACCATCATCACTCAATGGCTGATAAAAAGTTTGCGCCTGATAATAGCCACTGATATTGGTGCTCAATATACCCGGATTATCTTCCAGTCCGTTGTCAATTATAGTTAGCGAAACAATACGCCTGATGCCACCGCCGATCTCTGCCACCGGCGTAACCTGTATTTTCTTAATCTTGTCTAGAGGCAAACTATAAATCAAATCACGCTCTTCTTTGCGCGGAATCCGGATACCGTTTGGTGCATCCGGGTCATTTATCGTAATAATGGGCGGCACCAACCTGCCATCTGAAAAGTAAGCGACACCAGGTTGCCTGATATCTTTGGGCTCATGTGCTTGTGTAAACTGGATAAGGTACCATTCCAGCGTTTTATACTCATAATCTTTAGGAGTAATATTAAATATTTTAGAATCGCCCCAGGGGGTATAGCCTCTGCCATTGGGTAAATGAATCACTTTGCTCTTACCACTTACCTTCACCTCTTTTAGTTGGGTAACGCGGTCAAAATGATTGCTTCTGGTGGTAAAATAGCGTGGAATACTTAACGTATCTGTTTCTTTTAAGCCTGGCGCTGTGCTGATTGGCATCGGCACCAGGGTATCCATATAAATGCGACCTACTTTTTTGCCTTTATCATTTACAGATGACAGGCTGGCGGCTTGATTACCAATTACCGGCAATTCTTCAACCATAAAACGACCCGCTGAGTCTGTCTGCGTCATGAATAGCTTGGCATTTTTAAGCTGACCGGCAAACAAGGTGATGTGGGCATTAGGGATAGGCTTATTACGCGCCTCATTTTTTACGGTACCCGTTACGTTGATGCCTTTCTCTATCCCATAACTAATTCGCAATGCCGAGTCTGCCAACCGGCGCCAGGTGTAATCGCGCCAGCCCTGGGTAAGCATCAGGTTATCCAGTTCTTTAAAACGATTGGTGTTTTTAGGATCAAAATATCTGGCAGGCTGCTCTATAGCGCCGCGCAGTTCTGATGCCAGGAAGATTTGTGAAGCTATGGTGTGACTGTCCTTTAGCAATAATCCATCCTGAATAATGGCCATAGAGAGCCTTGCCCCCGGCGTTGTCTGGATATTTAAAGTTGTTGCCGACGGCAATTTGCCTGTGGTTAGCTGCAAGTCTTTTTCATTGGCCGGGTGGTGTACAAAAAACAGACGCTCGCAGTTGGGCTTGCCGTCCTGATCTGCCAGTATGATGCTGCAAATGCCTTCGGGTAATAAACTGTTGGGAATGGCCAGCTCTTCCTGAGCGTTATTTACCTGCACCGATTTGCTGATGATGGTTCGCCCTGCACTTTTTACAAAAACATTGACTTTTGGAGGCGTAGCCGCTTCCGGACTACGGTAACTGATCACAGCCTGCACCAGGGTGTCGGCTTGTTTAACGTGCAAGGCAAAACCATACTTTAAAGCGGCAGGAACCGGATAATGGAAGGTGCGCGAACCGATTTTTACTGAAGCTGTGTAGTTATGCCCAGCCTCGGGCAACAGCACCATCAGGCCCATACCTAATGAGTCGCAGGTAAAATGCGTTACGGTATCTCCGGCTGAAGACAAGACCACTCCTGATGCTTTCAGTCCTTTGCCATTGGCGTCCTCTGCCTTTACGGCAACTATGCCGGCAACGCCTTCTATCATTGATCCACTCTCAGGAAAGAAGCGAACCGATGGCTCTTTGGCTATACCGGGTAATGACTTGCCTTTTAACGTGGCTGGGCCAGCTTTAGCCGGTTGCAACAATGCTATCTTCTTTTCAAAAACAAAGTAGTTGCCAAAGTTTCGCATCCAGGTGGTGTATGCCCTGATGCGGTAATAACCCGCCGGGATGGAATCAGGCAAAGTAAAATCGCCATGACCCTGATTGTTTTGTATTTCTATATTAATGGAGTTAAGCAGATGCCCGTTAGGGTCAATCAGATCAACGTAGAGGTTCCGGCTCAGTTCTTTCAGGCTTTTATCCTGGGCGTTGGTTAGGTATGCTTTAAACCAAAGCGTATCGCCCGGCGTGTAGATATCGCGGTCTGTATGCAGAAACGCTTTCTCAAAAAACAGTTTTACGGTAGATGGTTTGGGTTTTACAACCTGAGCAAAGCTCATCATGTAAACAACGGTAAGCAAAAGTAACAGGGGTATCTTTTTCATAGGCTTATGCTTAAACTTGGTTTACCGGCCGCTAATTATCAACAAGATTTGCTGACATAATTTTCAGGTTAGGTAAACGATTAAACTTTTATAACTGGTTTGATGCGCCTGATAAAAAATCGGCACACCAAGATAAATAGTTTTTTGCTGTTTAACCCATTCAATTTCAATTGCATAATATTTTACATATCAGTATACGCCATCGAAAAAACAAGGTTAATTAATAGGGGTATTAAATTAGATGGATGACCTTAAGATCATCTGGTAAGGATTGCAGATGCGTCCCTCCTGCTCGCCGTTTACGATGCCCGATATGGCTTTGCCGGCTTGCTTAAAATCAGGCGTGATGACGGTAAGGTTTAAGAACTCTTTAAAAATATTATCATTAAAGGTGATGATGCCCACATCTTTGCCAATGGCCAGATCGGTGGTTCTTAATTGATTGAGCAGGTTAAAAAGTTCCTCGTCATGATAGGTAATGAACAGTGTTCCGGCTGCCAGACATTCGGTATATGAATTACTCCATCTGAATTTGATGCCCGCGTTACAGCAAAACGCAAACAACGCCTCGCGGATACTTAGAGGCACCAGGTAGTCTTGCGCCGATAACAAAACCAGCTCCTGATAAAGACCGGTTAAGCGCTCTTTCTGCGCCATCAGCATGTTAAAAACATCCCGGCGTCCATCCTGATAAATGTGTGCCAGCGGCGAGAAAGGAAAAATTTCGGGCCCCAAAACAATCACCTTATCGGCAGGCAAATTTCTTAATGATAACCACATGGTTTCATTTTGCAGTTGGGTGGCATCTACCGTTATCAGTACAAAATACTGGTACTTATCGCTATAATTCAGGATGATGCTATCTAACGTAAACCTGTTTTGAAAGGTTTGCAGGTCAACATTATCCTGCCCGCCCAAAGCACGGGTAACCTCGTTATACAATGCCTGCTTCTCGTCGGTTAAGCGGTCCGTCAGACACAACACCTTGGCATTACCAGATTCCCGCGGACGGCAAACAAAATATCCTGATCCCGGTACAGACTTTACATAGCCCAATGATCTTAATTTACGATAAGCTCTTTCTACCGTATCACGGGCCATATCCAGCTCACGGGCCAGCACATTGATAGACGGTATTTGCTGCCCTAACTCATATTTTCCATTTTCTATATCACCAATGAGCCTGTTAGCTACTTTATCCATCAGCGACTGACCAAGCATTCCGCCGGCGCCCATAGTCAAATCTGCAACGGTTAAATTCTCTTTTTTCATACTTGTCAGTTTATAAAGCGAGTCACCCGGTCTACAGAACGGATGACTCGCCAGGGGTTTACATTTTAAACGGAAGGTAAACGCCGTCTTTGCTCAATAACTTGGCTTTAGCCGTTGACGCATTAGGATTGCCGTCTCTCAGCAACTTCTGGTAAACAGCTTCGGCAATAAATGACATGTCGTTTCTGTGCAGCGACACACGCAGCAGATCTCCCCAGCGCTGGCCTTCAAAAGCAAGCTCTTCGGCATCTTCCTGTATAATGGCATTCTCTAATCCAATTTGATCGCCACCCGCATTTGGTGCATTGTTAATGAGCGATGTTGGCAGCCAGTTAAGGTTAGCCCTTGAGCGTGTACCAATCTGGCGGTTCCATGGGCCGCGGTATGAAGGTACATCACCGTACCTGGCATCCAGATCATAAGGAGCCGGACGATGTGTGATCATAATATTGGTAGCATCGGTAGGCACGTTACGACCAGTGCCTACAACCGCCCTTGTAGGGAAAATACCACTGAATACCTGGATAACCCCCGCATTGGTAAGTGCATAAGCTACGTCCAAATAGTTATCACGACAGGCGGCCTCGGCAAAGTGCAGATTAAGTGTAGCCGTGCGGTATAATAACCAGCGACCTTGTTTTTGCAGCGGATTTAGCGCCGTAAAGTTTGGCCCGTTAAGATACAGGTACAACGGCTTCATAATTACAGGTTTGCCGTTAACGGTTCTAACTGATAGCTTGCCGCGGGCATCATATGGAAAACCGTTGGCTTGGGTCTCAGAGTTCCATTTATCCATAGCAAACTGCGATGCAGTAAGCAGGTAACGACCGCCCTGATTTGAAAAGAGATCAATAAACGGATTGGTAGGTGCAAAATTCTTATCAAACGGCATGGTCCAGATCCACTCGGCGCTGATATCTGTACCCTGTGCTGTTGAACCAAAGATGGATCTCCAACCGGCTACATCCGTGTTGTCATCTTTCAATGATTGCTCATCGCTACCAATATTGTAGACAATGTTAAAGTTGCTATAAGTAGCCTTATACTGCCAGAAACTGATGTTACCCGCGCCCTGGTCGTTTCTGTAACCTTGCTCGGTAACATAACGGTACTGGGTAGATGCGTCTGTATAATTACCGCGCCACAGGTTAAGATCGCCCAGCAGGCAGCGTTTGTTAATAAACATTAAACCGGTAGAGTACCCATCAACAGTGGTTAATAACGAGTTGCTGTTAGAACCGGTTGCCGTTGTTGAGGTGTAGCCATCTAAATAAATGCCCTGCATACTGGCAATCAGCTTATCAAGCAAGTCATTAAATGATACCTTAGGGAATTTAGAGCTATCCTTCAGATCATCAATTGAGGCCAGCGGGTCTGTTACGTATGGAACATTTCCCCAGTGGATACCTACCTGAAGGTACAACCACGCACGCACCGCAATAATATCTGCATAACGCTGATTATATTCTTCCTGACGGAATTTGGCATCTCTCAGCATGATCTTAAAGTTTGCCAGGGCGTCATTACAATTCATAATGATCTTGTAGAACGGCTTTGGATCTGCCCATGGATTATCAGCCGATACGTTATGTTCGCTAATCTCGCGCAGGTAACGGTCGGCATTGATAGTTGGGCTCACCAGGTCGCCGCGCAGTTCATTAAGCACCATGTAACGGTCGGCTATGGTTTGCAGCTGACCGTAAATACCAATTACAGCAGCGTTGGCATCGTTAATATTACGGTAGTTGTTTTTGGCCTCTACCGCGTCTTCAGGTGATACATCCAGCAGTTTTTTGCATGAAAACGAAAGCAGCAGGCACGAGATCAACAGCACACGGCCACCTATTTTAAATATTTTGTTTCTCATTGTCGTCAAAATAATTGTCAATTAATTAGATACCTATGCGCACGCCCAGCATAATGGTTTTAAACTGCGGATCGAGCAGGTTGTCAATGCCGTTGGTTAACAGGTTACCGGTGGGCGCAAACTCCGGATCATAGCCCAGGTATTTACTGAAAGTGAGCAGGTTATTACCGGTTGCATACACTTTGAGGTATTTGAAACCTTTGTACTTCAGCGGCACATCATAAGTAACCGAAAGTGTTCTGAGGCGCAGATATGAGCCATCTTCAATCCAGCGGTCAGAAAACGAGTTATTCATGGTTGGATCGCCATAAGCCGCTCTTGGCATATTGGTTTGCTGACCGTCTACACGCCATCTGTTGTTAACTGAAGTCAGCTGATTTTGCGGACCAGATTCTGACTCCAGCAAACGGCGGGTTTCATTATACACTTTATTGCCTTTACTGAAGGTGAACAGCGCGTTCAGGTTAACACGGCCATAAGTGAAACCGGTGGTAATAGCGCCTGCAAAATCAGGGTTAGGGTTACCGATGGCTTGTCTGTCGGCATTATCAATAATATGATCGCCGTTTACATCTACAAACTTCACATCGCCACCCTGTTGTGCAACCGGGATACCCTGACTGTTACGAACCGATATACCGGCCGCTGCAGCCTCTGCATTGGTTCGGTAAACGCCGTTAGTGCGGTAACCATAGAACAAACCTGCCGGTGCACCTACCTGTGTCAAAATAGTAGCCCCATAATAAGAGCTTAAATAAGTTGATGGCAACGCCGTGATGCGGTTACGATAGGTGTAGATATTGAAACCTAAATCCCACTTAAACTTGCTGTTGTTAATAATCCTTCCGTTTATGGCAAGCTCATAGCCATCGGTTTTCATGCCGCCGCCATTGCTTACTACGTACTCCAGCCCAGAAACTGTCGGCGCTGTAGAACGGGTGATCATGTGTGAAGTGGTATTGCGGAAATAATCAAACGTCAAACCTATACGCTCCTGGAAGAACGACGCATCAAGACCCAGATCAAGCTTCTTATTTACCTCCCACTGCAGGTACGGGTTACCCACATTGCCGCGGATTAAACCCTGCATACCTAACCAGTTTTGCGAGATATAGTATTGTTTAGATGCATAATTACCAATGTCATCATTACCGGTAAGGCCGTAGCTGGCACGCAGTTTCAGCATCTCCAGCATATTTACATCAGCCAGGAATTTTTCTGATGATACAATCCACGCGGCAGATACAGCTGGCAATAAAGCCATCTTTTTGCCGCCAATATCCATACCATCAGCACGATCTCCAAAGCGCGAAGATGCGTCGGCAGCCACCGTTACGTTGAAGATGTATTTGTTATACAGGCGGTAGTCGCCGGTAAAGTAGTTATTCAGCCAACGGTATTTGCCTAACTCGCCGCCTGTGCGGTTCAGCAGTGGATCGCCGTTGCCAACGGTAATCAACTGGTCAATGGCCGAGTTGGATGACTGATTGTAATTAGTCTCGGTGTTGAATGATGAGAAACGTACACCCAGGTTCAAGCCAACATAGTGGATACGGTTGTAGGTATGATTAAAAGTAACGCGGGTATCGCTGTAAATGTTAAACAGCCTTTGCACCTGCGAACCCAGGCGACTATCAACCACTCCACTGGCGGTGGTATCATTAGCTACGCCGGCGCGCGGTACAAAATAGTTTTCGCGCACTTTATCTGCTGTTAAGCCAATCAATGTTTGGGCTGCCCAGCTTTTATTGAAATCATATTTAAAGTTCAGGCCACCCAAAAAGCGGTAGTTCTGATCGTTCTCTTTTGCTTTATTGAAAACGGCCTGCGGGTTGCCTATGCCAAACGCATCGACATCGGCCAGGTTGGGCGATGGCACGCCTTGTGCGTTAACATCATTAACACCCACCAGCGGCGATTTGATCAAACTCAGATAAAGCGGACTGGTTTCTGACGCGGTCTGATCAAAAAGGTTTTGCTGCGCATAGTTGAACGACAGGTTAGCATTTACCGTAAGGTGCCTGCTGATATTCAGATCGGCATTAAACCGGGTGTTGAATTTGGTGATTCCTGTATTTTGGGTAATACCTTTATTATTTGCATAGCCTAATGACAATACGTAGCGGGCAACGTTATCGCCACCTGATACTCTTAAGTTATAGTTTTGATTGTAGCCATTTTTAAACGCCTGTTTCTGCCAGTTCCTGTCGTTATGGTACATAGCGTAAGTTGGGCTTGCAGGATTATCATTAAAATAAGGCTGGGCGGCAACCTGCTCTGGCGTCATTCCGCTTGATTTCAGTACGTCGGCCAGATACAACCGGTAATCGCCGGCTTTCATCAGCGGCAACAGCTTGTTGTTGCCCATGTAGTTGTACTCGCCGTAAATGCCAAGGTCAATACGGGTAGCCAACTCCGGGCGACTATTAGTGGTGATGAGGATCACGCCGTTTGCACCTTTGGTACCATAAACGCTGGCGCTTGCATCCTTCAGTACCGTAAAGCTCTCCACATCGCGCAGGTCAAGATTACCAAATGGGTTACGGATGTGCCCGCTCGCAAGCGAACTGCCGTATTGGTTGGTGTCATAGATCATCCCGTCAACAATCACCAGCGGTGCGTTGGTGCCAAACAGCGAGCTGAAGCCACGGAGGAAAAGATTGGCGCCAGCATTAGGCGAGCCAGATCTGCGTACAACGCTCAACCCGGCAACTTTTCCTTGCAGGTAAGTATCAGGCGTTTCGGCGCTGGTGTTTTCCCATGAGCCTTGTGTATTTACAATGTTAACTGCGTTTGCTGTGCGGTTCATGGCCATTGGACGGGTAACCAGGTTGGCCTCGTCATAAACAGAGTTGAACGACTCTTCAAAAAGCAGCACATCTGGTAACTTCTTACGGCCCTTCAGCGGAATTTCTTTCAGCTGATAGCCTTGCCCTTTTACTACTAAAACGGCATCGTAATTAGGTACGCTGATAGTGAAGCGGCCCTTGTCGTCACTCAGAGCGGCAGAATAAGCTTCAACGCTGATGTTCATGCCGCTCACGGGTTTGCCGGTGGCAGCATCACGCAGGAAGCCCGTAAATTTATTGCCCTGAGCCCGGCGGGTAGAATCGGCTTTATATAAGGCAAGGCTATCCTTGCGTGCCGCCGATATGGCGTCTGTTTGTTGTGCTTTTGCACTAACACCATACAGCGCGCAGATAGAGAAGATGGATATGGCTGATAAAGTAAATTTATGCATAATCTGTACGGTGTTAATTGAGGATTGGGATAAGTTTGATATAATCTGCAGTGAAAATATTGGCGTTCACGGTTGTACTGTTAGCGCCCTGCAAGAACATATCTACCGATGAATACTTGTCTACACTGAGCGTACCGCTAACCACGCTGATGGTTCCGCCAGCTGTGGGGTTAGGGTTGGTAGCACCGGTCAGTGTAACCTCATTATAATTAAGTGGTGTTACGTTGGTGTACGGGAACTGCACCAGTGGCAAAAATCCGTCACGACCAACCGTATTTCTGATCATTGAGAAACCCAACCTTTGCGAAATATTGGTAGGCGTAGCATAAAAATCATTAATTGCTCTCCAGATTACCTTGTACTGGCAGGTATAAAGGTTGCTGAGGCGATAGCCGGCATAATAGGCAGCAGGCAAACCTGAACCTGATACCATCAAGTCATGATAAGTAACACCGCTTGGATCGTTCTTTACGCGGTAAGCGTAATTAGAACGACGGTCTGTACGGGCAAAAAATGTAGGTGCCTCTCCCTGGATGATGATCGGTGTAATCTTGTCAGACACGGCAAAATCCATCTTGTCTATCACGTAAACAATACCGTTACTGGCCTGATAGCTCTGCACAATGGTCGATTTATCAATTGGCATAGGCACACCGTTTACCGATGTTAAGCTGGCCGGCAGATTAGCAGGTAATACCACACCTTTCACGGCAACATCTTTCAGCACGTTAAGGGCGGCCAGCATATTCATGGTGGTATCAGCCGAACCGCTAACGGTTTTAAAGTACTTGCTTACTTTGTTACGCTCGTTGTTATAGGCGTTGTCTGTCAGTACAAAGAAGGTGTACAGACTGTCTTCGCTTTGGATGTTGGCTACCCGGGTGGCATATTTGTTCATGCTCACTAAACCGGTTCCGGCTACCAGGATTGGCTTGCCGGTAGTTTTATCAATCCCAGCAACGGTAGCCTTGGTGGTATCTACATAGCTGGTATCCTGACCAAGGATATAGGTTCGCACCAACTGGCCTGTGCCTGTCAGGTTCTTGATAAACTCATAGATATTCATTTTTGGCGGCAGCGCTTTGTTGATTACGTGCAGCACGCCGTTGGCTACGTAACGGTTAGGCGTGGTGATGGTGGCATCCTCTACAGTAGTAGCAGTAAAAGTGATTCGTTTGCCACCCAGCGTACGCACGCGGATACCGGTTTTAGCATCAGCAGTAAAGAAACTTTGCTTTGCTATGTGATTGTTTACAAATGCTCTCAGTTTAGCCGTATCAGCAACTATTGATTGATCTATAGTGCTGAGCGCCTGATTATCAGGCGCCCATACAGTATAGGTAAGGCTGGTTGAAAGTAATTTATCATAGCCCAGTTTTGACAGGTAACCGGCAAACGTGCTCAGGTTACTTTGGGCGCTGATGGCTTGCATGAGGTTTTGGTTCAACTGCTGATCTGTACCTGCGCTTTGGTTATCCCACTGCTTTTTGCAGGAGATAACGGCAACAACCAGCACTATCAGCGTTAAGAGCTTTATTTTGATATGATTCATGATCAATTGGTCGTGTTAAAAAAGTATTGGTTAGTATTTAAGGCTGCCATCCCGGCCCAGTTTGGGCGTAATCTGGCTTTGCATATCAATCGGGCGGAACTCTACCGCATCCATCGGAATTTGTGTGGCGATAGAACCGGTCGGCCTGAACTTGATAAAGTGCCTGTCTGTTGTGGTTACGTTAATTACGCCAACCATTTTACTCACAAAACCATTTGAATTTGATGTTAAAGGCGATTCTGAGTAGCGTTTAAATCCTTTTGATTCCAGTACGGCATCATTGTCTTTATCACTCACCACATCATTCGGGGTAAAGGTTGTAGGCAGGTCTGCGCCATCAAAACTTACCACAATTGGGGCGGTGCCTCCCACCCTTCTCCAATCTATCCATACTTTATAGCGGCCACGAACCAGCAACGGCGTTTTAAAGGTGATCTCCATCATAGCTATACCACCACCAGAGCCAGGCTGGAAACGGGTACCGAAGTACACAAAGTCATTACCATAATAGTAGTCGCCAGAGCCTGGTACAACACCAGTGGTACAGTAATACAGCTTCTGATCTGAAGATGCGCGGGACACCCAGGTTACATCGGCCAGATCACCTATCGAGAAAGCAATACCGGCAGCAGGCAAGCCCAACACACGGAAAACGCCTGGCGCACGACGGATCTCGGGCTGATCGCCAAAGTCAAAATATACCGCCGATGGTTCACGCACCTTGATCTTGTAATTTGCCGCGGCAGAGTGCAACACGCCATTCTGTGCCGGAAAATCACTCAGCGAGCGAACAAGCGCAACGCCCGGTTCAAGCACACCGTTAAACGTATCGTTGTTTAACAACACATCTTCGCCCTGCAGCATACTTGTAGTTACCTCAAGCGGAGCCAGCGTTGGGTGTGAAGATACCGCAACGATGTCTGACATGAAAGACAACTCCGGCAGGATGTGGTAAGCCACAAACAGGTAAAGGCTATCAGTAGGATCTTTCGGGTTACCCGTTGTTGAGTACTTTGCCTTCAGCGTATTAAAATCAGAGATACCCGCTGCAGCAAATACGGTGTTGGTTTCGGCTATCAGCGTAAGGTATTTGCGGGCCGGATTGGTTTGATCTGCACTGGCCACGTTTAACGTATCATAAAAACCGGTAGCTTTCAGCGCATCAGAGAATATAGAGTAGCTTGGGTTTTGCTCTATCATTTTAGCCAATGTGAGCTGCGCCGGCATCAACACATTGTCAATAACGTGTACAATACCGTTACCCAGCCTAACATTACCTTTTATCAGGTTGGCCTGTCTGTTAATAGTGATAGAACTTGCCCCATCGGTATTTTGAGCACCGGTAATCAAAAACTGACCGGAAGTAGTTGGCGTCCGCATCTTACCGTCGGTAAACAGCGACGTGTTAATAGTATCGGCAATAAGGCTGATGCTGACAATCTTTTTGGCCATGGCCTGATCAATCGCATCAATGTTGGCCAGATTATTGGCTTTCAAAAATGCCTTTACCCCATCGTTGGTAGAGGCAAAAAGTGTATAGGTACCGTAAGAGTTTAAAAAATCTCCGTAACCTGCCTTATCAATAATTTGTTTAAACATAGAGAAGTTGGCAGGGTCTTGCTCCAGGTAGCTGTACATGTTTACTACACTGGTAGTATTATAGTTAATGTGCTCACGGGCGCAGCCGCTAAACAGTATGGCAAACAACACCGGCAGTGCGCTAAGCCACATCGAGATCCGTTTAAAAAATATCGTTCTCATATCTTCTTATAATTTGGTTGGCTATTATTTATAGAATGGATTCTGAATAAGCAGCGGATCATTTTGAATCTCTGTATAGAATATGGGCAGGTAATGGCTGTTCGGGTCTTTCAGCTTATTCAATGCCGATTGCTGTACAGATGGCGGTACAGAATTCAATACCGCTTCGCGCAAAATGTCCATGCGTTCGTAGTTATTGCGTTTAGCAACACGCAACAGGTCATACCAGCGTTTACCTTCATAAGCAAACTCCCGGGCACGTTCTTTCACCAGGTAATCTGTTAAACCGGCAACGTCATCAGGCAGTGGAGATTCTTCTGAGAATGACAGCGCATGCCCACGCTGGCGGATCTGCTGGATGATATCAAGCGCATCCTGACCGCGACCAGAGTTAATGCAGGCCTCGGCCTTTAACAGCAAGATGTCTGCATAGCGGTAAAATATCCAATGCGCATAAGATCCGTCTGATGTACGGGCTACATCGTCGCTAATACCCAGATACTTGTAGATACTTTGATCGCTCGGGCGAACAGCCGCATTGATACCACGGATATCAATATTATCTGCCTTCTGCGGATCAATGGTATAAATGTCGCTCAGCACGTTTGATGCTGCTATGTACCTCCTTTTGCTGGTGGTAAACATGGCATAGTAAGGGTTGAGGATTTGCTGGTCAAACTGCAGCTCAAAAATACCTTCTACCGAGTTACCGTTAGCAAAAAGGGTGTTGAACCATGCCGAGTTACCCGGTACCAGGGCAAATTTGTTGGAGTTAATGATCTTATCGGCAGCGGCAATACAGTTAGCGTAATCATCCAGCCACAGGTAAACATCAGCCTCTACTGCATAAACGGTGTATTTGGTAACACGGCCTTTATCAAACGTGTTATTGTTATAGGTATCCACCGCGTAGCCTTCGGCCAGTTTCAAATCGGCTACAATCTGCTTCAATACGTCGGCTTTTGGCGTTTTGGCAATATTGGTAATATCTGCATCTGTTGCTGTGGCCTTGATCTTCATCGGCACATCGCCAAAGGTGCGCACCAGGTAGAAATACATCATTGCCCGTACGGTGAGCGCCTCGGCCAGATAACCGTTCAGCTCGGTGGTTGACAGCGTGGCGTCAATGCTTTTCACATTCGGCCCAAAATCAATTACCGTGTTGCAAATGTTAATTACACGGTAGATATTGCGCCAGTCGGCAAAAGAGTTTGTGCTGAGGATGTTGTAGTTAACAAAGCTCAGTTCTTCTGCACCCATACCCAAACCTGGTGAAATCATATCGGCACGCAGCTCACCCCAAACAAAAAACAGTTCGGCTGGTGTTCTGCCGCTGGGCACATCCTCCATGGCATTATAGCAGCCAAGGGTTGCGGCCTGAAGTTGCTCTTTTGACTGCCAGAAAATATCTCTGATAATGCCGTCGTTAGGCTTAAGGTCAAGGTATTTATTGCACGAGTAGTTACCGGCGCTTACCAGTATCAATAATAATATCGTTGCTATCTTTCTCATTTCAACAGTCATTAAAAAGTTGCGGATAAACCAAGCGTAAATTGTTTAAGTGGCGGTGTGGTAGAGTTATCTATCGCCATCTGGTTAATGCCCTCTCCCCTTACGGCCACCTCTGGGTCTTGCCCAGTATAGTTGGTGAAGGTGAGCAGGTTTTCTGCTGTGAAGTACACGCTCAGGTTTTTGGTTTTTAGCTTGGCTGCCAGGGCGCGGTTGAAGTTATACCTTGCCGTAATTGATCTGAAACGCAGGTAAGAGCCGGTTTCTACATAACGGTCAGACCCCAGCCAGTTATAGCCCGAACGGTATAAGGCTCTCGGGATATCGGTTTCATCACCCGGGCGTCTCCATCTTCTTAATACTGCAGTGCTTTGGTTACTGAAGCCATACATATTGGTAGTACTCATTTCGGTACCATTTACAATCTGGCCGCCGGTACGGAAGTTGAAGAAAGCTTGCAGCTTGAAGTTACCGTGCCAGGTAATGCTCGGACCAAAACCACCGGTAAACTTAGGATTACTGTTACCCAGGTAAACCACGTCCTGATAGTTGATGTTACCATCATGGTTAACATCTTCATACTTAGCGTCGCCCGGTTGGAATTTGTAGTCAACTGCCGGGTAGTTGAAACGCATTTGCACAGGCGTACCGTCTGGACTGATCAGTTTGTTGCCGTTTGCACCGCGTGCAACGGTGGCATCCGCGTCTTTATAAACGCCTTTATAGCGGTAGCCGTAGAAAGAACCCAGTGGGTTATTGATCTGCAACAGACCTAAATAGTTGCCGTTGGTGTTGGTGTTACCGCTTTGTACAGGGTAGTTAGGGTTTACCGAGCGCAGCGCGTTAACGTTGTTAGCAATGTTGAAAGCAAAATCTACAACAATGCTTTTGGTGCGTATTGGTGTAGAAATAATATTCAGCTCGAAGCCCTGGTTGTCTAGCGTACCGGCATTGATTAATACTGAGCTGAAACCATTGTAAGCAGCCAGGTTAACGGTGCTGAACAGGTCTTTGGTACGGTTGCGGTAGATACCGAAGTCAATATTCAATCTGCTGTTGAACATGATCAGGTTAACGCCGGCGTCAAGGCCTTCCAGTGTTTCCCAGCGCAGGTTATCCAACTGAATATTGCTTGGATACACAGTTGCAGCGCCGGCATAGGTGTTATCGCTAGGCAGATATTTACCAAAGAACAGATAGTCACTGCGCGGAGCGCTACCGCTCACACCATAACCGCCACGGAAACTAAGGTCGTCCATCCATTTAGAAAACTTCTTCATAAATGGCTCGGCAGATGCGCGCCAGCGACCAGAGATGGCCGGGAACAAACCATAACGTTTGTTAGAACCAAATCTTGAGCTACCATCGCCGCGCAAGGCTACGTTAACAATATAACGATCAAGGAATTTATACTGACCGTTGATAAGCGCGGATACCGACCGTGATTGTGTAGTTGACGACAGCAACGCGCCAGCCACATTTGAACGGCCCGGCGAAAGCGGATCCTGCAACTCGTCTGAAGCCGTGTTGGATGATTTTTCTCCCTGGGTTACAGATTTAGAATCATTGCTTTGCAACGATACCAAACCAGAGAATGAGTTTTTATCGCCCAGATCTGGTGTATAAACCAGGTTGGCTTTGGTAGATACGTTGTAGCTATCATAATCTGAAACAGATGTCTGGTTTACCGTTGTTTCTGTAAACGGTCTGCCGGTTGCCTGTTGCGGCAGGAAACGATGCTGACGGCCGTTGCTGATATCAAAAACCACATCGCCGGTTGCATTCAGGATACCTTTAACAATGTTATACTGTAGCGAGAAGTGAGGCGTAATACGGTCATTTACGGCCTCGTTAAGGGCAGTATTGGCCAGTGCCACCGGGTTGTAGGTAGCCGGATATTGTCCCTGCACGTCTGATGCCGGCGTAAAATAGTTTGGCGTTAGTATACCATACTCGTTATAAGCATAAATACTGCTGTTTGGCGCCCTGATGGCCGCCACAGCACGCACGTTTCCGCTACCGGTACCGTTTGCACTGGTTGAGTAGTTAAACAATGTGTTAGAGTGCGCATAAGCCACGTAAGTGGTAAACCGGATACGGTCTGACACGATGTAATCCAGGTTGAGCCTGGTGTTTAAACGCTGCAGGCCGGTACCTATGGTTGTACCGGTTTGGGTGTTATACCCTACCGATGCGAAGTAACGTGCTTTATCGCCACCGCCCGAAAGCGACAGGTTATTATCATACACAGAACCGGTTCTGGAAATGGCTTTTACCCAATCTGTATTTTGGGTATAGTTGTTATAATAGTAAAGATCTTGCGGGTCAAACTGAAACTCCTTAACGTTGAACATATTAAGTGGCAAGCCGTTAACGTTCATCACCATCTCCGGAATCAGCGTGGTGTACTGGTCGCCGTTCAACAGCGGAATACTGCCCGGCTGCTCGGTACTGGTGCCTTTAAAGGTGTAAGAAATAGTAGGTGCTCCTTTTACACCACGTTTGGTGTTGATGATTAGTACGCCGTTAGCCGCTCTTGATCCCCAAACGGCAGTTGCAGCCGCATCTTTCAGGATAGAGATATCCTTGATATCAGACGGGGCGATGCTCAGCAAGTCGGCATATTGGTTATTGTCTGCCGTTGCAAAGTTAAAATCAGATGGCACGGTGGTTTCAAAAGGTACGCCGTCCAACACAATCAGCGGATTGGTAGCACCGTTAATAGTTGCCGTACCACGGATTTTGATAGACATACCAGCGCCTGGATCACCAGAGTTTGATACGATATCTACCCCTGGTAAACGGCCCTGAATAGCCTGATCAATAGTGGTAGCCTGCAGCTCCTCCACATCTTTAGCATTCAGTGTTAAGGTTGAGGTGGTACGGTCCCTATCGTCAATCAATAAACCGCTGCCGTTGTTAACCTGTGGCCGGGCTTTTACAATTACCTCGTCCAGATCGCGTGAATTCGGCTTCATGAAAACCTCAAAGGTTCTTTTGGGGCCGATGGTGAGGCTCTGCGTTTCATAACTGATGAGCGATACCACCAGTTTGTGTGTTACATCGCTGATGTGGAGTGCAAAGTTGCCGTCGATATCTGTAGCCACACCAATAATGGTACGGTTGTCTTTATCCTGTTCAATTACAGTGGCGCCAACAAGCGGACCGGCTTTGTCTGTAACGCGCCCTTTAACAAGCACGCCGCCGGTTGTTTGTGCCCAACTGAGCTGTAGGCCGCCCACGCAAACCGCAACGGCACAGATCAATAAAATATATAAATTTCTTCTCATAAAATGCCGATGCTTAGAAGTTATACTTCAGGTAGTTATCAATTTGATGAAAGAGTGCCCTTGAGCCCAGGTAATTGCTGGCCGAACCATTTACCACATTTGATGTACGGCCGAAGTTGTCAGTCACCGTCATGTTGTTGGGTTGATTTTTCACGGTAATGGTCAGCTTATCGCCCAATGAGTTAACCAGGAAGGTTTGGAACGCTGTAGACACGCTGCTCTTTTTACCATCGGTTGCCATAGCTACACCGTTGATGATATGGTACTGTATAAACTTGGTTACCTTTGCTTTATCATCAATGCTGGTTGGGTTGTAAGTTGGCGTTACGGTTGTACCAGATACGGTACCTGGCAAATAACCATCTTTAACAGCCTGCAAAATGGCTGCCTTAGTTGGGATAAATATGGTATAGTTAGCTCCCGAAACCGTGAAAGAGAACTCTGCTGATACCGCATTATAGGCAGTAGAGTTAATCAGGTACTGATAAAAATCATAGTATGGATCTGTGGCTACTTTAGCAAGCTTTGCAATCTGCGATGCCAGTGTACCTGTAGGGTAGATCAGGTTGCCAGAGTTGAGGTAATAAATACGACCGTTGATATAGTCTCTTGACGCACCTACGGTGGCATTTACACCTGTTTCAACGTTACCGGCGGCAAAAATCTGCCCGGCGTTCCATTTCATGTACTCGCCGCCGTAAGTTTCCAGAATACCAGAACCAGCCAGACTGTTTAACTCATTATTTGGCGTGTTGATTACATGCAGGTTAACAAGGCGCTGCAACTGGTCGCCACCGGCAACTACTGTTCCATTTACTGTTAGCGTAAATGCATTTGTAGTGGTGTTATAATCATAACCCAATGCACGCAGGTAAGTATCTGGCAGCATGAAAATAGTATAGCGCTGCGTTGGCGAGGTAATGGCGAGTTTAAGGTTATTCAAAATGCGCCACATTAAAGAGTAGTTAGGATCAAGATAAGCCCTGGCATATACCGTACTGAACACGTTGGCCTGCTGCACCTTGTTTGAGCCGTAGAAAATACCGTTGCTGCACATTTTCTTCTCTGCCAGATCTGCGCTGAAGCTTAGCTTGCTGGTTTCATTCTGGAAGTTAGGCGTAGTAGCAAATTTTGAAGGCCATGCAGTGGTGTTGTACATGTGCGCGTTCAACAAATCGGCAATAATTGATGCCGGAAGTTTATCAACCGTGCCGTAAAACTCCAGGATAACACTGTTGAGGTACTGGGTTAACGCCGTGTTATTTGGCGCAACCATGGTATATCCGTCAGACTGAGCATCATAAACATTAGCCTTAACATAATTCTCATTATTTGGAGCGTAGGCCAGCAGCGGAGAGTATTGCTTGATGTAAACCGTACTTGACGAACCGGTTAATATTTTATAACGGGCAGTGGCATCAACATTAGGGATATAAAGCGTCATGTACTGCTCAAAAAGTTTTCTGAACTCGCTATACTGGCTGTTGGTGGCCAGATATTGCTCCAGGTTGGGCAGCGGGGTAAGTACACGGTCAATCTCGTGCACCACGCCATTTTCTGCAATCAGATCCTTGTTAACCACTTGTGCCTGGTCAACATTAAAGCCGGTGTAGGTTGAGTTTGGGTAAAAGGCATTGTAATCTGCAGCGCTCAAACCCATTGCAGACATGTATGATGAATAGAAGAAAGGGATATACTTGTTGTTGTTATCGCCAAAAACAAATGAGGAACCGTTGGTAGACTGGTTTCTGTTTGATGAAAGCAGTACCGTTGCACTACCATCGGGCCCCTGCCCTTTGTAAAAACCATCATAATAATTGGTCATACGTTTAAATGCCGCGTTGGGCACCCAGCCAGCGTCAGACTGGTAATCTGCAATGTGAGTGGTTTCAAAATCGTTATAAACCAGGCAGTATTGAACAATTTTGCGTGCGGTAGCACTGTCTATATTGGCAAGCGTAGTATTGTTATCTGTAAAATACTTCTGAAAAGCTGCGTCGTTAGGTGCAAACAGCGTCCAGTAACCGCCGCCTGAAAGCGATTTTTTGTACCCTGATTTATCAATCAGTGTCAAAAAAGTGGTAAAGTTTTTTCGTGAATCTAATACGTTGTAGATGGGAGGCTGCAAGGTAGCAGGTCGGCCGTAGAAATCATCAAATGCTTTTTTCCGGCAACCGGCCACCAAAACGACAGCTGTCGCCAGAAGGACCAGTCTTCTAATAAATTGAGGAATCATTGTGAAGTTTAATTGGTTTTGTGCAAAAAGTAGGGCAATAGCATCCCCGTCCGGGGCTGCCCCAGAGCTGCGGAATAAGCGAATAAAATCAGCTGATAATTAAATCAGCTGATTTCAGGTTTCAGGAAAACGTTTGTTGGTGTAAAGGTGCTTCATATATTGGTTCTTAATTTGGTTTCTAAAACAGGGTGCGAACAGACTCGGGCGTATTTGCTCAGCGGTTACCAGGCTTAAAAAGCCTTTAACCCATTGAGCTAAAAAACCATCAAAATCGTTTCGTGTAAAATGCCAGGATTGCCCGGGCTTATATCAATTGGTTTCAGTGCGCTGTGTAATTATTCATCTACATCAGACATTCAAAATTATCTGCGGGCAGCAATTAAGCACCCGAAAATTTGCTCAAAAAACCGTAAAATTTGTTCATATAGCTATAAAAACAGCTTAAAACCGAACTCACTCCGGTATTAAATGTCAAAACAACAATATTAATATAGCGTAAAGCCTAAAGCAGAGAGGGAGATGGGGAGCAACGAGGCACAAAGACTATCGGCATACAAAAAACGGCGGCTAAAAGCACCGAACGTTCCGCTGGAAAGTGATTGAAAACACACCGGGTTCTGCTTGCCAAACATACCTGTGGGATGGAGAAAAAAAGTTCGGAAGAACAACTGTTCGGTAGTACTTTCCTATCATTGATAGGCAATAATCAGCAAAGCCTAACGGCTATAGCTATCGTTGGGAAGACGATGTTCTAGAGTGAGCTAAATGAAAGCAATCGTGAAGCCAGGGCAAGCTGGCTTCACGATTGGTGGGGTGATATTTTACAGAACAGTATCCAGCTCTGATTTTGCAAACTCAGAAGGCGTCATCCCCCATTTTGCTTTAAAACATTTGCTGAAATAGTCAGAATCGGTAAAGCCCACCTTGTAAGCAATTTCATTGACGTTAAACTTGCGCTCGGCCAGCATTTTGCGGGCATGGGCCAGGCGCACTTCTTTAATAATATCAACAACGCTCATGCCGGTAAGGGCTTTTATTTTGCGGTATAACTGCGGCCTGCTAATGCCTACCGCCTGGGCAACGCTTTCATTATTCAGTTCGGGGTCGTCAATATTGGCTTCTATGTGTTGTGTAATCTTGCCCAGCAAGTCATCATCGACAGAAACCTTGGCTTCTGTGGCAGCTGGCGTTACCATAATGGTACTGCGATATTTTTCGCGCATAACGCGTCGTTGCAGTATGGTGTTTCTGGCTTTGAGCACCAGCGCTGTTGGGTCAAACGGCTTGGCCACGTAATCATCCGCGCCGGCTTGCAAACCATGTACCTGGTGCTCTGCAAAAGACCGCGCCGTGAGCATAATTACCGGAATGTGCCGGGTTTCCTCATTATTTTTTATGGCTTCGCATAGCTGCAAACCATTGCCTTCAGGCATCATCATATCGGTAATAATCAGGTCAGGCTGATGCTGAATGGCCATCAGGTTGCCCTCTCCGCCGCCCCGGGCCTCCAGCACAACAAAATCAAGCGCAAAAAGATCACGCAGGTAAGCCCGCAGGTCAACACTGTCTTCCACAATTAGCAGCACCGGCTTTTTCTCAATTTTGGCTGCTTTGGTTAAAGGTGTTGCTATTTCAATCGTCTTCCTCACCTCTTCTACCCTGTTAACGCCAACAGTTGGCAGCCCTGTAACAGGTGGTTTAGTCACCGATTCGGCTGGGGTTGACGGAAGTTCCACTGTAAATCTGGTTTCTTTCAGGTCCGAGCCCGGCAGGGAGTCACTTTGGGCACTGATCCGTCCGCCATGTAATTCAACCAGTGCTTTTGAAAATGCCAGGCCAAGGCCGCTTCCACCCACAAACTTGTTTTTACCCTGGTAAAACGGCGTAAACAGGCGCTTAATATCGGCAGGCGCAATACCATCACCCTGATCTGTAACTTCTATTACAATTGTCTTTTTATCATCTAAAGTTCGTTCGCCTACCGCTATACGAACCATGCCACCCGGTTTGGAGAACTTCATGGCGTTAGATAGTAAATTGTCTATCACCCGCTCCAGCTTATCGTGGTCAAAGTAGCGCAGCAGGCCTTGCTGTTCAATATCAATCTGCAACTTGATGTCTTTTGATTCTGCCAGTTGCTGGAAGCAGCCAGCCACATGCTGCACAAAAGCACCAATATCTCCCGGTTGCAGATTTAATGGCGAATTGCCCGTCTCTACGCGACGAATATCTAACAGCTGACTGATCAGCTTATGTAAACGTTCGCCGTTCTCTTCCATAATCTGCAGCTGATTATTGATAAATTGCTTATCATGATCGCCGGTTTTAAGCCGGGCTATAGGTGCCAGGATGAGCGATAAAGGCGTTTTAATTTCGTGCGAGATATTGGTAAAGAATTCAATCTTGCTTTGCGTCATTTCCAATTCCTTCTCATGCAGCATCTGGTCATACCCCAGTTTAGCTTTTAGCTTAATGAAGGCAATAGCGTGCCGGCCAACAATAATTACAGTAACAATTAATATAATGCAGTAAATGGTATAAGCTACATTGCTTGACCACCACGGCGGGTATACCCTGATGCGAAGCGTGCGCGGCGTTTTATTCCACACCCCATCAGAGTTGGCAGCTATCACTTTAAATACATAATCTCCCCGCTGCAAATCAGGGTATGATGCTATGCGCTGGGAGGCGTCGGTATAAATCCAATCCCTATCAAAGCCCTCCAGTTTGTAGGCATATTTATTGGCGTTAGGATTGGCGTAATCCAACGCGGCAAACTCTATAGAAACACCTTTGTCTTTATAGTTCAGTTCAATGTAATCAGTGAGGTGAATAGGTTTGCTCAGCAAAATCCTGCCGTTAACCTCCTGCCCTGCCTCCACGGGCTTGCTAGACACTTTTAGCTCGGTAATCATGATGGGATAGTTCCGGGTATCGGTTAAAATGCTATCCGGATCAAAATCATTATACCCATTGATGCCCCCGAAATACATTCTGCCGCTTTTAGCGCATTTATAAACGGCATCGTCAGAAAACTCGTTTCCCTGCAAACCATCCTGCCCGGTGTAGTTAATCACAGATGAGTTGCCTGAAATTTTTGAGATCCCCTGCTTATGCCCTACCCAAATGTTTCCTTTGTTATCCTCAACCACCGATGCAATGGCCGAGCGCGGCAACCCGGCGGCAGACCGGCTAAAATGTTCAATCCGGCCAGATTTAGGTTCGAGTCTGTCTAAACCGTCACCTGTTCCAATCCAGATATTTTGGTGCGAGTCTTGAAACAAACAGTAGATCCGGTCATTACTGATAGAGTTGCTATTTTTATCATCTTGCCTGTAAACTTTCTTTACCCTGAACTGGCCATTTGCACCAGACTCACAAACCATCAAACCATTACCTTCTGTACCGAGCCAAATCTGGCCGGCCTTATCTTCCATAATACAATAGCACCAGTTTTCTGGAATGGTTTTACCTACCAGATAGCGGGTAAGTAAATTGGTTTCATAAGAGTATTTAAATACTCCTGCCCAGGTTGCCAGCCATATCTGGTGTAAATGATCTTCGGCAACCCCAAAAACAGTAGCGTTACCAATTGCGGTGGTGTTAAAACGTTTTATAGTTCCGGTTTTACGGTCGTAACGGTCTAGTCCCGTTTTTTCTCCTATCCAGGTATTTCCGCGCGAGTCGGTAAAAATCCGCCTGATCTGGTTATCAGATAAAGAGGCTGGGCCCGTTCCGGCTTTCAGGTGCATGGTATGACCGTTGTCTCTTACCACGCTAATGCCCATATCGCGGGTACCTATCCATAAGCCCCCCTCATTGTCTCTGCATAGGGCACGTACGTTGTTGTCGGCAATAGAGCTGGGGTTTGCCAGATCATGAAAATGATAATGAAAGGGTTTGGCGTTAAGATCGGCGCGGTCTACCCCATTACTGTAAGTACCAACCCAGAGCATGTTGTCTTTATCTTTATAAAGCTCACTCATGTAGGTATCGTTTAATGACCAGCGGTTGGCCGGATTGGGCATAATCTTACTCTCGCGGCCATTGGCTAAATGCGTTTGGATCAATGCGCGCGAAGCACTATCAATTCGCCATGCGTAACCATTAGACTCAAACACGGCTCGTTTATAGTGCCCGGTGCGTATCAACATGTCATGCATGGTTTTAGGCACCTTTTCCGGAGAAACGTTTACAAAGTTATCCTTCTCATAGTCATACCGGGAGCCAATGGTTGATTTGAAAGTGATGAGCCAAACATTGCCTTCAGCATCTAAACTAATGCTGTGTACGCGGTTATCAGGCAAACTGGTAGAATCGCCAGGTTTGTGACGGTAAACCCTAACGCGGTAACCATCATAACGGCACAAACCAGACCAGGTGCCAAACCAGATAAAGCCATACTTATCCTTTACAATACCATGGATGGTATTTTGCGGCAACCCGTTATCAGAGTTAAGGTGCGCAAAACGAAGGTCTGATACCTGCGCCAATGCTTTACCAAAGGATAGGCACAACACAATTACAACAAGTACTGGAAGTATTGAAATTAGGCTTGGGTAAAGTTTTCTCATCTGGTATTGGTTAGGTTTGGTTACAGCAATAGCACACACCACCCGACAGGTGGCTGCAATGCTTTATAATTGGTCATATGATGGTCCGCTTCACAGCGGTCAATAGCGGGTTGCCGCCAATGTTAATGACTAATTATAATAATATTCTATTCATTATATAATAAACAACCGACGCAACGGAGGGGTGCAGGCAGCCGGCTTGATTATAATTGGGTTACAACTGTATTTAGTACAATTAAATTAAAGATAGATAGTTGATAATGGAAAAGCTGTGCCGGACTGTCCTGAACTGTCTTGTCTCCCGTCGTATTTTCTGCAAAGCAACAGTATCGTTACCCTTGCAGCGCATAAAATAAGGTGACAACCATTATTTTAGCGCATTACCAGTTATCAAACCCAAATCCTAGTATGAAAGTATCAGCATGCCTTAAAATGGCGTTTGCGCTTTGTTTTGCCGCATCTGTTGCGGCTGCGCAGGGCAAAGGAATTTATTATGTAACCAACTATGGCGCCAAAGGCGACGGCAAAACCATCGACACCAAAAGCATTAACAAAGCCATAGACGCCGCGGCAACTGCCGGCGGTGGTACCGTATGGTTTCCGGCCGGTAGCTACCTCAGTGGCTCTATCCATCTCAAAAGCAATATCTCGCTGTATATAGACCAGGGCGCTACCATTGTTGCTGCCGATTATACGCCCGAGGCCGGTTATGACAAACCAGAAAACGTGGTGACTAACCAATATGAAGATTTTGGACACCGCCACTGGCACAACAGCCTGATCTGGGGCGAAAACCTGCACGATGTATCCATTCTTGGCCCTGGCCTGTTGTGGGGTAAAGGACTGGAACGTACCAACCGCATTAACAAAATGACGGACGAGACGTTTATGAATCCTAACAAAACTATCGCCCTCTATAAATGCCACAACGTTATTCTGCGCGATTTTTCTATTCTGCATGGTGGCTGGTTTGGCATTTTGGCTACCGCTACAGACAATCTGACCATTGACAACCTGAAAATGGATACCAACCGCGACGGTATGGATGTGGATTGTTGCTGGAACGTGCGGATCTCTAACTGCAGCGTCAACTCTCCGGAGGACGATGGTATCTGTCTTAAAAGCTCTTACGGCCTGAACACCGGTCGCGCGACGGAGAATGTAACCATTACCAACTGCCAGGTAAGCGGCTATGACGAGGGCTCGTTTCTTGACGGCACATTTAAACGAACGATAGATTATGGTGCCGATGGACCTACTGGCCGCATTAAATTCGGTACCGAATCAAACGGTGGTTTTAAAAACATTACTATCTCTAACTGCGTGTTCTCTTACTGCCGCGGCCTGGCGTTAGAAACATCAGACGGCGCCTTGCTGGAGGATGTGACCATCAACAACATCACCATGCGCGATATTACCAACTCTCCCATTTTTGTGCGATTGAATGGCCGCATGCGTGCCCCGGCTACTGATACCGTTGGTGCACTGCGCCGCGTAATCATCAGCAACGTGGTTTGTTATAATGCCGATCCCCGCCAGGGCGCACTAATCAGCGGCATACCCGGGCATGACATTAATGATTTAACGCTGAGCAACATCCGCATTTATTTTAAAGGCGGTGGCACAGCAGAACAGGCCAAAATTGTAGTGCCAGAGCTAGAGAAAGAGTACCCTGAGCCCGGCCGTTTTAAAGAAACACCGTCTTACGGTTTCTTTGTTCGCCATGTAAACGATTTGAAAATGAAAGACATCGAGGTACATTACATGAACACCGACCAGCGACCGGCCTTTATGTTCGATAGCATAACCGGTGCAGATCTGGAGCACCTCCGCGGTCAGCATCCATCAGGCGTGCCTACATTGGTACTTAATAAGGTGAATGGCTTAGCGCTGCATAACAGTCCTAATATTGCCGATACCAAGACTGATCATATTGATCATAAAGAATTATAAAAATCCCGATATAAAAGAAGTGGCCCTTTAGAGATAAAGGGCCGCTTCTTTTATATCCGCAGATTGAATTAGAACTTATTTGTCATTGCGAGGAACTAAAAGGGTTCGCAATGACAATAATTTTTATCATCAATTACTAACTAAATCTCTTTAGCTAATGGTATCTACGTTATTACCCAGATTACGGTAGTTAATGTTTTCTTTCGGGTTAGTACCGTTCAAATACTCCTCAATATTGGTATAACCATCGCCATCGCTGTCAATAGCACCATCTTTTGGATTTTTTGGGTCGAGGCCATATTTAATTTCCCACTCATCTGGCATGCCGTCGCCATCAGTGTCTTTAGGTAATTGAGATGGTTTGTAGGTCAGGTTTGGATAACCGCCTACTTCATTTACGTCTTTAATAATACCTGTTGGGGTGGTGGTTTTACCTGTGCGTACCATTTCAACAACGCGGGTATCAATAGCATCGCGTTTTGGTAAGGTTGCACCTGCTTTAGCCAACACAGCTTCATAAGCAACATCTGCAGTTTGATGCGGAGCAACCGGCCAGCCCACAAACGGTGTATTAACACGCGCCAGTTTTTCAGGACCGCGCATACCAGCCCAGTTATTGTTGGTAGCAGCAGTACTGCCAAACATAATATTACCGGCCACATACCATTTACCCGGACGAACAGGCGCCTTAGGGAACCAGCCGCCAGCTGCCCAGGCGCTGCCCGGAGAGTACTGGCTACGTTGTTCAATGCGGGCAAAAACATCGCGCATTTCATCAATAGTTGCCGGACCTGGTTTAAAATAGTTGTTAATCAGGTTGATGGTAGAAGTTTCATCGCCGCCATCAATTGAACGGTTTTTCCAATTAAATACTACATTGTATCTGAAATCAAAATCGCCAGACATACCTATTGATGGGTTGCGGGCAGTATTACAAGCAAAAAGATTGTGGTGGAACGTTGATGGGTTACCGCCCCAGGTACCGCCAAAAGCGTGGCTTTTAGCGTCCAATGCCTCGCTTGAGATACACCACTGAACGGTAATATATTCCGCCGGATCTTTGATCTGTGTTTTTCCGTCATAAGATGGTCTCATGTGGCGGTAAAGCGACAGATTTTCATCCATACCCCAGCTGGCAGAGCAGTGGTCAACAATAATATGGTGATGCGGATTGCCACCAATGTTATCATCACCCTGACCGCCGGTTGGAATACCGCGACGCACACGCAGGTGACGCACAATTACGTTATGGGTGTTAATGTTTAGCGTACCGGCAACACAAATACCATCGCCAGGAGCAGATTGACCTGCAATGGTAATATCAGGGTTATTGATGTCCAGATCGGTATTTATCTTAATAGTACCTGCAACGCGGAAGATGACAATACGCGGGCCTTCGGCTGATAAAGCAGCACGTAAGCTACCCGGGCCGCTATCATTCAGATTGGTTACAGCAATAACTTTACCCCCACGGCCGCCGGACGTAAACATAGCGCCGCCCCAGGCACCCGGAAATGCCGGAATAACCGCCTCGGGTAAGCGTGGTGGATGCGGTGGTATTTGTCCCTGTTCAGGTTGTGTGGCGGCAGCGCCGTCCTGCGCATTTGCAACTCCCATTGGAAGTAAAAAAGCCAGCGAGAGCAAGCCTGCGGTGACCATTTGATAGCAAGTTTTCATTTTTTTCTTTAAATGCTTAACGAAATTTTTATTGGTTATTTTGAAAACATTAAAGATAGAACAAGCCTACCGAAATAAATGTAACATTTACGTTTAATAATTCATGCGGTAAATACCGGTCAGCAGATCAACCCCGATTCAGTAAGATCTCAAAAAACGCCCGCGCTGCCTTCTTCTCATAAACATCGGCCAAAGAAATGATAGCTGCCTGCTGCAGCGCCGTTACTGAACGGATGGGCAGCGCCACCAGATCATGCTGATCTGCCACGGTAGTATGCGTAAGGATGCTATGCCAATGCCCCGTACCAACCAACTCCAGCAGCGTTGGGATATCACTGATCTCCAGGTTGATGTGCGGCACAATACCATGTTGCTCAAACACTTCATCCACAAACCTTCGGGTTACAAATCCTTTAGAGGGCAAAGCCAGCTCAAAGGCCTGAATTTCTTTCAAGGTAACCGACTTTTTTGTGGCCAGCGGCGAGTCTTTACGAACAATAAATGCCAGTTCAGACTCGAACAAAGGTTGGTATTTCATGCCCTTGCGCATCTGCACTTCTTCATAGGTGAGCAAAAAATCGGCCTCAAAGCGTTCCAGCCGGGTCAGCAGTTCGGTTGAGGTATCAAAGATCACTTCCACCTTTACCTGCGGATACTGCCGGTAAAAGGCCACCAGCGCCGGGGTAAGCATATGTCGTAACCCATAGGTAGCACCAATAACCAGGTGCCCGGTTTGCAACTCACTCAGATCTTTCAGCAGTTGATAACCGTCATTAGCCTTCTGCAGGCATTGCAGGGCATAATCATAAAACAGCTTGCCGGCTTCGGTAACGTGGATGTATTTACCTACGCGGTCAAAAAGCGGCGTGCCCAGTTCATCTTCCAGCTGTTTGATCTGCTGCGATAGCGTACTCTGACTGATAAACAGCTGGGCAGCAGCCTCGGTGAAATTTTCTAACTCGCGGGCTTTTACAAAATATCTGAGTTGGCGCAGCTCCATATCAATCTGTTTTATCGATTAATGTGATAGAAAAATACCATTTTACAAATCAATCAAAGTGACGGAAATTTGTAGAATAAATCAAGGGCACAATTTTAAATGCTTTTGATCATTACAAAATGAGCACATTCAGATCATTCAAATACCGCAATTTTAAATTGTTCTTTTACGGGCAGTCGGTATCGCTGCTCGGTACCTGGATCCAGAAAACCGCCGTAATGTGGCTGGTTTACCGTTTAACAGGTTCGGCCATGTTGCTGGGTATCACTGGCTTCGTGAGCCTTATTCCGTCACTTATCCTGTCGCCCTACACCGGCAGTTATGTAGACAGGCACGATAAGTTTAAGGTGATGAAACAAACCCAGCTGATGGCCATGCTACAGGCAGGCGCACTGGCAGCGGTTGTTTTCTTTCATTTTTACAACATCTCTACCATCATCTTCTTGAGCTTGCTGCAAGGCCTCATCAACGCGTTTGATGTAACCTGCCGCCAATCTATGATGATTGAACTGGTTGACGACAAAGCCGACCTACCCAACGCCATCGCCCTTAACTCTACCATGAACAACATGGCGCGCCTGGTGGGCCCTGCATTGGCGGGTATATTGCTCAGCACATTTGGCGAGGACTTTTGTTTCATCAGCAACTTTTTGAGCTATGCCCCCATCTTGATTTGCCTTTACCAGATGCGTATCAACACAGTGGTTACAGAAAAGCCGCAACAACATATCTGGGCCGAACTAAAAGAAGGGCTGGATTATATCTTGTCTGAAAAAGACATTCTGGGCCTGCTTGGATTATGTGCGGTAAGCAGCTTGCTAGTAATTCCGTTTACCACGTTGATGCCTGTTTTTGCAAAGGATGTATTTCATGGCAACTCAGGCACCTTCAGCCTGTTTGAGAGCGCAGTGGGTTTGGGCTCGCTGTTTAGCGCCATTTACCTGGCACGCTTAAAAGCTGCTGATAAACTGATTGGCACCATCCTCACAGCCAGTGTGGTTTTTAGCATTGGTCTGCTTATTGTGGCCTTTGCCCCTGTGCAGCACGTAGCCATAGCCGGGATGGTGATTGCCGGCGCTGGGATGATGATCCAGGTATCAGGCATTAACATGTACATCCAAACCCATGCCCAGCATCACATGCGGGCGCGGGCCATCAGCTATTATGTAATGGCTTATCTGGGCATAACGCCGGTAGGCAGCCTGCTCATTGGCTGGTTGGCCGAGGTGATGCCTTCGCGTTATGTGGTATCAATCGAGGCATTATCAGGACTGTTAGCTGTGGGCGCTTATGTGGGTTACCGCTGGTATCTGCAAAACCGTAAAGCCGTTGCTAACGTTTATACGGTCAACTAACCCGCACATGAAAGTTATCCCCTTAGCAGAAGGTCTTTACCAGGTAGACGACGCAAAGAACTACACACCGTTCAGCGCCGGTATAACGCCGGCGCCAAATACCTTGCATATGGCCATCCGCCCTTTCCTCATTCAACTGGATGGGGAGTTGATTTTGCTGGATACAGGCTTAGGCAATGAAATATCAAAGGATCATCAGATTGTAGCGTTATTGGCAGCACAGGGTTTCACGCCCAATCAGGTTACCAAAGTATTACTATCTCATCTGCACAAAGACCACTTGGGTGGACTGGGTTATTTTGATGACGCCGTTTATAAAACGTATTTCCCCAATGCCGAAATATTTGTGTTTGAACAGGAACTAGCCTTTGCACTAACACAGACCGATAAACCGGCTTATGACAAACGTGTACTGAAAAACCTCCGTACTTTGCCCAACATTAAATTGCTGACTGAACAGCAAGGCACTATCCTTCCTGGCATCACGTATGAGGTAGCCGGAGGCCATACCTCATTCCAACTGGTATTTTGGTTAAAAGCTGAGGGACAGACATTTTTTTACGGTGCAGATAACCTGCCGCAAAAACGCTACGCTGATTATCACATCGCCTACAAAACCGACTACGACGGTAAAAAGGCCATGAACTTACGCAAGCAATGGCTGGACCAAGCCCCCAAGGAACACTGGACCATTCTACTATACCACGATCTGGAACTACCCTGGCTAAAATTCTAAAGGCAAGCCATTAACCCAACTTTATGCCGGTTTTACCGGTTCCAGTCCATGGCGTTTCATAATGTCTAACAGCTTTTGCATATCCGGCGGGCCACCGGCATTAACTACCGCGGCAATCTCTCTGAAATATTCAGGACCGATGCTGGCTGGCGAGAGGAAACAAAGCCCACGGGCAGTTTCAGTGCCGGTATTGTTAAACCCATGCACAGTGCCACGCTTAATAAAAACCTTATCGCCGGGATTAAGCACGCGGGTTTCCGTGCCATACAGCTGCTCCACCGTACCTTCCATCACATACAAAGTTTCATCAACATGTACATGGTAATGCGGCGCAGGCACCTTGGTATTAGGCGGAACCAGCATTTCAAAAACAACCAGGCTGTTGTCGGTGTCCTCTCCGTCAAACAGGAACCTCAGGGTGAGCTCACCAATTTTTATTTCTTCTTTAATCCGGGGAAACATAGGCGTAATAATTGATAAAGTGAAGATAGAATATTTTTTTGCTTTACCTATACTTGCAACCGCATGACGGGGACGTATTTCGAAAACTTATTAAATCAACTTACAGCAGAACGCACTGCAGACGAAGCTGCTTTTAACCAACTAACGGCAGGCACCAGCGCCGCCGAACGGCGGTCTGCCGGTATTTGCTGGTACCCTATTGCCATTCGCGGAACGGAACCTGTACGGGGTGATTACCTGAGCATCGAGGTAGAACGGACCACCAACCGCGAGTTAGGGCATCAGTTCCGTTTTGGTAGCAGCGTGGCCTTGTTCTCTAACTACGACCGGGCCGACCGGGTAAATGGCACCATTACCTACGTTGGTGCTGACCGCATGCGGATAACACTATTAACCGAAGAGCTACCTGATTGGGCAGATGCCGGAAAACTTGGCATAGACCTGCTGTTTGACGCGTACAGCTACGATGAGATGCAGGATGCAGTGAAGCTGGCTGCTAAGACAGACAACCGTTTGATTAAAGTACTGACCGGACAGGAAAGCCCTAAGTTTAGCGCCACAACGCCACCATTTTCAACCAGTTCACTCAATATTTCTCAGCAACAGGCAGTTGAACGCATGCTATCGGCAGAGGACCTGGCCATAGTGCACGGGCCGCCGGGAACAGGCAAAACAACCACACTGGTAGCTGGTATTGCAGCCCTGGTAGCCTCTGGTGAACCACAGCTTTTGGTGGTAGCACCGAGCAACACGGCGGTAGATCTGTTAAGCGAAAAGTTAGCCGAACGTGGCTTAAGCGTATTACGCATTGGCAACCCGGTGCGGGTATCTGAACGATTGCAACAGCTTACGCTGGATAGCCGGATAGCCGAACACCATCAGGCGAAAGAGATAAAAAGACTCAAGAAACAGGCCGCCAGTTTTAAAGACATGGCGCATAAATATAAACGCAGCTTTGGCAAAGCCGAACGCGATCAACGAAAGGCCTTGTTTGACGAAGCCCACCGCATTGTTCGCGACGCAACCAAAATAGAGGAATTTATTATTGAAGATGTGATTGCCAAAGCACAGGTGATCACTGCCACACTGGTTGGTGCCGATCATTATACCATCCGCAACCGGCGTTATCGCACCGTAATACTGGATGAAGCCGGCCAATCGCTGGAACCTGCGGCCTGGATCCCCATTCTAAAAGCCGATCGATTGATTATGGCGGGCGATCATCAGCAATTACCACCTACCGTAAAATCAGCCCAAAGCGGGTTAACCACTACCCTGCTGGAAAAATGCGTTGCGCTGCACCCTGAAGCGGTGACGCTACTGGAAACCCAGTACCGGATGAACACCGCCATTATGGGTTTTTCATCTCTCAAATTTTATGAAGGCCGATTGCAGGCCAGCCCTACCGTAGCAAACCGATTACTGGCCCCCGGTGATAAACCTTTTACCTTTATTGATACCGCCGGAGCAGGTTATGAAGAACAACCCGATGGCACCAGCATGAGCAACCCAGAGGAAGCTGCGTTCATTGTGCGGCACATAGCCTCAATGGACTACATGGGCAGAAGTGTAGCCGTTATTGCCCCCTACCAAAAGCAAGTAGCATTACTAAAAGAATTGCTGGCAGAAACCCGGGTAGAAGTGAACACGGTAGATGGTTTCCAGGGACAGGAGCGCGACGTAGTTTATCTTTCGCTCACCCGCAGTAATGCCGAAGGAGTAATTGGCTTTTTATCAGATTATCGCCGCATGAATGTGGCCATGACCCGCCCCCGCATGAAACTGATACTGGTGGGCGATAGCGCCACGCTGGGGCAATCGCCATTTTATGCAGAACTGATTGCCTATGCAGAAGCACTTGGCGGCTATGAAAGTGTCTGGGATTATTAATTGAAATCTTAGCGAGGTAACTGCATGCTACAAAAATAAAAACGACCGTCTGCCCCAATAGACGGCCGTTACCTTTATAAAGGTACGGTTCCTATGAACAAAAACCGAGGTGCAAAAATATTATCCAGAAAAAACCCGTAACCCTCAGTAAACACGGAAAAACGACGGTAGCAAATTTGACTTAAACCGCTATTTAACGCAAGCACATCCGCGGGAAACCGCTTATTTTAAATTCCGGTTATATAGTTTCCGCAGTTTGGTCATCAAATCCTCAAACTTCACGGGCTTGCCAATATAGTCGTCCATACCGGCGGCCAGGCATTCTTCACGGTCTTCTATCATGGCGTTGGCGGTTAAGGCCAAAATTAGCGGCTGACTATCCAGCGTCTGGCGAATAAGGCGGGTAGCTTCAAGGCCATCCATATCCGGCATGTGCACATCCATCAACACCAGGTCATAAAGTTTTTCGGCCAGCATGGCTAACACCTCTATACCATTGTTCGCCAAATCTGGCGCATAACCCAGTTTGCTCAGGATCTGCATAATTACCATCTGGTTAATGCGGTTATCTTCGGCCACCAGGATCTGGAAAGGATAATGTAAAGCAAAATCTGGCGAAAGCCGGAATTTATTAACGGTCTCTTCCTGTGCTGCGCCTGTTTTGGGCGACAGGCTTTGTGAAATATATTTGCCCAGCAATTGTTGTTTGACGGGTTTGGTTAGCACGTGCTCAAACAGGCCGGTATCGGTCATGTTGCGCTCATCGCCAATTGAACTGAGCAATATAACCGGCAGCAGCGGGTGTATTGCTTTGATCCGTCGGGCCAGTTCAACACCGTCAACTTCTGGCATCTGCGCATCCGTAATCACCAGATCTATCTGCTCACTACCCAGTAGTTTTAGCGCCTCATCTGCAGATGGTGCCACCACTGGCTTCAGCTTCCAGTTGAGTAACTGCTGCTCAAGTATGGTAAGGTTGGTTTGATTATCATCAACCACCAGTACTGATTTCCCGGCATGCCGGGAAATATGGAATACCGTATAAGGCGGCGGCACCTCCTGCCCTTTCTGCGTACGAATAGTAAATGAGAACTCTGAACCCGTGCCCGGCGTGCTATCCACCCAAATCTCGCCGTGCATTAACTCCGTCAGCCTGCGCGATATGGCTAAGCCTAAACCTGTACCACCATACTTGCGGGTGGTAGAAGAATCAGCCTGACTAAATGCGGTAAACAAACGGCCCACCTTATCAGGCGCAATGCCGATGCCGGTATCCCTAACCGATAGTTTTAGGCCGATGATACCGTCTATATCCTCATCCCCACTAATTACAGCAGCACGTACAATCACCTCACCAGTTGAGGTGAACTTAATGGCATTACCAATCAGGTTTGTTAATATCTGTTGTAAACGCACGCGGTCGCCCACTATATGGCGCGGTACATCTTCGGCAATCTCCAAAGCTACTTCCAGCTGTTTGCGGGCCGCGGTGGTGGCAAAAATATCCAGCACATCTTCCATCGCGTTGCGTAAATCAAAATCATGACTATCCAACTCCAGGTTGCCTGCTTCAATCTTTGAAAAATCAAGGATGTCGTTAATCACCGTCAGCAGGTTCTCGCCGCAGGTATTAATCGCTTCGGCATAGGTGCGTTGCTGTTCGGTTAACGGCGTTTCGGTCAGTAGAGCGGCCATGCCCAGTACCCCATTCATCGGCGTGCGGATCTCATGACTCATGGTAGCCAGGAAAATGCTCTTTGCCTTATTGGCCTGTTCGGCCTCCTTACGGGCCAGTTCCAAATCACGGTTGGTAGCCAGCAATTCCTGGTTAAACTTTTTAAGGGCTGCCTCGTTGCGTTTACGCTCTTCGTTTAAAATTGCCTCTTTCTGCAGGCGGCTCACCTCCACATTGTTCAGAATTTGCTTTTCTCCGTAATTATCCAGCTGATAAGCCCACAAACCGCTGATAAAAAAGATAACAACCGTTAACGCCAGGTGTATTATCAGGGTAGTATTATCAAAATACCTCAGCGTAGTAAAATACACCTCGCCATGTCCCAGATTTTGCAGGTAACTGAAAGTTGCATGATGTATGCCCACTACAATAAGCAACGGGATCTGCAGCTTCCACTTTTGATAAGTGATGAGCACCGCGCTGCTGATAAACGCAAAAAAATGCATCTCAAACATGCCGTGCATCTGGTATATAAACTGCGCCAGGAACAAGCCCAGCACCGCGCTCAGCACATATTGATACAAATCACTTTCGGGCAGCAGCCATTTTATACTGTAATAAGCTACCACGCTGATGGTGCTTAAACTCAGCCCGATTAGCCAGGTATCGTAATAAAACGACAGCGCAATACCGGTGAGGTAGTAGAAGGCCAGGAAATAATTAATGAATTTGTCCGATCGCTTCTTGATGTCCAGCAGGTAGGTTTGCTGGTGGGCAAGCACTTCGGGGTCGGCGTGTAAAACAGTCATGTTATTATTTGTAGCAACCCGGCGCCTGGCAGCCATAAGCCGTCAGTGCAAAGCGGTTGAAATGCATTGGTAAATCTCCGGCCAGATAACCGGTTAGCGCCTGTTTAGCGTAAGCGGTTTGCTCGTCGGCACAATAGCGGCTACGATTATAATTACCGCGATAATACAGTTTTTGATCGCGGGTAAGAATAACAGCCTGCGGGGTAGAATATACACCGCACTGAACAGCAATACGGCCATCGGTACTTACCGGTACATCTATATTATATTTCTTTTTAAAGTCGGCGATATTGTAAGGGTATTTGGATAAAACGACCACCGCAAAATTAACCTGTTGACCATATTGGGTTACCAGCGACTTAAAATGATCGATATTGAACCGCGAACAAGGACAATCCGGATTGAAAAAATGGATAAAAGTTGGCTTGCCGTTCCCCTGGCCAAAACTGGCTTCCAACGGAATAAGCTTACCGTTGGCAATGGGGCGGTAACTTGCCGGAACCGGCGTGGGCAAACTGTAACGGTACTGATTATACCAAAGCAAGCCGCCAGCAAGCACCAATAACAAAGCCAACCAGGCAACAGAAATTACCTTGCGGAGTGTCATAAGTTTGAGTTCAATTAAAGAGAGCAAATACTAGTCTGCAATATACGTAAATATGCAGGCTATGGTTATACTAATTTATTGAAAGATCGCTTCTTATCAAAGCGCCCTGCTCCGGTCGAATTATAATCAGGCGTTTTTTGATAAAAAACCCGTACTTTTACGCATTCTTTATGTGATCAGCAATTCCTCATCGATCTTAAATTAATGGCCAGCCGGTTCCGGCTCCGGGCTTTTTCTTTTTACTTTCTTCATCAAATTTACTATGCTGATACTGCAGGATATTGCCTATGCGCATCCTAATAAGGAGCTTTTATTTAATCACATTAATTTATTTGTCGGCCCCAGCCAAAAACTATCGCTGATTGGCGCCAACGGTGCCGGTAAATCAACCATACTGAAGCTGATAGCCGGAGCACTAACGCCAACGTCGGGCCAGATAAGATATGATGCACTGCCCTACTACGTGCCTCAACATTTTGGGCAATATGATAGCCTGACTGTGGCCGATGCATTAAACGTGGCCCGGAAATATGCCGCTTTACAATCTATTTTAAAAGGAACCGGAACAGAGCCGGACTTTACTACCCTGGACGATGACTGGACCATAGAAGAACGTTGCCAACAGGCTTTAGAAGAATGGAAACTGGGCAACATATCGCTCTCTCACCAAATGAGCAACCTGAGCGGCGGCCAGAAAACCAAAGTATTTTTGGCCGGCATAACCATCCATCGGCCCGAACTGATTTTAATGGATGAACCTAGCAACCATTTAGATGAACCAAGCCGGACTAAACTTTATGAACTGATAGAAGGTTTTAAACATGCTGCACTAATGGTAAGTCATGACCGGGCGCTGCTGGATTTAACCAACTCAACAGCAGAGCTAACCCGTAAAGGCATAACCCTATACGGTGGCAACTACAGCTTTTTTGCCGAACAAAAACAGGTAGAGCAAGCCGCATTGGCACAGGATATCCACAGCCAGGAACGGGCATTGAAACAAGCCAAAACCCAAGCCCGTGAAGCGATGGAACGCCAGCAAAAACGCGATGCACGCGGTCGCGGGCAGCAAGAAAAGTCAGGCGTAGCCCGTATCATGCTCAAAACATTGAAAGACCAGGCAGAGCAAAGCACTGCAAGAACGCAAAGCGCACATGCCGAGAAAACCAACCAGATCTCGCAAAACCTCAGAGAGCTACGCGATAACCGCGATGCGATGGATCAGCTACAGATCCGTTTTGATGCGGTGAAATTACCTGCGGGCAAAGTAGTGTTTGAGGCAGAGGCCTTAAACTTTGCTTATGATAACAATAACCTGTGGCATGAAAATCTGCATTTCAAAATAAACGGGGGCGAGCGTATTGCCATTAAAGGAGCCAACGGTTCCGGGAAAACCACCTTGGTACAACTGATGCTCGGCAAGATCAATCCTACAGCTGGCATATTAAAAAGAGCTGTTAATCTGCCGGTTTACATTGATCAGGATTATGCAATGATTGATGAAAGGCTAACGGTTTATGAACAGGCGCAACAACATAATCAAACCGGATTGGAAGAACACACGGTACGAACCCGGCTGCACCAATGCCTTTTTGACCACGAAGCCTGGGATAAACCTTGCAGCGCCCTAAGCGGCGGTGAACGCATGCGGCTGGCTTTATGCTGCCTTACTTTAGAGCAACAGGCGCCAGACCTCATTATTCTTGATGAGCCAACCAATAACCTCGATATGGCCGCCACAGCAATTTTAACCGCTGCGATAACCAATTATGATGGCACGCTCCTGGTCATCTCGCACGACCGGCATTTTTTAGAAGAGATCAGCATCAAACGAGAGATAACGCTGGGTTAGACCCAGCGTTATTAATTTTCAAAAAGATAGCCGCTATACGCTAGGCCAATGGCCACACTATTAAAATTATCGCCAGAGCGCAGGTTAACGTGCGGAAACTGATCTTGAAACAAACGCTGGATACCACGAACCATAGACGTACCACCGGTTAAAAAGATGGTATCGATGGTAGATGGGGCTATATTGTTCTCCGCCAGAAAACGTTGCAGGTATGCTGTTATACGGGCAACATCTTTAGCTATGATCTGCTCATATTCGGGCAGTGATATTTCTTCGCTGATGCTGATATCATCGTGCTTGTAGTTGAACACAGTACTATCTGTGCCCGAAAGTGCAATTTTTGTTTTCTCTATCGACTGAAAAACCGAGTACCCCAGGTTATTCTCTACCAGCGTAATCAAGTTTTTAAATGTGCGGTCTTTACCCGAGAAATAATAGTAATCATCCATCTCCTTCTTCACCCGCTGACCGTTCAAAAAGTTCATTTTCTCCCAGGTACAGATGTTGGCAAACAGCGATTTTGGTACTGTCAAATACTTACCACCGCCGGCCTGATACTGCACATCCCTGCCAAAGTAAGGGGTACCTTTTTCCCACATAAAAGCCGAGTCAAAACTATCGCCGCCAATATAAATACCCCCACTGGCCATCATATCACTCTTACGGTCTTTGCTGCCAGCCTTTTGAGGATCGAGTGTCAGGTAGGTAAAATCCGTTGTACCACCACCTAAATCGGCTACCAACACGTTTTCTTTGCTTTGCAAATTCCGCTCGTAGGCAAAAGCAGCGCCAATAGGCTCGTACTGAAAGCGGACCTGAGTAAAACCGGCAAGATCTGCCGCTTTTTGCAGGCGGGTTTGTGCCAGGGTATCTTTCTGTACATCGTCATCATCAAAAAATACGGGGCGGCCAATTACCGCCTTTTGGCCGTCTTGCCCTGTTAAGGTATCTGCACGAAATTTCAATTCCTTCAGAATCACCGCTACCAGGTCAGACGCGGTATATTTTTTACCCTGAATGCGCGTTTCTGTAAAACTGCTTCTGGACAGTATTTGCTTAACCGATTTAATGAAACGCCCCTGCATGCCATCACTTAAATAAGCAGCAACAGCTTCTTCGCCAACAACATAGGTCTTCTCGCTCCCCTTTTCTGGATTGGCGTAGAAATAGATGAGAGAAGGGATAATAATCTTATCAAAGATCTGTCCCGCCTCTTCGTCATAAATAACTATTGCAGAGTTGGTTGTCCCAAAATCAATTCCATATAAAAACTGCTTCATGCCCGCGTGGATTTAGAGATAAAAATTTTCAGGGCCGCGAAGGTAAAAAAAATTTGGGAAAGCAGATTTATCGAATTTCACTCAAAACAGAAAGCCTCTTAGCAAACTAAGAGGCTTTCTGTTAATCAGCCAAACTCCATTATCCCCCTACTGCAGACGGCGCATTATTACCCGTATTGATAAGTGTTTTTTTGAAGTATGGATACAAGGCAATAAAAATCAGCAGGATAACCAATATCACAGCTATCCACTGGTAATACTCCATAGAAAAACGGATCTGCAATTGGGTGCTCATGCCCTTTGCAACCAAACCGTTTGCGGCCTTTGCAGCAGCATCGTTAGATAATCCTTTTGATTGCAACGCACCAGCATACGCAGCGGTGCGCTGCCCCCATAATACATTATCTGTAGTTAAATTTTGCAAAAAGCGCGTATAGTGCTGGGTTTTGCTGTGATCTGCAAAGTAATTGATACAGGCCAGGCTTGAGCAAAAACCGCAAAAACGCACCAACACACCCATGCCCGAAGCAGATTTACCTAAGGCCGGCGGCACGGCAGATATCATAAATAAGATCACAGGTACCATTAGTAATCCTGCTCCCAGGCCATGCAGCATCAGCGGAACAATAAATTCATCAAGATTAGCCTGAACGGTAAACATCTGCGTCATCCACACATGAAATATCAGCATTAACAGAAATCCTGATAGCGTGATCCACCTCATGGGGCGTTTCGTCAGTGTCATCCTTGAAGAGATCATCACACCAACAATAATTCCAGCCATATTGGCCATTAGCACTATACCCAAATGCAATGGATCAAGCCCCAGCACAGCGGTAAAAAAAAGACTGGTTACATTTAATGATCCTCGACACAGGTATAACACAAACAGCAGCAAAGCCCCCGTACAATAGTTGCGGTATTTAAATACCTTGAACGACAGGTACGGTCGTTTTAAAGAACGCTGGCGCAAGCCATACAACGCAAACAACAATGCAGAAGCAATTGCCGCCCCGGTAATACGCGCATCGGCAAACCAGTAGTATTGCTGACCGTAAATGAGAACGAAGCCCAGCAAACAGATAGCCGCGGCATAAAGCACAAAGCTGGCCCAATCTAACTGATACAGCGGCATGCGCTTTTCTAACCTCACGTTATTAAGTACCAGGTAGAGCAACATAGAGCCGGGCAGGTACAGGTAAATAATACCTTTATACAATGCGCTGTAATCAACCGCATCCAGCATTGGGGCTGTTACTAACGTAGTCAGCTGCGATATAATGAGCAGGATACAGTAAAACACCGAGTAACCAATCTCTCGTGCGCGTTCTGTTTGCAGGCGATTAAATATCAGCGTAATACAAATACTGGTAGCCGCACAACTCCCCAGGCCCTGCAAAAACCGGAAAATGGTTAGTACTATAGGATCTTTGGTGGCATAACAAACGTAGGAGGTTATCAGCTCCAGTCCGGTGCTCAGTATCAGGTAATTTTTGATATCGATATAACTAAACAGCCTGGTTTCAAAACTGTAAAAGCTGGCTACGGCCGCGTAAAACACAATCATGGTAAATTGCACATCGGGCGGTTCAATGCCATAAAAGCCCGCCGCTGCGGTGCTGTTGGCCATAGACAGGCCAAACAGCCCCAGCGACGGCAACATCACCAGGAAAATGATAATGCGGATGCCCCACTCGGGCACCCACGATTTAAATACCGGCTGGTCAACTGCGTTAGTCATGATGTTTGGCAATAGAAACGTTAACATTCATCCCTGCACGTAGTGGGGCAATCTCACTGCTTTGCTGTGTTAAGCGGATGCGCACCGGTACACGCTGAACAATCTTTACAAAGTTGCCCGAGCTGTTATCTGGCGGCAGCAGTGAAAAGCTGGAACCGGTAGCGCCAGAGATGGAAACTATCTTACCCTGAAACTTTTTACCGGGATAGGCATCGGCACTAACTTCGGCCAGGTCGCCTTCCTGCATATCTTTTAGCTGTGTTTCTTTAAAGTTAGCCACCACCCATTTGCCCGAAGTTTTATCGACAATAAAGGCCAGTGTTTGTCCGGCCTGGATAGATTGCCCTTCTTGTACCGTGCGGCGCCCCATTTTGCCGTCATAAGGCGCTCTGATAACGGTGTAATCCAAATCCAGACTGCTCCGGCTTACCAGTGCTTCGCGTCTTTTGATCTCGGCGCTTAACACTGCGCGTTGAGCGGACACATCATTTATTTTTGATAACGACGACTGGTAATTCTCCTGCGCCGCATCATAATCAGAACGGGCCACGGCCAGCGCCGCTTCCACATTTTCTAATTGCTGACGGGTGGCAGACTCGGCATCAAACAGTTTTTTGTAACGATCATATTCCTGCTGCTTGTTAACCAGTCTGGCTTTGGCAGCCTCAATAGAACTGCGGGTTACGGCGGCCAGGCGCTCGGTGGTTTGCTGGTTACTGCCCAACACATTCAACTGGGCCTTTGCATTGGTCAGTGCCGATTCCGATTCTTCCTGTTGTAACAAATACTCGCGGTTATCAATCACCAACAGGGTGTCGCCTTTTTTTACGTCCTGGTTTTCATCATAATAAATCTTGGTAATGTAGCCCCCTACTCTTGAGGTTACGGGGTTAATATATTCCTGCACCTGCGCATCGTTGGTATCCTCAGCGTGCGATGTTTCATACAAATAACTTACTCCCCAGCAGGCCAATGCTACTAACAGCAGCAGGGCGATACCTGCAGAGATACGCGTTATCAGTTTATCTGTTTTGGTAATTTCGGCGGTTGTCATCTTATAAATCTCCTATAGCGTTTTGTAATTGATAGTATTGTACCTGCTCGCCAATCTGCGCGGCGGTAAGTTCAAACCGGGTTTGCAGCAGGGTGTTGTTGGCATCGAGCAAATCGGTAATGAGTGATGTTTGATTGAAATAGGTATTGTTAACAATGCGCGAGTTTTCTTCGGCCTGCTTTACATTCACTTTAGCCACCTCAACCCGGTGACGCGCCTCTTGCAAGCGCAGGTAAGCATTGTTTACACTGAGCCGAATACCGTCCAGCATATCCTCGTGCTCGGTCTCCTGTTTTTGCAGTTCAATTTGGGCGGCCTTGATCTTGTGCCGGTTAGTATACAAACCGGATATTGAAAACGAAGCCTTAACACCGGCCAAACCAAAACCATACAGATAAGGCGAATAAGGATAGAACATAATCTGCGGATAGCTTACCGAATACGTGGCAAACAAGCCAACCTTAGGCATATTGCTACCTTTAACATCTTTTAGCTGCAGTGCTTTTAACTGTGTTTCCTGCTCTGATATCTTACCCGCAAAAGCATGATGATAAGCATCGGCCAGCAGTTCATTATAGGTTTTTACACCGGCTGAATCAGCTAAGGAGGTACTATCCGGCTGCACGGCAAAATCATCAGGCTCGCTCATGGTAACGGCCAGTTGCTGGCGGGCAATGGCAATATCATTATCAATAGTAGTAACCGACAGTTGCTGACGCGATAGTTGCAGCTGGGCACGCAAAACATCGCTTTTAAGCACCACACCGTTTTTGCGCAATTGTTCAATTTTATCCAGCTGTTTTTGCTGGGCCGCAATGTCGCTCAGCAACAATTGCTTAAACATCAGACCTTTTTGCAGTTCCAGATAATGCACGGCGGCCAGCAGCTTAACCTGCGACTGGGTTTGGGCTACCTGTATCTGCTTTTCGGCCTCAAGCGTTTGCTTTTGGGCTATGTGCAGGTTGGTTTTATTGCCGTTGTAAATATTCAGATATGCATCGCCGTCCAACCCGTAGGTGGAGTGCAGTACCGGGTATTGAGATGGGGTGTGCAGCAGGCCATTCTCAAAAATGGGCATGTTGCTTACACGGGCATAATCGCCGCCTACCTGCACTTCGGGCAGGCGTTCTGCCATGGCGTCTTTTATTTCTTCTTTGCCGCTTTCAACTTCCTGCTTTTTAACATGCAGCTGTTTGTTGTAGGTTACGGCTTTTGCCCACACTTCATCAAGACTGAGGTGTTGCAGTTGGCCGCCAGTGTTTTGCGCTGAAGCTGGCTTATAAAAGATCAGCAGCAGGGCGGCTGTTACGGTATAAATACATCTCTTTTTCATTATGATACAAAGTTCGGCTTTGGCACAATGTTAAATTTGATGTAACTTGCCATTAATTAGATGAATCCAGACAAAGCACATGCAAGTTGATACCAGCTCCTTAGATTTGATCGATCGCCATCCGGAAACGGTGTATGTTTTACATGAAAGAAAAGAAAGGAAGCTTCCGATGCATCAGCATATCAAAGGGCAGTTAACTTATGTGGAGGGGGGAATTGCTTACATTCATCTCGAGGCCAAAACTTATGTTATCCCGGCCCGCCATTATATCTGGCTACCGGGCGGCGTGGTGCACCGGCTGGAGGTGCGATTTGCGGCCACGGCCATTCGCAACATCTATTTTTCGATGCATAAAGATGACCAGGCCCCGTTTTACAACAAAACCGGCATCTATCCCATCAATCGCCTGCTGCATGAAATGATTATCTATACCGGCGATTTTGACGCCGAGCCCGCCCGCGACACCGCCGAATATCAGTTTCTCATCACCTTAAAAAACATGTTGCCAAGGGTGAGTCAGATTGCGCTGCCGTTTATTGTACCCACTACCACCAACACGCGCATGCGCCCGGTTATAGATTATATTACCAATCATATTGCCCAGCCAATTACCCTGACCAGCGTTGCCGAACATTTTAATATGAGCGACCGCTCGCTGTCGCGCCTTTTCCAGGCAGAACTGAGCATCTCTTTTCTGCAATACCTAAAGCAACGCCGCATTATAAAAGGCACCGAAATGATGCTGCACACGGGCTCTAATTTAACGGAGATTGCTTATGAAACCGGCTATCAAAGTTTATCGGCCTTTAGCGCAACCTTTCAGCAGGTGATGAATATGCGGCCGTCTGAGTTTCTGGCAAGTTTGTAAATCACCCCTACCCATAGAACTGCAAACGGCCGGCCGCTTCATTATTTTCAACTTATCTGATCGTCATCCGGGTACCTTCTGAGTGTGCATTAAACTCTGGCGCGTACATACATTGCACAGTGCTGATACCTGTTGAGAAATTACCCGGTTGGGCCACCCTCAAGCGGTACTCAAACACATAATTACCTTTATTAAGGCGACTGATAAAGAAATTGGTAGCCACATCTTTGGTTACCTGATAATACCAAAGGCCGTCCTGAAATTTATAGCCAGACAACGCATCAACCGGCTCGGTACCGGCGGGGCGCATATCTTTCAGCTGCACATATTCAAAATCGCGACCGGCTTTGAGGTAAACCACCACCTTGAGCAGATCGCCCGTTTTAGGCGGATGCGCGGCATCAACAGCAGTCAATATTTCGCCACGATCTGTTTGTTTAACCACAAAGTATTTACGCTCCAGATGGATATCGGTGCTTGAAGGCGTGATCTTGTCCAGATTTTCCAAATACTGCCAGTGCAAAGCCCCCCAGCTAATGGTTTTACCGGTGTTGCTTACGCTCACATTACCCAGGGCAGGCTTAACATCGCCGTCTTTCCAGGTGGTCTTAATGTACCCGGTACCGGCGTCGGCTTTAAGGTCAGGTTTTAGTTCGGCAAGGGGTTGGTTGCCCAATTTAACTGTCGAGCTTGCTTCCGTTGTCAGCCAGTCCTCACCTCTCAGCAGCAAGGCATAACAAGCCTGAGCCGTGGCCTTGGTAGTTTTCCAGTTGGCAGTTTGCTTGTTGCGCAGCAGCCAGATCTTCATCTCGCCTACCTCTTTATCATTACCCGGCATCTCGCTAAACAGTTCAATCAACAAGCTTTGGGTTTCTATGGGCGATTGATACCAATAATACCCCAACTGATTTTTACCCCAGTACATCCCCATGTCATCACTGCGCTGTGCTGTTTCTTTTAATGAGCGGATGATCTTCTGTGCATCTGCGTCATGGCCAAAGCGGTGCATGGCTAACGCCATCAGCGCCTGTGTGTAAACGCCATTGCCAAGCCACTGAACGTTGGCCAGCTTAAGATAACTGGCCAGCAGATCCTGCATTTCAGGATTTAGCTTTTCATCAGCAAAATAACTTAGGGCGTACCATGCATAAATTTCAGATGCCGAAAGCAGGCGGTCATAATAATTTGATTTCTCTTTTTGCCGCCTGGCCGTGTTGATCAGGTTATCGCTTAGAAAATCGCGGGCCTTGCCGCTAATGTCATTCAACTCGTCATTACTATGGTCTACCATCCCCAAGCGGCGTAGTTGACCAATACCGGCAACAATATAATTGGTGATATATTCGTCGCTCTGGGTGCCGCCAAACCAAGGGAAACCACCATCGCGCAGTTGGCGGTCTTTTAACTTATCAAGATTGATCTTTAATTCGCTGCTCATTTTATTCAAGTCGAACAAGAGCGCAATCCGCCGCTTTTGCTCGGTCTCGCTTATGGCATCGCGCAACCAGGGCGTTTCTTCCAGCAGTACACTTTTCAGTTCCTGATTCTTTTCCAGGTTTGATTTCAGTTCGTCGCTGTTTGTAGCTTTCCACAGATCAAACACCCGTTTAATAGCCGGCTGCTTATTCACTAAACCAGCAGCCATGCTATTGGCATAAAAACGGCTAAACAACTGCTCAGAACACTCGTACTGAAACTCCATCATGTATGGCAGCGCTTGCACGGCATACCAAACCGGGTTTTGCGTGTACTCCAGCGTCAGCGTTTTGTTTTGAAGCGTAGTGCTGGTATTGTTCACCAATTTATTCATAGTGAATGAGCGTGTTTGACCAGCCCTCACCATCATTGGCATGGACTCGGTAACCAGCATACGATTTGGTAACACGGGCAATGTGTTCTCTTCGCCATCACTATATTCACCACCATCTGCCACCAGGCGATAAGTAAGCGCTTCAAGACCAGCCGGAATAGCCATTTTAAAAGATATAGCTTTGTTGGTAGATGGTGCTATGTTAAAATCCTGCTGTGCTTCTGCCGGGTTGAGCAGCAGTTTTACAGGCTGCATGTTAACGCCATTGAACAATTGAAGCGTTACCTTGCCTTTCATAACTGCAGTGTTAAGGTTTGCTAGTCGGGCAGCAATCGTTATGGTATCGCCTTCGCGTAAAAAGCGTGGTGTGTTGGCCGTTATGCTCAGTTGCTTTTGGGTAACTACCTCGGTTTCAAAGTAACCAGTCTTCAGGTCTTTGGTGTGGGCAAAGCTTCTGAATTTCCAGCTGGTCAAGGCGTCGGGCATGGTAAAGTTAATGAGTACGTTACCATGTTCGTCGGTTTGCAGTTGCGGGTAAAAGAACACCGTTTCGTTAAAGTTTTTACGCACCGCTATCTCCTGCCCACCCATCAGCCTGCTTCTGCCACTCTTGGTACTGATGATAACAACACCATTAGCTCCCTTTGCGCCGTAGATAGCGGTAGCTCCCGCATCCTTCAATATATCTATAGAAACAATATCTGCTGGTAAAAGGGTATCTAGCGCATGCTCCGTAGGCACACCGTCAACAACATAAAGCGGAACTTTATCTGAGCTAATGGAACCGCCCCCACGGATCATGATATTATAGTCACCAGAGGCCCCAGCAACGCCAGCTAGCTTGCCTTCTAGCGCCTGATGAATAGCAACCTCATTCAAAGAACCGAGCTCTTCGGCCTTAACAGATGCAACGGCTCCGGTGATACTTGCTTTCTTTAGCACTCCATAACCTACTACAGATACCTCGTTCAAACTGTTGGCACTAGCTTTCAGTTCGATCTTAACCGGACCGGCTTTGGTAACAGTTACTTCCTTCTGTTCATAACCAATAAAAGAGAACTGCAATACGCCATTAACCGGTACACGCATCTTGAAATTGCCATTACTGTTGGTTGTTACCCCAATATCAGTCCCCTTAATTTTTACGCTTACCCCGGGCAGGCCGCCAATATTTTTATCAGTAACGGTACCGGTTACATCCAGCCCGTCTTTTACTTTCTTCATGGCATTTCTATACGCCTGCTCTGCCTCTGCGTCGCGTTGTAATACCCGGGCATTGCTTCTTATGGTGCGCAGGTAATTATAATAACCATAATTGTAGCCGCCCCAGTAATTGTAGGCAAACATATCCAGACGTTCATAATCATAGGCCGAAAGTGTGTAACCACGATACAGGTATTTAAAAGGCTGCGTAACCTGATTTTGAGCGAAGTTACTGTTCCACATCCAGCTGTAGTAACGCTGACTATGGGTTGGCATCCACTGCGACCAAGGCGTAGGACTGGCAATATCATCCAACGAGGCATCATACATCCCGGCCATAACCTCGGCAGACTGGCGGCTGCTGTCCGGACCGGTCACCCGTAGTCTCCATTGCTCTTTATCGCCCGGCTGCAGTTTATCGCGATAGCTGATCAGTTTGAGATTTAACCGGGTATCGGGCGCCGGGATGTTAATCCACTGTGTGCTGGTATAAAGCCGGTTATGCAACACCATGGTAAGTTGTACCTGCACATTTGTATCGGCTTGTAAGATAGGCACGCTTACTTCTTTAGCACGTGCGGCATGGATCCATTGGCTTGACACCAGCTTGCTATTGCTGATCTTTTCCAGCAGCACGTCTACCGGTTCATTTAAACCAATAACCGCGCGGGCGTTGCCGCCCCTGGCAACCCGCTCCGTAAAAGGCAATTGCCAGTTAGATAGTTGCTGCGGACGGGCATCGGCGCTAATCAGCTGCACATAACTGCGGTTAGATACGGTATCGCCTTTTTCATTTCGTCCGCTTAGCAGGATAAGGTATGTGCCCGAAAGCTGCTTTTTCAGGGCGTTAAGCCGGAAGTAATTATTGATGCCAGCAACTTGCAATGTGGTATCGCTAATCTGTTCCCGTTGCGCCCATGATGCCGGGTCGGCTTCGTTTTTATAGGTATAACCAGGGAAATAACGATGATATTCATCCCGGGTTAAGGCCAGCGCGTCAGGCACTGCCCAGTTTCTGGTCTTAAATAACCTCTCGGGATTTTGCAGAGCGTATACCTGAACGCGTAAAGTCCCCTTTTGCGGCTGGCCATTCAGATTGCTAATACTGGCCGGAATACGGGCAGTATCTGTCGCCAGGATTTGGGCAGATAGACCGGCGTGCAGACTAATGTTATTATTGCCCACTTTTACCTGCGTACTTGCCGAGTGAGTTTCGCCAGCCGCATCGGTAACATCTACAGATAGGTTGTAATTGTAGATGGCCTTGGTTTCGGTAAGATTGGCATCGTCTTCTTTAAACCTGATCTCAAAAGCGCCCTGATTATCAGTAACCAGGGTATCGGTTTTAATTTCCTGTTGGGTATAACCCTGCGGATAATAATAAAGGCCCGGAATAGTTAAGGTGCGGGTGATATGACAGGCCACCCGGGCCTGCGAGAGGCCATAGCCGGAGAATGCTTCTACCCTGCCTTTTACTTTTATACTATCCTTCAGCTTGTAGCTTTCTGTAACCGGTAAAAACTCTGCTTTAAAAGTTGGGCGTTTGTATTCCTCCACCCTGAACTGGATGCTGCCATTCCCGGTTTCAATGCTTGTTTGGCCGTTAAGCAACGCCTGGGGCAAGGTAAAGTTGCCGCTGAAGGTGCCAAACTCATTAGTGTGTAGTTCAAGTTTGCTGAGCACTTTTCGGTTAGCATCTTTCAGCTCAACATCTTCTGCATAATTGGGGACAATTTCGTTATGATGCTTAAATACCTTGAGCTGCATCCCCTTAAAATAAACCGTTTGGCCGGGGCGATAAATTTGCCGGTCGGTAAATAGTACGGTCCTCTCTTCCGGGTCATCGTCTTCATCATCGGGAGCATTTAGGCTGGTGGCATAATAGTTTTCGCCAATCAGGGTATCGCCCTTCATAGCCAGGGTAACAATTGCAGTGCCGCTAATTTGCCATGGAAACAGGTGCCGGCCCTGCGCGTCGGTATGGGCGGCAGCAATGGTATCCAAATAAATGTATCCGTTTGAGTGCCAGTTTGAACTCTTGACGTTCAATTGCGTGAGTACATTTTTCAACGGTGCGCCGGTCTCCCTATCGGTTACAATCACCTCCTGTCCGTTAGCCACGCTACGGGTAACATAACTCAGGCGACTTACCTTTAATGGTGCATGGGTAATCAGCGTTGAATCACCAGCCGCCGCGCTATCGGCCATGATGCACAGATAATTACCGGCTGGCATGCCGTCTATCTTTATTTCTGTATGATGCGGCTGATAATCATGCAGATCAGGCAGAAAGGCCGAGCCGTTTAGCGTTGGCTGCGTAGCCTGCAAATTGTTGTCAATCCATTTTTTAACCACCACAGGGCTACCATGCTCAATCTGGGTATAAGCATCTCTTTGCGCGGCGTTAAGACGATAAATACGATAGTTAATAGTTTTAACATTGCGATAATTGATCAACGCCAGTATAAGTTGATTGGGTAAACTGGTATTCTCAAAATTAGCGGTGAGCGTTTTTTGTCCGATATCGCTGATTAATGATTGCGCATTGCGGCCTGCATGACTATTGGGTGCTTGTGATAAAACCTGGTTACAGTAATTGCGGGCCTGCACGTTATTATTTTTCTGGTGATAGTATTTGGCCAGTTCTAAAAGCGGATCTGCATTGTAGGCGCCCGTAGTATGCTGACGGTCTGCTTGTGCAACAAGTCCTCTCAACGCAGTTGCGTATAAACTATCTTTATTAAGTAGATGACTTTGCTGCTGCATAAACGCTAGACGTTTAATATCAACATCAATCAAAGCCGCATCGTTATGCCTGTTTAAATGGAACAGTGTAAGTTGTTGCAACAGTTTGACACCGGTATAAAATGTAGAAAGCGTGTCTGATGTTTTTAGGCCGAGCCCGGCAAACGTTTTGCTGTCAGCAAAAAAACGAGGATCATCTAGCGAGAAAGGTAATTTTGGCTTTGGCAGCGCTGGTTCTGGATCAAGATAAAAGTCTAACGCACGCTGCGCCAGCAGATCATATAATGATGGCCGCAAGGGGCGGGTATTTTCATCGCCATCAAGCACGCCATCCAGTATGCCAACAGGTGTGCGCTGTTCAAGAGCCGCATCCTGCAGCGATGAACGAAAAGTTTGATCGGTTTGGTTGATAATGGTTTTCAGGTCCCATTCCCTGAAATCATTTGAGGGCTTTTCCAACTGGCTGCGACCGGCAAACTTCCACCGGTTTTCGCGATAGTAAACAAAGTACATGGCCCCCAGTATAGACTGCAGTACCGGCTTTGCCGGATAAACCGAGGTGCGGATATTTGCTTTTAAAGTATCTATAATCCCTACGATTGAGTTTTCATCAAGATAGGATTGCAGCGTCATACGGTAAATGGCCGCTTTTATTTTTACGGGCGTATTGCCTGTTTTATGCCCTAGCTGGTCAAGCAGATTAACCTGCTCTAATGCAGATTTTGGCAAACCCAGGTTAACCAACGAGTCAATTCGTTTTTCAATTTGCCTTGCGGTTTGCGCATGGCCAAGGCCGGGCAGCAAGAAAAGAAGAATAAACAAACTGTTTTTAAGACGGCGATGCTGGTTGAATGATTTCATTTTAAATGATCCTATAGCCCAATGATGCAGGGGCACATCCAATTCCATAAGACAGAACGAAATTTATTTATTTTTCTGAAGAGTTTGCAGGATCATCGCCCCCGCTGATTTCTTTTTTTATAATTTAGCACCTCAGATGAACAACAAACACGCACATAATTTTAACGCTATCTGGTGGCAAACCCATCCGCTTGCTGCTGTGTGGTTTTAATTCTGTTTAATAAAAAATTTAAATATGTAAATAACCCGGCAAGCACTTGCCGGGTTATTTTTTTGCCTGGTTTTGCCTGCCCATTTAAAATTTCAAACTAATAATTTATGGCTTATACCTTAAACAGCGTGGTGCCCTGGGGCCGTACGCTTGACGAGTACGAAAACATGTTTGCGCTTACCCAGGCAGACCTGCAAAAGAAGATCATCAGCTTTGGCGATGGCCCTGCTAGTTTTAATGCCGAGATGACCGCAATAGGTAATACCGTATTATCTATCGACCCGATTTACCAGTTTACCGCCGGGCAGCTCAGGCAGCGTATTGATGAAACCTGTATTGAAGTGATTAACCAGACCACCGCAAACCAGGAAAATTTTGTTTGGGACACCATTAAAAGTGTTGAAGAACTTAAAGAAAAACGAATGGGCGCCATGGAACGGTTTCTGGCCGATTTTGAAGAAGGGAAACATCAGAAAAGATACTTAACGCATAGCCTGCCAGCTCCAACCAGCTTTCTGGATGATGAGTTTGATCTGGGGCTGAGCTCTCATTTTTTGCTGCTTTACTCCAACCTTGGTCTTGATTTTCATCAGCAGTCAATAAACGAAATGATGCGGATTTGCAAAGAGGTAAGGATATTCCCGCTTGTTAACCTGAACGCCGAAAAGAATGAGTTTATTGACAGCTTTTTGATAGCGCTGCAATCTGATTATTTTACAGAAATAGTTAAGGTAGCCTATGAGTTTCAGCGCGGAGGCAACCAAATGCTGGTTATAAAAAAGCGATAGATGGGTTTGTTAAATAAAAAGCAGTTACGCAATAAACGTAACTGCTTTTTCAGTACACTCAGCTTAGATCGCGTCCTCATCAAAATTACAATCCTCAAACAGCTTCTGCCAGCAGCATTGGTTTACTGTCTGGTTCATATACATCAGCCGACCTCGAAAGAGTGGTCACAATTTGTTTATGATTCTCTCTCAATTGATAAAGCATCATGCCATACATCAAGGCAAGCGAGAGGTGTGTTCGTTTGTTTTTATATGTCCACAGCAATAAATCCCGGTAATGTTTGCCGTCTTTGTCAAACACGGCCAGTTTTATAATAGCCTTTATAATATGATATAATTGCGAGAAGGTATATTTTTCTTTCGTCTTAACGCCACCATTTTTAGGAAATTCATGCATCGTTAAAAACCGCTTAACCCTTTTATAAGAATGTTCAGCTGGATAAATGCTGGAAACCACCTGTAAAAATCCGTTTTTTAAACGTTCTGCCCCCATAACAGGGATAATATTTGTTTCTCCTTCAGAAAAAGTAAAATGCCTGGACAGCCTGTTCTCGCGTTTCATCCTATCAAACAACGCCGTACCCGGCGGCGCTTTTAATACATTCACAATCGGAATAGGGATCCCGCTTTCCTGTATAAAGTCAATTATATTTTTAAAACTATTATCCTTGTCTGTATCAAAGCCAACTATAAACCCGCCCATAATGGTAAATCCTGCCTGGTGCAGCCTATGAATGTTACTTAATATATCCCGCTTCAGGTTTTGGTTTTTAAGCGAAAGTTTCAAGCTGTCTTCGTCCGGGGTTTCAATCCCGATAAATACGTTTCTAAATTTCGCCTCAAGCATCAGCCGCATCATTTCATCATCATCTGCCAGGTTGATAGTGAGCTGTGTTATGAAATATAAACCCGGGTTGGTTTTGTATTGCCAGTCAATCAGTGCCGGAAGCAACTCTGATTTTAATATCTTTTTATTTCCAATAAGGTTATCGTCGGCAAACAGCACATTCTGGCTTTCGCCGGCTTTATGGATCAACTCCAACTCGGCAATAATTTGTTCTGCAGACTTAGTACGGGGTTTACGCCCGTACAGGGTTGTTACATCACAAAAATCGCATAGATAAGGACAACCTCGCGAAAACTGCACAATAGCATACAGGTAGTCCTTCATGTTGATTAGGTCCATTTGCGGAAGCGGAGTTTTACTTACGTCAGCAAACTCAGCTGTTTTATAGATCGGCTTGGCCCGGCCTGATTCCAAATCGGCAAGAAAAAGAGGAAGCGTAATTTCAGCTTCATTCAACACAAAATGATCAATACCTTCAAAGCGCTCATGCTCATGTGTAAAAAGCGGGCCGCCGGCAACAATGGTGGCATTTTTTCTTTTACATTGTGCAATAATCTTCCGGACAGACTCTTCCTGAACATTCATAGCCGAAACAAAAACCATATCTGCCCATTCAATATCCGAGTCAGATAATGCTTTTACATTTAAATCGATAAGCTTTCGTTCCCAGTTTTGCGGCAACATAGCAGCTACTGTCAATAACCCCAGCGGAGGAAAAGCCGCCTTCTTACCTATTAAAGAAGCAAGATGCTTAAAAGCATAAAACGAATCATACATTTCAGGGTATACCAACAGTATTTTCATAGAATCTATGCGTTTTTAAAAGTTTATCTCGGTGGAAATAAGGCAGCCCGATGCCGGGACCAGAAATTTCTATTTCTAAATTATCGTTTTGCATTGATAATTCATAACTGTATGATGGACTGGAGATGAACCAGAAAACACAACATAAAAATCTGACTTACAAACAATAGGAACAAATGATTCCACTACAGAACCACAGCCTCCCCTCCCCCCAAAACAAAAAAGCGAATAACTAATGTTATTCGCTTTCCGCTGCGCCACCTTGTTTTTCTCTAAACAATTTATGGATGATTTGAGGAAAAACGATATTAAGCACAACTAATACTTACCACTGTAATATTTCTGCCGAATTTGCACCAAAATATTCTCCGCTATTTTAATATCTACCTTGTTAGGCAAGGATGAGTTCTCATAGGCGGCTTTTATCCGCTCCAACTTGTCTTCAACCATTTGCATCAGGTAGTCAAATTCAAATTCTCCATTGCGGATCTTCAGCAAGAAATCGCGATCTTCACGTTTTACTATAATCTGTTGATATAGCGCAATTTCTTCGGCCATATTCAAAAGGCGAAAGGTGTGCATCATATTTTTTGCATCGTAACTTTTGCCATGTGACAGTGTGCTTTGATAACGATGCTGGTTTCGATTCTCTTCCCATTCCAGATACTCTTTATATTCTCGGCAGTAAATAGAATAGCTGTCCTTGTTAAAGTTCATTACCGCTATATTTTCTAACCCCATCGGCACAGAACTCAGCTGCACATCATCAGCATCAGGGCCCGAGACAATTCCCTTAAACCAGCCATCTGTTAATTGTTTTTGATGATATAATAAATAGACGTTCCTGAAATGATTCAGATTAACCAAGCCGCATTCACTCTGATCGAAATCATGTTCATTTAGCCATTCACTTAGTGGAATACTGCCGTTGTTGTATATCACAAAGCAGAAATCCAACACCGACTTCCGTTCAGCATCTAATGGTCTATTGATCTTCTTATTTAACCCGCGGGCTTTTTTTATCTGTGTTTGCGCGTATCCGGCAAATGTATCCTGGCAAAGCTTGGATAAAAAATCATCGGGCCTGATCAAGTCCATTAATGGATGGCGAAATAGTACGTATTCTTTGGGAGTGCTCAACAATTCCAATATATTGGGGTTGTTTTTAGTCAATAATTCCAGAAAACGACCCATCTCAAAATAAACCTCATCATTGGTTTCATTGGCTATCTGCTCCTGTCGCTCAAAACCATATAGTTGCTTTTGAGGCATAATAAATATTCCTTTCTTATCCACATCAGAACCAGCCATATTCAGGTTATAAGCCATGCTGCCGCTGATGCAATCAAGCAGGATCAGTTCTTTTTGCTTTTTTAGCTGTTTGTAGGTCATTACTGGATATATGTTCTAAAGATATTGTTCAATTTATCGGGATATTTCTTTTCTGACGCGAGGGCTGGTATTTGCTCCTTGCAATAGTCAAGTGTATCACTCAGCCATTGATTAAGTTCAAGAACAGGCGGTATTAAAGCTTTTTCATCAGCTATCTTCTTTCTTTCCAACAGTTCATCTATTGCATTTTGAATTTTAGACGCTGTTAACAGAACCCTTAAATGCTGAAATTCCATCGGTGGTACAGTTTGCTTTTCAACTATCCATAAACAAGCCAATGCCGGGCGAAGCGCATAAAAGTAGCGTTTCAGCTTTACCCGCTCGCTTTGCAGGTCGTCCCGAAGTGTATTATGGGCCATTGATAAATAATGATTAGCGCTGGCACGCAACGAAAAGTATACCGGCATTAGCTTACGCAGATCGTCAACAAAAGTTGCGTCTCCTTGATATACTATTGGCGATTGCAACCATTCGTACAGTGTGCTGTTTGATTTCAGGAATAGCTTTAATGCTTTTTTGATATCCCAACCACTTATATCCAACACTTCGTTAACAGGCAAACCAACATTGTCGGGCAACTCTGTTATGCCCAGGTAATCATTTACTGACCTGGTATATATAAAGCGAACGTCAAAGTCGCTATCGGGCGAAGCAAAGCCCCAGGCCCGGCTGCCTGACTCGCAGGCATACAGTATTTTTATATTTTGATGCTGCTCTAGTTCGAGCAGTTTTTGGAGGATAGTATCCATTATAATTTAATAGCTAAGGTTAAAATATAAATGAAAGAGCGACAAGCAGCGGGAGTCTTTTCAGGATTCGAACCTGCCCGCTTTCGCGGTTTCACCAACGAAGTATCTCCCGCTTACGGCATCTTTCATTATGTTTAAAAAAGGGCTAAAAGCAACAGGTGTGTTTTACTGAACTACTCGTGAAATTAATCACTGGCCGGACTTGAACCGACGGCCTTCCCATTTTTCAGGGATGTTCTAACCGATGTAACACCTGTTTACGGCACCTTTTAAAAGAAGAGCAACGATTAGTCAACGTTTAATTTTGCGTGACAGGCGAAGTAACGCTGACCCACGGCATCTTCTTTATTTTTTTAAGGGCGATAGTCAATATGCGCAACGGCCTGACGGCTTTCTGCTCTACCAACTGAGCTACTACGGAAATTGCTTCCCACAGACCGGAATCGAACCGGCGACACGAAGTAGCGCATATTTACGGCACCTTAATATTTTAGTTTCTTTAAAAAGAAGGGCAATAAGCAACAAGCCAATTTCATCCCGCCCGTAGCATATTGCCCGGCAACGGTTCCCTGATCGAAGTAAGACTTATTTACGACACCTTCTTTTATATTTTATAAGGAGCAACAGGCGAACGCGGGCCGGGGGTGCGCCTTAGGGACTCGAACCCTCAGCATGGCCTTCGCCACACTGCCCTCCCCCATGGTCGGAGCGAAGTAACCCGTTTCTACGGCATCCTTATTCTTTAATTTCTTTAAAAGTATGGGGTGTTAACGCCCCATACTTGGTTATAATAGTTCTATGCTATTGATGGCATCCAGAGCCGAGCCTCCGTTTTCTAAGGCGGCTAACACCTCAAAAACTTTATCACTCCAGCCGGCTACCAGGTAAACATCATTGCGCAATACCTGCAATGGTGCTTGTCCGTAACCTTTCAGGTCAAACAGGTAGAGCTTCGCGTTTGGCGATACCTCTGCTTTGTAGCGTAACCATAAAGGCTGTATATGATCGCCTGTGGTTGATGAACTGTTCCATAACTGGGCATCGGTAAATAACATTACCTTGTCCATTTTTACCTTACGCAACAATAGATCTTTGATAACCAGGTAGCCATTGGTGCTATAACCCACCTCGCCCTCGCGGCGATAAAACTCCTGTACGTTGCCTAAGATGTTATTGCGTGGCACAGCTATGGTTTTCCAAATATTACCAAACATGCCCACCTCTACGTTTTTACAACGGCTTTGCAGCAACATGGCCAGCATTACCCCCACATCATACAGCAATACTTTTGATTTTGCCGATACCGGTGTTTGCATTGATCCCGATACATCGCAAGCCAGCAGCACACGGGTATTATGGTCAAAGCCTTTAATGTTGGCGGCGCTGGCCTGTACCGCTTTCTCCAGTGCGTCCAGCAACTCGCCGGTGTAACCTTTGTTGTCTTGTAGCAGGTTGGTCAGCTTTTTAACCATGCTTTGCGCAGGCACCCTGGTAACCGCCGGATTAACCAGCTCGCGATAGGCCGCCAGGTAACGGAACGGAAACTGTTTTGCCCGGGCAACCTCGTCGGCATTGGCCAGGCGGGCACACACTTTTTCAAAGTGCTTGTAGCTTACACCGGCCTCCTGTATGTTGCGCAGGTTACGCAGCAGGGCCATGTAGCCCAGCTTACCGCTGTCTATCAGTTCCTCCCACTTAGCGCAGAAAGCTATTGCCTTAGCTTCGTCGCTATCAAAACCTATCTGACCCAGCGCCGATAGCTCTGTTTCCCAGGTGTATGGCGTTTGCAGATCGTTATTGGCTATTTTGTTAAACAGCACCTGCTGCAACTCGTCCTTTGCTTTTGGGTGAACCAGAAACAAGGCATCGCGCAGTTTGATGGCGCCATCGCGGTTGTATTTACCAAACTGGTACTCGTCGAAACGGTTAAACGCGGTCGACAAACCTTTTTGCAACTGCTTGCTCAGGCGGTTAAGCTTTTTGGTGCCTTTACGCTCGTTCAGCAATTCGTAGCAGGCCAAAAGTTCGGTAATCTCGTCTGCACGGCCGATCACGCCGTCTGTAACCCGGGCCACCAGATCGTCGCCGCGGTGCAGTTTGGCCAATTCAGTCACCAGCACCAGCGGTACCGAACGCATATACATTTTGGTGCGGGCGTATACGGCCAGCTTACCCACAAACACCGGGTTGCACACGGCAATCAATTTTTGCAGACGCTGTAAACGCGCCTGGTCCTTTTCATAAAAAGAGTCGTTCAAGCTCCAGGTAACCACGGCGGTATACAGCTCCATCTCCGGTGACAGCGTAAACGCTTTAGCCCCCTCGTGGTTAACCGTTTGGTTTCTGACTTTGCTTAACAGGTTGAATTTCATTGTGAACCTCCTTTTTTTCTTTATGTTGATACAAAGAAATTGAGGCACTGCGCAGTGTATTTGCGCAGGTGGAAATTATTTTGAAAAAAGGTGAGGGTTTTATTTAAAAACCGGCGAGCCCCGAACTATTCTCTATTTATGAGGAAGAGTTCGAGTCTCGCCGGGAGAGGCTTGCGGTAGCAGGGCCATTATATTTTAAAGTCCCCCTCCTTATCAAGAATACGGTTAAGTTCACTTTCACAGACCATTACCGATTTATTCCATCGCTCGTAATCTACCGATGTTTTGTATTCAATAATTTTAAGCATAATCTCTCTACAGGAAATTATAAATACTTTCTTATTCTGAAGTGAGAAATTTTTATAATATCTGTCGTAAAATCTCCCATAATTCGTGGCTACTCTTATTGGATAGTGTCGGTTTTCATTAACACTAGTCTTCACGGATAGCATGTTGTGAGCTTTGATAAATTGCTCCATAGCAGTGTCATCAGATCCGTTATAAATCTCGTTCTCCAATATATGCCGAGCAAAATGGTTATCAATATGGAAAGTATCGAACTCGTCATTAGCCCGTGCGAAACTATAAGCTGTTTGAAAATATTTATCTGCTATTGGATAATCTCTTGAAGACAATCTTGCGATAGCGTACTGTAGCCAAAAAAAAGGATTCTTAGAAGCAAATTTCGTATCCTTGATTTCTTCATAAAAATTCAAAACAACAGCTTTAAAATGAGAGTTTTCCTTTAAGTTAAAGATACTCTGTAACCTTGAAAACGATACAAGACTTTTTAGTATTTGATAATTGTTCTTATCAAAAGTCCTATTATCTAGTTTTCGAAAGACTTTAATCAATAAGATTATTAGACTGTGATGAAATTGTGGTTGAGAAAGTAACGATTGGGCAAGAATCGAAGAGCGGACATAAATTTTCGACTCATGAAAATTTAAAACCTCTTTTAATTGATCATTGCTGTAAAACGACGGGTTATTAATAAGCTCATCGTCAAGAATGTAGATTAACTTATTTAGGTCTAGATGAAATTCAAAAACGTTACTGGCTAAAATTAATAGAGTCGCGTCAAAAAAGGATTCATTAGCGTCCTTTATAAATCTTAAGAGCTTATTGAAGCGCTCTTTAATATCAGGAGAGGCTAATAAATGAAGTAAGAATAGCCTAAATGAACTCTTGCAATCATCTGTTATAATTTTCCTCTTAACATCATCTTTCTGGGAAGAATAATTACCCCATAAACCATAATGGGAAATCATTTGCATAAGATTCGTTACTTCGATTAACGAAAGCTTATTCAAGTCTTTAATCAGATAACTCTCTTCAAAAATGACCTTCTCTAAAGTTAGATATACCGTGTCATTTATAATTGATCTATCGGAAACGATGATTGTAATGTCGCTAGTTCTAAAAAGTGCTATTTTTCGCAATAAATCGAAGTGATCGCTATATTTTTCAATAATAAGTATACATCTATGCACCTTGGTACATAGATATTCTATTTCATCGAAAGTAGTATCGTAATATTTGTTGAATTTGTAAACCCTATAGTCTAAATTTTTTAGCTGATCCATTAACCCTTCCAAAAACAAGGTTTTTCCATTTCCTAAATCAGAATGAATTAAGATGTTCTTTCCTCCTTTTTTTATGTAATCAACTACGTCCTCTATCTGTTCTCTCTTGATGTAGTATCTATATTGATCTGGATTTACCAGCGAGTAATGAATTAAATCAGTGTTACTATCACCTTTAAAAAGTAAATCAAAAATATCTTTGTCCTTCAGTTTCGGAGAATTACCTGATACATTACTAAGTGTAAATGATTGTAATATCATTTCCTTATCGTCAGGTTTTTCAAACGTCAATTGCTTTTGTTTAATGGCTTCTGCTAAACCGTCAATACCCAAGTCAAATACAGTTCCATATTTTTTGAGTCTTTTAATAAGTAGCTGTGACTCATTGGGTTTTACGATAAAGACTAAGTTGTCTCTTTTTGAATGCGTAGATATTATTCGCGATAAGTCTAAATCACTAATTAAAGAAAATCCAATAAATAGAACGACTTTGGAAGTTTCAATATCACTTCTAAATAAATCAATCCAGCTACTTATTAAAAAATCTGTTGTCAAATAACTAGCATCAGTAAGCTTAAAGTCCTTGTACAGGGAATTAGGGGTGAGGCGATCTATGTAACCATTCAGATGTACACACAAGGTTCTTTTATCTTTATATTGATCGATCCTTTCTGATAATATTATTGGGGTTAGAAGTTTATTATTTTGATGGGACGCCAATTCCAAAGCATTATCATAGTTTGTCGTATAAATACGTTTCCAAGGCAAATCTGCAATTGTCAAATGAGAATCAGTTACCTTTGTTATCGTATAATTTTCTCGAAGTAGCTTAATTAAATCATATTCGGAAAATGTGTCTATATAAAAATGCGAAGCATTTTTCAGGTCATTATCATTTTCATCTATTCCCGCATCTTTATAAAGTTTCTCAGTTAGCGGTACGGCGGTAATTGGACTCTTGCCAAGAATATTAGTGGTACCATAAGAAAACCCTGAACCCGTAAACAAGGTGCTATTGCCTGTAATAATACTTTCTAATATTTCGTTGATTTCCATATTGATTTAAGTTGATCAATAATAGTTAAAATCCCTTAATTTAACATATTAGATAAAAACCACACACCCGTGCCAGAAAAAGCCCTCCTCTAATCCTCCGGCTTCTCCCTCGCATCCGCCATCCTTACAATCCTTGGCTCAAATTTGGCTAACACTTCTACCAGGTCATGCTGGGCGGCCATAACGGTGTGGATGTCTTTATAAGCCATTGGGGCTTCGTCTACGTCGCTACCCATCAGGGTAATGCGCTTTTCTACCAGGTTGGCGGCAATCAAAGCTTTATCCAGCGTTTTGAAGGCGGCGCTTCGGCTCATGGCCCTACCCGCGCCGTGACTGGCGGAGTTGATGCTCGACGCATCGCCTTTACCACGCACCAGGAAACCTGGCGTACTCATGCTGCCGGGGATGATGCCTAACACACCTTCGCCGGCCGGTGTGGCGCCTTTGCGGTGTACTATTACTTCGGTGCCGTCGGCCAGGTGTTCTTTCCAGGCAAAGTTGTGGTGGTTCTCAATCCTGCTGATGGGTTTAACGCCCAAAGCGCGAGCGATTTTGTTATGAATCTCATGGTGGTTGGCGCTGGCATATTCGCCGGCCAGGTTCATGGCTATCCAGTACTCCTGCCCTTCGTCTTTATCCAAATCTAACCAAGCCAGGTGTTTGGCCTCGGCAGGCAATTTGGTTTTGGTCATGGCTATGCGACTGTAATAGTCGGCCACGGCGCCCCCAAACCCGCGTGAGCCCGAGTGCGAAAGCAAGGCCAGGTATTTACCCGCCGGGATATCATCCAACGCACCCTCGGTCAAGGTCAGTTCGCCCCATTCCACAAAGTGGTTGCCGGTGCCACTGGTACCTAATTGTGCATAAGCTCTGTCTTTAAGCGAACGGATCAGCTTGGTTTCGCCCCAGGTTTTACTATCAAACAACGAGCTGTCAAAATATGATTTGGTAGTGCACCCCATCCCGAAGTAAGTGTTATCAACCAGTATATTTTTCAGCTTGTCTGTCTCGGTATCAATCGCTTCGGCAGGCAAATCAAAAATACTCAGGCACATACGGCAGGCAATATCCACCCCCACCGCAAACGGAATAATGGTATTGGCCGTAGTAGCCAGCACACCGCCAATAGGCAGGCCATAACCCTGGTGTGCGTCGGGCATTAAAGCGCCCGCCACGGCAATGGGCAGCTGTACCGCAGTACGCATCTGCGCAAGGGCCCCTACCTCAATATTTTCCAGTCCCCACACCGGGAAATCGGCTATCTCTTCTTTCAGCTTAAAGTTGCCGCGCTCCTGCTTTACAAACTTGCCTTCTTTACGCAGGGCAATCACGTCATCGGCCAGGTTTTTAAACTTGCCGCCTTTCTTTAGGGCGTAAGGCATCGGGTCGTGAATCAAGGCTTCTAAATTGGCCAGTATTTCGGGCTTGGCCATTACGTTGTGTTTCAGCAAGCCATTAGCCACGCGACTAAAGTTTACCAATATCTCTACATCATTAATACCCAACGCCTTTAACTCGTTGTTGCCTATTTTCTCTTTTTGCCCCCCGGCCCCCTGAAGGGGGAGTGTTTCTGGGCTATGCTGTTTTCTCATAAAACTGAGTTTGTAATTTAATCATTTAAATGTCTCCGGGCCAAAACCCCTCTCCCCGTATCGGGAGAGGGGGCGTTTGTGAACAGGTTTAGCCTTTCGACACTACAAAGAGAAACATCAAGTGCGCAGTGTATTTGCGCAGTAAAAAAGATTTTTTAAATTCGGATTTCGGATGCTCTATTTCGGATTTGTTTAATCTTAGTTTTCGAATCTCAAAATCCGAAATAAAACATCCGAAATTCAAAATCATAACCCTATGCCTGTTAACCGCAACGCCCTGATCCGCTACCGAACCATTGACCAATGCCTGCAAAACCGTTTTAAGAAGTGGACGCTGGACGATTTGATTGACGCCTGTAGCGATGCCCTATATGAATATCAGGGAATTGATACCGGCGTAAGCCGACGCACGGTACAGGCCGATATGGAAATGATGCGCAGTAATAAACTGGGCTATGAAGCGCCTATAGTGGTGGTTGATAAAAAGTATTATACCTACAGCGATAAGAATTACAGCATTACCAACAGTCCGCTAAATCAACAGGATATGCTGGTTTTGAGCGAGGTATCCGGCTTATTAAAGCAGTTTAAAGGCTTTAACCATTTTACCGATCTCAATGAAATGGTGAGTAAACTGGAAGATAAGATCTACACCCAGAAAACGCAGAGTACGCCGGTAATTGATTTTGAGAAGAACGATAATCTGAAAGGACTGGAGTGGATAGAGGTGATTCGTAAAGCTATTGTAGCCAAAAAGACCATTTGTATTACTTATCAATCCTTCAAAGCCAGAGAAGCCAGCTCGTTTTGTTTTAGCGGATATCTGTTGAAAGAATATCGCAATCGCTGGTTTGTTTTAGGGGTACCCCACAAACGCAATGCCCATATTCTGAACCTGGCTTTAGACAGAATACAAGCTGTTGCAGAACATGAAGAACCTTACAGAGAGAACAGATCACTAGACCTGGCTACTTATTATAATGACTGTATCGGCGTAACTAAATCTCCCGGTCAGCGCGATTGCGAGGTGATATTTTGGATAGACGCGGCCAATGCGCCTTACGTTGTTACCAAGCCGCTGCACCATACCCAAAAGCTGTTAAGTGAAGATATAAACGGAAAAATATTTAGTATCAAGGTAATACTGAACTTTGAATTAGAACGGGAATTATTAGGATTTGGCGCCAAAATGAGAGTATTGAGCCCAAGGATACTGGTAAAACAGATAAAAGCCCAGTTAACCAAAACCCTGGAGAATTATGGCAGCAATAATATTATGCGAGTTGTGCAGGATGCCGATAGTGAATAAGTATTAAACTTTTTAACCATCGGTGTATGCTCACTAATCAGGTCTCTGTCAACTGATTAACAATTATGCGTGGAAATAAAAAAGGACAAACCAAGATAAACTTGATCTGTCCTTTTAAGTCGGGATGGCAGGATTCGAACCTGCGGCCTCCACATCCCAAATGTGGCGCGATACCGGGCTACGCTACATCCCGAAGGGGCCGCGAATATAGTGCAATAAAATGCATTATCAAGACAAAAATCAACCTTAAAAGAATATTTTTCTCCAGCACCTTATTAATCAGAACATTAACGCAGGGTAACCTAGATCTGTAGTTATAAAAGAAAAAGCCATTTCTGAATCCCGCTATCAGTCGATCAAAAAAGTTATATTTTATTTGGAAACTAATATAACATTCGCCTATATTTGAAACGTCTATTAAATCTATAGGATTTATATACATTGAAAACATTTCTTAACATATCGCCCAATAGCCTCCCGGAGGTATCCTTCCCAACAAGGGTCATGTGTTGTTGCTGCTGTTGTCGCCCCCGATAACTTCTCTTAGTAACAACATTATTTTCTATTACCCTTTTTTACCATGTTAAAGAATTATACCAGGTTTGTTTTAGGACAAACCATCAGTAACGAACAGCGTCGTTTTTTTAATGAATACGGCTTTATACATTTCAAAAATTTCATTTCTCAGGATACTGTCAACTCCATCATCCGGGCCTCAGAAGAAGTTCAGCAGCGCTGGTTGGCCGAGGATGTCAAAAAAGTTAATGGCGTACCCATAAAATTTGGAAAAGATGTAGATGGCAGCCCCATTGTGCAACGCTTTGCCTTTATTAATCAGCAGCACCCTGTACTGGAGGCGCTTGCAGCAGATCCACGTTTCCATACACTACTACAACTTGCAGGATCAGAAGCCCGTCTGGGCACCGATGAAAAGGACGGGATGGTGTTTAATCATTACATAAATGCCTCAAATAGCAGTTTTACCAAAATGGGATGGCATACGGATGGGCTTAGAGATGTATTTCATGGCACCAGGCTAAACCCTATGCTTAACGTTGGCATCCATCTAAACACTTTAAAACCCGAAAACGGTGGCTTAAGAATATTGCCTGGCACTCATCAGCAAAACCTTTATCAATTACTCTTCAAGAAACGCTATTTCCTGGATAATGATGCCGACGACAACGAGGTTGCTATTGCTCCGGAAGCAGGCGATCTGACCATTCACGATGGCAGGCTTTGGCACCGGGTAGCGCAATCGCTGGTTTCGGGGCCCGAAAGTCGCCGGAGGGTGATCTACATACCTATCATCGGTGGTAAATATGCGCCTAAGCACGCTGAAAGTCCAACCGCATTTTATCAACGTTTTGCAGGTATCGTAGGATAATGATATGATTATAGCGTTGATTATTGGTTATCTGCTGCGCAGACGCAGCAGGAACTCAACTGAAGATCTAAAGCCCACAAGCGTAATTCATGCCTCCGCTTAATGATGCATAAATAAAATATGAGCAGGTGGAGTGGCCGAGTGGTAAGGCGGGAGTCTGCAAAACTCTTCACAACGGTTCGAATCCGTTCTCACACCTCAAATTACACATCTCTCTCATCTTTAGGTTTATATTTGGTTAGTAAAAGCCCCTGCCCATCAGGGGCTTTACTTTTTAAACCAGATCTAACTATCTGTTTTTAACCTTATATAGTTTTGCAGATATCCCCTCTATCCATGATTTAGGGAGATGCCGGGCACCCCAGGCGGAAACTCGGTTGAGCCCACCGGGCACAACTTCTGCTTTCTTTCCAAATAACCCTTTTAATCCTGCGGCGGCTACCTCCTGTGGTTGCATATTAAACTTATCTGCCAGCTCTGCCAATGCAGCCATACCTGCTCGCTCAGCAAAACCGGTTGCTGTAGGGCCTGGACAAAGGCATGTTACGTAAATATTTAAGCCCTCCAGCTCCAGGCGCAGGCCGCGGCTATAGTTAAGTACAAAAGCCTTAGTTGCCGCATACACCGTCAGTGTAGGTACAGACTGATAAGCTGCCGTGCTGGCCACATTCATAATATAAGCATTAGGCTGCTGCTTAAGCAACGGCAGGAGCTGATGCGTTAAACCAATGACCGCACCAATGTTTAACTGTAACATATGCTGCTGATCGCGCAGTTCCAGCTGATCAAAATTGCCCCATAAACCGTAGCCTGCGTTATTAATGAGTACTGCTAGTGAGGATGTTACTTCCTTACACCAGGCAGCAAGCCTGGTCACAGCATCAGGATCAGCAAGATCCGCAGCGAAGCACAACGCATTAACGGCGTAACGCTCTTTAACTTGGGCAGCAAGCTGTTCTAACCCATCAATTGAGCGCGACGTTAGCAGCAACGAGTAACCTCTTGCGGCCAATTGCAGTGCAATCTCTCTGCCAATACCGCTACTTGCCCCTGTTACCAACGCGTATTCTTCTGATTTTACCATGATGCAAGATTATGAATTTGATGCATAGCTTCTATGTTAGTTATCACTTTAACCATATCGTTAAACGGATCATTGATTCGCGTCTAAGCTTCTGTAGTTCTATAAAATTATCATAAATACTACAAAGCCTCTAGTATTTATAGATTTATTTTGAAAAGCGAGATCTATCCACTACGTTTGTATTGTAGCATCGATTTTAAGCAGATGACTGATCATTCAAACAAACAATCATTTTTCTATATGTCGCCTAACCAGCAGGCGGCACATGGTTGTTGTTGCTGTTGATCCATCGGGGCGCTCCAGCCCTTCTTTAAGTCTTCTTTAATCCAATCGTTAATCATTTAATTGTCTCCGGTTATGAAACCGAAAAAGTATCAGCTACTGATTCTCTTTGTCTTTTTGGGAATCATCCAATATAACGCCCACGCCCAAACACCTTTAAAAACCCTGGTAATTATTGCCCATCCGGATGATGAAAGCATGTTATCTGTAACCTTATACAAGCTAGCAAAAGAACAACATGGCCAGGTAGATCTGTTTGTAATTACTAATGGCGAAGCCGGTTACCGTTATTCAACCCTTGCCGAGCAGTATTATGGGCTTAAACTTACCGATGCCGCTGATGCCCGGAAAAATCTGCCGGCTATCCGCAAAAAGGAATTACATGAAGCGGGCGAGGTTTTAGGCATCAGTCATTATTACTTTGGCAACCAGGCAGACAGCCACTACAGTACCGACGAGCATGAACCTCTGGATACCAGCTGGCATGTACCAGCCGTTAAACAACAGCTGCATCAGCTCTTAATACAGAATCATTACAACTATGTATTCTGCCTCTTACCCGAAGCCGATACTCATGCCGGTCATAAGGCGGCTACTCTGCTGGCGCTTGATGTAGTGGCATCGTTGCCTGCAAACGAGCGTCCGATAGTGTTAGGCGCAGCCTTGCGTAATAAAGCCGACGACGTGAAAACGTTCAAGCAATTAGCTGCTTATGAACGCACAACTGCCATTTCAACAGCACCATCTTTTAGCGTAGACCGTACCACTAGTTTCAGCTATCGCAACAAGATCAATTATAAAATTATTGCCAACTGGGAACTGGCCGCCCATAAAAGCCAGGGTGCAACACAGATGACGATGAACGATGGCGACCTGGAGGAGTTCTGGTATTTTAAGATCAACAGTCCTGAAAAACTAGCTCAAACGGCGCAGCTGTTTGAGCGGCTGAGTCAATCGCCTTATGTGCAGCAACAATGGCTAAGCCAGACTTCAACAAAACCCTGAAAACATAAAATCATTCAGCCATGAGCAGGTTATTACAGTTATCCTTTTTAGCAGTGCTATTCCCGCTATCGCTACTGGCGCAGCCTCAGCAACAACTGGCTGCTATTGTAACCGAAGGGAATCATTTTCCAGTCAATACAGATGCGCCTTCAGCATCTGCAGAGCTGAGCGGCAAACTCACCCGCAAGCAGCTATTAACGGCATTTAAACAACTCGACGTTAGCGATGCTGCTTATAATGAGACCGACCGCGACAACTTGTATAAACTGGCCGGATTGCTTACACGAATGAAGCTTTATCCATTGGCGATGAAATGCTTTTTAAAAACGCTAACGCCAGACAGCCTGACCAACGAGACTCTCCCGTTCTCTTCACAGGATCAGCAAATATTAGAAGCTCAGTTACAACCGCTACAAGGTACCCGGCAAACCACCAACAGTAAATTCATCCACTCAGATAAGATTCTGGAGACGTTTAATGATGGCAAAAAAGCATTGGCTTACGCCATGATATTCCATGTGCGCCAGCCGGTGCGCGGCAAAGCCAAAGTGCACAAGTTGATCTATACCGGTCATACTTATATCACGTTGATAAAGTTTAACGTCGATTCGTCCTACGCTACGCTCTCGTTTGGATTCGGGCCGAAGAAAGATAATCCGTTATCATCTACACCGCTGATGCCCTCATCGTCATCTACCCTGCGCGATGATACCGCCTATCCATGGGATGAGATAGTTGGCAAGTTCATTTCCAAAAGGCGCTTTGAGAAGATCTTGCAACTGGCACATCAATATGACGGCCTGGCTTATCATCTCAACAAAAACAATTGTACCGATTTTGGTTTGAAGGCCGCCAACCTTGCCGGTCTTGAGGTAAAAGATACCAAAGGTAAATGGCTGTTAGGCGGCGGCAACAATCCCGGTACCACGGGCGAGAGCATTTTGCTGGGCAAGTTTGCCAATGCTGATACCGGCAACCAGAACCGGTTATACATAGACACCGCGCGGGTTAGTCCGCTTGCTATTCTTTCTGTCAGTGGGAGAAGTAAGGAGTAATTAACAATATACTGATTGATCTATGCTTCGTAATCCTGCTTTAATAAAAATTATACGCCATAATGAGCATCCTGCTACGCTGGAGATCTTTCCCATATACCGGCAAGAGGGCGACCATTTTATTGCTACCGATGCCTTCAGGCTTTATGAAGGTTACACCGGGGAAGATGCCCATAGCGCAACCGGTCGTTTAGACCGCTATGTCCATTATCTCTGGCAGAGCGCAAAAACACAGCCGGGTTACCTGGGCGAAATCCGCTTTACGGGCAGCACGCTTTATGAATGGAGCTATCAAGGCAACCAGCTAAATGAAGAAGAAGTACTACAGGTATTGGATATGCTGCAATCGCGACAGCAAACTTTTATTTACGCCCGCCGACCGCAAACGGCATTGGTATTTTGTTACGATGCCTTACATATCAGAAGCTGGATTAAGCTTACCGCAAATCGGGATGCTTTTTTGATATTTATTAATGGCCGTTATAACGCCACCATAACAAGAGGCAATGATGGTTGGCAATTTACCGATGGCGATATCAAAGACATCGGTCTTAGACAGGCCATTATCCGCCGTATTAAGTCTTATACCTCCATGTCATGATTTCTTTTCAGGTCCTGTAACAAAGAAGGCCGGATAGTGTCCGGCCTTCTTTATTTGATATTATCCTGATCTTATTTTTCGCCTTCTAAAGGCCAGTAAGGCGATGGCGTGCGACTGGTGCGCAAGTAATCCTGCACCTTTTTAACTATCTCCGGCTGGGCATCAGCCAGGTCATGATCTTCATGAATGTCTTTACTCAGATCATACAGTGACAGCTTTCCGTTTCTGATGATAGCTTTCCAGTTGCCATATCGCACGGCTTGCACATAGCCGCCTTCAAAAAACTCCCAGTATAAAAACCGGTCTTTCGGTGCTGCTTGCGCATTCAGAAAATACGGATACAGGTTGATGCCATCGGTACCTGGGGCAGGTTTGCCATTGGCAATGCCCGCAAAAGTTGCCATAAAATCTACAAAGTAGCCTGGTGTATGCGATACCGCACCTGCTTTGATCAAGCCTTTACCCCAAACCACCAGCGGTATACGGATGCCGCCTTCGGTAACATCGCGCTTATACCCTCGCAGCGGACCGTAAGACTGAAAGAAGTTGGCCACATCTGTCAACTGTTTAGTAGGCTCAGACCGCGGACCATTATCTGACGTAAAGATCACGATGGTGTTTTTATCCAACCCGTTATCAATCAGGTATTGTTTAATCTTCCCAACCGATTTATCCAGATAAGTTACCATGGCTGCATACGTTTTCTGATCGGCCGTCCAGTCTTTATTTTCATAAATGGTATTATGCGGCGCGTCCAGCGGCGAGTGCGGATTAGAGTGGTTAACCATTACAAAAAACGGCTTTTTATCGTTCTTGTGTTTGCCAATAAAATCAATAGCGTCATCCGTGATGATCTCGCTGGTATAGTATTGCTTCTGGCCATTTTTATTTTGAGGGATATCCACCATCTTACCATTACGATACCATTGGTCTGGCCAGTAAGTGCTTCTGTAGGTTTGCTCATAAGCTACCAGCCAACCATAAAAATAATCAAAGCCGTGGGCCAGCGGCGTTGCAGTGGTATCAAAACCATCCACATGCCACTTACCCACCAATCCTGTGGTATAGCCAGCATTGCGCAGCACATTACCAATGGTCTGCTCTTGCGGCAGTAAACCCTGACGGTAAACCTGCTTACCCTCTTTACCACCCGGAATACCGCCTTTAATGGTCATGTTTCCGCGGATGGTGGCATGGCCGGTATGCTTACCGGTTAACAAAGCTCCGCGCGATGGCGAACAAACCGGCGCACCGGCATAAAAATCGGTAAACTTGGTTCCCTCCTTGGCCAACTCATCAATATTGGGTGTCAGTATTTTCTGCTGACCGTACACGCCAACATCGCCATACCCTAAATCATCAGCCAGTATAAATACAATATTGGGCCTTTGTTTAGTTTGGGCTAAAAGACTTGCCGGTGCAATTAAAAGTAACAGCAACAGCCGTTTTACAAATTTCATAAGCATTAATCTATTGCGTTAAAGTTATCAATTATATCCCGGGTTTTGTGTGTACAAGCCAGCCTTGGTTTGTATCTCTGCGGCAGGGACCGGGTAGATTACATAATTAGGCACTACCTGACTAACATTGGTAACCGCGTCTGCCTTGATCCAGGCGTTCATCACGTCTACCGCTAAGCCCTCACGCACCAGGTCATTCCAGCGCAAGCCTTCGCCTGCAAACTCACGGCGGCGCTCTTCCATCAGCGTAGCCAGGTTTACGTTGGCTAATGAGCCCAATCCGGCCCTGGTGCGTACCTGATTAACAATGCCATCAACATCGGCTTGTGTACCGGCGGCTCCGTGTAATATACATTCGGCTTTCATCAGCAAAATATCGGTATAACGCAGCAAAATAAAATTGATAGGCCAATCTGTACCGCTAGTTCCTTTTTTGGTCAAATCAATATATTTCTTTAAGAACGGACTGGTATAAGTTGTAGCCACGTTAAAAGCATAACGCTTATCCGTCCCAGCCGAAGTATAAGAGGTTTTCAGGTTATTGGTAACAGCAAACGAGCTTGAGCCATAACCGTTACCATAGGTGTTAGAAATACCCAAACTGGTCCAGTAAGCTACCGGAACCAGATCGCTCGGGAAACCGGCGCCGTTAATGCTGCTGGCGTATTGTACATCAAAAATCACCTCCTTGTTATCTTCATTAGCGTAAGAGAATATCGATGTATAGTCGCTCAGGAAGCTATACTGGTTGCCGGCAATAATATCATTAAACTGTGCCAAAGCCTTATCATACTCGTTACTGGCCAGGCCCGGACCGGCTACGTTATAAGTGGGGCCGGAACGGGTAAGGTATACCAAACCCAGCAAGCCTTTAGCCGCGTAAGAGGTGGCACGACCTACATCACTGCCGGTATAAGAGGCAGGCAGATTGGCGGCTGCATATTGCAGATCGCCAATAATCAATGTGTAAACGTCTGCTACCGAACCGCGGGCCACGCTTTTTACCTCATCGGCTGTTAAAGGGCTTGAGATTACCGGCACACCGCCAAACAAACGCAGTAACTGGAAATAATAAAACGCGCGCAGGTAGCGGCACTCCGCTGTATAACGGGTAACCAGCGATGCGTTGCCAATTACGCTGCTTTTATCGGTGAGGGCTTTTAACACAGTATTGGCGTTAAAGATGCCGTTGTAATTAGTTTTCCAGGCATTGCTGATGAAGGCAACCGTAGTAATATTGGGCGAAAAGTTATTGATGCCGTCCCAATCGCGGTTACCGTCTGATATAGCGTTGATGTTATCGCTACGCATTTCACCCAGCCATAAAAACTGATCTGGAATACTTTTCAACTGCGCATATACGCCATTTACACCCTGTAAAAAATCATTGTTATTAGTAAAAAAATTGGTTGTTGCCAGGCTTGATACCGGCTGCTGGTCCAATTGCTTCTTGCAGCCAAAAATGGTTGCGGTTGCCAGCAAAAGGATATATATCTTCTTATTCATTTGCAGATCTGTTAGGATTTAAAAACTGAAATTGACACCGAGTGAGGCCGTTTTGCTTAATGGCATAGCACCATAATCGCCCGGCAGGGCATAGCTGCTGTTACCGCTTACGTTAGTATTTTGGGCTTCGGGGTTTACACCGCCATAGTATTTATCGTGCCCGAAATAGTTCTCAAGCGATACATAAATCCTGGCTGCACTGATACCCTTATTACCACCGAACAGCTTTTTGAGGTTATAACCCAACGTAATGTTCTGCACCCGGATGAAATCGGTAGAATAGATCCAGTCTGACGTTACGTAAGGTACGGTGTAAGTTGAACCGAATTTGCCGCGCGGTGCGCTGTAGTTCTGATTCTGTGGTGTCCAACGGTCGCGCCAGATGCCCAGCACGTTACCTGTGGTACTGCCCGAAAAATCAATTGCCCTGCCCAGGTAAGACAATAGCGAACCACCATGCTGACCGTAAACCAGCACACTCAGATCAAAATCATGATATTTGAAAGTATTGGTCCAGCCCCAGGTATAATCAGGCGTAGGATGACCGTCAACTACCCTATCGGCAGCGCTGATCACGCCATCGCCATTGGCATCCAGAAACTTAGGATCGCCAACCGCTTCTTTAGCTACCTTGGCCACTTTAGGGTCCGCAATATCTGCAGCAGTTAAAATACCGGTTACTTTGGTTACATAAAAGCTGAAGGCAGGCAGACCTTCTTTCAGCAAATAAGGTGCATTGCTGCCGCTGTATGCCGAAGCAATCTCAATCGGTGCATGATCTGGGCCCAGCGCCGTTACCGTGTTTTTATTAAAGGCGATGTTAGCATTCATAGACCATTGGAAGGCCGATGTTTTGATGTTAACCGTACTCAGACTAATCTCCAGACCCTTATTCACTACTGCACCAATATTCTGCAAGCTTGAGCTGAAACCACTGGCAGAAAGCACCGGCAAATTCAACAGCAAATCACTGTTCTTTTTATGATAAGCATCTACCGTTAAGTTAATGCGGCTATTTAGCAAACTTAAATCTAAACCGGCGTTATAGGTTGATGATGTTTCCCATTTAAGATTAGGGTTGGCCAGACCAGATACCACTTGCCCGTTAGCTGACACCGGCGTGTTGCCACCAAAGTTGTAGTTGGCGCTGGTCAGGGTTGGGATGGAGTTATAATCGCCAATGTTGTTATTGCCTGACTTACCCCAACTGAAACGCAGTTTCAGATCGTCAATAGTTTTAACATTTTGAAGGAATGATTCCTGAGATACCCTCCAACCCACTGACGCCGACGGGAACGTGCCCCAACGACTGGCTGAACCAAATTTTGAAGATGCATCTCGACGCAGCGTTCCGGATACCAGGTATCTATCTTTATAGCTGTATTGTAAGCGACTGTAGTAGGAGAACAGCGTATTATTGGTTTCGGTATTAGTGCCGGTATAAGTTACCCCTGCCGCATTGGCAATAGCATTGTTAAGCGTTGTAACGTTGTCATTAGCAAAACCTCCGGCTGTTGCCAACGATACGGTTTCATAATGCACAATATTATATGACACACCGGCCACAGCAGAGATATGATGATCTTGCGCTATGGTTTTATCATAACTCAGCGTATTCTCATTCAGGAAGTTCTGCTTCTTGGCCGTGCTGTAAGAACCTGTAGAATACAAACCCGGATTGGTAAGCAATGCGGATGCAGCACCTACGGTTACCTGGTCTGAAGTGTATTTTTTATTGTTACGATCAACCCCGTCATAGTTAACGGTTGATTTTAATGCAAGTCCCGGAATAATCTGGTACTCGCCGTACAACGAGGTAAGTATACGCGAGGTTTTTACTTCGTTAATGGCGGTTTGCAGAAAAGCGTACGGACTAATTAGCTTCGGGCTTGCCCAGGTATACGTGTTGCTGCCGTAGGCCCCTGTGTTTACGCCGATAGAACTTTCTGCAACGGGCGTCATCTGCGCCAGCTTCATCAACTGGTTATCTTTACCTTCAGCAGGCGGCGTATTGTTAATAGAATAAGTAGGCGCAAGGTTGATACCAAATTTCAGCTTTTTGCCGGCATTGGCTTCTATGTTGGCTCTTAAACCGTAATCAAGATAGTTGGTATTGACCAGCGTGCCTTTTTGATTAAGGTAGTTGCCAGAGATGAAATATTTCACGTTCTCGCTTCCACCGCTTGCTGATAATTCATAATTCTGATACGGTGCCTTGCGATAAACGGCATCCTGCCAGTCAATATAATCAAGCCCAGGGTGCCCCGGTAAAGCCCAACGGGGGTCGGTCATATAAGTGGTGTTGATGGTACCGGGTGCCAGTCCCAATATGGCGGCGCGCTGGTCATTGGTTTGATCTGCCGTGCGACCTGCGCCAGAATTTACCCAGGCGGTATTAGCAACACTTGTAGCCATGTCTACCCACTCCTGCGGGCTCAGCAGATCCAGCTTTTTAGCTACCCTGCTTACACCTGCTTTGGCGTTCAAACTAATTTTGGCCTTACCGTTTTGCCCCCTTTTGGTAGTGATGATAACCACACCGTTTGCTGCCCGCGAACCGTAGATGGCAGCGGCCGAAGCATCTTTCAATACCTGGATACTCTCAATATCGGCGGGGTTAAGGTCGTCCAGCGGGTTATTACTAAAACCACCTGCCGAGTTCTGGCTGGCAACATCAAGCGGGAAACCATCCAGTACATATAAAGGCTCGTTACCCGCAGTGATTGACCCTGTTCCGCGCACCAGGATACTTAAACCAGCTCCCGGCATACCGGTTTGCTGGCGCACCTGCACACCCGGCATCTGGCCAATCAGCGCTTGTTCAACACGGTCTATTGGTTTTTCTTCAACATTTTTAGCATTGAAAGATGCTACGGCCCCCAGTACATCGCTTCTTTTCTGTGTACCGTAACCAACTACCAAAACCTCATTTAAATTACTTTGATCTGGCAGCAGTTTTACGTTTAACAATTGGCCGGCAGCAATTACCTCCTGCGTTTTATAGCCAATAAAACTAAAAACAAGGGTAGCGTTTTCATCAGGGGCAGTTAACTGAAAATTACCATTGGCATCTGTTGCCACACCGCCGGTTTTACCTTTTATGCGCACGCTTACCCCGGGCAGGGAAATCCCTTTTTCATCGGTAACATGGCCCTTAATACTATTTGAATTGAATACAATTCCTTTATTGAGTACCGCCGTTTCTGCAGATGCAGGCAGATCAGCAACAAGTATCAGCGTAAAGGTTAATTGAGAAAGTAAAAGAACTCTATAAGCCATGGCGCTGCCAGTCCGGCCAGGCTTTCGGATTTTTTGCATATTATTGTAATGATTTGGTTAAAAACGGACCGGTTGCAACGTCAATTGATCTCTGGTCCAGTTAATTAAATTCGCGGGGAAATACTGCCAGGTATTTCCCTTTTTTGTTTCAGTAAACTTTGATAAGGTGCACAGCCTCCTTCCTGTAACTGCTACCCGCCTTTAAATCGGGCTTGCGTAAAACGTTTCTCAAATGATAACCAACCGATGGTTAATCTCAAATCCTTCTGCTCATGTTCTTAGATGCTTGCAATGAAAGCATCATCCTTTCCAATGTGGGAATAATGGAACACAGGGGTGATTTTGGACAAATATAACAAAGTCTATAGATTTTGTAGACATTATTATCGTTATGCTGCTTTTTTTACAATTATTTCAATTTGAAAATACGCTAAAACGCCTGGAATTATTTTATCAGATGCTCAATTCAATAAGTAATCCTAACTATAATATACATTAATTTACCCTTAATGTTAACTTAATAGCGTCCGGCTACTTTTGGTTCCGGGATGAGATCACAACGGACAAAACCAACCGATGCGGAATTGCTGAAGCTGCTGCGGGAAGGCGACCGGGCGGCGTTGGAATCTATTTATTTCAGGTATGCCAGCATCTTGTTCCAATTCTCACTAAAACTGGAGAATTCGCTGATATTGACCACCTGATTTCGGCGCAAACTGACCACCGATTCCGCGGGAAAGTGACCACCTGATTTCGGAGGAAACTGACCACCCCGAACGAGCCACATATGCTGTAGAAGCAGGCCTATTTTTGAGGTTTAACAACTTCACTAATGGCCAACACTACGATAAGCATGAGTAAGATAAGACAGATCCTCAGGATGTACAGCCAGGGCCGCAGCAAGCTATCGATAGCGGCCCAGACCGGCGTGTCACGCAATACCGCAAAGAAGTACCTTATTGCGTTCGATGCCAGCGGCTTTACGTTCGAGGAAATCAATACCCTTAATGATAAGGAGCTGGAGGACTTCTTTGGCAAAAGCAGTGAACGTCCCCCGGACAAGCGAATGGTGGCCCTGCAACGCTGTTTCCCGCAGATAGATAAAGAGTTAAAGCGTGTCGGTATGAACCGCCGCATCCTGTGGGAAGCTTATATCAAAGAGTTCCCTGACGGGTTCAAGTACACCCAATTCTGCTTTTATTACAACCAGTGGAAAGCCCGCGTGAACCCCACGATGCACCTGGATCATAAAGCCGGTGATAAGCTGTATGTGGACTTTGCCGGTGAAAAGCTAAGCATAGCGGACAAGGATACCGGTGAGGTCATCGAGGCCGAGGTGTTCGTTGCTATCCTTGGCGCCAGCCAACTAACTTACGTAGAAGCTGTGCTGAGCCAGCAGAAAGAAGACTTTATAGCAGCCTGTGAGAATGCCCTGCACTTTTATGGCGGCGTACCTGCCGCCATCGTTCCCGACAACCTGAAGGCTGCCGTTACCAAGAGTAACCGCTATGAGCCAACGCTGAACGAGACCTTTGCTGACTTTGCCGACCATTACGGAACGACCATCTTACCAGCGAGGGCGTACCGCCCTCGTGACAAAGCACTGGTAGAAGGAGCCGTTAAGATCGTTTACAGCCGTATCTACGCACCTGTTCGCAAAGAGGCCTATCATACCCTTGCAGAACTGAATATCGCGATCAAGGTCGCTTTAGAAGCACATAACAGCCAGCCGCTGAAAGGCCGCAATTACAGCAGAAAGCTCCAGTTCGAGGAGATAGAACGCCAGGCACTCTCGCCATTACCGGCATTACGTTATGAGTTCAAACGGCAGCACCAGGCCACTGTAATGAAGAACGGACATGTTTGTCTGGGTATCGACAAACACTACTACAGCGTACCGTACCGCTTTATCGGCAGGAAGGTCAAACTGCTGTATTCCCGCACCAACGTAGAAGTCTACTACCACTATGAACGCATCGCCATGCACAGGCGCATCAAAAGCCCTTACAGCTACACAACGGATAAAGATCACCTGGCTTCGACACACCGCTTTATGACCGAATGGACACCCGATAAGTTCCTGGAATGGGCAGCATCCATTCACGAGGATGTGAGGCTTTACATCCTGAAGATACTGGACCGAAAGCAACATCCGGAACAAGCTTACCGCTCCTGTATCGGTATCCTCAGCCTGGCGCGCAAGGCAGGTAACGAAAGGCTGGCCAGCGCTTGCAGGCGTGCGCTCGGCTATGGCGTGTACAACTACAAGACCATACAGCAGATACTGGAGAACAAGATGGACAGCTACGAGGAAAGCTTATTTGCTGACGAGCTGCCTATGCCCAGCCATGACAATATCCGGGGAGAGAACTACTATAAATAACCATTAATGAACAGATCGATATGAACACGAACACCTTAGACAAACTTCGCAAACTGAAGTTCTATGGCATGTACCATGCCTTTAAAAGCTGCCTGGAAACGGGACAGACCGCAGAATACACCACTGATGAACTGCTGGCCCACCTGGTAGAGGCCGAATGGGACGACCGGCAGAACAGGCGCATAGAGCGTACGATCATGTATGCTAAGTTCCGCTATAAGGCCTCGGTAGAGAACATCCACTACCATGCCGACCGTAGTATCGACCGCAATCAGGTAATGCGCCTGGCAGACTGCCACTTTATTGACCGGAATGAGAACCTGTTGATCACAGGCAGCACCGGTATCGGCAAAAGCTATATCGCTTCTGCTATCGGACACCAAGCCTGCATACTGGGTTACCGCGTGTTCTATGCCAGCACACCCAAACTCTTTGCTAAGCTGAAGATGGCCAAGGCAGATGGTTCCTACATGAAGGATGTAGCCAAACTGGAACGCCAGCAACTACTGATCCTGGATGACTTCGGTATACAACCTTTTGATGCGCAGAGCAGGGCCGCACTGATGGAGATCATTGAGGACAGGCACGGTAAGACATCCCTGATCATCACCTCTCAGCTGCCGGTCAGTAAATGGTATGAGGTCATTGGTGAAAAGACGATCGCTGATGCTATCCTCGACCGCATCGTGCATGATGCGCACCGGATGGAACTAAAGGGAGAGTCGATGAGAAAAAGAAGGCCCGCAGAGCCCGAAAAAAGCTATCTGCAAAACACACTTTAAATAACTACTTTTGACAACGCTTCTACAGCGTTCGCTGCGCTCGTTCGCCAGCACTTTGGGTGGTCAATTTGCCACGGAATCACCTGGTCAACTTCTCCGTATTATACAGCATAATGTTTAAGCGTGCTCCATTTTAATGCTTTTTGTGACGTCTCGTGATGGTAGGCAAACAGTTTGGCAAGTGTTTGCCCCTCGGCGGTATCATCGCCCAGGTATAAATTTTTTACGGCAGCAGCAGTAGGTAGCCGGCCTTTCATGGTAAGTTCCTTGTAACAGTTACCGAGGCTTAGCCTTACTTCTTCAAGATAATTTGTCATTTCCCGCACCTGGTCGCGGTTACCTTTTGGAGCGCCTTTATCGGCATCCCAGTTTTTTAAATCGACATTTTGTTTAAGCCCGATCAGGCATTTTTCTTTGTTTACGGTCACGGCCACGTACAATGGCGCCTTTCCGTCTTTGGCTTTGTAAGCCCTTACCACGAAGTGGATTCTGAACGACTGAGTTGTTTTCATGTGCTCTTTGCATTAATTGTTTTCAAATTTTCCGCATTGTTCAGGTGCGGAAAGGTTAATTCAAGTTTTGGCAAAGCATTGCCGTTTCATTGCCGCAATAAGCTGACAATGAGCACATAAGGTCTAAAGTGAGCACCTAAGTTAAAAACTTAAAAGAGGTGCTCAGTTAGGTGCACAGAAGTTGAAGGTTTCTAAGGGTTACCGAGGGTGAAAAAAAATAAAAAACCCCCTAAATAAGCTATTTAGAGGGTTCAAGCGGAAGAAAAAAGCTTCCGAACTCGTTAGAAGTGCGCCCACCTGGGCTCGAACCAGGGACCAAAAGATTATGAGTCTTCTACTCTAACCGACTGAGCTATAGGCGCGGTTGCGGAAACGGTTTCAATTTCCGGCTGCAATGTTACATATTTGCGCTCAATTAGCGAAATATTTATGCAAAACATCAAAAATATCATCTTCGATTACGGTAACGTTATCTTTAGTATTGACTTTACGCTTGCTCAGCGGGGATTTAAAAACCTGGGTATCACCCAGGCTGATGTATTCTTTGGTCATTTGCAGCAGAACGCCATTTTTGATGCTTTTGATCGTGGCGAGATCACAGCGGCTCAATTTCGCGATCGCATCCGCGAGGTGGCCGGTAATCCGACGGTGACGGATGAGCAGATCGATGCTGCCTGGAACAGCATGTTGTTGGGGATAGCAGAAGGTAATCAGGAGTTGTTATTACAACTAAAGAGCAAGTACCGTACGTTTCTGATGAGTAACATTAATGATATTCATTACAGTCACATCATGAACTACCTATGGCATGAGTTTAATATGCAGGGGAACGACCACCTGTTTGAGAAAACTTATTACTCTCACCTGGTAGGCAAACGCAAGCCCGACGTAGCATTTTTTCAGCAAATATTAGATGAAAATAATTTGCGCCCCGAAGAAACGCTGTTTATCGACGATAGTCCGCAGCATCTGTTAGGCGCACAAAAGTTAGGTATTCACACTTTTTTAATGAAGGCACCAGATACTTTGCAGGCCTTCTTTAAACGCGAAGGGCTTATTTAATTAAGCCCCCTCTCCTTTTCTTTTCCTTGATGATCAGCCCTAGTTCGCGGCTCATCTGTCCGGCAATGGCCGTGTTCTCCTGTGCACGGCGGAACAGGTAGGGTAATACAGCTTTAACCGGTCCATACGGCACATATTTGGCTACGTTGTAACCAGCGTGCGCCAGGTTAAAGCTCAGGTTATCGCTCATGCCCAGTAGCTGCGCAAAGTAAATATGGGGGTGATTATAGGGCAATTGGCTGTCCTCCAACAGATCTGCCAGTAAGCGGCAACTACCTTCGTTATGAGTACCGGCCACTATCGCTAATTTAGCTGCATGCGCTACGCAAAAACGCAGGGCATCGTCATAATCACGGTCGGTAGCTGTTTTGTGGGGCTGTATGGGCGACGGGTAGCCTAATTCCTCGGCACGCTTACGCTCCTTTTCCATGTAAGCACCGCGAACAAGTTTAGCGCCAAGTATAAAACCTTCTTTCTCGGCAACGGCAAAATCAGCTTTCAATAAAGTCAGTTTATCATGCCGGTACAACTGGTACGTATTATAAACAATGGGCACCTGCTGATTATAAGCGCGCATCATATCCAACGCAAGCGAGTCAATAGTGTTTTGGATCCAGGTTTCTTCGGCATCAATCATTACCGGTACTCCCGCGTCAAAAGCTTGCTGGCAGATCGCTCTTACGCGAGCCTGCACTTTTTGCCATTCAATAGCCTCGGCAGGCGTAAGCGCTTCCCGGGCATCAAGCTTCTCTAACAATGCAAATCGGCCGACACCAGTCACTTTAAATACGGTAATAGGCACGGCTGCGTCACCTGTAGCACGAATGACGGTGCGGATAATCTCGTCGCGGGTATCATCAAATATTTTTTCATCATCCTCGCCCTCCACAGAATAATCTAAAATAGTGCCTACCCCCCCTGATGCCAGATTTTTTATAGTGGTATCACATTCGGCAATGGTCTCTCCACCGCAGAAATGTTTAAAAATGGTGGCCTTGATGAGCCCTTTAATTGGTACTCCTATGTTGATAGCAAAGTTGGTTATTGCCGGACCGATCTTCACCAGCAAATTGACATTAATGGCCTTAAAAAGCCAATAGGCACGGTTCAAATCTTTATTTGAGGCATGTTTAAAGGCGATTTCCGTATTCTCAAAAGACAGTACTTCCCCTTTACGCTCCATGTCGTTATCCTGAGTTTGCATAACTCTAAATTAGAAAATTGTCGATTTACTTTAAACATATCATCTGAATAGTTTATTTTTGCTAAATTATTATGATTGAGTTTACCCTGACAGAGGACTTTATTCCTTTAATACAATTGCTTAAAGCCACCAACCTGGTAGGCTCTGGCGGCGAAGCCCAGATTGTAGTTACGGAAGGACTGGTTAAATACAACGGCACTGTCGATTACCGCAAACGCCTCAAAGTCAGGAAAGGCGATATCGTTGAGTTTAATAACACCCCCATCTTAGTGAAATAACTATGGATACTTTAGCAATGGATACTATTGAAAGTATTGGTTACCCCGTTTTTTTTGAAGACAGTTTAACAGAACTTGCCCGCTTTATTGAGCGCGGGAAATACACTCGTTTTTTTGTTTTAACAGACGATCAGACCGGCGAATACTGCCTGCCTGTATTGCAACCTTATCTGGGCGAAAATGCCCAGTATGACCTGATTGAAGTTCCATCAGGCGAACAGAACAAAACCATCGATTTTTGCATCGGCATCTGGCAGATGCTGATTGATTTTGGTGCAGACCGTAACAGCTTACTCATTAACCTGGGTGGCGGCGTTATTACCGATATGGGCGGTTTTGCAGCATCAACCTATAAACGTGGAATTGATTTTGTACACGTGCCTACCACCCTGCTTTCGCAAGTTGATGCTTCTGTGGGTGGCAAAACCGGCATCGATCTGTCGAGCGTTAAAAACATTGTAGGTACGTTTGCCCAGCCGCAAGCGGTATTTATGGATCACCGTTTCCTAACCAGCCTGCCGCCGCGCCAAATTCTGTCTGGCCTGGCAGAAATGTTGAAACACGGACTGATCTGTGATGCCGAGTACTGGAATGAACTAAAAATCAGTGATCTGACAAAACCTTCAGCCGGTTTGGTTTACCAATCGGTAGCTATTAAAAATCAGATTGTGCTGGAAGACCCTAAAGAAAAAGGCATCCGTAAGGCGCTTAATTTTGGTCATACCATTGGCCATGCCGTAGAGGCATATTCATTGGAGCATGATGGCGCGAAACACCTTACACACGGTGAAGCCATTGCTATTGGCATGATCTGCGAATCATGGCTATCGTTCAAAAAGAATGGACTGAGCGAGCAGGAGCTGAATGAGATTGTAGCTGTACTGACCAACCTTTATCCTCAGCACGAAATCAAATCATCATGCCATGCAGATCTGCTTCAACTGATGCAAAAAGATAAAAAGAACAACGGCACGCAAATCAACTGCACGCTGCTCAACAAAATTGGCGAGTGCAGCATTGATCATATCTGCACCGAAGAAGAGCTTAGCGATAGCTTGCATTACTACGCATCATTGTATTAATAGCTGTACACATCATGATATTAGAAAGCCGGACTCATTTTAGAGTCCGGCTTTTTTTTGAAGTTAATCCTGGTTTAACTGATGGATAGGAGCTGCTGCTTCACAACAACCCAACAAACCACCATAACCCCAATCCTTATAAAATACAAAAGGCGCCATTGGTCAGGGCGCCTTGATTTTGACTTAATGTCTTCTTCTCACATTTATTATGACTTACATAATAGTGAATTCTACAAGAGCAACACAGCCAATGATGGCCAGGATGATGCCCTGTATTTTTTGTTCGATAGTTAGTTTGTTAATAATAGTTTTCATCGTCTTCAGGTTATTTCAAATATATAGGTGTAACATACTCATTACAATAGCCTGAAAACTTTTAGTAAACTTTCAAATATTATTGTGATTCATTTGAACACTGTTTCAAACCTGACATTTGCAATAATATTTTCACAATAAATTAGCACAAAATCTACATTTACTTAAACTTAACAATACCCAACTTTTACGCAAATATGCCTATGAATCCTGCGGGAAATACGACGAACGCCATAAAAAACCGCATCCGCAATAAGCTATTGAAACAAACCTTTTTGCCCTAACCAGGCTTTCTAATTAAAACAACAGCAATGCTCATTTCATCTATAAACCCCGCTAACAATCAGGTTATAAAACAATATAACGCCCATACTGCCGATGAGGTGGCCAAAAAGATCAATCAAACACACCAGGCATGGTTGCAATGGCACAATACCAGTTTTCAAGAACGCTCAGCCCTACTCCATAAACTGGCAGAGCAACTGGAAACCCGCAAAAATGAACTAGCCCATCTAATGGCAATAGAAATGGGCAAGCCTCTTAATCAAGGCATTGGTGAGGCCGAGAAGTGCGCCGCCGTTTGCACCTACTATGCTGATAATGCCGAAAGCTTTTTAGCGGACCAATTGATTGAAACCGAGGCCAGCAAAAGCTTCGTCACCTTTCAGCCAATTGGTACTGTACTGGCCGTAATGCCATGGAATTTTCCGTTCTGGCAGGTGTTCCGCTTTCTGGCTCCCGCATTGGCTGCCGGCAATTGTGGCGTTTTAAAACATGCCAGCAACGTACCAGGCTGCGCGCTGATTATAGAAGAGATGGTAAAAGCAGCAGGTTTCCCCGCACATGTTTTTCAAACCCTGCTGGTAGGCGCCGATGCCGTAGAGCAGATCATCGAACACCCGTACATTAAAGCCGTAACACTCACCGGCAGCAATGGCGCAGGCAGTAAAGTTGCCGCCAAAGCTGGCGAGCTGATTAAAAAAACGGTATTGGAGCTGGGCGGTAGTGATGCCTATGTGATTTTAGCCGATGCAGATCTGGACCACGCCGCCCACATTTGCGTGGAGAGCCGATTGATTAACGGCGGCCAGAGCTGCATTGCCGCCAAACGTTTTATAGTGGTTAAGGATGCAGAAGATGAGTTTACCCGACTGTTTGTAGATAAAATGGCCGCCAAGGTAATGGGCGATCCGCTGCAGGGCGGCGTAGATATCGGCCCGCAGGCACGGGTTAATCTTCGCGATCAACTACATCAACAGGTAGAAGATTCTATCGCCAAAGGCGCTAAATTGCTGTTAGGCGGCAAAGTTTGCGGCGGCCCGGGGGCCTATTACCCACCAACCGTACTCAGCAACGTAAAAAAAGGGATGCCGGCATTTGATGAAGAACTATTCGGCCCGGTAGCAGCCATCATCAGCGCCACCGATGAAGCCGAGGCCATTGCCCTGGCCAATGATAGCAATTTCGGTCTGGGCGCGGCCATATTTACCAAAGATCAGGCCCGCGGCGAGCACATTGCCGCCACGCAACTGGAGGCTGGTTCGTGCTTTGTAAACGCGCTGGTAAAATCAGACCCGCGCCTGCCCTTTGGCGGCATTAAACAATCGGGCTACGGTCGGGAATTGGGAATGTTCGGGATACACGAGTTTGTGAATATTAAGACGGTGTTTGTGGGGTAGTCATTTTGGCTGCGCCGGTCATTAGTCATTAGTGATTAGTGCTAACAATCTGTCATCCCGACGAAGGAGGGATCTTTTCGGAACAACAAGTCGGATTTGCGCTTCTGGATTCAATATCGAAAAGATCCCTCCTTCGTCGGGATGACATACGGATAAAAATAGAAAAGCGGCTTACGCCGCTTTTCTATTTTATTAAGTCCTCAGGAGACATACCAATGACTAATGACCAGTTATATCAAAAATCCGCCGCCCAGCAAATCCGAACCTTCATAGAATACGGCTGACTGACCGGGAGCTATACCTGCTACGGCATGCGTAAAATCTACTTTCATGTTATCGCCCATTTGCACAATGGTGCTTTCGGTGCCGGCGTCTTTGTAGCGTATTTTGGTAACCGCCTGTAGGGGCTGGTTAATGTTTTCGTATTTAATGAGGTTGAGGTTGCGCACCCAGGCTTCGCGTTTTTGCAGCTCTTCTTCGGTACCCAGAACCACAGTATTGGTGGTAGGATCTATACGGGTTACAAACATAGGTTTACCCAGTGCTATGCCCAGGCCTTTGCGCTGACCGATGGTATAGAACGGATAACCTTGATGCTGGCCCACTACGGTGCCGTCTGTAAGCACAAAACTACCCTGACCAACCCTTGCATCCATATCTCCTACTTTGTGCCTTAAAAACGCTCTATAATCGTTATCGGGCACAAAACATATTTCATAGCTCTCGCTTTTGGTGGCCAGATCAAATTGCCCCATATCAAGCGCCATCTGACGGATCTCTGCTTTAGTAAAATTACCTAACGGAAAATGGGTACGCGCAAGGTTTTTCTGAGATACGCCCCACAACACGTAAGACTGATCTTTATTTTCATCCCGGCCTTTAGAGATCACATACCTGTTGTTCTCTTCCTGCTGGCGAATGTTAGCGTAATGGCCGGTGGCAATAAACTCACAATCCAGCTTATCGGCACGCTTTAGCAAGGCTTCCCATTTAATGTGGGTGTTGCATAACACACATGGGTTTGGCGTGCGGCCGGCCATGTATTCGTCCACAAAATTGTCGATTACAAAATCGCCAAACTCATCGCGGATGTCCAGGATGTAATGCGGAAAACCATAAGCCACGGCCAGTGCACGGGCATCATTAATACTATCCAGGCTACAACATCCGGTCTCTTTAGACGAGCCACCTGCCGACGCATAATCCCAGGTTTTCATAGTCAGGCCAATTACCTCATAACCCTGCTCATGCAGCATCACCGCGGCAACCGAACTGTCCACACCGCCACTCATGGCAACCAATATCCTTCCGTGCTTACTCATATCAAGCTGCAAAGATAATAATTAGTGATTAGTAATTGGTTGATTGGTGATTAGTTGCTTTTTCATGACGCTAGCTTTTTAGAAGCAAGAGTCGGGAAGCAACGGACAAGAATGTACTAAAAAGCCCCATTCAGTGATTCTTAACGCTTTCTTCCTGCCCGTTATTTGCTATACTGATAAAAGATTCCTCTGTCAAAAGGCGTCCACAAACAGGCGCGAATACCGGCGGCCTTTAGCGCACCATTGGCCCAGGTATTACAAGTGTAGAAAATGCTGTAAACCCGCTTAGCATCATAGAAAGCATCGTTGCGGCCGTACTGAGCGTTGGTTTTTATATTGAGTGGTTGGCCTGATTTATCTAAAATAAAACTTGAATTAATATAAGCTATCATTTTTTGATACTGAGCCTTATCAATCCAAATCTTCACGCAGCGTTTGCTTTCATGCATCTCTTTATAGAATGTGGCGTGGATAGCAGCTGTACTCAAGCCCGTTGCCGCTTTGAATGCCACACTAAACTTTAGTTGTGCCCATGTTGGTGTATTGAGATAGAAGCCTTTATCGCCCCAGCCCAGGGCTACGTATTTGAAAGCCGTGTCTTGACTGATGGTGTGCGCAAACTTCACTTGCCGGCTCCAATCAATAAGCGATGTTTTGACGGGCAAAACCACATCAGTATGGTCGCCATTGGTGAGGATATAGATGGCAATATCATGCCCTTTCAAATGGTTTCGGTTCACCGGAATTTCTGACAGCACCATGGCGATGAAAAGGTAGCTGAGCACAAAAGCGAAAAAGCCGGTAATGATCTTTCTGATGATGCTTAGGATAAGTTTCAGGTAACGCATTGGGTTAAAGATAAGGAATTGATCTGATGCTTTTCATCTACGGGACCATCGATCACACTAAACCCGATTAGAGCGGATACCGGCCCGTGCATAAGGCCTGTAGGCGTATGAGCGCAAAGCGGGAACAAACGTTAATCGGGGTACAGAAAACTGCTTTTCATCGTCGCCAAACTGTCATTGCGAGGAACGAAGCAATCTCGTCACAAAGCATTCAGGACATGCAATTCCGACAAGCATTCGACGAGATTGCTTCGTTCCTCGCAATGACAAACCGGCCTGACAATTTAATACTTAAATATGGATAAAAGTTCTGTATTTGAATACAGAACTTTTTATATCAAATTAATATTCAGATGTATAAATAATTTATATTACTAATTAATTTAACTTAAAACATTAAAAACAAACTCCCCCAAAAACCTCCGTCTAAATAAAAAACTGCCCGGACTGACTGTTTTCTGAAACAAATTGCTAATTTGTTTTGTCGCTCTAAACGACGCTTATAAACCGTTTTTTATGTTAGACAAAGAAGGCATTGCCAAACGCATAGCGCGCGAAATTAAGGATGGCTATTATGTTAATCTGGGCATTGGCATACCCACCCTTGTGGCCAATTATATACCCAACGAAATGGACGTGGTGCTGCAATCTGAAAACGGATTGCTGGGCATGGGGCCCTTCCCTATCGCGGGCGAGGAAGACCCTGACACCATTAACGCCGGCAAGCAAACCATCACCATACTACCGGGCTCGGCTATTTTTGATTCGGCTATGAGCTTCGGGATGATTCGCGCCAAGAAGGTTAATCTTACTATTCTGGGCGCCATGGAGGTATCTGAAAACGGCGATATTGCCAACTGGAAGATTCCCGGAAAAATGGTAAAAGGCATGGGTGGCGCCATGGATCTGGTGGCCAGCGCAGAGAACATTATTGTGGCCATGCAGCATGTGAACAAGGAGGGCGAATCTAAACTATTACCCAAGTGCACCCTACCCCTCACCGGCATCCATTGTGTAAAAAAAATAGTAACAGAATTGGCGGTTCTTGACGTATTACCAGAGGGCGGTTTTAAACTACTGGAGCGCGCACCCGGCATCAGTGTTGAGGAAATTAAAAAGGCCACCGCAGGCAAGCTGATTATTGAGGGCGAGGTACCGGAGATGGTTTTGTAAATTTTCACATCCCTCCCTGGGGAGGGAATCACACAGGCCACTTGTAATATTTACTTCCCCGCTCCCATTAACTTTTCCAGCACGCCGTTAGTCCAACCAAAACCATCTTGCAGCGGGTACTCGCCGCCGCCGGCCTGGTTACCGGTGGTTTCTACCTCATACTTTTCTTGTAGTTTGCCGGTTTGCATAAACACCCGGGTATTGGTGCTGATCCAGCGAGAGCTGATTACATGCGCCAGGCTATCTTGTCCGTAATTACGCAGGCCCGTTATGGTGATATATTGCAGCGGAGCCCAGCCGTTAGGGCTATCCCATTGTTGCCCGGTATTGACTAACGTGGTGGCCACACCTCCGGCACGCACAAACTTTGCACCTATCAGTTTGGCTATTTGCTTAGCCTGAGCTGTAGTAGCTATATTGAAGAAAAGCGGATAAGCCGTGGCAATAGTAACCTGCGGCGATAGCGTGCGGGTTCTGATATTGTAATCCTGAAAATCGCCAAGCGAGGCATTCCAGCAATATTTCAGGATAGCTTTCTGACGCTGGCGGGCTTTGGCCTGATAAAATTGGGCCGAGTTAACCTGCCCGCTTAACCGGTATGACGAGGCGATGGTTTGTTCCAGCCGGTAAAGGATACAATTCAGATCGATAGCCACCAGATCTGTAGTTTGAATGGTGGCCAGCGTTTTGCCATCTGCCAGCCAGCGACTGCTAAAATCCCAGCCCGACTCGGCAGCTGCCCGGATATTACGATAATAAGCCACTGGAGCCTGTTTTGACTCGCGAGCACCCAGAACATCCTCCCGATACGATTCGTCGCGTGGAGAGGCGCTATAGTCCCAATAACGATTAAGCAGACTACCATCAGGCATACACACCACATTGTTGCTCGTTTGGCCCGGCTTTAGTTGCGGGCCGGTCTTCATCCAGTAATTATACTCGGCAATTAGTTGCGGGCGATAAGTAATGAGTACACCGCGATCGGTATATCGGGCCAGCAATTCTACCATCAGCACAAAAAATGGCGGTTGCGAGCGGCTCAGATAGTACGTACGGTTGCCGTTGGGTGCGTGGCCATAGGTATCTATTAGATAAGCGAAATTTTTGACCATATTGCTGATCACGTCATAACGCTTACTTTCTTCCAAGCCAAGCATGGTAAAGTATGAATCCCAGTAGTAAACCTCCCTGAAACGTCCGCCGGGCACCACGTAGCTATACGGCAACGGAATAAGCGAGGAGTTGGTAGCGGTATCGGCATGGCGCTGCAACACATTCCATAGCTCTTCAATGTGATACTGCACGCCTTTCTTCACATTACTGCGATAGGTTGAGCCTGCCGGGGCAGGTTCGGTAAAGTTATCCTGTACAAAACTTTTTAAATTAAAACCAGGATCGGTGCGCTGCTTGTTATAGCTAACCATAATGGCCACGGCAGAACGCCTGGGGGTACAATCAGGAAAAGTTTTGCCATCGGGAAAAATGCGCTCCATCTGCACAGCGTCAAACAAGCCCGGGTACAATTGTGCCGGTGTTTTAGGTTGAGCCTGAGCTTGGCACCAAGCGTATCCGCATACCAAACAGACCAATATTCGTTTCAGCATATTGGTTTAACGCCGAAAGGAAGATTGTGTTTAGAGGGGGGGATAATGAAGATCGCCCCCAATTATTCGAACGTTATAAAATGTCGGTCCTTACGGCAATGACCAAACGTATAAATTATAGTTAGTCCAACGCCCCGGCCAATTTAAACACCCAGGCATATCTGCCCGATTTGGGCGTGAAAGCAGGAGGCACAATTGTCAAAGTTTTACCGGTATAGGCAGTAGATACAGCACCATGGGTGCTTAACAAAATAATGCTAGCAGGCTTTTTAATACCGCTAACTTTTAAAGGTACCGACGGATACTGCTCGCAAAGCACATACAAATCTTTACCGTTGCGGGTATAGAAAACCCCTGGATGCTTGCTGGCGTAAGCCCCGGCCCAAACGGACGTATTGTAAATAGCATCGCCGTTAATTTTTAACCAATGGCCAATATCCATTAAGCGCTGCTGCATAATCACCGGGATGGTTCCGTCTGCAGCCGGACCAATATCTAACAGCAAATTACCGCCTTTAGCCACTTTCTCTATCAGCACATGGATCAGGTCGTCAGGCGTGCTATAATCGGCAAAGTTCTCGTTACGATTATAGCCAAACGAACCGCCGATAGCACGGCACTCTTCCCACGGATGGGTTATTTTTTTGTTTTTGACATTCTTATCGCCCTCCAAATCATACTCTGTGGTGTAATAACCGCCGTGCTTGTTCCGGGTATCGCTTCCCCAGCGGTCATTCGTCACCACGTCATCCTTCACAGCACTATCATTATACAACCATGCTAAAAATTCGGCGCTCCGCCAGGTACCTGCCGGATGCTCCCACTCGCCATCGGGCCAAATAATATCAGGCTGATAACGGGTAACCAGATCTTTTAATTGCGGCAGCATGTGCTCACTTACATAACGGTGTACGTTGCTATGATATAGCGGATTGTTCCACTCATAAAGCGAATAATAAAAACCCATTTTCAGTCCTTTGGCCTTTACGGCATGGGTAAGATCGCCGGCCAGATCCCGGTGCGCACCAACGTCAACACTATTCCACCCCGGCGATTGCGCACTGTGCCAAAGCGTGTAGCCCTCATGATGTTTAGAGGTTAGCACTACATATTTAGCCCCCGAAGCCACAAACAGATCGACCCATTGACTGGGGTTGAACAGCTCGGCCTTAAACATCGGCGCAAAATCACGGTACTTGAAGTTTTTGCCGTAGGTTTTCTCATGAAAATGGCGAAAGGCACGCCCTACATTGGTAGTATCATTTTCTAACCGGTTCCAGTACCACTCGGCATACTTGGAGTAAACATCAAACTCTTTACCAACCGGTGCATAAGCGGGCACCGAATACACGCCCCAATGGATAAAAATACCAAACTTGGCATTGGTGTACCAGGCCGGAATGGGTCGTGAGTCTATAGATGCCCAACTGGCCGTATATTTTTTTTGTGCCGATGCCGCACTGCAGAACAGTACAAGTGCAAAAAGCAGCTGTTTTTTCATGGTCATGTGGATGTGCAAATGGCCTTAATGCCGGCTTGAAGATAGTCAGTTTTGCTGAAACAGTAGCCTGCCGGTTGCTGTGTACCTACCGTTAAGTCAGCACGACAACTTTGACTTTTGGCCAGCGGCCAAAGCTAACAACCCCAACAGCGGACCAATAGCCAGCAGCGTAAAGATGTACCGGGTATTGCCGCTGGTATGTATCGCGCTTAAAAACTGTATGCTGATAATTGTAATGCCGAAGCCAATGCAATTAACAATGGTTAGAGCGGTACCTTTTGACTCGGCAGGTGCATTGCCCGCCACAAGGGTAGAAAACAACGGCGAATCTGCGATGACGGACGCGCTCCAAATCAACATAAATACTAAAAATGCCGACTGCGACGCATTGAAAAGCATCAATGGCGACGCCAAACAGCACAAACAAGATATGGCAAGCGCAATAGCGGCTACCTTTTTTGCTCCAAAACGCTGCGACAAAAGGCCACTTACCACACAGGCCAAACTCCCCACAACAATGATCAGGAATGAAAGTAACGGAACATTAAATGCTTCCAGATGAAAGTAGGCTTTGTAGGACGACAAAATTATGGGGACAAAAACCCAAAAAGTATATAACTCCCACATGTGTCCAAAATAGCCGAACGCCGCAGCCCTGAACTGCCTGTTCTTAAAACTCTGCAAAAACAGCGAAGGCTGAATCTTTTGACCGGGTTTACAATATGGCCCATCCGGCACCAGAAGCACCATTGCCGTCCCCCCCGCCATTGCAAGCGCCGACGTTGCATAAACAATATATCGCCAGGGCAAGCCCACCATTGCAAATTTAAGCAGGTGCGGAAAAGCTGTACCTACAACCAATGCTCCTACCAAAAAGCCAAGCGATTTGCCGAGTCCGCGCTCATAATGATCGGCTGCTATTTTCATCCCTACCGGATAGATGCCTGCAAGAAAAAAACCGGTAAGCGCTCTAAGCAACAATAATACTGCGGGACTAATACCGGCAATAACCACCCCCAAATTGATAAGAGCACCAATCATTGCGCAAGCAAAAAACACCCGCGACGGTGAAAACCGGTCTGAAATACCCAACACGGCAAAAACCAACGTACCGGTAATAAATCCCAGCTGCACTGCACTGCTTAAGTAAGCCAAAAAGCCAGATTGCAGGTGAAACTCACGTGCTATATCGCCAATAACGGCATTGCCTGCAAACCACAACGAGGTGCAGAAAAACTGGGAAATAACGATAACCGGTAAAATTCTTTTCATGGAAACAACAGACAAGTTAAGGTTTTGCCAGTGTTTAAACAATGTGATTTACTATTCTCAACTATACTCAAACCAAAAAAACAGCTCCATTTTGAGCAGATGACAAATATTTTCCCGACTGAAAACGGCAGACCTAATCAAACGTGAAGCCATTATTACAAAAAGAGAAAAAAAAACCTCCAACCCTCCATAAGTTAAACACAAGGTTTACAGAACGTTAAATCAGCTCAATTTCCAACCACAGAAGAAAGCTCAAAAAAATTTCAAAAAAAGTTTCTTTAAATCAAAAAACGCACTACATTTGCAATCCCAAAACGACGGAACAAAACGTCAAAAAAAGGGTACCATAGCTCAGATGGTAGAGCAATGGACTGAAAATCCATGTGTCACTGGTTCGATCCCAGTTGGTACCACCAGAAAGCCTTCAACGAAAGTTGAGGGCTTTTTTTTTTAAAGAACCTTTGGGGCTGCTTAACGTTTTACATTGCTTTTCTTAAAACAAGGTATAAACTCTTGGGTATAACAAGCTTTAATGGTTTTAAATATCCCTTTCTCAAACGCCACCTTATGTAGTTCCGGTAATTTATTAAATCTTTTCATCCGAAGTTGATCTACCCTCCTATGGGTTATAAAATCATAAGTACCACTCAACATCATTACAACTTCTACTTCATCACATTTCTCTGCAAGCTCTACAGACGCTAGCTCTATTCCAACAGTACTAAATAATATCTTTTTAACGGAAACAGGTATCTCTATATGAAAAAAACCATTTAGGTCTGTCTTACCTATTTTAACAGTGTCATTGATCATAATTGACACGTAAGGCAAAGCTTTCAGATTATCATCAATAACCCTTCCTTCAATCGTTTTCTTTTGAGCGTAAAGACTATACGTTGAAACATTGAATAAAATAAGAACTATGAATATTTTTTTCACTTTATTAACTCCCTGATTTAGTTGATTGTAAATATAAATATTCGGTTAATTTTGAACCACGTTCAATTTAAGTCTAAGTCTGCCAATCGCTTCAAATCATAGAAGAAATGGTTTGTTATATTTAAAGTCTGCACCACCAGAAAGCCTTCAACGAAAGTTGAGGGCTTTTTTTTGGGCACAACCGTTATAACGCATCGGGTTGCTGAATTTTAAAATATGGTGTATCGGTTGTCTATATTTTGGAGTATTGAAACACCCTGGCTAAGATTTGGCGTGAATTAAAGCCTGCACCACCAGAAATACAAAAGCCTTCAACTTTCGTTGAAGGCTTTTGTATTATAAGCGTTTTTTTAGTTCAACGGATTAATGACCTTTAAAATGCCATCCGAAGCCGGTCGGCTAGTTCATTAGGTAAAAGGCTGACCTCTATCGCTCTGGCGGCTTTTTCTACGTTATAGGCAAATCGAATAAACTCAACCTTGATATCATTTCCAATTGTCAGCACAACGTAGCCACCGCGGGGATCATTATCTTTTGGTTTGCCAACAGAACCGACATTGATAATATGTTTATCGCCGATAGTGCGGTAATAGGGCAAATGCGAATGGCCTACACAAAGCACATTCGCTTTAACCTCGTTCATCATTTCGGTTACATAATCTTCGCCCAGATTTTCGAGCATGTATTCATTGATGCTTCGCGGGCTACCATGCGCCATCAATATATGAAACGAATAATCATCCCGAAGAAACTCAAGGCGAATATGTGCCGGTAAGGTATTTAGGTAACTCCTATTGTCGGCGGTCACCAGCTCGTAGGCGTAACCTTTGGTCTTCTGATCGTGATTACCCATTAGTGTGGCTATCCCACGTTTACGAATCTCTGCAATCACTTCATTAGGCCAAATGTTATAGCCAATCAGATCGCCCAGGCAATAGACCGCGTCTGGCTTGCATTTATCCAGATCCGCCAGGAACGCCTCAAGTGCCGGCAGGTTAGCATGCACATCAGAAAACAAGGCAATCCTCATATCGTATCAATTTTACCGTTACTTGTCAGATAATTCCACACTGGGATGGCTGCAGTAGCCCCCAGTGGTGTAGCAATCAGGTAAACCCATAGATTTTCCAAATGTCCGGAGACCAATGCCGGGGCGAGCGAACGGGCGGGATTCATGGATGCGCCACATATTGGTCCGGCAAACATTGCTTCTAAACCAACCACAGAGCCGACGGCAATACCGGCAAATAGGCCCCGCTCTTTGTCGCCGCACGCTACGTTCAGAACCACCAGCATCAAAAAGAAAGTGAGCAATAGCTCCAATACAAAAGATTGTATTGCACTTCCGCTTGGCAGTGTTGCACCCAAAGACGCACTAGCGGGAAACAACAGTTTTAAAACTGTGCTAGCCAGTAAAGCACCACAAACCTGGCTTAAAATATAAGGCAACAAGTGTTTTTTTTCAAAACGGCCGGCAAGTGTAAAAGCGATACTCACAGCCGGATTCATGTGCGCGCCCGAAATATCGCCCAGCGCATAGATCAAACTCATCACCACCAAGCCCCAGGTTGTTGCCACCCCCACATGGGTAATTGCGCCACCCGCTTGCTGGTCAATAATCATCGCGCCGGTGCCGCAAAACACCATAATGAAAGTACCGAGTAGCTCGGCCACATATCTTCTCATAAATAGGTTTGTACAAAATCCATAGAGTAGGCCTTGATCATATCCCGCACTCTTCTAAACTCATCCATAATTTCATCGGGGGTGCCAGTTGCCTTTGGAGGATCAGGGAAGTTTTGATGAAAACGTTGTACGTTGCCAGGAAAAAACGGACAAGCCTCGTTAGCATTATCACACACGGTGATTACCATATCAAACGGGATGTGCTGATACTCATCAACGTGATTGGAAGTATGCCCGGAGATATCGATATGATCTTCGGCCATCACCTGGATAGCTTTGGGGTTTACGCCATGAGTTTTTACACCAGCACTGTAAACATTGGCTTTGTTGCCAGCATAAAAACGAAGGTAACCTTCGGCCATCTGGCTCCGGCAGCTGTTACCGGTACATAGAACGAGAATATTTTTCATGTATGAGGAAATTAGGGGTTTGTTTTGAGTTAGCAGCATCCGCCACCAGGTGTACAGCAGGCATCTGTTTGAGTTACCAGGTTCACCAATTTGATTGTTGGTTTTTCAACCGGGGCGCAGCATTCTTCGCCCTTATCATTTGTACCGCAACTACCGCCGCGGGTTTGTGCTTTACATTGTACAAAATCTGGGGTTAGATTTACCGTCAGCGTATCACCAGCTACTGTAATATCAGCCGGGAACATTTGGCGGGTATCAAACTGCGAATTGCCAAATTCTATTTTCACAATAGCATCGCCGTCCAACGGTAACATTTGCTCTACAACAGCAATAATAGACAGCGCTTTATTCACCTTCATGCTACGCTCTGCTTGTTTTTCTCCAGGCTCCCACAGTTGCACAATCACTTCTGTCCATTTGTTCATTACGCCACCGCAATCTACCGATGTAATTGGCGCCAGCTTGATCTCTGTAATATGAAAAGAGGTGTCTGCAAGCTTACCTTCTTCATACTGGAATTGCAGATGCAGTTCGGGATTTGCTTCTAATCGGGCTTTAAAATTACCCCAGGTTAATGTCTCCATAGCTTCCATTGTAATATTGCGATATATTAATTCAAAAAATTTTAACAGCAGTTGCCCTTGGTCTGATAAGAGCCAAATAGCTTATTCAGCTCCATTTGCAGGTTTTTCCAGGCATTGGGTTCAATGCAATAACATACACTCACGCCTTCAATAGTGCCCTGAATAAGCCCGGCATTCTTCAATTCTTTCAGGTGTTGAGATATGGTTGCTTGCGCCAGGCCTAACTCATCAACAAGGTCACCGCAAATACAGGCATTTGCTTGCATAATATGTTGTAAAATGGCGATACGCGCAGGGTGAGCAATGGCTTTTAACTGCACCGCCAGCTTGTTCTGCTCTTCGGTAAATATTTCTGTTTTGGTAATGCCCATAATATATATCGCAATATTACGATTAATAGTTTATAATTACATGCAACGAGAATATTTATGTAAATTTAACGCTCGATTAAAATCCTGCCTACAGCATGAATAAGGGGTTAAGGCTTCTCTTTTTTGGTAATTATTTTGTTGGTTTTTTGGCAATCGCTTTTAATCTAGAAGCTTCTGCCCAATTACACATGCCGCATAATTCATTACAATATTATGCCTTGTTGTTTATGCTCCCTATAGTGTACTATACCTATGCCTATCAACATCAATCTATTGACCCGGTAAAGGCTGATCCACGAAGCCGTTGGTATGCCAAACACCGGCAATTTATACAATACAGCCAGGCAATAATGATCGGTTTATCGGCCATTATTTCTGTAGACTTATTTGTAACTTATGCCAACCGCCTGCTGCATCTGCCGCTGATTTCCTGGATATTTCTTGCAGTCATTTTAATCACGGCCACTTTATATTATGGATTATTGCCTGGAGCTCTGAACTTAAGAAACGTGGGTTGGCTCAAAGCGTTTGTGATTGGATTTGTGTGGGCCTGCTGTGCAAATCTGGCCCCTATGATGATGACGCATATAGAAACCGGGAACGCTTATCCGGATGCGGTGCTTTGGGTATTTTTATTTGTTAAAAACTGGATGTTTTGCACCGTAAACGCCATCATGTTCGACGTCAAAGACTACCCATCGGATGCCAACGTCCAGCTAAAAACCTTTGTTGTCCGGTTCGGGCTCAGGCGCACTATCTTTTTTATTTTGATGCCGTTGCTGGCTATCGGCCTGTTCGCACTAATATGTTTTGCACTGTATAGGGGCCTGCTGCCTTTACAGATCCTTATCAATTGCATTCCGTTCCTGCTTATGATATATGTAGTTTATACCATGCGGAAAAGACACAGCCTGGTTTACTATCTTATTTTGATTGACGGAGCATTGCTGGTAAAAGCTATCTGCGGAATTGTAGCCATGTCTTTTGCTAAATGACCCTCATCCCTCTGCTTACCAAGTTTGCCTGATTAGAAAAACAGTTCAACTAAAGTGAACTTCGCTTTAATACCTGTTTGGCTATTCATATAAATCAGGCGTATCCACAAAAAACCACACAACCAAATTTATTTTATTCGTAAATTCAGTTATGCTACATAATATGATCCAGGGGTTTGACATGCCTACCATGCTGCAGGAGCTGTTGATGGTGTGCGTGGCTATTTTAATTGGAGCCGTAATAGGCACCGAGCGCGAGTACAGCAATAAGTCGGCAGGGCTTCGCACATTTATACTGGTATCATTTGGGTCGTGCGTGTTTACCATTTTGTCGATCAAAATTGGGGTAAGCAACCCAGACAGGCTAGCTGCCAATATTATAACCGGCATTGGCTTTTTGGGGGCAGGGGTTATTTTTAAAGATAATAACAAGATAGAAGGTATCACCACCGCTACCACCATCTGGGCCACCGCCTCTGTAGGTATGAGCGCGGGCTCGGGCCATATTTACATGGCCTTGGCAGGCACACTGGTGATACTGGTTATATTGAAACTACTCTTGCCGCTACAGGCTTATATTGACAATCACCATAAAATACGGGAATACCATATTGCCACTGCTACACCAGCCGATGCAGACGAATGTATAGCCCTGTTTAAACAGTACCAATTGAAATATTTTTTGTTGGGCGAAGACAGTAGCCCTGTTAGTTTTTCGCGCACCTGGCTTATAACCGGCAATATTAAAAACCATGAGCAACTGATTGCAAATCTGATCCATCATCCCAAGGTTATTTCATATCGATTTTAAAATATTCAATACCCACCATAAAACATAAAAAGACAGAAACCCCGAAAGACATCTGGCAAGATGACCCGGAACCACACGATTACCCCGCCGCGCAGGATTATCTGGAACTGCTCTTTTTGCCCAAACAGGCAGAAAAGTTTGTGACTGCTTTGCGATTGGCCCCTACCATCCAGAAAAAATCAAAAGATATATTAAGAGCAAGCAGGCTGCCGCTATTGCCAGAAGACAATATTCACGTACAGGAAAATCTGAAGAAAATAAAAAAGAAGAAAAAGCTCTCGCCCATATTACTGGTGCGAAGCGAAACAGGGCTGATTATAGCCGATGGCTATCACCGCCTATGTTGCAGCTATTACGTTACAGAAGATCTGGAAGTGCCCTGCAGGCTGGTATAACTTAGTTAGCTTCTTTCATCTTTTTAATCCATAAATAGACGCTCCAAATAACGGTGGCCGCAAAAAGCACGAATAAGCCGATATAGTACTTGCTAAAAAAATCATGGAAATAGCTGCCGACCACAATGTAAATTGATGCGATGCACAATTTCAGCGGAATAAATTCAGCGTTGGACCAAGTTGTTTTGGCTTTGAAAAAGTTCATGTTTTACTCTGTTGATTTATATACTCAATATAGCTGTATACCGGTATAAATTTCCGGGAAAGGCCTCAATTGCAATAGTGATATTTATCATTTTTCAATTGCGGGCAGCAATTTTTACCTTTGCCCAAATTTTTATAGATGACAGAACTGCCCCCTTGCCCTTTGTGCAAATCAACCTTTACGTATGAAATGAACGGCCTGCTGGCCTGCCCCGAATGTGGCCACGAGTGGAACCCGGAAGAAGATAATGCTGCAGATCAGCAGTTTGTGGTGAAAGACAGCAACGGCAATATTTTGCAAGACGGCGACTCGGTAGTAACCATCAAAAACCTGCCCGTTAAAGGCACTTCGCAAACTATAAAGGCAGGCACCAAGGTTAAAAACATTCGACTGGTAGACAGCGATCATAATATTGACTGTAAGATTGATGGATTTGGCGCCATGGCGCTTAAATCTGAGTTTGTGAAAAAAGCATAAACCCTATCATCACCAACAAGAAAAGCCTTCAGGTGCAACCTGAAGGCTTTTCTTGTTTAGACTCACCACTTAATTAAAAGCCAGTAATGCTTTATATAGGTTGAGTTACGGTTCTGTTTGAAATATCCCTGACAACTTTATCTAACTCATGCGCAGTGGTCATGATATAATCCAACAACTCTCCTTCAATTTCTTTGCTCACCTGCTGCTCTTCTTGTAGTAAACCAACCAATCCCATCAACCTCGCCAACGGGCCACGCACTAAATGCGATTGCATCCAGGCAATCTCCCATAGTTGAGACTCTGCAATTTTGGCGGCCGTAATATCTAAACAAGAACCAATCATCTTCTCGGGCTGGCCATTGCTATCGCAAAGCACTCTCCCCCATGATTTCAGGTGACGGGTCTCACCATCCGGGCGGATAATCCGCTCTTCAAATACAATATCCTCATGCGTGTTAAGCGCTTTAAACAGTATATCTCTCACCGGCTCTCTGTCATCTGTATGCAGCATAGCCATGTAGCTTTCGTAAGTAGCCACGTGTACTTTTTTATCTACTCCGTAGATATTATACAACTCGTCAGACCATTTAACCTCATTGTTTTGTATGTCCCACTGCCAGTTGCCAAACTTTGCCAGCTCCTGCCCCTGCGTCATCAGCATGGTGGTTTCTTCAATGATCCGGGCACCTTGTCTGTTTTCTAATATTACCTTCAGCATCGCGGTAGAACGATCTATCACCAGCTGTTCGGCATCGCCAGGCTCTTTAATATCGCCATAATACATGCCAAATACGGCCATTACCTCACCGTCGCTATTAATAATAGGACAAGACCAGCATGCTCGCAGGTTATGTGCTAAAGCAAAGGGCTTGTAATTGTCCCACAAGGGATCTGTTGCTATATCGGTTACTGTTACTTTTTCTTTCCTAAAGGCTGCTGTACCGCAAGAGCCGGCCTTAGCACCTATTGGCTTGCCGTTTATAGCATCGGTGTAATCTTTTGGAAGCGAGGGTGCAGCCAGTGTATATACTTTATTGTTTTTTACCTGCAGCAAAGAACATTTCATGCAGGGTAACAAATTCTCAATACCTCTTAAATAGCTAACAAGAACCTGCTGTAAATCGTCCTCTTTATTGGCAACCTGTTCCAGCACATTTTTTTCAAGATTATCGAGGTTCTCCAGTAGTTTAGACTCTGTAATATCAATCATTACCCCCCGCAGCAATTTAGGCTTGCCGTTTTCGGCAATTACAGACACCAGATCCTTTATCCACACTATCCCCCCGTCGGCATTGATCATACGGTAATCAAAAACGTGGTTCAGACCTTTGGTTGTCTGGGCCTGGCAAAAAGTTACGGCCCATTCACGGTCGCCCTGGTAAATATGATTAGCCCAGAAATTCGGATCGCTCAACCATTCTTCGGGCGAGTATCCCAGCAAGTCATTTATTTTGTTGCTGATATAGGTAAACTCAAATGTATCAGCATCCGCCTCCCACACTACTCCCTCTACCGATTCGATAAGCGCCTGGTATTGATTACGTGAATCTGTCAGCTCTTTTTCAACCGCTTTAGAGGCAGTTATATCCTGAGTTACACCATACAGGCGCACGCATATGCCATCTTCCATATCCGCCTTGCCGGTAGTTCGCAACCAGCGTACATTACCCGCCGCGGTAATAATTTCCAGTTCTATATCAAACTCGCCATGGTGTTTAATAGACTCGTTTACCGCGTTCAATATTATTTCCCTGTACTCATTCGTTTTATAGAAGGCCATGCCCGTTTCATACGTTGGCTGGTAAGCCGGCGGCACCTCATATATCTCCTTCAGCACGTCAGACCAGGTAATGATGCTGTTGATATAATCCACCTCCCAATAGCCTATCTTTGCAATGCGCTGCGATTCATTTAAAAACATCTCATGCTTAAGCAGATTTTCATGAATGGATTTTTCATTTTGCTGCGCTTCTACCAGCTCGGTAACATCACTTATTGTGCGCAAAATAAACTCAACCTCTCCATCATCCCCTAATAAGGGATTACTAAATACCTCGAGATATTTTACCACCACCTCATTAGTATGTGGCGTGCGGAAGTTGTATTTAACAGCAGGCTGCTTATGGGCTTTTTTATTGAGCAGTACGTTTTGCAGACCAGGCAACAGCTTATCGGCATCTTCCAGATAAGCCTCTAGAAAACCTATTAAACTATATCCTATTATCTCTTCTTTGCTAGAGTTGGTGAAGGCAAAGTAGGCATCATTTGCAGCAACAATGGTATAAGTGGGGTGGTCTGCCTTTAATAAAATGGCTGGTATTGGATAGGCGTTAAATAATACACTCCCGTATTTATCTTCTATCATAGGTATAGGGTAACAGCAGACGTTCGTACTAAACAAGGTAACAACTTTCCTGTACAGAAAGGAGTTAACTAAAGGTACCGATTTCAAATAGTATACGTAAGGAATACCTAAATATTTTTACGCAACCGTGAAGTCTGGTTTTCGGCACCTAAAATTAGTCCGCATATAAAAAAACACACTATTTATATAGCGTGTTTTCAAAATAGTCAATGCATCAGCACGTGGCCATTAGCGATTCAGCATTGCTTCCAAACTTTTATCTAAATCCTTAGCGCTCAAATCAGCAGCAATAATCTTCCCTTTCGGGTCGATCAAGAAGCTTGCCGGCAGTACCTCAACATCATATTGTATAGCAGCTGGGTTATGGTTGTTTTTCAGCGGTGCCAACTGCATCCACGGTAAATTGTCTTGCTGTACTGCCTTTTGCCATACCTTTCTGGTTTTTTCACCATCTATCGATGCCCCCAGAATAGTAAAATTTTTGTCTTTAAAACGATTATAAACATTCGCCAGCTCCATACTTTGGGCCCGGCTTGACATATCAGACGAGCTCCAGAAAATCAGCAGCAGGTATTTCCCTTTAAAGTTGGCCAGCGAAACCTCTGTGCCGTCTGCCGCCTTCTGTTTAAAATCGGGCGCGCGGCGACCAACAGCTACCTTTTCCTTCTTTTCTATTTTTTCCTGAATATCTTCACCGTAGGATGACTTCCGGACAGCTGGCGGAAGGCGCTTATAACATGCGTTAAGGCTATCGAGCTTATAGTGCGAATCACTCACCAAATAAGCGGTAACGTACGAGCTTGAGTACTGGTTATAAAAACGGCGGGTAATATCGGCTTTCTCTGCCGCGTTACCTGCTTTCATCAGTTTACCATTAAGCTCAGCAAACTGCACTTGTGAGGCAGAGCCGCTAAACTGTCCGTTTTTAAAATCAGATGGATTGAGCTGGGCGGTTACTGTGCCCGGTTCTAAAAAGAACAGTGTGGAGTTCTTGCCATCGGCTTCCATATCATCATCATCAGGGATGGCTTTTTTAAGTGTGGAGATAAATGTGATGGTGGGTTCTTTAATAGAACCTTGAATACTAAAATGGCCGTTCTGCAACTTGCAGCTATCTACAACAAATTTCTCATGCAGGTCCCGGTATCTTACATATACCGAGCCATCTATTTGGCCGTTTATGGTACCATTTAAAATAAATTGGTTGTCTTGGTGTTTTTTCTGTGCCGAAACAGAAATTGAGGCCAAAGAAAAGAGACTAAGCAAACTTAAAATCCACAGTTTCATATTTTTTAGGGGTATTAAATTGATAAGTAGCAAAGTTATTCTACACCAAATTGAAATACTCTGAAATCTTCTCTTTTCACTATACAAAATTGTCCAGCATATTTAAGCTTTTCGTCTTAATAGCTTAAACCTTTTTTTCATTTATTATATTATACATTTATTGCCTTACCCAATGATGAAAAAATTGCTATTGCTTGTCTTTATCAGCAGTTTATGTTTATGCGCTACCGCACAGCAACCCGACACCGTATTTCTGAAAACACTGCTGCAAAGTCGCCCAGATCTGTTTGGCAATATCTTAAAGCAAGCTACACAAAACGAGGTGCAGATACTATATACACAGATTGACCGAGACTCGCACAACAATCCACATTTCACTTCATTTAGTTATCACCTTAACCCACGCCATTATTTTTACCCGGCCAGCACCGTGAAATTGCCGACGCTGATTTTTGCGATGGAAAAAGTGAACGAGCTGAAGATAAAAGGACTCACCTTGCAATCGGCCATGTTAACAGACAGCTGCTATGCGGGCCAAACCTGGGTAACGCGCGATACCTCATCTACCAACGGATTACCCAGCTTAGAAAACTACATAAAGAAGATACTACTGGTGAGCGATAACGATGCTTATAACCGCCTGTATGAGTTTGTGGGGCGCGAGGAAATTAACCTAAAGCTAAAGAAGTACGGACTGATACAAACCCGCATAGTAAGCCGCCTGGCCGTTGGCGATGGCGGCGGGAGCGCCCGGCACACCAACCAGATCCGTTTTTATAATGGCGATAAACTGGTGTACACCAAACCGGCGCTAACCGACAGCCACGATTACCCCATGTATGCCACCGAAAACCTGCAGCAAGGCAAAGGCTATATTGATAAAAACGATCAGTTGGTAATGGCCCCATTTGATTTTTCTGACAAGAACAACTATCCCCTGGCTGATCAGCAAACGGTACTGAAACATTTGCTCTTCCCTGAGGTCTTTCCAAAAGAACAGCGCTTTAATCTTACCAACGCCCAATAACAATTTATTTACCGGTACATGAGCATGTATCCTACCGAGAGCGATCACCCGGCTTACCATCGCCCCGATTATTTCCCGGCTTACTGCAAGTTCTTATACTATGGCGGAGACAGCACCGCCAGTATCGATCCCAACGTCCGCATTTTTAATAAAGTAGGCGATTCTTATGGTTATGATATTGATAACGCATACATCGTCAACTTTAAAACCGGCGCCGAGTTCCTGCTCTCGGCAGTAGTACAATCAAATGAAGACGGCATTTATAACGATAACAAATACGAGTACACCACCGTATGTCTGCCATTTTTAAAAAACCTGGCCCGGGTACTGATGCAGTATGAGCAATCGCGGCTTAAAGAGCATCGGCCCAACCTTAAACGTTATCGGTTCACCTATTAAACGTATCTTACTTTCTTAAACAAATAAATGCTGCTAGCATCGTTAATTTAGAATTCTTTTAAACTTTAATTTTAAAAAGTATTTTATACATTCGTTACAAATACTATGCATGCATAACAAATGATCGAGCAAGTAATTTTTATACTGATACTGGCGGCGGCCATTTGGCTGTTCAGCAAAAATGTAGGTAAGATCCGTCGTAACATCCGGATGGGCCGCCCCGTGGATCGATCAGATAACCCGGCCCTGCGTTGGAAAACCATGGCTAAAGTGGCATTGGGTCAAAGTAAAATGGGCAAACGGCCGGTGGCAGCCATATTGCACTTGTTTATTTACGTTGGCTTCGTCATCATCAACATTGAAGTGTTGGAGATTTTGATTGATGGTGTTTTTGGCTCGCACCGGGTGTTCTCGCGCCCACTGGGTAGTTATTATGTCTATCTAATTGATGCATTTGAGTTTTTGGCAGTGCTGGTTCTGGTAGCTTGCGTAGCATTTTTGGCGCGACGCAACATTTTGCACCTAAAGCGCTTTAATGGCGTGGAGATGAAAAACTGGCCAAAATCTGATGCCAATTACATCTTAATTGCCGAGATATTATTAATGTGCGCTTTCTTAACCATGAACGCGGCCGAGCACAGATTACAGTCTTTCCATACAGACGGCACCGGCGGATTTGCAATAAGTGGTGCATTATCATCAATTCTTCCCGGCAATGAAAACGCACTTGAACTTTTGGAGCGCGGCTGCTGGTGGTTCCATATTGTGGGGATCCTGGCATTTTTAAACTACCTCCCCTACTCTAAACATTTTCATATTTTGCTGGCATTTCCGAATACCTATTATTCCAACCTGAACCCTAAGGGACAATTCAGCAATATGGCATCGGTTACAAACGAGGTAAAAGCCATGCTCGATCCATCCTTCAAGCCCGAGCCTGCGGAGGTAGCCCGCTTTGGCGCCAAGGATGTAACCGACCTGACCTGGAAAAATCTGATGGAGGCCTATACCTGCACCGAATGCGGCAGATGCACATCGGTTTGTCCGGCCAATCAGACAGGTAAGTTGCTGTCGCCCCGCAAGATCATGATGGATACCCGCGACCGGATCACCGAAGTGGGCCTTAATATAGACAAGCGCGGCAAGGACCATACCGACGATAAAACCCTGTTGGATAACTACATCACCCGCGAAGAGCTATGGGCCTGTACCACCTGCAACGCGTGTGTAGACGCCTGTCCGGTAAACATCAATCCACTAGAAATTATTACCGAGATGCGCCGTTACGTGGTGATGGAAGAATCGCAAGCACCGGCCAGCCTGAATAACATGTTTGGCAACGTAGAAAACAACGGCGCGCCATGGAAGTATAGCCAGGCCGACAGGTTGAATTGGGCTAACGGCGCGTAGCTTCTGAGTTAATAGTTGATGGTTCATAGTTCATGGCCTATAAATTATCAACCAAAAACAAAAGTCATGAACCATGAACTATGATCAATGAACCAATAACCATGGCCCAAATGGCTGCCGAAGGTAAAATGCCGGAAATACTGTTCTGGGTAGGTTGCGCCGGTAGTTTTGACGAACGGGCACAACGTATTACCCGCGATATCTGCAAAATTTTGCATCATACCGGCATTAGCTACGCAGTACTGGGCACCGAAGAAAGTTGCACCGGCGACCCGGCCAAGCGCGCGGGTAACGAGTTTTTATTTCAGATGCAGGCCATGATGAATATTCAGGTACTGGATGGCTATGGCATTAAAAAGATTGTGACCGCTTGTCCGCATTGCTTCAATACCATTAAAAACGAATATCCCGGTCTTGGCGGCAACTACGAGGTGATTCATCACACACAATTAATCCAGCAGTTGATAGACGAAGGCAAACTGAAAGCAGAGGGCGGCGAAAGCTTTAAAGGTCGGCGCATTACCTACCATGACCCTTGCTATCTCGGCCGCGGAAACAACGTTTACGAGGCACCACGCAAAGCACTGGAAACGTTGGATGCCGACCTGGTAGAACTAAAACGCTGCCGCAGTAACGGCCTGTGCTGCGGTGCCGGAGGCGGGCAAATGTTCAAAGAACCAGAAGCCGGCAAAAGAGACATAAACATGGAACGTATGGACGATATACTGGAAAGCAAAGCCCAGGTGGTAGCCGCGGCCTGTCCCTTCTGCATGACCATGCTCAGCGACGCCGTTAAACACTCAGACAAAGAGCAGGAAATAAAAGTGCTGGATGTGGCCGAGATTGTGGCCCGGGCAAACGGGTTATAATTTGTTTATCGCGCTTCTGCAGCTTGCTTTAAGCTAATCAACGCACTGCGCAGACTATCTACCTCTTCTACATCCATATCTTTTACAGGAATGTTAAGCTGGGTAGCCATAGAATCGACGTTCCCCAGGCGATCATTATACGTCTGTACAATAATATCATCAGCCTTAGTTTTGATGATGAGTGTGCCCGCTGTGGGTGAACCTGAATAATCCAGGTCATCAAAGCTGTGCATTTTCATAGAGAAATACTCCTGCTTGCCAGTCTGATAGGTTTTGCGCAGGCGGAAAAAATAATCATCGGTAAGCGTCAGTTCGAGTTTTTTAAGTTTGCTCTCTGCCGATTGATCGTAATAACGGTTAAGGCAATGATTGCTCCAGCCCAGCAGTTCGGCAACATCGGGCGCAGCCTTAAAACCACACAATAGGGCGGCAACAATGGTCAGTAAAACAAATGGTTTACAGAGGTTTGACAAAAACGGCCTTCTCATAACATCACAACGCTTTACGAAGATAATTATTTGATCTATTTTTGCGATATGCAATTTTCTGAAAATTCTAGAGTGTGGATCTACCAGGCAGACAGACAGCTAAGTGAAGGCGAAACCCGCCGCATTCAAACCCAGTTAGATGCGTTTACCACTAATTGGACCGCCCACAACAATGCCCTGAAAGCCATGGCAGAAGTGCGCTATAACCGTTTCCTGATACTGATTGTAGACGAAAGCCAGGCCGGCGCCAGCGGTTGTTCTATCGATAAATCGGTACGCGTTATGAAAGATATTGAGCAGGAATTTAACATCAACCTGTTCGATCGCTTTAACCTGGCCTATCGCGCCGGCGAAGAAATACTTTCTGCCTCACGCGCGCAGTTTGAAGAACTGATCAAACAGCAGAACATCAACGCCCAAACCACCGTATTCAATAACACCATCCAAACCCTGGCAGACCTGCACACCAAATGGGAAGTGCCGTTTAAAGATAGCTGGCACCAGCAACTGTTTGGCAGCTTGTTGAATGGGTGATATTAATATAAATTTGTGATATGACAACTTTCACTGTACAGATTAATGATAATGATGCAGAAATGGTGTTGGCAATTCTGAAGAAATTCAAAGCGAAGGTTATTAAGACACCAGATGAAAGCTCATTAACGTACGAAATAGCCGAAGCTTTAAAAGAAGCCAAACAAATCAAAGACGGAGATATAAAGCCATTGACACTTAAAGATATTTGATGGCTAATAGAATAATCTATACCCCTGTTTTTGTAAGAAAGGCCAAGGCGTTAAAGAAAAAGCACATTTCTCTGCCCGGTGATTTGGCCGAACTTGAAAAAGAATTAATTAGCGATCCGAAACAAGGAGTCGATTTAGGTGGTGGTCTCCGTAAAGTGAGGTTAGCCATTAAAAGTAAGGGCAAAGGCAAAAGTGGAGGATATAGAATAATAACCTATCTCGTAACGGAAATTGATGGAGATATAGATATTAATATGTTAACCCTTTACGACAAAAGCGAAGAAAGCTCAATTGACAAATCTTTTCTACTGGAATTAATTAGGGCTCTCTTTAATTAACCCGTTACTTTTCTAATATTAAGTAATTGCGTTAATTTTCAAATCATCTCACAAAACTTAACACAACCTTAACCACCACTTACCCATAAACTTAAACCCTCTCCCCAATTTTGCGTTGTGAAAAACAGACAACTCACAACGCGATAACATGGGAAAGTACAGGCAATGCCTACTCTCCGTTTTGCTTTGCCTGGTCTTCGTTTCTCCTGTCCGCGCCTTCTCTATCCTGGCGCATGAGGCTATAATTGATGCCGGCTGGCAGGACCATATCAAACCACTCTTACTGAAAAAATATCCGCAATCAACAGAGAATGATCTGCAGGTGGCACAATCTTATGCTTATGGAGGTTCGCTGGTGGCAGATATGGGCTATATCCCCGGTGGCAGTCCTTACTTTACCAATTTATTGCATTATGTACGCAGCGGCGATATGGTGATGGCCCTGCTAAACGAGGCGCATGATGTAAATGAATATGCCTTTGCCATTGGCGCCCTCTCCCATTACGTAGCCGATAAATATGGCCATGCCCTGGCAACCAATCCATCTGTAGCCATACTCTACCCCAAGCTAAAAAAGAAATTTGGCGATGTGGTGACTTATGATAACGACCATAGCTCGCACAGTTGCATGGAGTTTGCTTATGATGTGATCCAGACCGTAAAAGGCAATTACGCCAGCACAGCCTATCACAATTTCATCGGTTTTAATATTGCCACACCAGTACTGAGCCGGGCATTTCAAAAGGTTTACGGACAGCAGTTAGACGATGTTTTCCCGAAATTTGATTCGGCCATTAATACCTTCCGCTGGGGAGTGCGCAGTCTGTTCCCGGAGCTGGCCCGCACCGCCTGGCGCAGCGACGAGGAGGGCATCCGCCAAAGCCGCGAACATATTACCCGCGAAACTTTCTGTTACCAGATGCCACGCAAGGCTTTTGACAAGCAGTATGGCAAAGAGTACACCCATGTGGGCATAGGTGCTAAATCGCTGGCCATGTTTATTGAGGCGATGCCGAAGATCGGTCCGTTTAAGAAACTGCAGTTTAGATATCCCGGCGTAAAATGCGAAGAACTGTACCTGAAAAGTATGGACAGCATCCTGATTAACTACGCTACGCTAATGCAAAAGGCCGGCGATAACAACCTGAAGCTGCAAAACATCAACTTTGATACAGGCAACCGCTCTGCCTTTAAAGAATATGCGCTGGCCGATAAATCATACCACGAGTGGATGGAACGCTTGAAGAAAGCAAACCGAAACTTGCCTGATGACGCCATCCGCAGCAACATCATGGCTTTCTATAAAATCACGGGGAATAAAAACGAGATCAGTCCCAACCTGATAGCCCTCGTAAAACAATAATTATTTACTGAATGGCACCAGGATGGTTCTGAAAATGCCAAACCTTGGCCTCAAACATCTGGGCTATTTTGGCCGCACGCCATTTGGCTTCATCGGCTTTGTCGCCGGTAAACAGTTCGTCTACCGTAGCGTAAAAAAGGCTTACCCAGCGCTCAAAATGCTCATGTGCAATGGGTAAAGTAGCATGTGGGGGAAATGGCCTACCACTGTAGGTATGCTCGCCCAGCAAGGTGGTTTGCCAAAACTGATACATCTTTTCCAGGTGCATAGGCCAGCGGTCTTCAATGCGGGCATCAAAGATGGGACCAAGCAATTCATCCGCACGCACCTTGCCGTAAAAAGTATTTACCAGCAGTTTGATATCGTCTAATGTCAGAATTTGCTTTGGTGCGTCCATGTGGCAAAGTTAGGGAAAGAGTTTGGGCCGATGCGTAATTTTCAGGTCAAAAGTAAATCATCAGATTGGTGTAACCTAACGGTTTGCTAATGCGTCCAACAAGCATGAGAAACAAAATAGCCTCCATCCTATCCCTTAGTCTGGCTTTACTAATGTATGCAAGCATGGCCTCGGCCCAAACAAAACCATCAACAGACAAACGTTATACCCCCAAGCCGTATACCCCAGGCAATATCCAACTGTATAAAACCATTGCCCGGATAGATAGTATTTACTTCGGAGCCTACAACACCGGTAATGAGAAAATCATCGACTCGCTCACCTCCGAAGACCTGGAGTTTTACCACGATCGTGCCGGACTATCAACCTCAAAGGCAGATAACCTAGCCTCGCTCAGAAAAAACATTTATGGTAAAGTTACACGCACCCTGACGCTGGGCAGCCTGGAAGTTTACGAAATTCCTGGTTATGGTGCCGTAGAATTTGGCTATCACAGCTTCCGCAATATTGCAGAACCAGGCGAGAGCCAGCCCAGCAAATTTGTAGCCATTTGGCAGAAAAAAGGTGAACAATGGCAGTTAACCAGGGTAATTAGTTTACACTGAGAGAAATTTGTTTCAACGTTTGGAGATTGGTTGATTGATTATTAGTTCAACCAATTTTTTTTTAAATTTTTTATTTCGCCCCAATGAAAAAGGAATATAGTTTCCGTTGACACTCGTATTATTAATAATATTGATGTAGATCTCGCCTTCATAATTAAGAACAGCCATTCTACTACCTATCCCTCTATTCTTCTTTTCTGCCGTAAGATACTGAGGGTTGCTTCGTAGAACTTTCCATCCCAGTGGTTCAAACTCTTCTTTAATAGTTCGACGTAAATCGATAAAAGAGCTGTTAAACGGTACTTTAATCAATTTATCATTTTTCCTTATTGTTACGAGAATCAGAAAAGATAGAAAAACAGAAACGGCAGACCAAATTTGCCAAACATAATATTGATAATTGACAACATTGATAATCGCGATTATCAATGCAAAAACGGGCATCAAGAATAACACGTAATGGTTGAGGAATCCTTCACCCTCCCACTTTATACGGCCGGTTTTAACAGATCCCTCAAAATCAATACCACTCAATAGCATAACGGTAAGATTTAAAAATCCAGCGGACCCAGCCTGCGCATGTTCTTCTTAATAAAATATTGCTTGTGGATTACCCGGGCATTAGGGTTAAGAGGTGACCATTTTCGTGGATCTGGGAATATGGAAGCAATGGCCGCCGACTGGCTGCGGGTAAGCTCTGAAGCGTGTTTATGATAATAGTATTGCGAAGCGGCCTCTACTCCATAGATCCCGTCACCCATTTCAATCACATTCAGGTACACCTCCATAATGCGTTTCTTGCTCCAGCAAACTTCAATCAGCATGGTAAAATAAGCCTCGAAACCTTTACGGATATAAGAACGCCCCTCCCATAAGAAAACGTTCTTGGCCGTTTGTTGCGATATGGTGCTGCCGCCAGAGAGCTTTTTGCCTTTGGCATTCTTTTCAAAAGCACGTTCCATGGCCTTAAAATCAAAGCCATAATGATCCAGGAACCGGGCATCTTCAGCAGCTACGGCAGCGCGCTTCATGTTTTCAGAAATCGAGTCAATATCCACCCACTGCTTATCTATCTTCCATGGCTTACCCTCTGCCTTTTGCTCAAATCCGCGACTAATCATCAGCCACGTTACCGGTGGATTAACAAAGCGGTACAGCAGCACCCAAAGGATGGTAATGCCAAAAAACAACACAAAAGCCAAACGAATAATGCGCCAGATGAGGCGACCGATGCCAGTCCCGCCGCGGCGGAAGTTCTTTTTCATAGTGCGAAAATAACTCCTTATTTCGGAGTTCGGAATTTCGATTTCGGATTTATTCATTATGCACCGTCCCGAACTTGTTTCAGCATGACCTGCTTATATACAAAGAACGTGATTGGTAAACCGATCACGCTCTTTGTATATTTTAAAATCCGAAATTGAAACTCCGAAATTCGAAATTACTTCGAAACCAACTCAAACGCTTGCACCATGTTGCCATTAAATGTGGGCACATAAACAATATGCTTTTGCGGGTCGTAACCAATATCGGCTGTATTAAGTTTACCGCCATGGATATCAAGCAGCGTTTCTACCTTACCTGCGGCCGTTACGTAGAAAATATAACCGTTCCAGCAGGTGGCCAGCCAGTCGCCATTACCAATGGGCTCCAATCCATCGCCGCCGCAAGGCAGGGTGGCAATAGTTGTGCGTTTCCCGCTGGCATCTATCTTAATTAAATCGGGGTTAACTAACGCATACAAATCGGTACCGATAGCTTTAAGGCCGTTGGCACCCTTCGCGTCATTTAAAAATACAGACACCTGGCCATTTTCCAGTTTATAAATCACATTTACGCGGGTGTCTGACACGTATACCGTCCCCTTGTCATCCACCGTCACATCGTTCAAGAATTTAGAACCCGCTACCGGGATCTTTTTGATCACCTTGCCAGTGTTCATGTTTACTTCCACAATTTCGGTCAAATCGGCTACATAAAGTGTATTGCCAAAACGGCCCAAACCTTTAGGGGCGTTTAACCCGGTGGTAAAATCCAGGTTAATAATCTTGCCATCTAAACCAAGTTTTGCCACGCCACCTTTACCGTCTTTGGTATTGCCGTCGCCTTCAATTTCAGAAACATAAAGAATCTTCTTTTTTAAATCGGGCAAAACAGACTCTGGCGTGCGCACCACGGTATCGGTTTGCCAGAGTTTTTTTAGTTCATGTTGCTGGGCGCCGGCTGTTAAAGCAAACAGGACAAAAAGGGCAGGTAGTAGTTTTTTCATTTTTATATATGGTTTTAACCGCTTATACATTTTGCAACCGTTTAGGTACTATGCTAAGTTGCAGTTTTTCTATCCACCCATCAAGCGTTATTGCAAACGTCTTTAAACAAAAAAAGGTGACTGGAAAATTCCAATCACCTTTCTATCTTTTCAAGCCCTCTCCTTCGGGGAGGGTTGGGTGGGGTCAATTACTCGGCAACCACTTCAAAAGGTACCTGTACTTTAACCTCTTTGTGCAGGTTAAGGTTAGCAGTGTACTCGCCCAGGAATTTAGGCTCCTGATCGAAAGTGATACGACGACGGTCAACTTCAAAACCCTGTTTTTTCAGAGCATCAGCAACCTGGATAGTGTTGATAGCACCGAAGATTTTGCCAGTTTCGCCAGCTTTAGCGCCGATGGTCAGTTTTACACCTTCCAGTTTAGCAGCAACAGCATCAGCATCTTTGCGGATTTTCTCTTGTTTAAACGCAGCTTGTTTCAGGTTTTCAGCTAATACTTTGCGTGCGCTTTCAGTAGCCAGCTGAGCAAAACCCTGAGGAATCAGGAAATTACGACCGTAACCAGCTTTTACTTTTACGATATCATCCTTCTCGCCGAGGTTTTTAATATCTTGTTTTAAAATAACTTCCATTGTTTAACCTCCTGCTTATTTTAATGAATCTGTAACATAAGGTAATAAACCAATGTGACGGGCACGTTTAACAGCCTGAGCCACTTTACGCTGAAACTTCAATGAAGTACCGGTTAAACGACGAGGTAATACTTTACCCTGATCGTTAACAAATTTCAAAAGGAAGTTTGCGTCTTTATAATCGATATACTTGATACCGTTCTTTTTGAAACGGCAGTATTTTTTACGGTTATCGTCCACCTTTGGGGCAGTAACGTATTGAATTTGATCGTTTGCCATTTCTTAAGCCTCCTCTGTAGTTTTAGCAGGTTTTTTGTTAAATGCACCGCTACGTTTTTTCTCGTTGTAAGCAACGGCATGTTTGTCCAAAGCAATGGTCAGGAAACGTACAACGCGCTCATCACGCTTTAACTCGACTTCCAGTTTGCTGATCAATTCACCCGGAGCCTTGTATTCAGTTAGGTGATAGTATCCAGTGCTTTTTTTCTGAATTGGATACGCTAATTTTCTCAGACCCCAATTATCCTCCTGGATAATTTCGGCTCCGTTATCTGTAAGGATCTTGCTGAATTTGGCGTTAACCTCTTTCGCAGCCTCTTCTGATAACAACGGGGTCAAGATTACTACTGTTTCGTACTGTTGCATTATTGCTATTGTTTTTAAATTATCCCGCACTAAACGGGGCTGCAAATGTAGGCATAATATTTAATAATGCAAACAGTCTTGAACCATGATTTTTAGGATTTTATGGACTAACCAGGATACTTGTTGCCCCAACAACCAAATAAATCTTCAAACTGTAAGTCAACCCATTAGATACGAGCATCCTGTTAATCTATAAAACGGCGAAGCCCTCTTGAGTACCTTAAAGAATAATAGCTAACGAAAAATCCTAAAAATCATGACTCTAACAGAGGGCGTTCCCTTCGGGCCGGGCTATCCGCTCATACTGCACAGGCCTTAGCCACGGGCCGGTATCCGCTCCTATCCCTAACGCGAAACTACGCTCCCCTCCAGCACGTCATTGCGTGGCGATTATTCCCAATCAATCAACTCTTAACATTAACTATGCACAATAAATATATATTTGCCCGAAACAGTTTATATGAAGAGACCTATACTTATCGCCGTCCTGGCTCTGGCTGCCGTTAGTGTAAAAGCACAAACAGCTGGCCCTGGCCCTGTAGAAAAAAGATTATCAGATAGTTTGTGTGCCTGTGTAACCAAACTCGATCTCTCTAAAATAAACACCAAAGACGAAGCCGTACAGGCCTATACCAACTGCGTAATGCAGCATGCCGATTTACTGCCGGATCTGGCGGCAGAGAAAAAAGTGCAAATGGAAGACCAAGATGCCATGCGCACCATTGGCATTGAATTGGCACAAACCCTGATGAAGCAAAAATGCGATGCTTTTGTAAAACTAAGTTTGCTAATGGCTAAAGACAAGGCAGCGGCATTAGCAAACTCAACTTTTGGCACCTTTAAACGTATTGATGTTAAAGGCTTTAACTATGTTGTTATAACAGATGCGGCGGGCAGCGAAAAATCTTTTTTATGGCTGCGCGAGTTTCCGGGATCTGCAAATTTTATGCAGCCACCTTATAAAGCATCCGGCAAAAAAATCAAGATAACTTGGCAAGAAATGGAGGTTTATCTGCCGCAGGCAAAAGGCTATTATAAGGTAAAAGAAATTACCGGCATTAGCATTTTATAATAGTTAATACATTTTTATACCGGGCGTAAAACCACAGCCTGTTTTATGCCCGATAAGCTCTATAGCCAAACAAAAAATTTGCGTTTGGCTTTCTTTATTTATTAGTTTGCAAAAAAATAGAACGTTAATGGCCAAAAATCTACTAATTGTCGAGTCGCCTGCCAAGGCTAAAACCATAGAGGGATACCTCGGGAAGGATTTTACCGTAAAATCAAGCTACGGCCACATCCGCGACCTGGTAAAGAGCGACGATGCCATCAACGTAGCCAACAACTTTGAGCAGAAGTACGAGATACCGGCCGATAAGAAACAGCTGGTAACCGAACTAAAGAAACTTGCTAAGGAAGCCGAAACGGTTTGGCTAGCATCCGATGAGGACCGGGAGGGTGAAGCGATCTCCTGGCACCTTTATGAAACCCTTGGCCTAAAAGATGCATCAACCAAACGCATCGTTTTCCACGAAATTACCAAGCCTGCCATATTAAAGGCTATAGAAAGTCCCCGCAAAATAGATTTTAACCTGGTGAACGCCCAACAGGCCCGTCGTGTACTGGACCGTTTGGTGGGTTTCGAGCTTTCGCCGGTACTGTGGAAAAAGGTTAAACCATCGCTCTCTGCCGGCCGCGTGCAGTCTGTTGCCGTGCGCCTCATTGTAGAGCGCGAACGCGAGATCAATAAATTTAAAGCAGAAGCGGCTTTCCGCATTATAGCCATATTTGGCAAAGGCAGAGATGCTTTTAAAGCTGAGTTGCCTGAACGCTACAGCAAGCAAGAGGACGCGGAGAAATTCCTGAACGATTGCATCAGCGCAGCATTCAAAGTAAACTCGCTGGAAACCAAGCCAGCCAAACGCTCGCCTGCTGCGCCGTTCACTACCTCTACCTTGCAGCAAGAGGCTAGCCGTAAGCTGGGCTTCTCGGTATCGCGCACCATGTCTGTTGCACAAAAGCTGTATGAGAGTGGTAAGATTACCTACATGCGTACCGACTCGGTAAACCTGTCTGACCTGGCCCTGAATGCCGCCCGTGATCAGATTAACCGTGCTTATGGCGAGAAATACCATCAGCTTAGAAAATACAAAACCAAATCGGCCAGTGCACAAGAAGCGCACGAGGCCATCCGCCCTACATATTTTGACGTTCATACCATTGATGATGGTGATTCATCAGAGAAACGCCTGTATGAACTGATCTGGAAACGCGCCATTGCCTCGCAAATGAGCGAAGCGCTGTTTGAAAAAACTACCGCTAAAATTGGCATCTCTACCCGTGGCGAAGAACTGGTTGCCAACGGCGAGGTATTAAAATTTGACGGATTTTTAAAAGTGTACCTCGAATCGCACGATGAAGAGGACGATAATCAGCAAGACGGCGATAACGCTATGTTGCCGCCATTAGCTCAGGGCCAAACTTTGAGCCTTACCGAGATGACCGCCACCGAGCGTTACTCACGCCCACCGGCACGCTATACAGAGGCCAGTCTGGTAAAAAAACTGGAAGAGCTGGGTATCGGTCGCCCGTCTACCTATGCTCCTACCATCTCTACTATCCAGAACCGTGGCTATGTAGTGAAAGAGGAGCGCGACGGCCGCCAGCGCAATTACAAGGTATTGACCTTGAAAGCCGGAGAGATCAAGAAAGAAGAACTGACAGAAAATACCGGTGCCGAACGTAATAAAATGTTCCCTACTGATATTGGCGCCGTGGTAAATGATTTCCTGGTGCAATACTTTAACGGTATTGTTGATTTTCATTTCACCGCAGGTGTAGAAAAAGAGTTTGACGAAATTGCACAGGGCATGAAGGATTGGACCGACATGATCCGCAAATTTTATCAGCCTTTTCACCAGGAGGTAGAGAACACCATCAAAACTGCCGACAAAGCCACCGGCGAACGCGAATTGGGCGTACACCCTGAGAGCGGCAAAAAAATGTCGGTACGTATTGGTCGCTACGGCCCGTTTGTACAGGTTGGCGAAACCGAAACCGAAGGCGGCGAGAAACCACTATACGCCAGCCTGCGCGCCGGCCAAATGATTGAAACCATCACCCTGGAAGAAGCCCTGGAGCTATTCAAACTGCCTAAGAAAGTAGGCTTTTTTGAAGACAAGGAGATGACGGTGGCAATCGGCAAATTCGGCCCTTATATCAGACACAACAGCGCCTTTTACTCGTTGCCAAAAGAGATTGATCCGCTGGATGTTACCGAAGAGCAGGCAATCGAGATCATCGAGGCAAAACGCAAAAAAGATGCAGAGCGATTGATCCGCACTTTTGATGAAAATCCGGACGTAAAAATATTGAACGGCCGCTGGGGACCATACATTGAATTTGGCAAGCAAAACCTAAAAATTCCGAAAGACAAAACACCGGAAACGTTAACCTATGCCGACTGTGTAGCCCTGTCTGAAGCGGCACCTGCTGCACCTAAAAAAGGCGGCAAAAAAACAACCGCCAAAGCAGCTACAAAAACCGCTAAGAAAAAGTAACAGGCGTGTTACAATTGGGGTAAATACTACACATACCCTGTTCATATTTCCACAAAAGCACCCAAAGGGGATAAGTGCCAAACTTATCCCCTTTTTTCATTGTGGTTAGCAAGTTTACACTTAATGTTTACTAATACTTAACGATTGCATAACGGTTTTACATAGTGTCTTCACATATTGATAATCGGCGGTGATTATCAGCCCCATGGAATAGTTTTTGGATAACTGCATATACTATACTTCCTAATTGGTATAGGAAGAACGTTATGCGTCCTCTAATTTTAACTATTGTTATGCTTTTTGCTGCGCCGTTGCTTTATGCGCAAACGGGAGGCAGCTGCCCACTCAACATGGATTTTGAGATGGGCGATTTTACTAACTGGCAATGCCTTACCGGCAATGCCCAGGTTCAAACTATCAATAACGTTTTGGTTAACGTTATAGCAGTGAACCCTACCCCGCCTACAGCCAATGCACAAGCCATCATAGCCAAAAGCAAAGCCCTGGATAAATGGGGAGGTTTTCCTATTGCCTCGCCAAACGGCAGCAATTATACCATCAAACTGGGTAACGACCTTTCGGGCGGGCAGGCTTCAGAAGTTACTTACACCTTTACCGTACCAACCAGCGGCGACGATTTCTCAGTCACCTACGCATGCGCCATCGCATTTAGAACAGGCGAACACTGGGACATCCAACAACCTCGTTTTTTAGTAAAAGTTTATAACATTGACGACAAATCTTACATCGACTGTGCTGAATCTGACTATATAAGTACACCTGCACTTCAGGGTTTTCAACAATCAACCGTAGCTCCAGATGTTGTTTATAAACCCTGGTTTAACACAACGCTTAACTTTTCGGCCTATAAAGGCAAAAAACTACGCTTAGAATTTACGGCTGCCGGTTGTACGCTGGGCGGCCACTTTGGCTACGCTTACATTGATGTAAACAAAATCTGTTCTAACCCAATAGTTGGCATTGATTTTTGCAATACCGCTACTAACATTACCCTGACTGGCCCAACCGGATACGCCGGTTATAAATGGTACAATGCAGATCGCTCTAAAGTATTAGGCACAGCCAGCACATTGGTTTTCCCAACCGCACCAGCAGACGGCACTGTAGTTAACGTAGATCTCACCCCTAACCCGGGGATGGGCTGCGCTGCTACTACTGCAACCACGCTGCATAATCACGGCCCATGGTTAACAATAACTAATCCTGCACCTGCTTGCTATCTGGGTAAAGTGGATATTACCTCAAAACAGGTTGTGGCCGCCACCGGCACAGGTATCGTATTGAGCTACTGGAAAGACGCGCAAGCCACAGTACCTCTTACTGATAACCCTACGGCGGTAGGCACCAGCGGCACCTATTATGTTAAAGCAACTAATGACCTGGGCTGCGCTGTAATTAAACCGGTTACCGTTACCATTAATCCATTGCCAGATTTGCGCATAACCGACCCAAAACCAGTTTGCATTGGCGGCGCCCTCGACCTGACTGCCCCAGCAGTAACCGCAGGTAGCGTGCAAGGCCTCACGTTAAGTTATTGGACCGATGCCGCCGCTACCCAGCCGCTCAATAATCCATCAGCGGTAACAACAGCAGGCACCTATTATATCAAGGGCATCAATGCAATGGGCTGCCCCGTAGTTAAACCGGTTAAAGCAGCATTTTATGCCCTGCCAGATCTCACCATAACAGACCCTGCCCCGGTGTGCTATCCAGCCAAAGTTAACTTGACATCGGCAGTATATAATAATACCGGCGATAACATTACCCTTACCTATTGGCAGGATGCCCAGGCTACAAATCCATTAAGTAGCGCAGAGGTTGGTACTACCGGCACTTACTATATCAAAGCAACTAATGTAACCGGCTGTGTTACCATCAAAGCTGTTAACGTTGTTGTAAATGCCCTCCCTGTACTGGTCATAAACCAACCTGCCGACGTTTGTTATGCAGGCAAAGTAGACCTGACTGCTGCAGCTGTAACAGCAGGCACCACAGGCAATCCAACATTTACTTACTGGCGTGATGCAGCAGCTACGCTACCTCTTATCAACTATGCAGCAGTTGCTGATAGCGGTAGCTACTATATTAAGGCTACCAACGCTTCTGGCTGCTTTACCATCAAAATGGTGAATGTGGTAATCAAACCGCTGCCAGATTTGCGCATAACCGACCCAAAACCAGTTTGCATTGGCGGCACCCTCGACCTGACTGCCACAGCGGTAACCGCGGGTAGCGTGCAAGGCTTAACCTTAAGCTACTGGACCGATGCTGCAGCTACCCAACAGCTCAACAACCCATCAGCCGTAACGGTGGCCGGCACCTATTATATCAAGGGCATCAATGCAATGGGCTGCCCCGTAGTTAAACCGGTTAAAGCAGCATTTTATGCCCTGCCAGATCTCACCATAACAGACCCTGCCCCGGTGTGCTATCCAGCCAAAGTTAGCTTAGCATCGGCAGTACATAATAATACCGCCGACAACATTACCCTTACCTATTGGCAGGATGCCCAGGCTACAAATCCGTTAAGTAGCGCAGAGGTTGGTATTACCGGCACTTACTATATCAAAGCAACCAACGTAACCGGCTGTGTTACCATCAAAGCTGTTAACGTTGTTGTAAATGCCCTCCCCGTGCTGGTCATAAACCAACCGGCTGACGTTTGTTATGCAGGTAAAGTAGACCTGACTGCTGCAGCTGTAACAGCAGGCACCACAGGCAATCCAACATTTACTTACTGGCGTGATGCAGCAGCTACGCTACCTCTTATCAACTATGCAGCAGTTGCTGATAGCGGTAGCTACTATATTAAGGCTACCAACGCTTCTGGCTGCTTTACCATCAAAATGGTGAATGTGGTAATCAAGCCGTTACCAGATTTACGCATAACCGACCCAAAACCGGTTTGCGTTGGCAACACTATTAACCTTAAGGCCGCGGCAATAACCGCTGGTAGTGCACAAGGTTTAACATTAAGTTACTGGACAGATGCCGCGGCCACCCATCCCCTTAATAATCCAACGGCGGTAAGCGTTACCAACACCTATTATATCCAGGGTATCAACGCCATGGGGTGCACAGTAATTAAGCCGGTAAAGGCAACTTTTTATGAATCACCAGACTTTGCAGTGGTTGATCCGGCGCCGGTTTGCTATCCTGCCAAAGTGAATATAGCTTCTGCCGTACACAGCAGCATGGGCGATAACGTTAGTATATCTTACTGGAAGGATGCCCTGGGCACCATATCGCTAACCAATACAGAAGTAACTATAGGTGGCACCTATTATGTTAAAGCTACCAACGCAGCCGGCTGCTTTACCATGAAGGCCGTTAATGTAGTAGTAAACGCACTGCCCGAACTGGTGATTAACCAGCCTGCTGATATTTGCATGCCAGGCAGGGTAGATCTGAGCGCATCATACATCACCGCTGGCTCAAGCAGTAAATTAACTTTTACTTACTGGCGTGATGCAGCCGCTACCACGCCGCTTACCAACTACAGAGCCGTTGCCGATAGTGGCCGGTACTATATCAAAGCCACCAATACATCAGGCTGCTATACCGTAGGTGCGGTGTTGGTTAACGTTCACAGGCTGCCGGTTGTTTATACCCAGCCACTAAAAGCACTCTATCAACCCCGCACTGTTGATCTGACCCAAGCCGTAGACATGAGCAGGAGCACCAGCAATGCCACTTACACTTATTGGGCCAATTCATCGCTCACCGTGCCCGTAAAAAACCCGAAAGCTGTTGGCGAAACCGGCACTTATTACATCAAGGCAGCCAATGCTTACGGCTGTTATGTGGTAGCCCCGGTAGAGGTTTTCCTGGCGCCGGTGCCAGACATCCTGGTGCCAACTGCCTTTACACCAATGCAAGTAACTAATAACAAGCTATACCCTTTTCTTAAGGGCGTTAAGGTCTTTAAATTCTTCAAACTATATAACCGTTGGGGCAATATGGTGTATGAAACCAACGACGCCAGTGCCGATAAAGGGTGGGACGGCCAGTTTAAAGGCGCTATTGCCTTCCTGGATACCTTCACCTGGGTATCTGAGGGAGTTGACTACCTGGGAAACATTGTTCACCGAAGCGGTAATACCGTTTTATTAAAATAATAAAGAGATGAAAAGGATTCTACTTATCTGTTTAAGTCTGACTATCAGCAGCCAGCTGTTTGCGCAAGATCCGCACTTTACCCAATATTTTGCTTCACCGCTAAGTCTTAATCCAGCCTATACCGGCTTTTTTGATGGCGACATGCGCGTGGCCCTCAATCAACGCCAGCAATGGGCCAATGTGGGTTATAAGTACAACACCACCAGCATCTCTGTTGATGCCAAGTTGTTGCCTAATCGTATCCCTGAAGATGATATTCTGGCTGTCGGGCTTTCCGGCGTGTTTGATGCCTCGTTAAACGGTGCGTTAAAAAGTAACTACATCTCGGCATCTGCTGCTTATCATAAAAGTTTGGATGAGGGCGGTCGCCAGCGTTTAAGCGTGGGCCTGCAGTTTACCTATGCAAATACGTTTATAGACTTTAACAACCTCACCTTTGCCTCTCAATATGACGGCAATAAGTTTGACACCTCTATTCCGGTTAGTGTAGATAGTTATAAATCGTCTGCCAGTTATTACGACGCCCATGCCGGCGTACTGTATTCGTTTAAAAACGAAAACGCATCCTGGTATGCCGGTGCATCTGTTTACCACCTTGCAAGGCCAACAGAATCGCTGTTCACTTCAGAAGGTATCAAAGTTCCTTTCCGCGAAACCTTCCATGCCGGTGGCGAAATCAATATGGGCAATCGCTCTTCTATTATTTTGAGCGGCATGTATATGACCCAGAATGGCGCGCACGACCAGATGATTGGTGCGATTTATAGCGTAAAAGCCAATAATAACGAGAACGCATTTAACATTAGCTTTGGCAGTTGGTTGCGTTTTGGCGACTCATACGTCCCTTACGTAGGTATGGACTTTCAGGATTTTACCCTGGGGATGAACTATGCCGTACCTTATAACAACACCATCAACTATCGCCCTAACACGGTAGAAATATCGTTAATTTACAGAAAAGGAGCACACAGCGGCAAACTGGATTGCCCACGGTTTTAGGCTGATACCGAACACCAGAGCTAAAAAGAAAACCAAAATCCTGATTTTTAAGTTTAATGATTAGTTATCTTCGTGCCCTGAGATAGTAACAGAATGAAAAAAGACCTGCCCGAAAATAGAGTTGAAGACATAGCCGTTGCCGTGGCGCTTGAAGCTGAAAACGCAGAGCACAAAACCTGGTATGTTTATCTGATCAACTTAAAAAAGGAGCCGATAGAAAACGTGCTGATTACCTCACGCGGTTATGGCGAAAAAGACGGCGAGCAGGTTAAAACGTCAACCTTGCGCCACATGTTTCCGCAGGTGGATGCCGAAGCATTCAAGATAATTGAACCGATAGACGAGCAAACTTTTGGTCTGAATAATGAGTACTGGCTCAGTTATTACATTGGCAATACCATTTACGATAAAAAATTCATCTTCCTGCCAGAGAGCATTATCGAATCAAACTTCATTCGCCTGCCGTTAATAAATAAACCGGGGGTGATGATAGGGCATGCGGTAAAGATTAACAAGTAGCTTAGTTGGCTATTTGGCCACCGCCCACCCTTCGACAAGGCTCAGGATGACACCCTTTTTTCCCTTCGCTGCGGTGAGAACGCGAGTGATCGCAGAAATACAGACCACTGATTAGCGGACTAGCTCCTTCCCAACATTCCGTACTTCAGAATACAATAAATAGCCCTGAAACCGTCTTTCCAGCCTATCTTCTTACCTTCGTCATAGGTACGGCCATAGTAGGATATGCCCACCTCATAGATCCTGATTTTTGGCACACGTGCCATTTTGATGGTCACCTCTGGCTCAAAACCAAAACGCTGCTCGCGCAATTGCAGTCCCTGCACCATTTTAGTATTGAACAGCTTATAGCAGGTTTCCATATCCGTCAGGTTAAGGTTGGCAAACATATTGGTAAAAAACGTCAACCAGCGATTGCCGATAGTATGCCAGAAAAACAGGATACGATGCGGATTGCTACCCATAAAGCGTGAACCGTAAACCACATCGGCAAAACCGCTGCAAATAGGTTTCAGCAGATCATTATATTCAGACGGGTCATACTCCAAATCAGCATCCTGAATGATGAGATACTCGCCAGTTGCTTTGGCAATCCCTGTGTGCAGGGCTGCGCCTTTACCCTTGTTTACCTCGTGCTCGTAGTAAGCAATATGAAGATCAGGGTTGGCTTCGCGATAACTGGCAATGGCTTGTGTGGTATTATCTTTAGAGCAATCGTTCACTATAATCACCTCTTTTTCAATACCATCAATCAACTCAATGGCTTTTATTTTATTCAGAATAAGATGGATGGTAGCGGCTTCGTTATAAGCAGGAATGATAATAGACAGTCGCGATATTTTCATCAAAATTTAGTTCAGTTGACAGATGCGGGATATCAAAAATAACAATTTTTGCGTAAGCCCCGCTTTTAAAAGCATCTTTACTGCCCGGTGGCGCATATCAAACAGTTTAGTACATTTGTAAACTATTGTTGAAACCCTGCCCCGGGGCAGCACTCAGGATATATGAAAAAATATTTCTCGTTAGTCACTTTCTCGCATACCATATTTGCCATGCCGTTTGCATTTATCGGCTTTTTTCTGGCTATTACTACTACGCACGCACATTTTCAATGGCATTTACTGTTGCTGATGGTGCTATGTATGATTTTTGCCCGTAACTCGGCCATGGCGTTTAACCGCTATCTTGACCGCGATATTGATGCCATAAATCCACGCACGCAGAAACGCGATATCCCGGCCGGCCGTATTTCGCCCACCGCAGCATTAACGTTTACTATTATTAACTGTTTGCTATTTATTGGCGCCACCTGGTTTATTAACCGGTTGTGCTTTTATCTCTCGCCCATTGCGTTGTTGGTGGTTTTAGGCTACAGCGCAACCAAGCGCTTTACGGCCTTATGCCACCTGGTTTTGGGCTTAGGCCTGTCACTGGCTCCTATTGGTGCTTATCTGGTGGTTACCGGCCAATTTCAATTGCTACCAATCTTCTTCTCGCTCTCGGTACTTTGCTGGGTAAGTGGCTTTGATATTATTTACGCATTGCAGGATGAAGACTTTGACCGCGGCCAGAAACTGCACTCTATCCCGGCCTGGTTGGGTAAGGTAAATGCATTGCGCTTGTCTACCTTTCTGCACGTACTTTCGGCAATATTCATTACTGCACCTGCCTTTATTATGCACCCGGGAGCGTTGTATTACGTAGGGATCGTGTTCTTCTGCGCGATGTTGATCTACCAACACCTGTTGGTTAAACCTAACGATCTAAGCCGCGTAAACTTTGCTTTTATGACTACCAACGGTATTGCCAGCGTGGTTTTTGCTGTGTTATTTTTGTTGGATAGGTTAATTTTCTAAGAGCGCTGAGTTCTGACTTAACTAAAACAAATGAGATGTCATGTTGTAGCTCCGTCAAAACACGTGCGATGGGACTATGAAGGTGAAATAACATTATTAGCCGTCAACCAACAGCGTCGGGCTTCGGGTGAAAGCGGGCAGCACAAGGAGGGTTTGTGTGGTGGCAGAGGGCATTCAATTGCCGCCAGAAGCACAGGATTTGTGTGATGCGACAGCAGGGGGCGGTAATTGCGGCCCTGTGGTGCTGGCTGATTTGCAGGGCAAAGGCCTTGTGCGGCCAAGAAGCCATTACGCTGTTAAGCGCTTTGGTTACTTTGGCGCTTCAAACGGCGAAGCCTTCTTGAGTGCCTTTAAGAAGCAAATTATATTACGAAAAACTAACAGCCCTCCGGCGGCGACTGAGCCGGACTGACGCTCAACATCTGCACTTACTTTACCCACCATGGGTAGCGCTGTCGAAACACGTGCGGTGGGGCTTGTCCATCATCTTTAGCGCCGAGGCCTCTCCGCGAGTCTTCGACAAGCTCAGACTGACAGCCTCTCGTTTGTCATGTCACTTTCATAGTCCCGCCGCCGCGATTCTATTACTCAGGATGACACCCGACGCTATTTTTTTTTGGTGACGTATCGGTCGAGCGGTCAACACTAATCTTCAATCATCTAATCTCTATTGTTTTACTCCTTCGCCGCCAGTGCACTATTCTTAAGCCCGTAGGTAAAATACAGCACCAAACCAACAACCAGCCATACCAGGAACCGGATCCAGCTATCATAGTTCAACTCTGCCATCAGGTAAAAACAACTGATCAATCCCAGAACCGGAATAAGCGATAGCTGCCTGATTACGGCAAATACCGTTAATACAGCTGATAGCAGAATGAAAAGAAAATAAGGGAACTTCTGATGCAGGTTCTCACCCTCAAACAGACTACTAAATTGGCTACGGAAGACAATCACGCCGACAATAAACAGCACAGGAGCAATAAAGCGCGAGTTGATATAAGGCAATTTGAAACGACCTGGCACGGCATCCTGCTTAGGTAATAACAGTACACCACCGCATACCAGCACAAACGCAAACAGGGTGCCGATACTGGTCAAATCTGTAACGATGGTTAGATTGACAAACAGAGCTGGCACGGCCACTACAATACCGGTGATAATGGTAGAGAACGACGGCGTATGGTATTTAGGGTGAATTTTTGAAAATATCTTTGGTAGTAATCCGTCCCTGCTCATACTCATCCATATACGGGGCTGCCCTAGTTGAAAAATGAGTAGCACACTGGCTGTAGCAATAACCGCACTGATAGAAATCACATAACTAATCTTATTCAAGCCCACCTTCAGGAAAACAAACGCCAGCGGATCGCCAACCTGCAATTGTTTATAGCTCACCATGCCGGTCAGCACTAAGGCAATCAGCACATATAAAACCGTACAGATGATAAGCGAGTAGATCATCCCGCGCGGCAAATCGCGTTGTGGATTCTCACATTCCTCGGCCGTGGTAGAGATAGCATCAAAACCAATGTAGGCAAAGAAAACACCCGACACGCCCTTCATCACTCCACCAAAGCCATTAGGCAAAAACGGATGCCAGTTAGCTGGCGTGATATAGAAGAACCCAATGATAATTACCACTATCACTATGGCAATTTTTAAAAATACCATCGCGTTGGTAGCCCGCTTGGTTTCGCGGATACCAATGTAAACCAACCAAGTGATAATCACCACAATCAGCAATGCCGGTATATTGGCAATCAGCTTAAAATTACCAAAGCCAGGGGCTGTACTCCAGGCTAATGCGCCGGCTTTTATGCCGTCGGTAATTTCGCCCAGCTTGCCTGCGGCTGTGAGTTGCTGCAATTGCTCATGCGCTTTAAAAGCGCTGAAGTAATCGAGCGTTAGATAAGTGGGAACATGAATATGAAACCCCTCCAGAAAGTTAACAAAATAGGTACTCCAGGAAATGGCTACCGCTATGTTGCCAATGGCATATTCCATCAGCAAATCCCAGCCGATGATCCAGGCAATCAGTTCGCCAAAAGACGCGTAAGCGTAGGTATAAGCACTACCGGCAACCGGGATGCGCGAGGCAAACTCAGCGTAACACAAAGCTGAAAATCCACAGGTAATAGCTGTAATAACAAAAAGAATGGTAACCCCCGGCCCACCATTAAAGGCGGCCTCGCCAATGGTTGAAAATATGCCCGCTCCCACTACGGCCGCTATACCCATCAGGGTTAGATCTTTTACCTTGAGGGCTTTGGTTAAATGTACACCGCCCGAGTGTTCGCTATCGCTAAATCCGCTTTCTACATCGGCCATAATGCGGTCGATTGATTTTTTCCGGAATATATTGTTTGGCATTAGTGAAGATCAGTTTGCTTAGATACCAAACATAATCATTTTTTCGGATAGCTACAGCGGCCCCAAAAGCAACAATGCCATTTAGATGAGGGCGATATGCTTTTACTCATCTAAACGGCATTGCCTGTTAAAAACCCGTTTAGTACGTCAGTGTCTTTCGCCTGCGTGTTAAGACGAGCACCAACACCACTATCAGTAATATACCGCCAATAATGCCCATTTTCAGCGGTGTGCTCATCCCCTGCGCCTGCCCGAAAGTGGTGTACTGATCTGTACCGCGCACATCATCGGCCACTTTGATGCTTTTGAAAAAATCGTTCATCTCTTTGGCCGATACATCCTTGCGCATCTCATCATACAAGTACTGAAAAGTGTAGGTGGCGGGTTTGGTGTACAAGATCCTGAACTGTCGCAGCTGTACACCAGCGCCGGTATCTGTTTGCAGCATAAAATCATGCACCATCAGTTTGTTTACAATGGTATCGTGCTCTTTGCTGATGGTGCCGTCAGACAGGCTGGTTTGTACTTTTCTAATGTATTCTTTGAATACATTTTGCAGGTCTTTTTCATTCGTCAGCGTCTTATTTTGAGGATTTGGGGCGCGGTTTACAATTACGTAGCCGAAAGCTGTACCAGCTGTATATGTTTGCTGCCCCAAGGTATCCATCTTCTTAAAATCCGACGGCAACTGCACGCTCACGGTGCTATCTAAAGCAACCGTTTTAAGCTGCTGTGCCATTGCGCCTAAGCAAAAGATCAATGACAGATTTAACGCGATGATTATCTTTTTCATAGTAGTTAAATAACTACCGCTACAGTATTTGGTTTTTAAAAAATACTTAAATTGCTAATAAACAACAAGTTACAATAAGCTATTTTTGGAGCCCCTCCATAAGTCATGCCGAACTTGTTTCGGCACCCCATTTGCTAAAACGAACGTATGCGACCTGTATTGATGAGATCCCGAAACAAGTTCGGGATGACGATCTGGCAAACTTCCCTGTAATTGTATTTTTTACACTTACTCCACATTTATCAACATAACTTTGCAGCCGATATGAGTACGCCAGCAGCCACCCTTACTTTCCCCAAACATTTGTTACGTATTGCCGTTGGCTGCATGTTTTTTATGGCTGGTTTGAACTTTGCCAGCTGGGCATCGCGCATTGCCAGTATACAGCAAACAATGGGTTTGAGTGATGCCGGACTGGGCGCCGTACTTTTTGCCATGCCGGTGGGATTGATGGCCTCGCTGCCCTTCGCCGGCTGGATCATTAGCAAAACTGGCAGTCGCCAGGTTTTGATCATCGCGTTAATCGCCTACGGACTGGCACTAATCGGCCTTGGTTCTGCTCAACATACCTGGCAGCTAATTGCCGCCTTGCTGTGCTTCGGTTTTGCCAGTAATACCGTTAACATTTCTGTAAATACCCAGGCCGTGGCTGCCGAAAGACTATACCCTAAGCCCATTATGGCCTCGTTTCATGGCTTATGGAGCCTGGCGGGTTTTGCGGGTGCGGGCATCGGCACGTTTATGATTGGCAAAAGCATCATACCGCAATATCATTTCATTATGATCTTTTGTGTGATTGCCGCCGGAGTGATCTGGAGCTCGCGCTACCTGAATAATGATCATGGCGGTGCGCAGGAAGGTCCGGCGTTTGTAATGCCTGATCGGTCGCTCATTAAGCTGGGTATCATTGCCTTCTGCTCTATGATTTGCGAAGGCGCCATGTTTGACTGGAGCGTGATCTACTTTAAAAAAGTGGTGCTGGCTCAGCAAGCCTGGATGGGCGCCGGTTACACGGCATTTATGCTCACCATGGCCACCGGTCGTTTCATAGCCGACTGGTTCTCGCACCGTTACGGGCTGAAACGCATCTTGCAGATCAGCGGCCTGCTCACCGCTGTCGGGCTGAGCATTGCCGTACTCTTCCCCTACCTTCCAACGGCTATCGGCGGTTTCCTACTGGTAGGTTTTGGTGTATCAAGCGTAGTGCCAATGGTTTATAGCGTGGCGGGTAAATCAAAAACCATGTCGCCGGGCATGGCGCTGGCGGCGGTATCTACTATCGGGTTTATTGGCTTTCTGGTGGGCCCTCCTATTATTGGCTTTATTGCAGGCGCGCTTAGCCTGCGTGCTTCGTTCACCTTCATCGCCGTGATGGGCCTGAGTGTGGTGGCTATATCGAGCAAAGCGAAGCTTTAAATTTACTTTAGATTTAAAATTTAGTATATTCCCTTATTTCAAATCTAAATTTTAACCTAAACATGCCCACTCGCTTCTTTGCCTATGCTAGGTTTTTATTTCTAGTATCGATTTTTTTTGCCAGCTTAAACGCACATGGGCAACAGGTAAAAGTAAAATGCTATGGCATTAACCAAACCATCCCTGCTTTTAAAGCCGATACTAATTTTGACCTGACGATGGATAACCAGAACATTCTGATAAAGAAGAAAATTCTGACGCCTATAAACCAGTCTGACGCCATGGTCGAAATCCGCATGGCCACGTATCCATCAGAGACTATGGGATTTTCCATGTGCACTATAAAGTTTTATAAGGACAAAATGCAGATCTGTAAATATGAAACAGGAGTAACAAGCATAAACAACCCTAACCCTACCAAATACAAAGGCTTTAAAGAAATAGGCCCGGATGCCCCGTCGGCTAAACTCACTCATTTTGTAAAGACGACCGACCTGACAGCCAACTACAAACAATACGACTGGAATACCTTATTCAAAAGCTTAATTGATAATCACTTGTTCGATATGGTAAGCGGACAAGAATTTATTAATAAAGTGATAGCTACCACAAATGACAATAATTATCCATTAGGCGAGTGGGTTACCACTATCCAGTTGAAGGTAGGTGGACGATACAGAAATTTAAGGTATCCAGGGACATACGTTTTCTCAAGTTATCAGGACAACAACCTCATTAAGTCTGAAAACAATTTCATAAACCTATTAAACGGCATTTTTAAAAACCCTATAATCAAAACCCCTTAACGCTGTCTTTCAATCACCAAGCTTGCTCATCATCAGCTATTCACTTAATGACTAATCACGTAGTCAAACTCTTCGTACCCATTTTTAATAATCAGTCGCAGCGGCTCATGCGGGATATCGATGTCTAGCGATAGTTGAGCGATGATCTCGGGCAGGTTATCCCGCACCACTTTCAGGTCTGTAACGTGAGGCATAGTAATGATGATATCATTACTATGCCGGCTCAATCTTCCACCCGTTCAGCGATGCGTTGTGCAAAATCTCTATCCATTTTTGTTGATACGCGTTCATTTTGTTCTTTAGGAGAAGAATATCGAAAAGGATTAAATGGTTTCGAGATAGATGGATTAGTGAATGAAATGAATAACCGCTGATTGGGGTATGATGATTGTGATTGTTGTGATTTTCCGGACAACAAAACTACCGCCATGTCATGCTGAGGAACGAAGCATCTCGCCGAGCCGTCCTGTAAGCTTTTCCTCAGAGATGCTTCGTTCCTCAGCATGACAAATTGTTTACTTATCCTTCTTTCTTCCCCTCCCATCCTCATCGCTCTGTAATAATTTTTATATAATTTCTACTATTTCCGTAGAGATTATATATATTTGAGGCATGAAAATGGTGCAATGTAGCTATTATACACTACTGTGTTGCCGTATGCAACACCCAACGTCAAGGTTGTAGACACCATTTATTTATACGCCAGCCTCTACAGCCCATCATGCCGCAGAGGCTTTTTTATAACTCAAACAACAAGGAACAAAACATGCAAAGCTTCAGAACTGAACTGGAAAACCCGGTAGTTGAGAAGGACATTATTGATCTGGCCCGCAAAATTGAACTGTTTCGCGAAGGTAAGATTCATGAAGAAAAGTTTAGAAGCCTGCGCCTGGCTCGTGGCGTTTACGGACAGCGTCAGCCTGGCGTACAGATGGTGCGTATTAAGCTGCCATTTGGTAAAGTAACTTTTAAACAATTGCTGCGCATTGCCGATATTTCTGACGAGTACGGAAGCGGCAACCTGCACCTGACTACCCGTCAGGATATCCAGATCCACTACGTAAGTCTTGACCGTACCCCAGAACTATGGTCTAAACTGGAGCAAGACGATATCACCCTGCGCGAAGCCTGCGGTAACACCGTTCGTAACGTAACCGCTTCTCCGGATGCAGGTATCAACCCAGAAGAACCTTTTGATGTATCGCCGTACGCTCACGCTACGTTCGAGTATTTCCTGCGTAACCCTATTTGCCAGGAGATGGGTCGCAAATTTAAAATTGCGTTTTCATCAAGCGAAAAAGATACTGCCTTTGCTTACATCCACGATGTAGGTTTCGTACCTAAAATTAAGGATGGCGAGCGTGGCTTTAAAGTATTGTTAGGTGGTGGCCTTGGCGCACAGCCTGCAATTGCCAGCGTAGTGCACGAGTTTTTACATGAAGACGAGATCATCCCGTACATCGAGTCGGTGATCCGTGTGTTTGACCGTTATGGCGAGCGTAACAACCGTAACAAAGCGCGTATGAAATTCCTGATCGGCAAACTCGGTCTGGAAGAAATGGTGCGTTTAATAGCGTTGGAAAGAACTGCCAATAAATTCAAAACTTACAAAATCAATCGCGATAGCATTGCCGAGCCACAAATCCCGGCCGCTGTAGCTTCAATCGAAGCAGAAGACAGCCTGGCTTACGAGGTATGGCGTGCAACCAACGTTTTTGAACAAAAGCAAAAAGGTTTTTATGGCGTATGGGTTAAAGTACCCGTAGGTGATATTAAAACTGATGTTGCCCGCAAGCTGGTAGATGGCATTAAAGATCTGGTAGCCGATGAGATGCGCATCACCGCAAATCAGGGCTTGTTATTAAAACATGTTCGCCCAGAGGCACTGCCTGCCCTGTTCAAAGCATTGAACGAGGTTAACCTGGCCGAGCCTGGATTTGACAGCCTGGCCGACGTTACCACCTGCCCTGGTACCGATACCTGTAACCTGGGTATCAGCAACAGTATGACCTTTGCCCGCGTACTGGAAAACATCGTATTTGATGAATATGCAGAGTTTGTAGATAACCGCGATATCAAGATCAAAATCAGCGGCTGTATGAACAGCTGCGGTCAGCACGGTTTGGCGCATATTGGTTTCCACGGCAGCTCATTAAAAGCTGGCGCCCGCGTACTGCCTTCAATGCAGGTATTGCTGGGTGGCGGTACTGTTGGCGATGGCATCGGCCGCGCGGCTGATAAAGTAATCAAGGTTCCGGCTAAACGTGCGGCTAACGTATTGCGTTGGGTTCTGAATGACTATAAAGCTAATTCAATCGGTGGCGAAACTTTCCACCAGTACTATGATGCTAAAGGCAAGGATTACTTCTACCAGTTGCTGAAACCATTGGCCGATCTGACCAACCTGACCGACGAGGAGTTTGTTGACTGGGGTCATGAAGAAACCTTTAAAACAGCTATTGGTGTGGGCGAGTGTGCCAGCGTTATCATTGACCTGGTTGCTACTCTGATCTTTGAATCTGAAGAGAAATTTGGCTGGGCACAAGCAGCTTTCAACGAAAGCCGTTGGGCCGATAGCATTTACCATACTTACACCGTTTTCCTGAGCGCTGCTAAAGCTTTGTTGTTGGATAAAGGCATTAACGCCAGTACCCATGCAACACTGATCAAAGAGTTTGACGAGAAATTTGTAGCCGCTGGCGAGTTTCCGCTGGCTGGTACCTTTAATGACCTGGTGCTGCAAATCAATCAGAACGAACCATCTGAAGCTTTTGCTACTCAGTTTATGGAGCAAGCAACTGCTTTCTTAAACCAGGTGAAAGAAAAACGCGAAGCATTATTACAGGCATAATGAGCGACGGAGCAAAACAACATCACGATAAAAGATTGCAAACGCATCAAACCGTCGGCAATGTTTTGCTCCACGCTATATTAAGCCCTATTAAAGCATCATATGACACTGTTGCCTAAAGATAATCAAGCACAATCAGCCGGCGAGGCTGCTGCACAGGGCAACAACACGCTGTTCCCCGTGTTTCTTAAACTGCATGATCTGCATACGGTAGTTATTGGTGCAGGCAATGTGGGTTTAGAGAAACTGAATGCGGTGCTGAATAACAGTCCGCAGGCAAAGGTAACAGTAATTGCGCAGGCATTTTTGCCACAGGTACATGAGCTGATAGCCAAGTACCCTAACGTAACCGCCCAGCAAAAAACATTTATAGATACAGATCTGGACCATGCAGATCTGGTTATTGCCGCTACCGGCAGCCCTGAGCTGAATGACTATATCCGTCAATCAGCCCGCGAACGCAAGTTGCTGGTAAACATTGCCGACAAACCCGCCCTGTGCGATTTTTACCTGGCATCTATCGTACAAAAAGGTGATTTGAAGATTGCTATTTCCACCAACGGCAAATCGCCTACGGTGGCTAAAAGATTGAAAGAAGTGTTGAACGAGACTATCCCAGACGAAATAGATACCACCCTGCAACAGGTGAACCAGATCCGCGAAACGCTGAATGGCGATTTTAGCGAGAAAGTGCATCAACTGAATAAGCTGACCGCCGTTTTAGTTGAGCCTAAGGTTGAGCAGCCCAAACCAAATTTCCAATGGATTATTTGGGGAGCTATTATTACCTCTGTTGTTATTACGGTTGGCGCGTTGTGGTACCGCAACCCTGAAGCCAACGCCTTTATTCGCGGCATTGATCCTATCTTCTATTATTTCTTAGGGGCAGGCTTCGTTTTTGCTATGATTGATGGCGCTATCGGCATGTCATACGGCGTTACTTCTACCAGTTTCTCTTTATCAATGGGCATCCCTCCTGCATCTGCCAGTATGGGTGTGCATTTATCAGAGATTATGAGTAACGGTATTGCCGGTTGGATGCACTATCGCCTGGGCAACATTAACAGAAAACTGTTTTGGTTATTGGTTATACCGGGTGCTGCAGGTGCCATGATTGGCGCTTACTTACTATCGTCATTAGAGCATTACAGTACCTACACTAAGCCGTTTGTATCATTATACACGCTCATTCTTGGTATTGTGATCCTGAAAAAGGCTTTTAAAACCGGGGCTAAAAAATCAGCCGATAAAATAAAAAGAATCCGGTTACTGGGCTTTGGCGGCGGCTTTATTGATGCCGTTGGCGGCGGTGGCTGGGGCTCTATCGTATTATCATCACTGATTGCCGGCGGCCGTCACCCACGCTTCTCGCTGGGTACGGTAAAGCTGTCACGCTTCTTTATTGCGATGGTGAGCTCTATGACTTTTATTTTCATGCTAAGCCGTGACGCCCGCTGGGATGCTATTGCCGGCCTGATCATCGGTAGTGCGCTGGCATCGCCTATCGCGGTAAGGGTAGCTAATAAAATATCGGCCAAAAGCATTATGGTAGCAGTAGGCATTATTGTTATAGCCACTAGCATCCGCAGTATTATCTTATTTTTGCTTAAAATACTTTAAGATGAACGAGCTAACTCAACATATTAAACAACTAACTGCAGGGCTTACGCCACAGCAGGCGCTAAAAGTGCTGGCTGAGCAGTTTGACGGCGAGATTATCTTTTCTACCAGTTTCGGTTGGGAAGACCAGGTAATTACCCACATGATTGCCGCAGAAAAACTGCCAATCAAAATCTTTACGCTCGAAACCGGCCGTCTGTTCCCCGAAACTTATTACGTGTGGAACCGCACGCTGGAAATGCTGAACGTACAGATCCAGGCCTACTACCCTAACGCCGAACTGCTGGAACAAATGGTAAGCGCCAAAGGCCCGAGCAGCTTTTATGAGTCTGTAGAGAACCGTAAGGAGTGCTGCCACATCCGTAAAATTGAGCCATTGAAACGTGCGTTGAAAGGCAATAAACTTTGGATTACCGGCATCCGTGCTGAGCAAAGCGCCAACCGTACCGACATGGTGAACGTGGAGTGGGACGAAGGCAATCAGCTGGTGAAATTCCACCCGATTTTTGACTGGACGCTGGATGAGGTGAAAGAATACATCCGCCAGTACAACGTGCCTTATAATACGTTGCATGACCGTGGTTTCCCGAGCATTGGCTGTGCACCTTGTACCCGTGCTGTACAACCTGGCGAAGATTTTAGAGCGGGCCGTTGGTGGTGGGAAGATCAGTCTAAAAAAGAATGCGGACTGCACAGCACCGAAGCCGGGGCAGACGAGATAGACGAAGCAACAAAAGAACTAAAGCCGCTGTAATTTTAACTAATTTTGCAGCGCAAAGAATAAAAGAGCGAATGAGCAGAGCGAAACTTGATTACTTAGACGAACTGGAGGCAGAAGCCATCCACATTATGCGCGAAGTGGCGGGGCAATTTGAGCGCCCGGCTTTGCTGTTTTCTGGAGGCAAAGACTCCATTACCCTGGTGCGCCTGGCCGAGAAGGCTTTCCGTCCGGGTAAATTTCCGTTTCCACTGGTACACATTGATACCGGCCATAACTTTCAGGAAACCATCCAATACCGCGATGATATGATTGCCCGTTTGGGTGAGAAACTCATTGTAGGCTACGTGCAGGACGATATTGACGCAGGCCGCGTGGTAGAGCAAACAGGTAAAAATGCCAGCCGTAACCAGCTGCAAACCGTTACCCTGCTTAACACCATTGCTAAATATGAGTTTGATGCTTGTATTGGCGGTGCCCGCCGTGATGAAGAGAAAGCCCGTGCCAAAGAACGCGTGTTTTCTGTACGCGACGAGTTTGGCCAGTGGAACCCTAAGTTACAGCGCCCTGAACTGTGGGACCTGTACAACGGCAAAATCCACAAAGGAGAGAACGTACGCGTATTCCCGATCAGCAACTGGACTGAGTTGGACGTATGGAACTACATCCGTCGCGAAGGCATTGCATTGCCATCAATCTACTTTGCACATCAGCGTGATGTGATTACCCGCAACGGCCAGTTGATGGCTGCATCACCGTTCCTGAACATGGACGAGGAGGATGTGGTAGAACGCAAAACCGTACGTTTCCGCACCGTGGGCGATATGAGCTGTACTGCAGCCGTAGAGTCTGAGGCTTTTGAAATTGACAATATTATTAACGAGATCAGCGCCTCACGCATCAGCGAGCGTGGCGCACGTTTGGACGACAAGGTGAGCGAAGCTGCCATGGAAGACCGCAAAAAGGGAGGCTATTTCTAATGAACTTATTAAAATTTTTAACCTGCGGCAGTGTTGATGACGGCAAAAGCACCCTGATTGGTCGCCTATTGTACGATACCGATTCTATCCTGGAAGATCAGCTGGAAGCTTTGCAGCGCAGCAATCGTAAGAATGACGATGGTACCATCGACTTAGCTATTTTGACCGACGGTCTGAAAGCCGAGCGCGAGCAAGGCATTACTATTGACGTTGCTTACAAATACTTCCAAACCGAGAAACGTAAATTTATTATAGCCGATACCCCGGGCCACATCCAGTACACCCGTAACATGGTTACCGGTGCATCAAATGCTGGTTTAGCTATCATTTTGATTGATGCCCGTAAAGGTGTAATTGAGCAGACCATCCGTCACTCATTCCTGGTATCGATGCTGGAAATTCCGCACGTAATGGTGGCCATCAACAAGATGGATATGGTGGATTATGACGAGGCTGTTTTCAATAAAATTGTTGACGACTACAAAGCATTAACCACCAAACTGCACCTGCACGATGTACGCTACATTCCGGTAAGTGCACTGAGAGGTGATAACATTGGTTCAACATCAGACCGTACGGCCTGGTATAAAGGCCCAAGCCTGCTGGATTACCTTGAAACCGTACATACCGATGTGAATGAGGACAATAACGTTGCCCGCATGCCGGTGCAATGGGTAGTACGCCCTCAAACAGAAGAACTGCATGATTACCGTGGCTATGCCGGTAAGGTATTGAGTGGCACTTTCAAAGTGAACGATTCAATCACCGTATTGCCATCGGGCTTTACTTCTGTATTGGAGCGCATTGAGGTATTTGATAAAACGCCTGAAGCGGCAGCGGCCGGTATGTCTGTTACCCTGCACTTGAAAGACGAGATTGATATTAGCCGTGGTGATGTACTGGTAAAAAGCAGCGAACTGCCACACGTTGGCCAAATGATTGAGGCTGACCTGTGTTGGATGGATACCAAACCGCTTGATCCAAGCCATACTTACCTGGTGCAGCATAACAGCAAAGTAACCCGTTGCCGTATTAGCGAGGTGCTTTACAAGATGCAGATCAACACCCTTGAAAAAGAATTTAGCGAAGATTTTAAACTGAACGACATAGGCCGTATTGTGATTAAAACTGCCGAGCCACTGGCGTTTGATGTTTACCAAAAAAATAAAGCCAACGGACGTGCGATCATCATCGACACGAGAACAAACGTTACAGTTGGCGCTCTGATGTTCAGAGCAGCAGCGGATTAAAAGATCAATAATAGTTATATCCTAAGTTTGAGTGGAGGGGTTAGCAAGCGAGTTGCTTCCCCTTTTTTGCTGGGGGAAGTTACCCTCATGTCATGCTGAGGAACGAAGCATCTCTGTGAGGTTGTCCCCCCGCATAGATTGTCCTCAGAGATTCTTCGCTATCGCTCAGAATGACAAGCAAACCCTCCTGCTAAATCCGGGGCAAACAGTCCTTTGGGTTCCCGAAACAAGTTCGAGATAACATAACGAAAAACAAGAAAGGCGCGAGGTTTACTCGCGCCTTTCTTGTTTTAAAGCCTCTCCTACTTATTTCTTTACAGAGAACTTATAGATAGAAACAGTTTTATAAGTTTGACCAGGTTTCAGCTCTGTTGTCGGGAACGCTGGTTTGTTTGGCGAATCCGGGAAGTGTTGAGTTTCCAGACACAGGCCGTTACGGTAATCATTTTTGCCGCCGCCTTTAATGGTGTATTTGCCAGCCATAAAGTTGCCACTGTAGAACTGGATGCCAGGCTCCTCGGTATAAACTTGCATTACGATGCCAGTTTTATCGCCGGTCAGGGTGGTGATCGGGGTATTCAGATCGTGTTTGTTCAGTACCCAGTTGTGGTCATAACCTTTGCCTTTTTTCAGCTGATCATTATCCTGGCCAATGCGCTCGCCAATAACATGCTCAGCTTTAAAGTCGAACGGCGTGCCGGCTACCGGCAGCATTTTACCGGTTGGGATCAGGGTTGAATCAACCGGGGTGATGTTATCGGCATCAATTTGCAGGGTATGGTTTAAGATGGTACCGCTGCTAACGCCGTTCAGGTTCCAATAAGCGTGGTTGGTTAAGTTACAAACGGTTGGTTTGTCGGTAGTTGCCTCGTATGAGATTTTCAGAGCGTTGTCATCAGTCAGTGCGTAGGTCACTTTCACAGACAGGTTGCCAGGGAAACCGTTCTCGCCATCTTTTGATACGTAATCAATTTCCAGCTGATTATCGCCTAGTTTTTTGGCATCCCAAACTTTCATATCAAAACCATTGGTGCCACCGTGCAGGGTGTTGCCATGATCGTTGGCAGACAGGTTGTAAACTTTACCTTCCAGTGTAAACTTTGCACCGCCAATACGGTTGCCGTAGCGACCGATAGTAGCGCCGTAAAAATCGCCTGCTACGGTGTATGGTTTTACGCTGTCGAAGCCAATCACCACGTCGGTCATTTTACCGGCTTTATCCGGCACCAACAGGCTCACCAAACGACCACCAAAGCTGGTGATAGCGGCAGTAACACCGTTTTTATTTTTCAGGGTATACAGATCAGTGGTTTTACCGTCTATCTTATCCTGAAAATTTGCCTCAGCCGGGATGGCATAGGTAACAGCAGTTTTAGTAGAATCGTCAGTTGAAGTGCTTGAAGTTTTAGCCGGCTGGTTGCAGGCAGTTAGTCCTGCAGCTGCCAGCATAACGGCGGCAGAAAAGTTCTTTACGCTAATGTTCATATTTTAGTAGTGTTTATAAGGGGTGGTTTATAAGTGTAAATCTAACAGTAATTACAATCGGTTGTTCGTTGTTGGGAAGATTTTTTTCTGAATCAATCCGGCTCAATCGCAAAAATCCTACCGCGTGCGCTTCGACAAAGCTCAACATGACACCCCCACCTCCTTTTCAGATCGATTTCAAAATAATGGCAGGTGTTTTCCCCTGCATAACAGCGCTGGATGTCATTCTAAGCACCGTCGAAGGGCACTCGGGAACCAATATGGTCACGCACAATAGTTCTCCCTCTTTGTGCTTAAACGTTGCTCGACAAGACGCCCTCTATTACCAAATCCTGACTTTTTTATTCACATTGTCAAATCTTTTACTTTAACATAACATTAAACCCTTAAGCAATCGGCATAAACTATTACATTTGCACCGCAAACAATAGCCGCAACTGCTTGTACTAACAAAAACGGGCCTTGCTGCTCTCTTGATTTGATTAATGGATACCGACAACAGCACTACCTTACCCCAACGCAAACCATCCCATTTTGGCAACGGTATGCGCAATTTTTTCATCTCCATTTACAAGATCTACCTGTTTCTTGCTCGCTTTTTTAAGGAGGTTTTTTTACCGCCTTACGAGTGGAACGAGGTAATTCGACAGTGTTACCAGGTGGGCGTACGTTCCTTTACACTCATTACCGTTACCGGTTTTATTGTGGGGGTGATTTTCACCAAGCAATCGCGCCCATCGCTGGCGGCATTTGGGGCTACATCCTGGTTACCATCGTTGGTATCCATCGCTATTATGCGTGCGCTGGCGCCGCTGGTTACCGCATTGATTGCGGCCGGCAAGGTAGGCTCAAGCATTGGTGCCGAACTAGGCTCTATGCGTGTTACCGAGCAGATAGATGCCATGGAAGTATCGGGCACCAAACCTTTTAAGTACCTGGTTTGTACCCGCATAATTGCTACAACCCTGGCTATTCCGCTACTGGCTACCTATGTGGCTATTATTGCCATACTGGGCGGCTTTTTAAACATATCTATGTTTGAGGGCACCAGTTACACCACCTACATTCAGGAGGTGTTTGAGCCACTGAGTCTTGTAGATTTTTATGCATCACTGGCAAAAGCGGTTGTGTTTGGCTTTACCATCGGTGCTGTTGCTTGCTACCAGGGCTATAACTCAACCAAAGGTACCGAGGGCGTGGGCAAAGCAGCCAACTCATCGGTTGTAACGGCTATGTTTTTGGTGTTTATTGAAGAAGTGATTATTGTACAGATAGCCGGTTGGTTCAGATAAGATATTAATGGAAAAAGCGAAAAGCCATATCGACTATAACGATACCGTGATTACCATCCGCGGACTGCGCAAATCATTTGGCAGTCAGCATGTGTTGCGCGGGGTTGATCTGGATCTGTATCAGGGCGAAAACCTGGTGGTGCTGGGCCGCTCGGGTACGGGTAAATCAGTACTGATAAAAATTATTTGCGGGTTGCTAACTGCTGATCAGGGCAGTGTGAAAGTGCTGGGTAAGGAAGTAATCGGCATGAAAGACAAAGAACTCGATTATATACGCATTAACGTGGGTTTCTCTTTCCAGAACAGCGCCTTGTACGATAGTATGACCGTACGCAAAAACCTGGAGTTTCCACTGGTGCGCAATCAGCCTAACCTTACCCGTGCAGAGATTAACCGCGAGGTAGAAGAAAAACTGGATGCAGTGGGTTTATTGCAAGCCATCAACCAGATGCCGGCCGAGCTTTCGGGCGGTCAGCGTAAACGTATTGGTATTGCCCGCACGCTGATCTTGCAACCGCAGATTATGCTGTATGACGAGCCGACTGCCGGTTTGGATCCTATCACCTGTATCGAGATCAATGAATTGATCAACGAAGTACAGGAGCGTTTCAAAACCTCGTCTATCATCATCACGCACGATTTGACTTGTGCCAAAAGCACCGGCGATCGTATCGTAATCCTGCTGGAGGGCCAGTTTCAACGTCAGGGCAGTTTTGAGGAAGTTTTTGATACCGATGACGCCCGCGTTAAACCTTTTTACGACTACAACTTTATACAATAGAAGAATACAATAATGGAATCAGGAGATAGCAAACGGGCTTTAATTGTGGGGATTTTCATCTCGCTTGGCATCGTTATATTTGTTTTAGGGGTATTTACGCTGGGCAGCAGCCAAAAAACGTTTGGCGGCGGCATACAGATTAGCGCCACATTTGATGATGTAAATGGCCTGAAAAAAGGCAATGGCGTATGGTTTTCGGGCGTTAGAGTGGGCACTGTAGATGAGCTTAAATTTGTAGGCATCTCTCAGGTGAACGTAAAAATGACCATCGATAAAGAATCGCAGCCGTACGTACACAACAATGCTGGTTTAAAGCTTGGTGCCGACGGATTGATTGGTAATAAAATTATTCAGATTGAGGGCGGTAGCCCAGACGCACCTGTGGTGAAAAATGGTGATGTACTGCAAGCAGTAAAAGCAATGTCTACAGACGACATTATGAAAACGCTGCAACAAAATAACGTCAACATACTGGCTATTACCAACGACCTGAAAAAGGCTACTAAAGAAATTGCCGACGGCAAAGGCCTGGTAGGCAAATTAATGGGCGACAGTACATTGGCCAACAAATTTGCATCTATTGTACAAAACCTGGATAACACTACGCGTTCTGCCAGCCAGATGGCCGGTCAGTTGAGCCAGTTTGGTAACAAGCTGAACAGAAAAGGTACGCTTACTGATAAGCTGTTAAGCGACACCAGCACTTACAGCAAATTACAGGCATCGGTTGCTAACCTGCAAAAAACCAGCGTTTCTGCATCACAATTTATTGAGAATCTGAACCAAACCAGCCAGAAAATGAATGGCACCAACAGCATCATCGGTGTATTGCTGAATGACCAGGCCAAAGCCAAACAAATGCAAAGTACCCTTGATAACCTGCACCAAAGCGTTTACAACCTGAACGAAGACCTGAAAGCAGCACAAGGCAACTTCCTGATCCGCGGTTACTTTAAAAAGAAAGCAAAAGCACAAGAAGATAGCCTGAAACGCGTAAACGGCTCAAAATAAGTTTCCTTGCAAGTTGTGAATGGTGAGTATTTTTAGAAAGTACTATATTAGTTAACCAAACAAGGGTTAACTATTTAAATAAAGATGTCATCCCGAACGATAGCGAGGGATCTTTTCGATGGGGCTCTCAATTGATCGCTCCGAAAAGATCTCTCCCGATGGTCGAGATGACATTTGTTTTTTTACTTAGTCCCACCCAATGACTAATGACAGCTCAGCAAACAACCAATGAACCATCTGTAAAGCAAACCGGTATTAACCAGTTAAACTGGTTTAATAGCCTGCGTTTTATTGCCTTGCTGGCAGTCATTACTTTGCACACAGCTGCCGTGCCGCTGGGCAATTGGGGCAAAATATCGCATGAGCAATGGCAGGCTGCCAATTTTTATAATGCCCTCACCCGCTTTGCCGTTCCTGCTTTTGTGATGATTACCGGTGCATTATTACTGGGACGAGACGATGAGCTGTTCAACTTTTTGCGCAGGCGATTATTACGGGTTATTACCCCCTTCCTATTCTGGAGCCTTATTTATGTAGCCTACGGCTTTTATAACGAAGAACTCGTTAATACTCATAACTGGTGGACCAACACCAAACTGATACTGCATCAACTCAAATACGGCGCATCATATCACCTTTGGTATGTGTATATGCTTATTGGGCTTTACTTGATCATTCCAGTATTAAACAAGTTCATCCGGCATGCAACAAAGAAAGAGATCCAGTATTTTCTGGTGATGTGGTTGTCGGCCATGCTGGTTACCCAACCTTATTTACAGCGCTTTAATCCGCAGATTGATATCCGCTATTTTACCGGATACATCGGTTACCTGGTATTAGGTTATTACCTGCACCGGGTAGTAACGATAAAAATATCGCCGCTACTGTGCGGCGCGCTATTCTTCGCCTTGGTAGCGGGCATTGCCATCGGAACCAATCTTTTATATCAGCATTATAATGGCATCAGCACCCTGTTGTATGAGCCACTGAGCCCATCGGTGCTGATCCTCTCTGCCACGATGTTTTTATGGGCGATGAACTGGCCTGTTCGTCTGCCCGCCAAGCTGGCCATGGCTCGAGACTTTGTTGGCAAATACTCCTACGGCGTTTATCTGGCCCACGCACTGGTACTGCTTTTTATGCAGGACTGGGGCGGCCTCACTTATGATTATGATAACTTGAAGGGGATCGATTATCAATTGTTCAATCCCTGGCTAAGTATTCCTTTTACCGCGCTGGTGGCATTGGCCATTACATTACCATTGGTTTGGTTGCTGAGCAAAGTGCCAGTGATTGGGAAGTATATTGCTAACTGACCCATTTATAAAGATGTCATCCCGACCGTAGGAAGAGATCTTTTCGACTATGCATCGCTATTGATCGCTCCAAAAAGATCCCTCCCTACGGTCGGGATGACAGTCTAAAATTTAAAACGTTGTCGGCACGTTATTGTGCGTGTAGTTTGTCCAGCACAGAAAGCCCACGTCGCCGTTAGGCAAACCGTTGGTATCGCACACGTAGTGACTGGCAATATAATTGGTCTCGGTGGTACCGTAATGCCGGTTAGCCACCAAAATGCCCGGCCAGATAGGATTGTTTACATTGCCGCTTGGCGAACATGGTGGCGTAACCGTGCCGTGCATCAACTTGTACTGATAGTTAAAACCGGTAAGCAATCGGCTGCCACTGGCCGAGTAGATAGACAGATCGCCCTGGATACCGGCAATGTTGGCTGCATAGCTTAAACCGGTAAGCGAATATTGATAATGCACATAATCATTGTGCGAGCCGCAGATCTCGCCATTCATTGATCCATCCGAAGCGATAACCAATGGCAGCACATTAGTTACCATAGTGACGCCGTTCTGGTAAACCGTCTGGCTGTCTTCAAATATACCGATGGCCATTTTGGCGTACCCGGCAGACACATTCCAGTTGTTGTTAAAGGCAGGTACGTTGTTAATGTAGTTATCTTTCATGTTGTTCAGAAAGTTGGCAAACTGCGTATTCTCTGCCGATGTCCAGCCGGCGGCAGATCCACCTACCGGTACGTAATACTTAATAATCTCGGCCGCTGCGCAAAACGTTGGCGCCGCCCATGAAGCCTCTAACGATGCCTGATTAGGCTGAGAGCCGGTTACCGTAAAATTCTGAAAATGGCTAGCCCAACCATCCAGTATCTGCATCACCGTGGTAGCATAAGATGCTGTACCGGTTTTTGCCCAGCGCAGAGCCAGCGCGTAGCTTAGCAAAGCGTCCCCTTTAAAAGCAATTTCATCAGGCGTGGTAACCCCGCCTGCCACTTGCACACTAGCCTTATAGGCATTACTGGGGCTGTGGTTATTACAATAGTTAAGCACATACTGATAGGCCGCCAAACGGTCGGCATCATTTGAGTTAGCCTGTTGGGCTACGTAATCCAGCGTTTGTTTAGTGTTTAAAATACCGGGATGCACAAAGGGCACTGCATCAGCTTTTACCGTCGGCTGGTCTGCCGTTTTCGTAATAGTAGTGTCTGCAGATGCCGTTGCTTGCTTTTTGGTACAGTAAGCAAAAAACAGGGTTGTAAACAGTGTTAGGCCCAGCAGGGCGCCACAGGTTGTTCTTGGGTTTCTCTTCATAAGTTCAATTTGGTTTATGTGTGTGTTGCTCTGGTTCGCCAATCATGCTACATGCCGTTCAGGGTGGGCTTAAAGCCATTAATTACGCTGATAAAAAAACGGCCTTATTGATTGCCTGTTGGTTTACAGATTACTTCTTGGTTAAAACAAAATTATTGTAAAACACTGATTAAAAGCAACATACATACAGCCCAATACGCTTCACGCACAAGGATTATGATAAGATGAGGCAAGTTCTTCAACCTGAAAAAAATTTTAACTTTTTTTGAGTGATACGCTTCAGCCACAGCTAAAAGGTTACAAGAGGAAGCTTTTTAGATGATAGAATACTGACTGACTAACCTGAAAAGGGAGATTGTGGAGCATTAACAACGGCTGGGAGCCGGGCAACCTTTATTATTCACTAAAAACTACTTCATACAAAAATAAAGACCAACAACTGATAATATTTGGATACAAACTGTAGCGGAAAGTCTCTTCAAACCGTTCATTTTAAACGGACTGAATATATACACAACAGACGAAAAAATATATATAACCAATGCAAGGCCTGCAACTATCAAAAGGTTTGGTCCTTCGGCATCATTGAAAAGAAAAAACAGTATTCTGGAACAGATAAGGGCAGTTACCGCCAATATTATTAACGAACTCTTTTTTGACCTGAAATATAGATCTGTACTGTTACCCATGTCTATATTATAAGTATTTTAACAAATTTAGTAATCTTACCGCAGATTCCTTGCGCTTATATTTACCCATCTATCTTTTAACTTTTTAAAAAAATAGATACCAGCTGATTATCCGCTTAGTTATATAACCATTTAAAAATTACTATCTTGCACCTTTATACTTAAGTTTCAGAAAGAACAAGCGTGACATTCGAGGATTTTAATTTTGACTCAAGCTTGGCCGAAGGGCTACAGGCTATGGGTTATGTTACCCCCACCCCCATCCAGGCCGAGGCGATCCCGGTGGTGATGCAGGGGCATGATCTGATAGCCTGCGCACAAACAGGCACCGGCAAAACGGCATCATATCTGCTGCCCGTACTGCATAGTATTGCCGGTACAAACAAGCACCATACCGATACACTGATACTCGCCCCAACCCGCGAGCTGGCCCAGCAAATAGACCAACAGGTTGAAGGTTTGGCTTATTTTACGGGTATTAGCTCCATTGCCGTTTTTGGTGGTGGCGATGGTATTGTATATGAGCAGCAACGCAGCGCCATTAAAGCCGGCGTAAACATACTGATAGCCACTCCCGGCCGTTTGATAGCCCACCTTACTTCGGGTTTATTGAAGCTGGACAAAGTGCGTCACCTGGTACTGGATGAGGCTGACCGTATGCTGGATATGGGTTTTTATGATGATATTATCCGTATCATCCGCCACCTGCCAGCTAAGCGCCAGACGCTGCTGTTTTCTGCAACAATGCCACCGCGCATAAGGCAACTGGCCGCTACCATTTTGCACGAGCCACAGCAGATCAACATCGCCATATCAAAACCGGCAGAAGGCATCAGTCAGCAATTGTACCGCGTATTTGACGGGCAAAAAACCCCGCTGATCTTAAAAATCCTTGAAGACGGTAATTACCTGAGCACCATCATCTTCTGCTCTACAAAAGAGAAGGTGAAGATGCTGTATAAAGAACTAAAATCGGCCCATATCAAGGTGGCCGCTTTCCACTCTGATTTTAAACAGAGCGAGCGCGAAGAAGTGCTATTGCAGTTTAAAAACAAAAAGCTGCCGGTTATTGTGGGGACCGATGCCCTATCGCGTGGTATTGACGTGGAAGGTATTGACCTGGTAATTAACTACGATGCACCGCCAGACCCGGAAGATTACGTACACCGTATCGGTCGAACCGCTCGCGCGGCTACTACAGGCACCGCTATTACCCTCATCAATCATAAAGATGCGCACAAGCTGAAACGCATTGAAACGCTGATTGGCAAAACCATCCAGGAAAATCCGCTACCCGAGGAACTGGGCGAAGCGCCAAAACCAAAAACCGGCGAACACGACGACCGCCGGAAAAACAACCGCAACAACAACAATAATAAAAAACGTAAGCCATCTGGCCAGCGCAGAGAAGGTGGCGACGCCCGGCCAAAAGATGGTCAGGCTAAACCTGAAGGCGAAGCACAACCACAAACAGAAGGACAGCCTCAAAACGCAAATGGCGAGCAGCAACCCGCCAAAAAGAAAAATAACAAGAAGAAACGCTGGCCGCGCCGCAATCCTAAAAATAACGATGGCGCCCAACCAGATGCAGGAACCCAAGCAGCCTCATCTTCACCCGTATCTGAATAGTTCTGAACCGGCATGCGATTGCTTTTGCATAAGCATGCCGGCAATCTTCTCGATCAAATCGCGCTCTATAAACGGTTTCAATACAATATCATTAGCGCCGGTACGCAGATAAAGATCGCGGTCATCTTTTAGTACATTGGCTGTTAAAGCAATGATAGGCGTGTCGGCTTTCATCATGTTATGATAATCCCTGATGAGGGCCATAAACTCCAGCCCATCCATTACCGGCATCTGTATATCAGTAGCAATCAGATCGTAATCATTTTTCACAAACAGCTCATAAGCCTCGTGTCCGTTGTAAGCCACGTCACAAGTGATATTCCATTTTTTGAGAATAGTACGTGCCAGCAATATGTTCAGCTGATTATCGTCAACCACTAATAAGTGTCTGCCATTTACCTGCTCTGCCAGCTCTGCATCCGTCATCGGCTGAACTGGCTTAACCAGCCCCTCCATACTGATGTGGAACGGTAGTTCAAAACTAAATACCGAGCCCCTACCAACTTCACTAATCGCTTTAATCTTACCGCCCTGCAACTGTACGATCTTTTTACAGATAGCCAGTCCTAAACCGGTACCTTTATGGTGCGTTACCTTTTGGGCATCAGTTACCTGCGAGAATTCTTCGAAGATTAATGGCAGATCATGCTTGGCAATGCCAATACCGGTATCTTTTACGCGTATCATCACCATCACCCTGTTAGGCCCGTCGGCCTTAACAACTGCCTGTAAAAACACCTCGCCTATGGTAGTAAACTTTAACGCATTAACCATCAGGTTCATAACTACCTGCTTAAACCTCAGCATATCGCCAACCAGACAGAGATCATCATCAATCATCAGGTTACGTTTCAGCAGGATGCCTTTTTTTGCTGCCGATGGCACCATGCTGTTAAATACCTCTTCCAAAGCCTGATACGGCATAAATGACTGATTATCAAAATTCATTTTGCCGGTTTCATATTTAGAAAAGTCCAAAATTTCGTTCACCACATCAAGCAACATACGCGATGAACTGCGAATAGCGGTTACCTGCTCCTGCTGCGCAGGATTTAATTCGCTCATGCTCAACTGTTCAGAAAAACCGATGACCGAGTTTAGCGGCGTACGAATTTCATGACTCATACTGGCCATAAACTTACTTTTGGAAGTAGCGTACTGCTCTGTTTTTTCGGTATAACTAAGCAGTTGACGCTCATTATCAAAAATCTTCCAGATGTTATAAAAAACAATGACAATGAGACCGACCAGCGAGCCCAGTGTAAATCGCGAGAGCGTGCTATATTCTTTAAAAACGTCGGTAACGTTGCCGGCCAGCGCCACTTTACTATCGCGGGCATAGGCTAATTCGGTGGTTTTATATTGCTTTAAGCCCGCAATCATTTTGGTTACCAAATCATTATTAATGATGATAATTTCACGCTCATTACGCTTCAAACGATTATTAGCGTTGTAAAGCCTGCGGTAATAACCACGAGCCACTTTAGGGATGTGCGTAAAAATAGCTTTGGCCTTAACCGTAGTTTGGGTAACCGTGTCTTTCTTTATCACCACAGCAGTTATAGGTGTATCAGCGGCGATAGCTGATTGTTGTGGATTCTTTTTGCTCGAAAACACAGAAAACACACGCCCTAAAAAACCTTTACGTGGCTGCTGTACAGTTGGATTTGCGGCAGCCTGTATAGTCTTAACGGTATCATAGCTTACGGTTTGCTTAACGGTTTGCACCACCGGTACCGGGATTTTTGTTTTGGTATAGGCAAGTGTGCTGTCAATCTTAGCAGTGGTATTAATAAGACTATCGGTCAGCTGACGCAGCTCTACGTAATCATCTGTTTTACTGGCTTTTATTTGTACCAGGTTTTTCAGATCGTCTGCACTGATGCCAGCATCTTCCAGGCGTCTGATTTTTAATCGCTCAAGGATAGATGACACGGCGCCTATTTCCCGGTAAAACTTTTTCAGATAGGTTTTATCGCCGGTAAGTGCGTATAGCCTGCTATCATTATCGGCGCTGTACATATTGAACAGACAGCTGTCTATTAATGACGAATTCTCGCCAGCGGCAATAATCTTGGAAATATTTTGCTGAAGATTCTGGGTACGGTGATAATGCAAATACAATGACAACGCCCCTGAGAATAATATAAATATCAGCGCAACGATAAGGCCGTAACGTAATACGGGTATTTTATCAAATTTGTACACCATACTCCAGGTTGACAACACTGCCGCAAACGCCAACGTCCTGAAATCAACCTAACTGTTGCAAGACTTATTATTTGCAGCTCTTTTTACTATTTAAAAGATAACCTGACGTATTAAATAAGGTTTAATAATAACTATAGCTTAAAGTTGTTAACTTGAACCTTAACATATTTACAACACAAATTTCACGCAGCGTTTATCCGCTAAGAAAATCCGACGGCACTCCGCTTGTTCATTCCAACTTTCTTGTTCATTTCATTCATTTAACTTAAAGTAAAAACATCGCCAATTCTTATTCGTAGACTTAAAAAGAGAAAAAGGAAGACGAACTGGATGGGATGCAATCAACCTAAACAAAACATTTTGAAAAGGAGGGCCGTGAAAAAGCTCATTTACCTATTGATATTTTTCTTTTTAGCTACGCCAAATGCAAAAGCCTATACCTATACGTGGACTGGACTTGGCGGTTTGCTGAGCACCAGTTGGAATAATTATCTTAATTGGAGTGGAGGTCCTCTTTTTGGCCTCCCCACCAAAGATGACGACGTAATTATTCCTCCTGTAGCACTGGGCGGTCTTACCGGCGGCCTGGTATTAACCAATGCCACTATCTCATCCGGTAACAACGCTGCTTGTAAAAGTCTCACTTTTGAGAGCAATAACGTAACTTATTTGAGCAACAGCGTATCAACCATACTAACGGTAGATGGTACATTGGCAGTTGGCGGCGCTATAAAACAGACTTATAAAACCGGCACAGGGTCAACAACTATAACACTTACCGGCCAGGGAACCGTTACCTGCGCATCGCTCAGTGTGGGTGATAATAGCACTACTCCAAGTCCGACGGTTACCAGTTCTACCATATTTGACACCAATGTATCAAAGCTAACTGTTACGGGCGCCACTACGGTTAACTCTTACGGCAACTCAAACGGTGCTTATAGTGGTGTATTTTATGTTACCAACGATAATACCAGCACAACATCTGCAAACCTAACAACGGGCAGCCTGGCTTTGGTAACACCTAGCTCAAACGCTACATCAAACATTGCTTTGTTAAATAATTCTGCCAGTAGCACAGCAAATGGTATTAATCTAAAGCTAACAGACCCATCGCCTATTAGCATACCAACCACGCCGTACGGCACTATTGATCTTTATAAAGTTACAGGAAGCAACACTGGTAGCATTAAAGTTGAGTATGCTGCAACAAGTGGCTCGCAACAAATAGTTTATACTGCTGCAACGAGCGGGCTGGATACATCGCCAGCGCTTTACCAGGACATTACTTTCTCGGGTACCGTTACCAAACAGTTTAACTCAGGCGCCGTCACCATAAACGGCAACTGGACATCTAAAAACGGAAAGGTAAATGCCACAACCAACAGCCCGTCTATTTCTTTTCAGGGCAGCAGCGCTCAAACACTGGCAGATTCGGCAAGCAATAGCGGCACCGGCATGTTATTTAAAACCGTGGGGTTCTCTGGTGGTGGCACCAAAACCATCTCAAACAGCATGGGTGGTACCAGCATTTTTTCGGTATCTGCCAAGGGCACGCTTACCATGGGCTCAAATACTACACTAACCGTAGGCAGCACCGGCAAACTCATATTGGTATCAGATGGTACGGGCGATGCAACGGTAGCAACCATTCCATCCACATCCGCTATCACGGGCACGGTGAATGTGCAACGCTTTTTTAAAAATGGCACCGTTGCCGCAAATACACGCAACTACCGCTTGCTGTCATCAGCAGTAAATACCAGCGGGGCAATGTTGCTTAATTACCTTAATAACACTCCGGGGGTTTTTACTGGCGGGCCCAGTGGCTCTACCAATGGTTTTACGGTAACCAGCGCTAATTCCACTATTTATCTATACAAAGAAAATCTGTCATCAAGCAATGCGTCATTCAACTCGGGCAATTTTAAAGGTGTTACAAAAATTACCAGCAGCACAATCAACGTATATAACAACGCAGGCACTGCAGATACTACCGTAACGCTTTATCCCGCCAATGGCTTTATGCTTTATTATGCCGGCAACAACGTTAGCAACCTTACCAACAAGCAAACCCGGGTAAACGGCGTATATGCAGATCCGGATAGCGCAACCACAACCGGTTCGGGCACGCTTAACCAAGGACCCGTAACCGCAAAATTGTGGTGGAACAACAGTACCACGCTTTCATACACCAAAAGCTTTTACAACCTTGCAGGCAACCCCTACCCATCGGCTATTGACTGGGATACTTTCTCTAACTCATCCAGTTCGGCCGCTATTTACGGGCCCGGCGTAAGCAGCAGCATCTATGTTTATAACTATACTAACAAAAACTATGGTATTTATCAAACCGGAACGGCCGGCGGCATAGGCACCAATAATGCTACCCGGTATATTGCCACGGGGCAGGGCTTTTTTGTACAAACCACATCTAATACGGCTTCGCTCACATTCACAGAGTCGGCCAAAACAGGTAACCAACCGGCATCGTTAGGATCATCATATTTACTGATGGGGCTACCAGTACAAGCCGCTGCCAGCCCACAGTATTTGCGCGTACGTTTAGCTAAGGATAGTGTCAATTATGACGAGTCTATCATCACCTTTGAAAGTGATGCCAGCAATGATTATGAAAACGGAAAAGACGCCCCCCGACTGGATGGAATGGGCAACGTTGCCACCCTGGCCACTTATGACTCGGGAAAAACGCAAATGCTGGCCATTAACCATTTGCACAGTATTGATGCCACAAGCCGGGTAAAATTATATGTGGGTATGACAGGAACCGCAAGCCTGGACACGCTCAACATCACCGGCTTTTCCAGCCTCGACAAGCGTTTTGACGTGTTTTTGATTGATCATTATAAAAAAGACTCGTTGCAGATTAGTCTGTACAACAAGTATATGTTCAATATCCGGCCAGATAGTGCGGCCAGCTATGGAGCAGATCGCTTTGAGTTGGTATTTCACCCCAAAGGCGACTACAATTACCGCCTGCTTAGCTTTACCGGCAAGCCGGCCAACAGCACCATACAACTCAACTGGCAAACAGAGCGCGAGCAAAATCTTACCAGCTTTACCATCCAAAAGGCCGACGGTACATCTACCTACATGCCTGTTTATAATTTACAAAGTGACGGGAATGGCAAATACAGTTATATTGATAAAACCCCTACAGCGGGCGCCAACCATTACCGGTTGATACAGAATGATCCGTTTGGCAAAATTAGCAGCACAGATCTTACCGTTAACTTTACTGCCCCAACAACTGCAGAACAACAGGCCCTGAGCATTTACCCAAACCCGGTTGCTACGCAGATGAACGTAAAAATCAATGCCAATAATATTCCGGCCTATGTGGCACTCAAAGTACTGAACCTGAACGGGCAGACACTGATCCGCTCGGTACAGGATGGTGAAAACATCCAGCAAAACACCAGTTCGCTGATGCCGGGAGTTTACATTGTAGAGATAACCGATGATAAAACCAAGCAACTGATCGGTCGGACCAAGATTACCAAACCATAAAATTTTCAGGGGCAATTACTTTTCAAGGCAGATGCGCGGCGAGCGGGTATCTGCTTTTTTGTTTAAAATCTAAAAACATTTATGTAACCATTTGGTTTCTTATTTATATTTGTAACCGAATGGTTTTATATTTTTTATGAGAAGGGACGTTTTCCAGGCAATTGCCGATCCAACACGCAGGCAAATTATTGGTATGCTGACGCACCAGCAGCTAAACCTGAACAGCATTGCAGATCATTTTGAGATGAGCAGACCTGCCGTGTCTAAGCATATTAAAATACTTACTCAATGCGGCCTCATTACCATCAAGCAACAGGGACGCGACCGATATTGCAGCGCCAATTGTAACCGGTTAAGTGAGGTGGCCGATTGGGTTGAGCAATACCGCACGTTTTGGAACAGCAAACTGGATGCCCTGGATAAATTTCTGACCGATAACAAATCATCAATATAAAAACTATGGCAACAGCAGCAAACAACGGCCCGCTGGTGGTAGAACGCACTTACAACGCGCCTGTAAAAGCCGTTTGGGAAGCGCTAACCAACAACGCCCAAATGAAACAATGGTACTTTGACCTGAAAGAGTTTAAAGCCGAGCCCGGCTTTGAGTTTGAGTTTAGCGGCGGCCCGCCAGAGAAAAGCTACCTGCACAAATGTGTGGTTAAAGAGGTTATCCCTTTCAAAAAACTATCACACAGCTGGCGCTACGATGGTTACGAAGGTAACTCGCTGGTAACGTGGGAACTGTTTGACGACGGCGATAAAACCACCGTTAGGTTAACCCATACTGGCTTACACACCTTCCCTACTCATCCTGATTTTGCGCGCAGCAACTTCGAGGCTGGCTGGAATCATATTCTCGGTACCAGCTTGAAAGATTTTGTGGGGCAAACGGCATAGTCAGTTTTTTGTAGTAAAAAACACATTAATGTAACGTTAACTATTCAATAACAGATATTACACCTATTTTTGTGTAGAAATTATTGGATTATGAAACCTGGCGATAAAGTAGTTTGTATTGATGCCTCTATCGATGCCGACAAAGCTGAAGAGATTAAAAAGGATTTTGAGATCTGGGTAACAAAAGACAAAGAGTATACCATTCGCGAAATACTGGATAATAACGGTATTGTGCCTGGTTTACTGCTGGACGAGATTCATAACTTTCCCAAATACTTCAAACTGATAGACCGTTTCCAGGAGCCGGCCTTTGCCCTGTGGCGTTTTAGAAAACTAAACTACGCTGTTCAAAGCGAAGCCGAAGAACACGAAGAAGAACTGGTACGGGTAAAACCTGAAGAACTGGTAAATAAATAAGAAACAGTAACGCCTCCCAAAAAGAGGCGTTTTTATTTTGTGCACCGGGGCAGGCAAAATCCGAAATTGAACATCCGAAGTCCGAAATCAAACCAGCGCCTTCGGTATCGCATCAATTAGCTTGCGGGTATAAGCCGATTGCGGGTGATGATACACGTCCTCAGGATCGCCCAACTCTTCAATACGGCCGCGACTCATGACCATCATCCGGTCTGAGATATGTTTGATGACCGACAGATCATGCGAGATAAAAATATAAGTCAGATTAAAATCGTGCTGTAACTCGCGCAGCAAGTTTAATACCTGTGCCTGCACCGATACATCCAGCGCCGAAACCGATTCATCACAAATAATAAATTTAGGCTGCAAAGCCAGCGCCCGGGCTATCACAATACGTTGCCTTTGCCCGCCCGAAAACTCATGCGGGTACCGGTTAAAGTGCACTTTATCCAACTTCACACGCTCCAATAGTTCCATTACCTTTTTACGGCGGCCTGCATCGCTATCATACAAACCATGTACCTGTAGGGGCTCCATTAGCGATTGCCCGATAGTGAGGCGCGGATTGAGCGAGGAATATGGATCCTGAAAAATTAATTGAAGATCACGCCGCATCGCCCTCATTGACGACTTGTCCAGCTGGCGCAAGTCTTGTCCGTTGAATATAACCTGGCCGTTTGTGGGCTCTATCAGCCTTAAAATACTACGACCTAGGGTAGTTTTACCACAACCAGATTCGCCAGCCAGGCCTAATGTTTCACCGGGATAAACATCAAAGCTCACATCATCTACTGCTTTAACCACATCGTGGCTTTTACCAAACAAGCCAGTGCTTACCGGGAACCAGGTACTTAAATTCCGGACGCGTAATAGCGGCTCTTTACCGTAAAGTTCTTTTCTGCGATCACTGATCTCAGTCGCCGGGTAATGATAACGCTCTCGGATATTACGGATGCTCTCATGCTTGCCATGCTCGTCCTCCTTTAAAAAATCAGCAACCGTGGGCAGCATCTTCAATTGTAACTCCGGCGATGGCCGACAAGCCAGTAAGCCACGCGTATATGGTTGTTGCGGATGATGAAAGATGGTGCGAATATCTCCCTGCTCCACTATTTCGCCATGATACATCACAGCAACCCGATCGGCAATTTCGCTTATTACGCCCAGATCATGCGAGATGAAAATCAGGCTCATCTTACGCTCTGCTTTGAGTTTAAGCAGCAGTTCTATGATGGCTTTCTGAACCGTTACGTCGAGCGCCGTGGTGGGCTCGTCGGCTATCAATATTTCCGGATTGCAGCTGAGCGCCATGGCAATCATCACGCGCTGTTTTTGTCCGCCTGAAAGCTGGTGTGGATAGCTATCAAAAATAGCCTCGGGGCGCGGCAGTTGCACTTCGTTAAAAAGATCGATAGTGGTTTTCCGGGCCGCCTGTTTATCCAAACGGAGATGCAAGCGAATAGCCTCGGCTACCTGCGCTCCGCAAGTAAACACTGGATTGAGCGAGGTCATAGGTTCCTGGAAGATCATAGCCAGACGATTGCCGCGCAGGTCTCGCATTTCTTTTTCGGGCAGGTTCAGTAGATCAAGCCCCTCCAGCACTACGCTGCCGCTGATGTGCGCCGATTTTTCATCCAGCAAACGCATCAAAGCCAGCGAGGTTACAGACTTGCCAGAGCCTGACTCTCCTACTATGCCCAAGGTTTCACCTTGCTGCAATTGGAACGACACGCCTTTCACCGCATCGAACATGCCGCCTTGCGATTGGAAGGAAACTTTCAGATTTTCTACCTTCAGCATGCGGGCTCTACAATTACAATGTTTTCTTCAGGGATCAAATCCTGGCACCGGAAACGGCGAAGCAACTGTGCTGTTGCAATCACGTCTTTCTGGCAATAGGTACAGATACGGCCCAATTGGTTCAGGTTCCAATATACGTGGCCAACCTGACTGCCATCAATATCATCTTTAGGCGTGGGGATATCAAAAATAGCGGCAAGCAAACTAAGTGATGTGTAGTTTTTATAGTCGCCAAACTTCCAGATCTCCATGGTATCAATATGGTAAACCTCCCACGGCTTTTTGCCCGACAGTTGCAACTGCGGCGGGATCTGTATGCCATGAATCAGCATGCGGCGACAGATGTACGGAAAGTCAAACTCCTTTCCATTATGCGCGCACAGCACCAAATTCTGCGGCTGATCACGCAGTACCTGTGCAAAGCGCACCAACAATTCGCGCTCATCATGCCCTGCGAAGGATTTTACCCTGAAGCCTGCCGGTTGCCCCTTGGTAAACACCCCGGCAGAGATGCAGATGATCTTACCAAACTCGGCCCAGATACCGGCACGCTCATAAAACGCATCTGGCGTTTCTTCTTTACGCTGATGCTGGGTCTTTAGCGCCCACAAATGCTGCATCTGTTCTGGCAATTCCTCATAGCTGCTGTATTGCGGCACGGTTTCAATATCAATCACCATCAGGTTTTGCAGATCAAGGTTTTCCAGCATGGGCGTAAGTTTGATCTGCAAAATAGTAAAATAAGAACCAGGATTGAACGAATTTTAAGGATTGACGGGATTTTGACTATATCCTATGACGGCGGCCAGAGGCCGCGGGATAGTCGTCACTCGGCTGGAGCCGAGCGACTGCGTAGAGGGTAGATCATTTAATAGAATTTATACCGTAAATCATAACATCATTGCAGTCGCTCGCGTCTTCGCGAGTGACGACTATCCCCCGGCCTCTGGCCGCCGTCATACCTCTTTATAACAAAAAAAGGCACGGCTGAACGCCGTGCCTTTGGGATAAAGATGAATCAATAATAGTTATATCCCCTTATTTGTTTGGTGAAGGTGCTTTGTTATTTACTCAGCAGACCGTCAAGCGTTACAGACGCGTAGTAGATGGCGCCGATAGTTGGGCCGCCAGCGTACTGGATGTAGCGTTTGTTCAGCAAATCTGAGCCGCCAAATTTAAAGGTGGCGTTGTACACAGGCACTTTAAGTGTTACCTGCGCATCGATCGTATTGATAGCAGGCACTTTGCCGGTTACCAGCGGGCTCTCCCACAGGTAAGCCTCCTGCCATTTGTACACAATGTTGAAACCTACGTTTTTAATAAACTCACGGTTTCCGAAAGATAAATTGGTGGTCCACTCTGGTGTGTTAAAGCCAGTCACAAAAATATCTGACGAGGTTTGTGCTTTCATCTTGTTAAAGCTCACGTTACCTGATACGGTATATCGCTTATAAAAGTTATAGCTAACACCTGCAGATGAACCAAAGTTGTTATAAATATTTTGCGCGTTAGTGTAAACACGGTAGCGGCTCTGGCCCTGGCTGGCAGCGTTATTAGCCGAACCTGTTGTAGGGTCGCGGTTAACATCCAGCATTGATAATACAGCGGCGTCAGTACCCACGGTAGTACCGTTTGGCACAAATACCTGCACCTGGCCTAAGAAACCGTTGTAACGGTTGGTGTAGGCATCAATATCAACAAATACTTTGTTATCAAACAGGATGCCTTTGTAACCCACCTCGAAAGATGTGATTTGCTCCGGACGGGCTTCTGGCAGGTTAGCTACTTTCAGTAAGCCACGGTTAGCCAGTGCTGTAGCATCTGTACCGCTGGCCGCACCCGGTGCTGCGTTAACAGCAGCATTAAAGTTAGCTACTGATGTTTGGGTGTAGCTGTTGTTCAGATAACCCAAACCATCATTAATAAATGGCAAGCTACCCACACGTTTTACGCGACCGTTGTTAACATAAGACAAGGCTTCGAACAACGACGGGAAACGGTAGCCGTTCTGGAAGGTGAAACGGAAGTTATGCTGCTCGGTCGGCGAGTATACAGCTGCCAAACGCGGGGTAAACTTCGGATCGAAATATGGGTTATAATCGCCGCGGATAGAACCGAACAGTTTCAGTTTTTCGTCAAAGAAAGTTTTGGTTACCTGGGCAAAACCGCCGTATTTTTTGTACAAAACATCTTTACCAAAAGTACCGTCAGGCAACTCCTTATTACGATCAGCAATCGGGCGGCTAAAGTCTACAAAGTTATTACCGTCAGGGATGATCTGATAGATGCGCGTATCGGCCCCTACCAACAGGTCAAATATTTTCACTTTGCTGGTCAGGTCCCACTGCGCCTCGGCATTGTACATGTGGCTTCTTTGGATCAAAGCTGCACCACCGGTTACCGGAGCATCAGGAATCTGGGCCGATTTGATATCCCAGTTATTGATACCGATGATCGTCTTTTTCAAATCGTTAAACGCAGCAGTACCCGGTTCTACCCTACCCGCATCAGCCGCAGTACGCGCAGCAATAGTTGCTGCAGCCAGGTTAGCCGACGTTAAACCACCGTGTGATGAAGCGTAGGCATCCAGCGCGTTTTTGTAAAGCGTACCCCAGGCCGAGTTGCTGGCGTGGTTCAAATCCAGGTTATCTGCCAGTGGCTTTACGTTGTAAGAGTTACCGGTGTTTTCAATAGACTCATACGCACGTACCTGGAAGGTTTTGCCCACCAACTCCAGTTTGTGATTCTGCACGGTAGCGCCGTTCAACGATATTTTGTTACCGCGTTGAAAAACGCCATCCATACGGCCGTAGCGGTATGCGTAAGAAAGTGTAGTTGTAGGGTTAAGTTTGTAAGAGAAAGTACCGTCAAATTTAAGGTTGGCTACTTTAGGGTCAACCAGGTCAACCTCGTTGTAGCCAGTACGGGCCACCAACAGGTTAGGGCGGGCAACGCCGTTAACAGTGATGCCTTTAATTACTACAGTGTTACTGCCGGCCAGGGCGTCATCGCCATATTTGTTCCAGCCGTCGTAAGCTGCGTTGGCTGCACCTGTCAGTTCAGGATAAGCCGGGTTAGCGGTTTTCAGGTTCTGCGGATTTTGGTCGGCAATGGTGTTAGACTGCCAATCCTGTCCCTGCATGTAGCTAAAGTTTACTTTGAAGGCAAATTTATCATTGAACGCCTTGGCATAACGGAAGGCATCCTCTGTAATAATGCTCGGGCGCACACCAATACCATCTACGTGGTTGGCACCTGTGCGGTGGTAAAAGCTTAATCCCTGATATTTAAATGGATCTTTAGTAGTTAAGTTGGCCAGGCCGTTCAGTGCGTTGGTGCCGTAAAGGGCGGCCGCAGCTCCCGGAGTAATCTCTATACTGGCAACGTCCAATTCAGTCGGACCAATAGCATTACCCAGTGGCACACCTAATGTGGCCGACTGCATATCTACCCCATCAGTCAACTGCATAAAACGGAAGTTGTTCGGGCTGTTAAAACCACGGGTGTTTGGCACTTTAAGCGTTAAGCTGGTGGTGGTCATTTGCACGCCTTTTACATTCTCCAAAGCATCATAAAAGCTTGGACCAGGCGATTGCTTCAATGAGCGGATATCCAGCTTCTCAATAGCTACCGGCGATTTCATCAGCTTTTCTTCCCTGCGCGATGCGGTAACTACTACCTCATTGATCAACAGTGATTGCTGAGAAAGGCGGATATTAAGCGGATCTGTAGTGTTTTTAATCAAAAACTCTTGTGTTTGGTAACCTACTGCCGAGAACACCAACGTGTAAGGCAATTTAGCGCTGGTAGTTAAATGGAACTTACCGGCGGTGTCTGTACTGGTACCATGGGTGGTGCCTTTAATGGCAATGGTAGCACCTATAATAGCTTCTTGCTTATCGTCCACAATTTTACCACTCAAAATGTATGAGCCGTTCAACTGCGCAAAGCTGAACAGTGGTGCGAAGACAAAAAAGAGTAAAGCAATACTACGATTGTTTTTAAAAATTTTCATGAATAAGAAGGGTATGGTATTAATTGTGATTATATCTGTTAACTGATCTGTGGGGCATTATTCAGCAACAGCAGCACATGGGGAAAGTAAAAATTTGTTTCATTCTATATAATGTCTACCGATTTAGTAGTACAAAAGTAGACAAAATGCTAAGGAGTACAAGAAATATTTTCAATTAGTTTTTAACTAATTGAAAATCAAATACTTTTAAATAAAATCCATCGAACTAAACTGGAAAAATTTCCCACTGGAATTATATCAGCTATCCCTCACCCCCCCACTCATAACTATCATTCTCCAACCCCATCAGGCTAATTACCCGGTTCACAACCGTCATGGCAAGTTCTTCGATGGTTTTAGGGAGACTGTAGAATGATGGAATGGCCGGACAAATGATACCGCCGGCCTCAGTTACCGTGGCCATATTGCGGATGTGGATGAGATTAAAAGGCGTATCGCGTGCTACCAGAATCAGTTTGCGGCGCTCTTTCAAAATCACGTCTGCGGCACGGGTAATCAAGTCGTCGCTGGTGCCGGCGGCTATGCGGCCCATGGTGCCCATAGAACAAGGAACCACCACCATGGTATCAAAACGTGCCGAGCCAGAGGCAAAGGGCGCCATAAAGTCGCTCTTGGCGTAAAATTTAAAAGGTAGCTGGTTGTAGGTATCATCACCCAGCTCATATTGCCAAACGGTACGGGCATTGTCACTCATTACCACCGCTACTTCTGCCACCTGGTTTTGCATTTGACTCAGTTGCTGTAATAGTAGCTTGGCGTAAATAGAACCGCTGGCGCCGGTAATGGCTATAACAATTTTTCTGCCCATAGTGAGAATTAAAAAGTTAAAAGTAAACAGTAAAACTTTAGCTAAAGAATAAATTTCAAGCCTGAATATGTACCAGATGTTAAATTATGCCGTTATTAACCAAAACATAGCGCAGATAACGATGATGAAAGCGAAACCCCAAAGCACAAAAAAGGGTCGATTACTTTCGTACTCGACCCTACATCTACCTATGAAAAACATACCCTATGAGAGGGCATTACAAATGTAATAAAAGTGTTTTGTTTTTTAACAAGAATTTTACGAAATTTTTAATTACCGGCTGAAAAGTTCTTTTCTATCAGCGTCTGGATAATTCCGTCTACCATACCTACGCTTGGCACATAAATGCTTTTGATGCCTGCCCACTTCAAAACACTCAGGTAAATTTCGCATGCCGGGATAATTACGTCAGCACGATCCTGATTGAGCCCCAGCACGTTAATGCGTTCTTTTAACGAAAATGAGTTAAGGTAGCTGTATAAACTTTTCAGTTTGGTGAATGACATTGGTGCGCCTTCTTTCTCCTCGGCCAAACGATACAATTTGTTAATATTGCCGCCTGTACCAATGCCAGAAAGGGTTTTAAACCTGCGTGTGTGGATGCGCAAAAACTCTTTCATCTCCTCCCAGGTCTCGTCCTTATCCTGGTTATCCAGAATACGTATGGTACCGATGTTAAATGATTGTGACGCCACCAGCTCGCCCTCAGAAAATAACGAAAGCTCGGTGCTGCCGCCGCCAACGTCTACATAAAGATAGCTTTTGCTTTTATCAATATTTTGCTCTACGTGGCTGGAGTAAATAATGTTAGCCTCGGTTTCGCCACGAACAATCTCCAGGTTAATATCTGCCTCAGTTTTAATGGTGCGCACAATATCCTGCCCATTTTGGGCCTCGCGCATGGCCGATGTGGCGCAGGCCATATAATCATTCACCCGATAAACATCCATCAGGTTTTTAAAGGCCGACATGGTTTTTACCAGATCGGCAGCTTTGCGCTCTGATATATGCTGGTTTAAAAAGGCATCATCACCCAGGCGCAGAGGTACGCGCACCAGCGTATTCTTTTTAAAGGTTACGGTTCCGTTGGTTTCTTTAATATCAGCTATCAACAGCCTGACAGCATTCGAGCCAATATCTATCGCTGCGTATCTCAATTTATTTGTTTTTGTATTTGAGGTAATTGTAAATATCTATCTGCGACCGGTTCGGCGTGTCCGAATCGGTTTTGTGGTATTTGTTGTTGTTGCTGGCGTTAATCTCGCGCGCCTTGGTATTATCCATCAACTGAATGTCGATAATCTCGCGAATCTCTTTTTTCAGATCAGGATCATAGATCGGGAAACCAACTTCTACCCTATTATCAATATTACGGGTCATGTAATCGGCAGAGGTAAGATAGATCAACTCATCACCGTCGTTACAGAAAATCAGCACACGGGCATGCTCCAGGTATTTATCTACAATGCTAATAACGGTGATGTTCTCGCTATAATCTTTCACCCCGGGCACCAGGCAACACATGCCGCGCACAATCAATTCAATTTTTACACCTGCATTACTGGCCTGGTATAGTTTAGCAATCATCTCTTCATCAGCCAAACTATTCATTTTTAACACCATGTAGGCTTCTTTACCTTCCTTGGCATTCTTCATCTCGTTATCGATCAATTTATACAAGGCAGGGCGAGAATCAATAGGCGATACAATCAGGTGCTTCAACCCGCGTGGCAACATCCCACGGTTCAGTGATTTAAACACGTTCACCAAGTCGCCGGTTAAACGGCGGCTACGGGTAAGCAGGGTATGATCGGCATAAATCTGGGCCGTTTTCTCGTTAAAGTTACCGGTTGAGAGGGCCGCATAATGCACATGCTTACCTTTCTCTACCCGGGTAACCAGGCATATTTTTGAGTGTACCTTGTAACCGGGAATACCGTAAATTACCCGTACACCACCCTCTTCCATGCGGTTACTCCAGAAAATGTTATTCTGCTCATCAAAACGGGCACGCAGCTCTACCAGGCAATTCACCTTTTTACCGTTACGGGCAGCATTAATCAACGCGTGCACTACCCTTGAGTTTTCGGCCAGGCGATAAACTGAAATGCTGATCTCTTTTACTTTTGGATCGATGGCTGCTTCGCGCAAAAAGTGGATCACATAATCAAACGACTGATATGGCGTGCTGATCAGGCAGTCCTTCTTGGCAATGGTATTCATCAAGCTTTTGCCGAACGACAAATCGTCTACCGGTAAAGCAGGATAACGGGTATACTCCAACTCCGGGCGACCGACGTTGGGGAATTTGATAAAATCTTTAAAGTTCTGGTAACGGCTGCTGGCAATCAGGCTTTCTTTATTCAAGCCCATTTTGCCTACCATATATTGCACCATATCCTCCGGCATCTCGGCGTCATATTGCAAACGCATGGGCTTACCTTTTTTGCGCTTTTGCAAGCTCTTGGCCAGGGTATCAATAAACTTCTCGCTCACCTGCTGATCCAGGTCAAGCTCTGCATCGCGGGTAAGCTGTACAGAGTAGGCCTCAATGGCATCATGATCAAAAATGAAGAAGATATCTTCGAGGTTATAACGTATAATGTCATCCAACAGGATGATGAACTTCAGGTTGTTTGTCTCAGGCAGTACCAGGAAACGCGAAAGATTGTCTGGAATTTCAATCAGCGCCAGTTTGCTCTTTCTGTTCTTGGTCAGCTTAACAAAAAAGTAAATGGCACGGTCGCGCAGTTCGGGCAGCGGCATGGCTGGGTCAAGCATAATGGGCACCAGCGTGGCCAGCAGTTTCTCGCGGAAGTAGTTTTTAACAAACACACCACGGGTAACGTTCAACTGCTTGTCATTCAGCAAAAATATCTTCTCTTCGGCCAGTTGCTTAACAATAATATTCTCATACAGGTTATTAAACTTCTGCTCCTGCTTTACCACCAGCGATTTAATCTGCGTCAGCAGCTTTTTAGGATTATAGCCCAGTACCTCTTTAGCCTTCTCGTTCAAGTTGGCTAAACGGCTCAGCGTAGCCACACGCACACGGTAAAACTCATCCAGGTTTGATGAGAAGATGGCCAGGAAACGCACACGGTCAATTAAAGGCACAGTGGGGTCGGCCGCTTCCTGCAGCACACGGTCATTAAAATAGAGCCAACTAATCTCCCTGTTAATTAGAGGTAAGCGTTGATGAGGCATAGACGAAAAGTATCGGGCGCAATGCCCATGGACAAAACTGCCAATTTATTTGTTAAGATAATATTAAGTTAATGGTTTCTTTAACATTTGTGAGTGGTTGATTGTGTTGATTGAAGTGAGTAGTTGACATTATTTTGATCAATTGAATCTGTAACTACTCACTTAATCAACTATTCACATAATCCAACTTAATCAACTACCTTTGCAAACACACAAAACCTGAAATTATGCCCTCATTTGATATTGTAAGTAAAATTGACGGCCAAACGCTGGACAATGCCATCAACAACGCCAAGAAAGAAATACTGAACCGTTTTGATTTTAACGACTCAAAAAGCACGGTTGACCTGGATAAAAAAACCAACGAGCTGACCATCGTGACTGAAAACGATATGCGCCTTAAAGCCATTACCGATTCTATCATCAGCCGTATGGTTAAGCAAGGCCTGGATGCCAACGCGCTTGACTTTGGCAAAGAGCACTATGCATCGGGCAACATGATCCGTAAAGAGATCAAAGTGAAAGAAGGTATTGATAAAGAAGTTGCCAAAAAGATAGTTAAAGCCATTAAAGACAGCGGACTGAAAGTACAGGCATCTATTATGGACGACCAGGTGCGTGTACAAGGCAAAAAGATTGATGATCTGCAGGCCGTGATAGCCGTGTGCCGTAAAGACGATTTTGGCCAACCACTGCAATACATTAACATGCGCGCCTGATACCATTTTAGCAGGCATCAACCTCAAAAGATAAGAGAGCGGCAAAGTGTTAAAAACTTTGCCGCTCTTTTTTTATGCGTGTATAAAAATGCTTTATATTTGCAGCAATCGTTTCATTTCTATCTGCTAAATGCGGCCCTGTATAGCCGTGCACCACAGCAAGCTCAATTAAAACCAAATCTGGTACTCATTTTAATTCTGCCGTAATGAAACTTGTATTTATTGAAATTTCAGGGCTACTTGCCTTACTGATTGCCCCCCTGTTCGCATCCATCAAACCAAAGAAAAAAGCTGTAGTTGTTATCAAACACACGGATATTGAACTTTCTGAATATGCCGTTAATGAATATGGCGTACTCGAACACATCCATCAACCAGAAACCTCCCGCCGCGAGGATTAATTCTATAAAGCAAAGGGGCAGGTAATATCTTACCTGCCCCTTTGCTTTAACGTGTTTGCCGGTTACTGAGAATCTACCAAAACCACCTTCAAACCAAACGCGGCTGTTGGCGCCGTAATGGTGCTGGTACCATTTGAGTTTTGGATATCAATCTCTAATGACCCTATGGTGTGCGAAAAGCTATACGCCACACCCTGATAAACCTCAGGAAACTGCTCCCAGGTGTTATTACCAAAGTTACCATAAACCAGCACAGCTCCGTTCTGATTGAAATAGCCGTCAATCTCTGGCATGTTAACAGTGGCAGAATAAGTCTTGCCGCCGTCTGTTGTTTTCCATGCGTTGGGTGGCACTGTAGTCAGGATGGTTTGATTGGGTGTAACCTCATATTTTTTGGTACACGATGTTGTAATGATGGCGATGAAAGCGATCAGGATGGTCAATGTTTTTTTCATAGTTGTTATGTTTGCTTTTGCTTATAGAGTGTTTTTCGGATCAAAAGTTTAACCGATCTGTTACGTCTATTTTACTTTAAACTGAAAACCAGTCTCATTATTTTAAATCTAACTTTTGAGGCAGGATTTAGTTTTGTTTATTGAAAAGAAACAGCGCGCGTGCCTATATTTATGTATGCGCAACCTAATCACATTCTTCATCTTATTTTTACCGGCATTAGCCCTGGCACAATCGCAGGCCATCAGCGGCAGGGTATTAAATATGGCAAACGATAAACCTGTAGCCGGAGCAACCGTTTTTTTGGATAATACCATCGTAGGTATCAGCACTGGCGATGACGGCACCTTTGTGCTCAACAACGTTAGGAACGGGCAGTACAACATTACGGTTTCCTGTGTTGGTTTTGAGAGCCATCGTCAGGCTATTCAGTTTAATGATCTGGCTATCAATACCGGTGATATTAAGCTCATGCCAAAAGTAACAGCGCTAAAAGAGGTGAGCGTTAAATATGACCCGGACCGCGATAGGCACCTAGGTATGTTTATAAAAGATTTTCTGGGCAGCACTGATAACGCCAGGCAATGCAAAATAAAAAACCCGGAAATACTTGACCTTGATTTTGACAAGAAAAAGAATATTCTGAACGCCAGTACCGATAACTTTTTAGATATAGACAATAAAGCGCTGGGCTACACCCTCCACTACCAGATCAGTAAATTCACCCTTAACTATAAAACCCAACAGCTATATTACGAAGGCAGCTTACACTTTGAGCCTATGCACGGCAGCGAAAGTGATGAGAAACGGTGGAAAAAAGCTCGTCTAAAAGCCTATACAGGCTCTAACATGCATTTCCTGCGGTCTTGCATCAGTAATAAGGTTGATGATGAAAAATTTACTGTGCGACGCATTATTCGCCGCCCTAATGATGAGCGCCCGCCCGACAGCCTGATCAAGGCTAGACTGAAGCAGCTCTTTCCTCCCGGACGTAACAATGTTTATGTAACGCTTACTGATTCCATGCGCTACTGGATTAACAAGAGAGATTTGCCGCTTTATAAGGATGAATTGGTAAAAATGCCGCTCGTTCTTAACGAATATTACAAGCATACCACCATGCCCGGCGTTTATCAGTTTAATTGTAAAGACCTGCTGATGATCAGCTACAATAAAGACAGCGACCGCAGCACCACGCTCGCCTTTAGCAAACCATCTTATTTTGATGATAACGGCGTTATTATCAACCCCACCAGCGTAGTAAACGAAGGCTACTGGGGCGAGCAGCGTGTGGCTAATATGCTGCCTTTTGATTATGATCCGAGAAGCCAGGATTGAACGGATTTATAAGATTTATAGCTTGCCATTTATAGCGAAAAAAAGAATCGCCAGCCATTCTTGAATCCTTGATTAGCAACTAAATCAAATCCTGAAAATCCTAAACGGGGAAGCTCTCTTGAGAGCCTTTAAAGATCAATACCTCCCGAAAAATACTGATTCCACAAAAAAACGCGCCCCGGTTTTTACCGGGGCGCGTTTCATTATATTAAAACTAACCTCTTTTCTGTTGTTAGTTCAACGGACCGTCATTAGGCTTGGTATCGCTTACCGCGCTCTCGCCTGATGATTTTACGTTGATCTTGATCTCGCTGGTTTCCTTGTCATAGTCTACCTCCATGGTATCACCTTCAACCAGTTCGCCTTTCAGAATTTCCTCAGCAATCGGATCTTCGAGGTATTTCTGAATAGCGCGTTTCAGCGGACGGGCACCAAACTGTGAGTCATAACCTTTCTCGGCAATAAACTCTTTGGCATTGAGGGTAAGCTCAATTTTGTAGCCCAACGTATTAACACGGCCAAACAGTGCTGAAAGCTCGATATCGATAATTTTGAAGATATCTTCTTTGCTCAGCGAGTTAAACACAATCACATCATCAATACGGTTCAGGAACTCAGGAGCGAAAGCACGTTTCAGCGCGTTTTCAATCACGCCACGAGAGTGTGCATCAGCCTGAGTATTTTTAGCCGAGGTACTGAAACCTACACCCTGACCGAAATCTTTCAACTGGCGTGCGCCAATGTTAGAGGTCATGATGATGATGGCATTGCGAAAGTCAACCTTGCGACCTAACGAGTCAGTCAGCTGACCTTCGTCCAGCACCTGTAACAGGATGTTAAACACATCAGGGTGAGCTTTCTCAATCTCGTCCAGCAATACTACAGCGTATGGTTTACGGCGAACCTTTTCGGTCAGCTGGCCACCTTCTTCGTAACCAACGTAGCCCGGAGGCGCACCAACCAGGCGCGATACCGCAAATTTTTCCATATACTCGCTCATGTCAATCTGAATCAGCGCATCTTCGCTGTCAAACATAAAGCGGGCCAGTTCTTTTGCCAGTTCTGTTTTACCAACCCCGGTTGGACCAAGGAAGATAAACGAGCCGATTGGCTTTTTAGGATCTTTCAAACCGGCACGGGTACGTTGGATGGCTTTGGTCAATTTCTTGATCGCATCCTCCTGACCGATGATTTTACCCTGGATATTTTCAGACATGTGCAGCAGTTTCTGGCTATCAGCCTGGCCTACTTTCTGTACCGGGATACCGGTCATCATGGCCACCACTTCGGCAACATTGTCTTCAGTTACAGTGTAACGTTTGCTCTTGGTTTCTGCTTCCCAAACCGCTTTGGCTTGTTCCAGCTCTTCCAGCAAATGTTTCTCGGTGTCGCGCAGTTTAGCAGCTTCTTCATACTTCTGGCTGCGCACCACTTTGTTTTTCTCAATTTTGATCTGTTCAATCTTCTGCTCAATATCCAGAATATCTTGCGGTACGTGGATATTGGTTAAGTGAACGCGAGAGCCTGATTCGTCCAGCGCATCAATCGCCTTGTCCGGTAAAAACCTGTCGGTAATGTAACGGGTGGTTAAGGTTACGCAGGCATTAATAGCCTCTGGTGTATAAGTTACGCCATGGTGCTCTTCATATTTCTCTTTAATACGATTCAGTATCTCGATGGTTTCTTCTGGCGAAGCAGGTTCAACCATTACTTTCTGGAAACGACGATCCAAAGCGCCATCTTTCTCAATGTACTGACGATACTCATCTAAAGTAGTTGCGCCAATGCATTGGATTTCGCCCCTGGCTAATGCAGGTTTGAACATGTTAGAGGCATCAAGCGAACCTGATGCACCGCCCGCACCCACAATAGTATGGATCTCGTCGATGAACAGAATTACGTCTGGCGATTTTTCCAGCTCGTTCATCACAGCTTTCATCCTTTCCTCAAACTGGCCACGGTATTTGGTACCGGCAACCAGGCTGGCCAGATCTAAAGTAACCACGCGCTTGTTAAACAAAACGCGGCTCACTTTACGTTGCACAATGCGCAGGGCCAAACCTTCGGCAATGGCACTTTTACCAACACCCGGCTCGCCAATCAGGATAGGGTTGTTCTTTTTACGACGAGACAGGATTTGCGACACGCGCTCAATCTCTTTCTCACGGCCAACAATCGGATCCAGACGGCCTTCTTCGGCAGCCTTGGTCAAATCGCGACCAAAGTTATCCAGCACCGGAGTTTTTGATTTGATGTCTGATACCTTTTTAGGCTGGCTAAATGATTCTTCTTCTTTAAAATCGTCATCGCCGCCGGTTGATGAACCAGGCATTTCGTCAGTTATGCCGTTGCGTTGTGCGTCAACCTCTTGTTTAAAGATGTCGTAGTTAACGTTAAACTGCAGCAATAACTGCGAAGCTATGTTATCTTCATCGCGCAGGATAGACAGCAGCAGGTGCTCTGTACCTATCACATCGCTCTTAAAAATCTTTGCCTCCAGGTAAGTAATTTTTAAAACTTTTTCGGCTTGTTTGGTTAACGGAATGCTGCCAATATGCACGTTAGTGCCGGTGGTGCCTTTTACCGCATCCTCCACTGCACGACGCAGACGGGCGGTATCTACGTTTAAACCTTTCAGTAATTTGATGGCCACGCCGTCGCCATCGCGGATGAGCCCGAGCAATAAGTGTTCGGTACCAATGTAGTCATGCCCGAGGCGCAAGGCCTCCTCTCTGCTATATGATATAACGTCTTTTACCCGTGGCGAAAATTTAGCTTCCATATAATACCTTTCAATATTTATTGAACGCCCTAATCTAATAATTAGTTTTACTGGATAAGGGCATTCTGTTACGTAATTTTTATCAACAATATTGCCAAGTTTCCCGGCATGATTAAAACAGACAATCCGATGATGTTTATACCGTCAATGCAGCCTAAATACGGGCTTTTTATCTGGTTAAACAATAGTAACATATATAAAGTTACCAATTATCTGCCATCAAATACCTAACCTTTTGATAATATTTACTTTAAATAGTTTAAAGGGGTTGCCAGCCCTCCCAAAAACCGACAAACGGCAGACAAATCGTCATTATTTGCGCCATAAGGGCAGGGATGGGGTTTAAAGATTAAAGATCGACGATTAAAGATGAGTTGAGGTATTGATGCCCTAATGGGGACTTTTTTCTGCATATACGAACCGTAGAGCCACATATTTGTGGCTCCCACGAGGACAGGCAAGGCGATAACCAATGACAGGGCTATCCCTCAGAAGCCACAAATATGTGGCTCTACGGATTGAATTTTAATCTCCAAATCCCCTACCTTTGCCCCACTAATACAAAAACCTACATGGCCGACGAAAAAATAATTTTCTCTATGGCCGGCGTAAACAAGATTTACCCGCCGCAAAAACAAGTTTTAAAAAATATATACCTGTCGTTTTTCTATGGCGCTAAAATTGGCGTTATCGGTTTGAACGGTTCAGGTAAATCATCGCTGTTAAAAATTATTGCCGGGCTGGATAAAAGCTATCAGGGCGAGGTTGTTTTCTCGCCGGGCTATTCAGTAGGCATCCTATCGCAAGAGCCGGAGCTTGATCCTAACAAAACCGTGCGCGAGGTGGTAGAAGAAGGCGTTGCCGAGATTACCGCCATCCTGAAAGAGTACGAAGAGATCAACGAGAAATTTGGCCTGGAAGAAGTTTACAGCGACCCTGATGCCATGGATAAACTGATGGCACGCCAGGGCGAACTGCAAGATAAGATTGATGCCGTGAACGCCTGGGAACTGGATAGCAAACTGGAACGCGCCATGGACGCACTGCGCTGCCCTGACCCGGAAACTAGCATCTCTGTACTTTCTGGTGGTGAACGCCGCCGTGTGGCATTGTGCCGCCTGCTACTGCAACAGCCTGACGTATTACTGCTGGATGAGCCTACCAACCACCTGGACGCCGAGTCTATCGACTGGCTGGAGCAGCACCTGAAACAATATGAAGGCACCGTTATTGCCGTAACGCACGACCGTTACTTCCTTGACAATGTGGCCGGCTGGATACTGGAGCTGGATCGCGGCGAGGGTATTCCATGGAAAGGTAATTACTCATCATGGTTGGACCAGAAAGCTAAACGTCTGGCTCAAGAAGAAAAAACCGAAAGCAAGCGCCAGAAAACACTAGAACGCGAGCTGGAATGGGTGCGTATGGCGCCAAAAGCCCGTCATGCCAAATCAAAGGCCCGTCTGTCAAACTATGAGAAACTGGCATCTGAGGACGGACGCGAAAGAGAAGAAAAACTGGAGCTGTTCATTCCACCGGGCCCGCGTTTGGGCAATGTGGTAATTGAAGCCAATAACGTAACCAAAGCTTATGGCGACAGAATTTTGTTCGAAAACCTGAGCTTCAGCTTGCCACCGGCAGGTATCGTGGGCATCATTGGCCCGAACGGTGCCGGTAAAACTACCTTGTTCCGTTTGATTACCGGTCAGGAACACGCTGATGAAGGTACTTTCCGCGTGGGTGATACCGTGGCACTGGGCTACGTTGACCAGATGCACGATGACCTGGACCCCGATAAATCTGTTTGGGAAAACATTACCGGCGGTACCGATAATATTATGGTAGGCAACCGCCCTATCAACTCGCGTGCCTATGTATCGCGCTTCAACTTTAACGGTGCAGATCAGCAAAAGAAGGTAAACGTACTATCAGGCGGTGAGCGTAACCGTGTGCACTTGGCTATCACCCTCAAAAAAGGATCAAACGTACTGCTGCTGGATGAGCCTACCAACGATATCGACGTAAACACCCTCCGCTCGCTGGAAGAAGCACTGGAAAATTTTGGCGGCTGTGCGGTAGTGATCAGTCACGACCGTTGGTTCCTCGATCGTATTTGTACCCACATCCTGGCTTTTGAAGGCAACTCACAAGTTTACTTCTTCGAAGGCAACTACAGCGATTACGAAGAAAACCGCAAAAAACGCCTGGGCGACGCTACACCGCACCGCATCAGGTATAAAAAGCTGGTAGAATAATTTTGATTTCGGAATTGGGATTTTCGATTTCGAATTTAAATTTTCCTCCCATAAACAGAAGAGGCGCCGATGGCGCCTCTTCTGTTTATCCCATCTCGCAGTCGCTCGGCTCCTGCCGAACGACTTCAAAAGCAAATGGCCCGGAAATTCCGGGCCATTTGCTTTTATATTCAGACAAGAATACGTTCGAAATTGAACATTCGAACTCCAGAAATCTACCAGATCTTCACCCTGTCCTTCTCTGCACGATACATCTTATCACCTGGTTTAATACCAAAGGCATCATAAAATGCAGGCATATTAGAGAGCGGACCATTTACACGGTACATCTCTGGGGAGTGCGGATCCACTTGGGTGCGCATGCGCATGGTTTCATCGGTATTCTTAATACGCCATACTTGTGCAAACGACAGGAAGAAACGCTGATCTGGTGTCAGGCCGTCAATTTTGGTATTGCCTTTACCTTGCTCAGTGTTTTTGAAGGCCTGGTAAGCAATGGCTAAGCCACCAATATCGGCAATGTTTTCGCCCAGGGTAAGGCTGCCGTTTACGTGCACATCGTTCAGCACAACATATTTATTGTACTGGTCTACCACCATCTGGGTTTTAGCTTTGAACTTGGTGTTGTCTTCTGGGGTCCACCACATTTTCAGGTTACCTACCTTGTCATACTGGCTGCCCTGATCGTCAAAACCATGGGTCATCTCGTGACCGATAACTGCACCAATAGCACCGTAGTTAATGGCATCGTCAGCATCTTTATCAAAGAACGGGAACTGCAGGATACCGGCAGGGAACACAATCTCATTAGATAGCGGGTTATAATAAGCATTAACTGTTGGCGGTGTCATCCCCCACTCAGATCTGTCAACCGGTTTGTTCACCTTTTTCAGCTCCTCAAAATAGTTATGCTTTGACACAGATTGCATGTCAGCATAGAAGTCGTTTTTGCTGATCTCTACATCATCATATTTCTTCCATTTGTCTGGGTAGCCTATCTTTTTGGTAAAGGCTGCCAGTTTTTCTTCGGCTTTTTGCTTAGTGGCCGAACTCATCCAATCCAGTTTTTCAATACGGTCTTTGTACACGCTTTGCAGGTTGTTCACCAGGTCAAGCATACGTTTTTTGGCATCAGGTGTAAAGTACTTTTCAACATATAGCTGCCCCAGCAATTCACCCAGGCTACTATCAGTCAACTTAGCCATTTGCTTCCATCTGTCCTGCTGTTTTTTCTGGCCGTTCAGCGTTTTGTTATAGAAATTAAAATGCGCTTCGCGGAAATCTTTACTCAAATAACTGGCAGATGTGCTGATGGCGTTAAACTTCAGCTCAGCCTTCCAAACGTCAATCGGCTGGCTTTTCAGCAACTGATCAAGCGCCACGTAATACTTCGGCTGACCAACCAACACGGTGTCGGTTTTAATCTCCATCAAATCAAACAGGTGTTTCAGGTCCAGATCAGGCACCTGTTTCTGCAGGTCTGTTACGGTAAATTTATGGTAGTTGGCCTGCGGGTCGCGCAATTCAACCGGTGTAGAGTGCGATTTGGCAATCTCGGTTTCCAGTTTCAAAACCGCATCGGCATTTTTGGCAGCGGTGGCCGCATCAGAACCAGTCAGCGTGAACAGTTTGGCAATATAATCGGTAAATGCTTTCCTGATTTTTAACGAAACTGAGTCTGTTTTAAAGTAATAAGATTTCTCTGGCAAGCTGGTGCCTGCCTGGGTAAACTGTGCCAGGTTTTTGCTGCTGTTCTTATCATCCGGAGCAACATAAAAACCAATCAGGTACCCATCACCATCTTTAAATGATGAAGCGGCGTAATCAATCAGTTCTTTATAATCTTTCAATCCGTCAATTTTGGCAAGCGTAGCTTTAATTGGGTCATAACCGGCTTTATCTATCGCTGCGGTATCCATACCGGCAGCATACAAGTCACCAACCTTTTGCTCCAGGCTACCTTTGTCATGACTACCTGCCGATACCTGGTCCAGTATCTTATGCAGGTTTTTCAGGTTATCGTCATTCAAGGTATAAAAAGAGCCCCATCCTCTTTCAGACGGCGGGATCTGCGTTTTCTTTAACCAGGCGCCGCTGGCATACATAAAAAAGTTATCGCCGGGCTTTACGGTGGTGTCCATACCGGTCTTGTCAAAAAACACAGTACGTTTAGGAACGTCAGACGAGCTGTCGCCGCTTTGACTCCCCTTACAACCAGCCGCAATAACAGCCGGCAAAGCCAGCCACAAGTAGTTGGATAGTTTCATGATAATTAAATTGTTTGTTTGGTAAATATAGGCTCTGCCGCCTTAGAAACGGCAAAACACCACCCAATATAAAATAACCTGTTGACAATCACCAGTATGTTAACAAATAAATTACCCTGAAATTACGTTTATAAAATAGTTTATCGCTTATTTTTATAGACCTGTTACCGCAGGTCATATATCTGTTTAACCTAAAAGCAATTTTATGACCTGGAGAAAATTCAGCGGAGAGGTAATCCAAACTCCCATCATCGAGGAAGTAGAAAGAGCTATTGAGCGCGAAAGCGCCCTTGGCAACAAGCTAAAAGTTTGCATCGGCACAGACTCACAGGTGAAAGGCGACCATACCGATTTTGCCACAGTAATCGTCTTTCTGCGCGAGCAACGCGGCGGCTTTATGTTTATCCACCAGGAACGCTCAACACAAAAAATGAGCATTAAAGAACGCATGCTGTCGGAAGTGCAAAAGTCAATCGACATCTCTTACCGCCTGTGCGATTTGTTGGACCTTTACGATGTGGACCTGGAGGTACATGCCGACATTAACACCAACCCAATGTTCAAATCAAACCAGGCTTTGCATGAGGCTATGGGCTATATTTTGAGTATGGGCTTTGTGTTTAAGGCCAAGCCAGAGGCATTTGCCAGCTCTTGCTGCGCCAACAAAATGGTGCAGTAGTACGCGCGTGGCGCGCGTTAATGGTGAGTGGTGAATAACGCTTATGTTCATCGCTCTACACACCTCCGTGGTGAGGTGTGGTTGAGATTGTCTCCCCTATTTTTTCCGTCTGAACCAGTCTTCAATAAGACTTACGGCCTTCTGGAAACTTCGTAAGCCTCCTATCTTCAGCGTCATGCCGGACGATCCAAACATCACATCTGTTATCTAAAAACGTTTGTACATAAACAAAGATGAGAATACCACATTTTATTTACTAAAAACTCCATCAGAACCCATATAACTATTACATTAGTTGTATGAAGCTTTTAATAGCAGGGTATCTTTCCAGCTTACTCTTTTTTACGCAGTGTCATTCTCGCAACCCGCAATCTGGACATTCGGCATTTGACAGTATTACCGCACGCTATTCTGTGTGGCTGGATAAGAAAAACACCACGCTATACAAAGTCAGTGATTCACTTACATTACAAGGCATCAAACTAAAAATACTCCGGGGCCCAATTGCCGACAACTGCGATCAATTGATCGTGTTCTCAAACAACCAGACCAGCACACTACTTCCCGTAGATTGCAATAATGAAACGTACTGGCTATCTACTGATTCTTTAAAAAAACTTGGCAAAGATACTACCGGTTGCTTTGAATACGGATTAAATCAAGTCCTTGCCAAATTCAACATACAGCGACGTGATCAGACATTTAAGCTAACTGATAGCATATTTAAACATTTGTTGCATGCTAACACCCTATCTCATACACAGGTTATTCATGATCTTAACACCTATGAAAGCAAATTAAAAACGTCATCTTATCCTATGCGTGATCGTGATGTTGATTTATATCGCAATTGGAAAACTATTGCTAATAATTATACTTTAAAGGATAAGAATACGGTGTACCGTGCAATGTCCGTTTTACGTATTTTTCAAATTACCCAAATCGATCAAAAAAGTAACGGCGAGATATTTATCCATATTAAAAGCTACAAGATACCTTATCTCTTATTCGCCTAAAAACCAAGATACTTAGAAAACCAACAAGCTACATAATGGGTTATTGCTTATAAAAATTCCTTATTAGTATTAATGAAAACATACCTGCTTACCTGGCAACAGGATATTCCTATCAGCGTGGCCGAGGCCTGGGAGTTTTTCCGGTCGCCGTTGAACCTGGCTAAGATTACGCCAGACAACGTGAAGTTTAAAGTAACATCGCCCTACACTGCCCACACCCAAATGTATCCAGGTATGATTATCACTTACAAAATCTCCCCCTTCCTGGGTGTTGAAATGGATTGGATGACCGAGATTACCCACGTACAGGATCAGCAATATTTTGTAGACGAGCAGCGCTTTGGCCCCTATGCCCTGTGGCACCATCAGCATCACTTTGAGGCCATCCCCGGTGGTACCCGCATGCGCGATATTCTAAACTACGCCATACCATACGGACCAATTGGCCGACTAGCCAATAATTTATTTGTAGAGAAACAGATACGGCAAATTTTTGAGTTTAGGGAAGAGGCGATCAGGAAGATGTTTCCCCCAGCTCCCTAAAGGGGGAGTTATAATTGCAGTCGCTCGGCTGGAGCCGAGTGGTCTTTGGGAAGAGTTAAATCCCCTCTTGAGAGGGGGCGCGTTGAATGTGCGGTTGCAGGGGTGTGTCATTTCGCACGTATAAGGACACACCCCTCCGCCCCTCTCAAGAGGGGAATCGCACAACTCCAAAGCTTCCTTCTAAGTTAATTAACGCCACAAAATACTGTATGAAAGCTACTTACGCAAAACTTCATTTCCCCTCTTGAGAGGGGATGCACAAAAGAGCCCAACAGCACTACCTTTCATTGGGGTGTGTCCTTCCAACAACCGTGAGCGCTTTCATATTCCTCAATATAATGCTCTATCACACGCAATAGATTCGCCATATCCTTTCTCACTTGCATCTCAGAAAACCGCAATACGGTCAAATTATATGCCCGCAGCTCTTCATCACGAACAGCATCCAGCTCTAATATATCGTCATGATAAAGGCCATCTAATTCGATAACCAATTCAAGCTCGCTGCAGTAAAAATCAACAATATAATTTAATAGCGGTTTCTGCCGATGAAAATCATAGCCGAGCTTTTGGGCTTTTAATTCTTGCCACAATAATACTTCGCCTGGAGTACTTTCATTGCGGAGTTTCCTGGCCAGCTCTTTTAGATGTTGATTATAAGGAATGATTTTTCTTTGCACCGTGTCTTAGCATGACGAATGACACACCCCTAACCCCTCTCTAGAGGGGAATTATACTGGCGAGCTTTGTTTTTGACCCGAAGCCTACAACTTAAATATCGACTGCACCGAGCCTCCGTATCCCTGCCCTGTATTGCGCCCTGTAAAGGTATAGAAGCCAGAGAGAAACACCGAGAACCGCCTTGTAAAAGTATGACCGTAATTAAGGGCACCCTTGGTGAAGCGATAATCGCGGTTTACGGCCAGGTTGGGATTAAATGATTTGTTGATACTATAGGAGTTCTGTCCGCTCAGCTCCACACTCATCTGGTTGCGGCGGCCAAGCGGCACGCCCATTGACGCGGTATAGATAATCACATTCGGCCCTTGGTCTGCAAAATAACGACGATAGCCTACTTCCAGGTTGTAGTAACCTTTTAGCCAGCTTTTATCTATGGCACCGCTGTACATCAGCTTCAGCTCGGCTCCATACGAGGCATAGCCCAGCGCCACCGTCTTGGTAGTATCATACAGCGGAATAATAGCCGAACCCATTACCGACAGGAAACTGGTATAACCAAAGTTGAACAGATTGTAGCTTAAACCGGCCTGCAAATCGCCCAAACCCTGGCTGTTTTGTTTTACCAGGTTATTTGAACCATCGCGATAGGCGCTGTACTGCATGGGGTAAAGCACATTCACAATGGCGTCTAAGCGACGGGTGATGCCGTAACCAGCATACAAGCCAAACGAGTAGCTGGTAAAACCGGCACCGGGTTTACCTTTGATCTTGTCACCGTTCTGATCCCACGTATCTTTTGATGTATAGTAGTTAAAAGACGGGATCACAAGATTGCGGTACTTGCCTATTGGCCAGCCGGCACGCGCGGTATTAACCGTTGATACCATGCTGATGAGTATTAATAAAAATAGATAGATCTTTTTCATTTATGCAACAGGATTATGGCACACGCAGCTTTTCGCGCAACCAGTTGTTTTGAAACATGAAGTAGTTAAAGTTCACCTCGTGCGTGGAGTTGGCTACTGTAATGTACTCTTTATCTTTAGTACCCAAATGATTATACATGCTCATGCTACTACGCGGCGGGCAGTACAAATCCAGCAAACCTATACCCATCAGCACAGGGCATTTTACCATTGGGGCAAAGTTTTGCGGGTCGTAATAGTCAAACACTTTGTAAAACTCATCCCAGGTATAGCCAGGGTGCGAGTCATGGTATTTCCGAAACATTTTGAATGGGAACACCTGCACATCATAGGTAGCTGAAACAGCGTAGGTATCGCGAATATCTGAGTATAGTGGAACCTGTACGGTCAAAGCCTTTACGCGTTTATCCAATGCGGCCACCATTATGCCCAGTGCACCACCCTGGCTACCGCCTTCAACAAATATGCGGGTAGTATCTATTTTCAGTTTAGGGTGCGAGGCCAGGAAATCCAGTCCGCGGATACAGTCCATATATGCGCCGCGGTAAATGTAGTTATCGCGGTCTTCCAGCCCGTGAGTGGAATAGATATCGGTATTCAATTTGATGCTGTCCTGGCTGTTTCCGCTGCCACGTACGTTCAAGTCAAACGCCACAAAATCGTCGGCATCCATATTGGGGTGCATTTCCACACCATAGCCAGGCACACGGTAATGGACCGGCAACCTCCTGCCAAAAGTAGGCACAACCAACCAACCGCGAATCAGGTAGTTCTGGTACGAGCGCATCTCTACCAGGTAAACAGTTTTGTATTTGGTAGATAAGTCTTTACGTTCAATTACTTTGTATTGTGGTGGCACTTTCTTCAACTCGACCAACGTACCTTTCCAGAATGCTTCAAAATCATCAGGGCGGTGCAGCTCGCTATGTAACTTTAACGGACTAACACCAAAAACGCGCTTCACCGTATCATCATACGATGTAAAGTTGAAACGCATGTTCAAGCGGTAAAAACCGGCCTTCTGGTGCGGCAGTGTGATGTTGTAACTATCGCTTGAGTTATGGGTCAAGTGCACCGGCAAGCTATGGGTAGAAATAAGTTTATTTTCATCCGTTAGCAGATCATAGCTCAGCTTGCCGTCCTGCGTTTCCTTGTAAGTGCTTTTTACTTTTATCTTGTAGCCGATGTCGTCATCGTCGTTAAAAATCGCGTTTTTATTACGCGGATCAACTTCTATGTAAACCTCGTCTTCATGCTCTTCGTCTTTCTTGCCTTCCTGTGCAAAACAGGCGTTCAGGTTCAACCCGTTGAGCCACAAAAACCCTGTTGTAATAAATAGCAGCAGCGCTTTATATCTTTTAAACATTCCGTTTTTCTTATTTAAACTGATAGCTAATCTGTGTTTACTTACAATATCTTCTAATCTGTTCCTGCGCTTCTTTCATCCCCAGATCAAACGCCTTCTTAAAATCGGCACAGGCTGATGACGTGTTAGCGCCCGATACTTTTAATAATCCGCGATGCAGGTAAGCCGGTGCATACCTGGCATCCAGCGCAATGGCCTTATCAAAATCCTGCGCGGCAGTTAAATCGCGGGTATTAAACTTGGCCTGTCCACGCAAATCATACACGCGTGCGTTGTTAGGCTGACGTTTAATAGCATCGGCAAAATCGGCATTCATGCGATCTTTAAAATCAGGCAAAAAGCTTTCTACATAGCCGCGCGAGGCAACCACCTTATCATTTTTCAAGTTGATGAACAGCGCGGTGTTATAATCGCTCAGTGCATTGCGGTAGTCTTTCTTTTCCAGGTACAGGTTGCCGCGAATGAAATAAGCTTCGTCATCATTCTCATTAATCAGCAGCGCTTTGTTTACATCCTGCAGGGAAGCGTCATAGTTCTTTAGCTGTAATTGCAGGCTGGCGCGTTGGGCCAATGCCTTACCCGATACTGCATCCATGTCAATGGCATGGTTAAAATCTGTCAGTGCACCCTGCTCATTACCGGTATGCTGTTTGGCAATACCCCGGTTAATATAATAGCCACTTTCTGTTGGTTTTTTTGAGAGCAGAAAATCATACACAGGCAAAACATCAGCATAAAACTCCGCATCCAGCATTTCTTGTCCGGCGCGGCTGTACATGCTTACATTGCCTTTATCCATAGTCAAAGCCTTGTTATAATCCTGCAAACTACCTGTCCTATCGCCGGCCATTAAACGGGCCGCGCCACGTTTCAAGTAAGTTTCGGCATTACCACTGTTAATGCGCAGAGCCTTATCATAATCAGCCAGTGCATCCGGGTATTTTTTCATGATGGTGCGGATATCTCCGCGAACTACCAGGCCGTAATCATTAGTTGGATTAATTTTTATGGATTGATCTGCATCAGCCAAAGCTTTAACGGTGTCTTTTAATTTCAGAAGCACACGTGCCCGACTCAAGTAGGCATAACTGTTTTTGGGGTCAAGAATGATGGCCGTGTCGGCATCGCCTTTGGCACCGTCGTAATCTTTCAGATCATAACGCAGATCGGCACGGGTTTGATAGGCATCAGCGTTTTTGGGATTCAGCTTGATTGATTTATTAAAATCAGTCATCGCCGCATCCTGATCGCCCAGGTTATTTTTAACGATGCCATCGTACAGGTAGATCTCTGCATTGTTTGGATCGCGCTTCAATGCATCGGTAAAATAGCTGGCTGCCGAACCGATATTGGAGCCATGACTCAACGCATTGGCCAGATATTTATAAATATTTGGCAAACGCGGATTGATGCTGATAGCTGTTTTAAAATCGGCAATGGCGGCATCATATTGTTTCAGGTTAGCCTCGGCATTGGCACAATAAAAAAAGGCGTCGGCATTGCGCGGATTCAATGTTGTTGCACGTTTATAATCGGCAATGGCACCGGGAAAATCGCCCAAGCTGGCTTTTGAGTTGGCACGATAGAAAACGAGATCTGAATTATTGGGTTGTAAACGCGCAGCCACATCATAATCTGCAATGGCTCCCTGATGATTGCCCTGGTTGGCTTTGGCCACGCCGCGGTACTCGTACAGATCAGCATTATTGGGCGACATCTTGATTGCTGTATTAAAATCGGCAATAGCGCCATCGTAATCACCTGCGTCGCTTTTAGCATTGGCCCGATAGTGATACATTTCTGCCGTTGGCGTATTCATGGCCATGGCGTGATCAAAATCATCAATGGCATCTGTCGGTTCATGATTGGCCGCATGGGCGTTACCACGGTAAAACCAGGCCATTACATAGTTAGGGTTCAGCTCGATAGAACGGGTAAAATCAGAGATGGCGTTCCGGTAATCTTTCAGGTTACTGTAGGCATTGGCGCGATAATAATAAATGCGCGAGTTATTGCCGTCCAGTTGAATGGCGCGGCTAAAATCGGCAATGGCACCGGTATAATTCTTCTCGCCGGCTTTGGCGTTGCCGCTTTGAATCAGCGCTTCTGAGTTTTGCGCAAGTGCATAAAAAGGCAGCAGAAAGAGGACAAGTAAAATCGTTTTCATATAAAGCAGACGACCACCCTCGGGGTCGCTTTTTTTAATCAATTTTGATGCCGGGCAGTTGGCTTAATCAAAAAGCCCGACTTGCGTATGGCATGGTTAAGCGGCTCCTCTATAAATTTAAACAAAAATATAGAGATGGCATTAAGCACAATAAAAGCATAAACCAGGTTAACCTGATCATTCTCAAACGGCGATTTCCAATCTACCCCCCAATTACCATACAGGTCAAAAACCCGCTCGTTTAGCCAGTCCCACGCGTGATGCAAAAAGCCATACATATACCCTAAATGGATCAGGTAAAAAATGTAAGATGCCTTACCCAACAACTCTACAAATGGCATTGATAAAACGCTTTTTACAGCGGTCTGCTCGGTAAGCAAACCATAAAAGAACAGGCCAATGGCCGACGAAATTAAATAGTTATTGAGCACAATACCCACCGGATGCTGCAAGCCGGCAATCCATCCTTGCGGGATAGGTAACATAGCCATCACCAGCACAAAAACAAAGATGAGCCCAAACCCGATGTAGGTAAACGATACGTTATTTTTCCGCGTAAACCCACGTTTTAACAACCACAGTGCCAGCTGTATGCCCACAAAAAACTCAAAGCAGCGGCCCAGGAAGGTGTACAGCATCATAAACGTAAAGTTGCCAAAAAAGCCCCACCAGTTAACATGCCTGAAAATCAAAACCAGCAGTACGCCGGTAAGCGTAATGATTACCGGTTGCACGTAAAACTTTTTGTATTTAATGGCGATATAGAAAATGATGGGGGCCGAAAAATAGAAACATTCCTCAACCGTTAAACTCCAGCCCTGCGCTATACCTGTGTCCCAAAGCTGGTAGAAGAAACCTCGGGCAAAAAAGATATTCATAAAGTACAATCCTACCGGCGAGGGGTAGTTTTTGGTGATGCTGGTATCGTGCGTAAAATAGTAATAGATAAATGCCCCGGTGGTCAGCAAAAAGTACATGGGGTAGATGCGGGCCACACGATTTTTGACGTATTGCCTGAACCACTTACCGCTTAACTGAAAGTTATGATAATAACGATAAGTTATCAGAAAGCCCGATAGCACAAAGAAAACGGTAACACCGATGTGGAATTCGTGGAAAAAACGCCTCAACCATTGGGGAAAACCTTCATCAAACACATAATCATAGTGCGAGATGAACACCAGGTAAGCCGCTAAAGCGCGTACCCCTGTAAGCACCGGAAAATAGTTAGACTGGCCCCTTTGTGACAAAACGTGTTAAATAGATAGTTGACAGGCTAAAAATAGCAAAAACGAAGCCAAGGAGGGTGAAAGTTGTAAGAAATCTTGAACCAGGATTAAACGGATTTATGGGATTTTCAGGATACCTGCCATATCAATTATAGGATGTCCATTAAATACAGGTCATGCCGAACTTGTTTCGCCCCCCCATAGGACGTGATAATAGTCATGCACTAACCTTGCATGCGGGATCCCGAAACAAGTTCGGGGTGACCTAAATCAAATCCTGTAAATCCTAGAAACGGCGAAGCCCTCTTGAGTGCCAAAAAAATATCAATTCACGATAAATCCGTTAAATCCAGGTTCATCATAGCGCCGATCCCTGCACTACCCCCCTATCCAAAATCGTTTTATCAATAAAATACTGGATCTCTGATTTTTTCAGTCCCCAGTTAGGGGCAATGAGCAGTTCCCAGTCGCTGATGCCGAACAGGCGCTGAATCACTACATCCGGACGAACAAGTGGTAGCAGTTCGCACAAGAAATCAGTATACTCTGGCAGGCTAAATAGCTTGAATGGTTCGCGTTTATATTTTACGCCCATTACTGAGCCTTCTACAATATGCAGGTGATGGAATTTTACGAACTTGATTTGGGGGTGGCGATTAATCTCATCGGCATATTTCAGCATCATCTCCTTGGTTTCCCAGGGGAAGCCGAAGATGGTGTGTACACAAATGTCCAGTTTGCTGTTCTCTACCAGTTTCAGGGCGCGCAGCAGGTCTTCGTGCATGCAGCCGCGGTTAATCTGCGTCAGGGTATCGTTATAGATACTTTCCATGCCCATCTCCAGATCCACATCAAAGCGGTCGGTATAGCTTTCCAGCAGGGCGATTTTCTCGGCATCGATACAATCGGGACGGGTACCTACAGACAGGCCCACAATATCTTCAGTATTAACGCTCAACGCCTCGTCATACAGCATTTTGAGGTAATGTGCCGGCGCGTAAGTATTGGTATTGGGTTGAAAATAGATGATAAACTTATCGGCCTTGTTGCCTTTGCGGGCACGTTCCATGCCCATCAGCACCTGCTCGCGCAGCGTAGGCTGATCGCGCGCTACCGATGGGGTAAATGAATCGACATTGCAATAGGTGCAGCCGCCATAGCCTTTGGAGCCATCGCGGTTAGGACAGGTAAAGCCGCCGTCTACAATCACCTTGAACACGCGCATGCCCTTATATTTCTCGCGCAGCCACGGCCCGTAATTGTTATAACCCTTCTCCCACTGTACTGCTGCCGAATTAGTTAACATCATTTGGCAAAGATAGGGATTTTGATGTGCGAATGTGCAGATGGTGATTTAATGATATCGCGTTTACTATCTCAATTCATTTGCATATCTGCACATTAATTACAAATTGCCCGGTGGCCGCTGCGTGGTCTGTGTCTGACCGGCAGTATGGCTTAGCACCGCCAGGTTACCCTTATCATCCCGATACAGGCGATACTCATCACCTTTATAAGTATTTACATAGGTTTCGTGATAGCCAGTCAGATATTCGGTACGATCAACTTTTATGGGATAAGTCGTTACCGTATTGCCGTCTGGCGCTGTGGCTTCTGATGGCTGGGCTTGTTGATAACGATCAATCTTTACCTTGTAGTTTACATAACCACCTGAGCGGGCGGTTTGCGCCAGTTGTTTATCAAAAAACTGATAGATCTCAAAATCGCTTGGGCTGCTTTCGCTTTTGTTTAATGAACACGCGGTCAGACATATGGTCAGCAACAGGGCTGCTTTTATAGGTATCTGCTTAAATCTCATGTTTCCAAATTTAACCAATGGTCTATTTTCAAGCGAATACTTGCCTACAACGACGCGTTGTTTAACAAACAATGTAAGAGTATTGCTTTTCAAATACCATCATGTCATGCTGAGGTACGAAGCATCTCTGAAGCAAATCAGCGCGACCTGCCCTCAGAGATACTTCGCTATCGCTCAGTATGACATATGTGTATTAACTTCGGCCCTTGTGTGCTGTTACCCAAACCCAACTACTATGCACGCATAATATTTTAATTTCCTAATTTTGTTATCACTATAAATATTCTGCATGGAAACCGTTGCACCTTATATTCCTCAACATAAAATACGCTTTGTTACCGCCGCTGCCCTTTTTGACGGGCACGATGCTACCATTAACATTATGCGGCGCATTTTACAAAGCAGCGGTGCCGAGGTGATTCACCTGGGGCACAACCGCTCGGTTGAGGAGGTAGTGAACTGCGCCATACAGGAGGACGTGCAGGGCATTGCCATTACCAGCTATCAGGGCGGCCACCTGGAATATTTTAAGTACATGTATGATCTGCTGCACGAGCGCGGTGCCAATCAAATTAAGATTTTTGGCGGCGGCGGCGGCGTGATCTTGCCTGATGAGATTGAAGAACTGCAGCAATACGGCATCTCGCGCATCTACTCGCCCGATGATGGCCGCCGCATGGGTTTGCAAGGCATGATCAATGACATGCTGCAGCAATGCGATTTTGCCACCCATACCCAACTAAACGGCGAGCTAAAACACCTGGCAGATAAAGAGCCATCGGCCATTGCTGCACTGATCACGCTGGCTGAGAGCTACCCCTCCCCAACCCTCCCCGAGGGGGAGGGAGATAACTTCAATATAAAAAAAGCCCTCTCCTTTGTCCAAAAGGACTCCTTCGGAGGAGAGGGTTTGGGAGAGGTGAGACGTGTTGTTTTAGGCATCACCGGCACAGGCGGCGCGGGTAAATCATCATTAGTAGACGAGTTAGTGCGCAGGTTTCTGATCGATACAGATAAAACCATCGCTATCATCTCGGTCGATCCTTCCAAACGTAAAACAGGCGGTGCGCTGCTGGGCGACCGCATCCGCATGAATTCGATTAACAGTCCGCGTGTTTACATGCGTTCGCTGGCTACGCGGCAGGCTAACCTGGCACTGTCTAAACATGTGCAGGAAGCTATTGATGTTTGTAAGGCGGCGACTTATGATCTGATCATTGTGGAAACATCGGGCATTGGCCAAAGCGATACGATGATTACTGATTACTGCGATGTATCGCTTTACGTGATGACGCCCGAGTTTGGTGCTGCTACCCAGCTGGAAAAGATAGACATGCTTGATTTTGCCGACGTGGTGGCCATAAACAAAGCCGACAAACGCGGCGCGCTGGATGCCATCCGCGATGTGCGCAAACAATACAAACGCAACCATCAGCTGTTTGATGCGGTAGATGCCGACCTGCCAGTTTACGCCACCATGGCCTCGCAGTTTAATGACCCGGGTATGAACAGTCTGTTCCATGCCCTGATGCAAACCATCAAGGCTAAAACAGGCACTGATTTTCTGGGCGAAAAAGCCAATAACGATCAATTCAAAAACGGCGAATCAGAAAAAATATTTATTATCCCGCCAGACAGGGTGCGCTACCTGGCCGAGATTGCCGAAAGCCATGCCGCCTATCAACAATGGGTAGATGAGCAGTGTAAAATTGCACAGCAGTTATATCAGGTTAACGGCGTGATGGACCTCCTATCTGAAAAAACTGTAGAGACGCAATACCTTGCGTCTCCCGACGGACAGGGTAATGATTTGCATCACGAGACGCAAAGTATTGCGTCTCTACAGCGAGGGTTAGAAGAAAAACTAAATCCCGAATGCAAACGCCTCCTGCAAACCTGGCCGGAAACCGTAAAAAAATATCAGGCCGATGATTTTGTGTACCACGTGCGCCACAAAGAGATCAGGCTACCACTTATCAGTACATCGCTATCGCAATTGCGCATACCTAAGATTGCCTTACCCAAGTACCAGGCTTGGGGCGATCTGTTGCGCTGGCTGCTGACTGAGAACCTGCCCGGAGAGTTTCCTTACACCGCAGGAGTATTCCCACTAAAACGCGAGGGCGAAGATCCTACCCGCATGTTTGCCGGCGAGGGCGGTCCGGAGCGCACCAACCGACGGTTCCATTATGTATCGTTGGGGCAACCGGCGCACCGTCTGTCTACCGCCTTTGATTCGGTGACACTCTATGGCGAAGACCCGCATACACGTCCTGATATTTATGGTAAAATCGGCAACTCCGGCGTGAGCATTGCTACGTTGGATGATGCCAAAAAACTTTACTCGGGCTTTGATCTGTGCCATCCTTCTACCTCCGTGTCCATGACCATCAACGGCCCTGCGCCTATGCTATTAGGATTCTTTATGAATGCGGCGATTGATCAGCAATGCGAAAAATACATTGCACAACATCATTTACAGCATTTGGTTGAGGCGAAGCTGAAAGAGATCTATGATGATAGGGGATTGGAGAGACCGAAGTACCTCTCCCCGGCCCTCTCCAAAGGAGAGGGAGATAAGAGCATTTTAGTTAACAAAACTAAAGAGAAAGTCCTCCCCTTCGGGGAGGATTTAGGAGGGGTACTCCCCGAAGGCAACAATGGTCTTGGCCTCCTGCTCCTCGGCCTAACAGGCGATCAGGTTTTGCCGGCAGATGTATATGCGGAAATAAAAGCAAAGGCTATATCCTCGGTTCGGGGCACTGTTCAGGCTGATATTTTAAAGGAAGACCAGGCGCAAAACACCTGTATTTTTAGTACTGAGTTTGCCTTGCGGATGATGGGCGATATTCAGCAATATTTTATTGATGAGCAGGTACGCAACTTTTACTCGGTGTCAATATCGGGCTATCATATTGCCGAAGCCGGGGCCAATCCCATCACGCAGCTGGCCTTTACGTTGAGTAATGGTTTTACTTATGTAGAGTATTATCTGAGCCGCGGTATGCACATTGATGATTTTGCACCCAACCTGTCGTTCTTCTTCAGCAATGGTATCGATCCAGAATATGCGGTAATTGGTCGCGTGGCGCGGCGTATCTGGGCCAAGGCCATTAAGAATAAATATAAGGGCAACGATCGGTCGCAAAAACTGAAATACCATATTCAAACCAGCGGTCGGTCGTTGCATGCGCAGGAGATTGACTTTAACGATATCCGCACCACCTTGCAGGCACTCTATGCAATTTATGACAACTGCAACTCACTGCACACCAACGCCTACGACGAGGCCATCACTACCCCTACCGAAGAATCGGTGCGTAGGGCAATGGCCATCCAATTAATCATCAACCGTGAGCTGGGACTGGCAAAAAACGAAAATCCGCTGCAAGGCGCTTTCATTATTGAAGAACTGACCGACTTGGTGGAAGAAGCTGTAATGACCGAGTTTAAACGCATTAACGATCGCGGTGGCGTGTTAGGCGCCATGGAAACCATGTACCAGCGCGGCAAGATCCAGGATGAATCACTTTATTACGAAACACTGAAACATACAGGGCAATACCCTATCATCGGCGTAAACACTTTTCTAAATAAAAAAGGCTCACCGACGATTATCCCTGCCGAGGTGATCCGTGCTACAGAAGAAGAAAAGCAAACACAGATCAGTGCGGTAAACGCCTTTCAGCATCGTAACGAAGATAAAGCACCAGCGCTATTAACACAGCTACAACAAACGGCCATTAACGGCAGCAACATTTTTGAAGCCCTGATGGAAGTGTGCAAATACTGTTCGCTGGGACAAATATCGCATGCGCTTTATGAGGTGGGCGGGCAGTATAGGAGGAATATGTAGTTTTTTCGCTAATGCTATTCCATGCGTCATTATGAGTGAGGGACGAAGTAATCTCTGTACTTGCATATCAGATTTTCGAGTCCAACTATCCTACGCAGAGATTGCTTCGTCCCTCGCAATGACGTATTGTTCGATCACGTTTATCTTGATTCTCAACTCTTGACTCTCTTCAAACTCAATTTATCGCATACAAGATCCAGTTTGGCGTCTCATATTTTTTCTCAAGGGTAAAGCCGGAGTCTGAATTCTGGATAATCTGCAGGTATTTATTGGTAAGCTGCGTGTAGCCATTGGCCGGATTTTTATCCGTAGCTACTACAATGTAGCCGGCGTAATGGCGCGGGCTTTCAATAGCGCTCAAAAATTCGTCCTGGTAAGGTAATATCAGCGATTGGATATGGCTTACATAGGCGGTTACCGGGTAGGCCACCGCGTCATCAATCAAAACATGAGGATTACCCGGCAGGCTATTGATGTAGGAGGCCATATCCATATTCTCGTCCTGCTTCATTTCCAGTTTACGAGTGGTCAGCGCACTTACAAAATTGCGTTCTTCATCAATGTAAGAGTTGCTCATAAACATGTAACCGGTGTACAATTGTACCGCCAGGAACAAACCCAGAATAATCTTAAAGCTCTTCTGCTCTTTCACAGTGTCGGCACGAAAGATTACACACAACAACGATAGGATTACAAACATCAGGTAATACTGATGTGTCAGGTAAACCTTGTCATATTTAATCCTCAAAAACTCCACAAAAGCCAGCGGCGTAAACAGGGTAAGAATCTGGTACGTGCGATGGCGAAACAGATAAATGGCCATCATCATTAACGGACAAAACAGTAGCACGCGCAGCGAGATAATCATCGATGCCTCGGGCAACAGGTGCCTGGTGGTGTTCTCGGCCAATACGTTGTAGTTAATCTTTTCGGCCAATACGCTCCAGGTGGCGTATGGGCTCTCAATAAAGTAATTCAAATCTGCCGCGTGGGTCAGGTTCAGCATTTTATAAATCAATACTGATGCCAGGGGCAATAAGAAGATAATTACGTATAGCGCAAAGGTCTTATTGATGAGCTTACGTCTTAACGACGGGTTGTTAAAACTACTGAACAACCTGAAGATGGATTCCTTCTCGCTCAGGTTCAAGCTGTGGATAGAGATAGAGAGCACCAACGGCAAAAAAAACAACGTGAGCCAGATAAACTTATACTCGCAAAACACCAGCACCACCAAACATATACTGGCAATAGATACGTGGAAGGTGGTGTTTGAGGTATAAAATTTAAATATGTTGAGGAAAAACAGGAAAAAGAAAATCATTTGCAGGTACATGGACTTGCCAGAGCAAGCCAGGTACAAAATACCCGGGTGCAGCACAAATACCAGCAATAGTGCAATCAGGTAAAAATCATCCTGCAAACGTTTTACCAATGTGTTGGCCATTACGTTGAATAGCAGCGCGGTACCTACAGCCGATGCCAGAATAGGCGCCGTATTATAATCAATCGCCGTAAAAACAAAGGTGGCGTAAAACGGAAAAATTGGTGCCGTTAAGCCCATTACCTTCAGGCGGCTGCCAATGCCCTCAAAAACTATTTTGGCCTTCTCTACATAAAACAGCGACTCGTTGTTGGCGTATCCCATATGATTGAGGTACATGGCACAATACAAGTAATACACCGTTAGCAACAGCGTAGTAAGCAACAACCAAAGTGATTTTGACAGCCTCATTTACACTACGTTTGTTGAACTGTTAACCTTACTTAAACCGTGATTGGTTTTCTCCCAATAGAATGGCTTCACAATTAGCTGGTATAAACCTTTATAGGCCGCTATTGAGTGCATAATCCAGTAAATAGGATTAGCAATGGCAAACAAAATCAATTCATAAAAACGGCGCTTAAACACGGCCATCATATTTACATAAATCATGAGGATGTTGCCCACCATCAGGTTAAAAATGGACATAAACAGCACCCAATCCGGAAACAGCAGGCGGATGGTCTGCAGATCGAACGTTACGTAACACAAGAAAATGGCCAGCAACAGCGGATACACCAAAAACGTAATTGGCGTAGCGCCAATAAAGAAGTTAAAGCCCAGAAAGCCCTTCCAGCCTACCTTCTTCCATAACTTAACCGGGTTACGCATGTGTACCAGATAGGTTTGCATATAACCTTTAATCCAACGCGAACGCTGGCGAATCCAGTTAAAGAAATCGTTATTAGCCTCCTCGTAGGTGGTGGAGTTGATGATAGCCACCTTATATCCTTTTGAGTAAGCGCGCAGTCCTAAATCGGCATCCTCGGTTACATTGAACGGGTCCCAGGCACCAAGCTCAATCAGCGCAGCCATTTTAAAGTGATTGCTGGTACCACCTAAAGGGATAGGAATATCAAGCGTATCTAATCCGGGCAGCATATAATCAAACCAGTACGAATACTCAAGGGTAAACATACGGGTCAGAAAGTTTTCATTACGGTTAAAGTAGTTAAGCGCGCTCTGGATACAGATATAGTTGTTAGGTAACTTCTGGAACAGCGCTACCACTTTCTTCAGTTGATCCGTATCTGGGATATCCTCGGCATCATAAATGGTCAGGAATTTACCTTTTGAAAAGTGCAGGCCATAGTTACACGCCTTCGGTTTGGTTTTAGGCATGTGGAACGGCACCACCACCACCTCAAACACAGCCGGAAAGTCAAGGTTACGCACCGCGTTCAGCGTTTTATCGTCATCCTCTTCAATCAGCAGTTTTACATCGAGACGTTCTTTGGGATAGTCCAAACTCTGGATGTTCCAGATCAGTTTTTTGATCAGCTTATCTTCTTTATAAACCGGCAGGTGAATGGTGTAAATAGGCAAATTACCATCATCAACCTTACGCACTTCTTCCCTGCTCACTGCCTGGAACAGCTCAAACCTTGAACCTACCAGCGCCAGGAACAGTTTAAATACAATAGCCACCAGGAAAAACGAGCTCAACAGCACGTTGATAATGATAGCGACAATACGAAAATTGATAAACAAGCCAATAACCACCGCCGTCAGCATCACAAATATGGCAATCAGCTGGGGGGCTGTAAACGTTACCAGCGCAGAGTTTTCTGCATCGTGATTAAGCAACTCAAACACGGCCGATTTTACGTATTTATCGCCCAGTAGTTTATGGCTAAGCCAGGTGATATCCAAATCTGAAGCCACAATTACTTCAGGCTCCTTATCGTAAGTAAAACGGATAAAATCAAGGAAAAGCTCGTCTGATGGGTCGGCCATCAGCGTAATCACTTTATTGTTCTGAATGCGCAGGGGCAGCGCCAGCCTGTCGTTAGCAAACTTCAGGTCAACCTTTTTCAGCACCTCAACATCAAACTCCTCCTCTCTGATCTGCTGAAAGGGGTAGTTCTCGTTCACCATAGAGCGCTCGTAGTTCTTGCGCGATATGTAGCCGAAGTTAAGGGCTATCTTGATGAAAGACATGCCGCTGCTGGCAGCAAAAGAATTGATTTTTTCCCTGCCCTCAGTCGTAATGAATTTATCTCTGACTAAAATATCGGGAATAAATATGCTCATCTGGATAGGCTAAACGCTTTGTTTTTAAATTACCAGTACCGATCGCCGAGACGACCGGTACTGGAGGGTGTCTTTCTATTTAATCGGATTCCCCTGAAATTAATCGCTCACAATATCCTGAGAACGTTGTACGCGTGAACGTACGTACAGGAACGACAGCAGGATCAGGATCAGAATACCCAGCAATATGTACAGGTTATAGCTTTCCCAGAATTTTGACAGGGCGCTCTTGGTATCAATATACTCCAGATTCTCGCTTGATTTGCTGATGTTGAACAGGTATTTGTTGTTGCTCACATCAGAAATACAAACGTTGCTGGACAGGGTTGACAACTGCTCGGTAATGGATTTTGCCACAGACAGGAAGGCATCAGCCAGATGCGTACCCGTGGCGGTCAATACCAACGTAGCGTTATTAGATCGCCCGTAGAAGATCTGCGCCAAACCGTTTGATACTGAGTCTGACAGGCGGTAAACCTCCTGGTTATTGTCGTTATTATAGATCCTGAACTTCTCGTCAAACTTAATCGGCGCATCCGGGAACTCTTTTAAGATCTTATCATTACGAGATACCAGGGCAATAATGTTATACTTTTTGATATCGCCGGTAGAGATCTGGTCTGAGTAAACAAACTCAGGGAAGTTGTTAGCGTTAATGTTGTTGTTCAACTCATAGATCACCTCACCCATTGCGGCAGCTGCGTATTTAGCATACTCGCGGCTTACCACAATACGGGTTGAACCAGAGTTGAAAGCCTCTGGATATTGATAGAAACTCAGATCATTAGTGATGAATGGGTTTTTAGATTCCAGGTATGATTTGTCAACGTCAATCTCAGAGAAGAAGTTGGTGAAGCTGTTGTTACAGTTACCGCTGCTTGGATAAAAACGGAACTCAGCTTCCAGCGTGTTGTACTTGTGATGCTGGTAGCGGTTAATGGTTACCGATGTATTCAGCTTGCCAGATTGATCCAGCTTCTCACTGCTGATAAGCGAGCCATTCAGGTAAATGTTAAAGAAACCACGGTCATTAGGATTCAATGCACTGTAGTTGGCAATAATTCTGATCTCTACCTCTTTAGGGGTAAAGCTAAAATCGGAGTTTTTAAAATTGTAAACCGTTTTCAACGAACCAATACCCGACATAAAGTTGGTAACGCCACCAATTTGTTTCAGGGTAAGTTTAGAGCGGTTTTGATCAATGGTTTTAAAGAAACTGTTCTCGGCTTTGTCAATCAACAGGTAATCGCCAAAGGTTGAGTTCAGGATGTTCATGTTACCCAGTGCAGTGATGGTTTTCTCGTAACCGGCGTCGTCGCCACCGCTTACAAATAAAATCTCACTCGGTGTAATGCCTGTCTGAACGGTACGCACCGGTGTCAGGTGGCCATTCATATCCACCATTTTTATTAAGCTGTCGGTAACGTTCAGTACACGTTTGCTCAGGTAAAACAAGCCCTGGCCAGCTCCTGGGTTAACTTTCACCAGGCTGCGCATGTCTGCAGGCAGTTTGTTCATGGTACCTACCATAATGTAGTTACGTACGCTGTCTGGCACGTGGCCGGCTTCATAAACTGCTATGTTTTTGATCTGCGTTTTCTTCATGCGCGAGTATGCCCAGGCTACGGCCTTCAAATCGCTCAGTGACGGGTTTGACGGGTATACAATGGCACGCTTTGAATCAAAGCAGTTAGCTATGTTAATGTTATTAAAAAAGTCTTTAGTGCTGCGGTTAAGCGAAAGGTATGAATACCCCTTGATCTTGATCCACATGGCTGGGTTATCCAGATCACGACATTTATCATCTGATATGTTCAGCAGTGTTTTAATCTGCACTTTCAGGTATTTACCATCGTTAGACAGGAAACTACGGTCAAGATCAATAGTGATCTTTTGGATCGAATCGCGGGTTAAACGTGTGCTATAAGTTGGCCTGTCGGCAACAATTACGTTAACAAAAGAATTGTTGAACAATAGCGCACGCGATGGCTCAAAATAGAGCACCAGCTTGCTGCCGTTCATCTCAACCAACGGATCTATCTTAAAGAAATAAGAGGTAGAGCCACTCATCCCATAAATGGCATCATCGTCATGTCCGTATGATTTGAACGAGGCCAAGGTTTGGGCCGAAGCGTTTAGCCCGAACATTACCAGTATAAATGCCAATAAGGTTAAAAATCTGTTCATGTGTATGTTTAAGATGTTGTTCTTAATTCTTTATAAAATAGGGTTTAGTTGATCACGTAAAACTCTACGCGGAAATAGTTACCGTTTTCATCACTTCGGTAGCTCAAATCACCACCCAGCTCACGGGTCATTAGCTTGGCAATAGACAAGCCCAAACCTAAGCGGCTTTCCATATGTCCAGAGGCATCATTTAGCGTTTTCAGCTTGTTGAACATCATATCCAGCTCTTCCTGGCCAATGGCAACGCCCTCATCAATCACCTCGAAAACAAATTTCTGGCGTTGCAGGCTGGTTATCACCCTGATGTTATTGTTAGTTTGCGAAAACTTGATAGCGTTTGACAGGATATTCTGAAACACCTGACCAGTAAATACACGGTCGAGCTTCACATTCAACGGTAGTTTCAGAATGTTATCCATCAGGTGGATATTCTTCATCTGCGCCGTTTCCAGCAAACCTTTAAATACGTTCTGTACCTCGGCATTGATGTCGAAGATCTCCAGGTTAAACTTCAGCTCAGGCGACTCAATCTCTTTCACGTCCATCAGCTTGTTGAGCATATACTGCATTTTATCGGCCGACTCGCCAATGTAATTTACATACTCACGCTGGTCGCTGCTCAAACGGTAATCTTCCTCTTTCACCATGTTGTTACTCATGATGATAGAGCCGATAAAGTTTTTCAGATCGTGCCCTGCTATATTAATAAAGCTGTTTTTCTGTTCATCCAACTTACGCAGACGCTCATACTGCATATCAATGATGTTGTTTTTCTCAATGATATCGTGGTTCTGAATCTTCAGCTGTTCGTTAGATTTTTCAATCAGTATCTGCGACCGCACATCGCGCTCAATTACTTTATAGCGAGCGTTAGGAATCAGACAAGAAATAAACAGGATGATGATAAAATACTGCCCGCCATTAGTGGTTACCAGCTCTAACTGGTACGAACTGAAGACGTTAAAGAAAATAGCCAGTAACGCCAACGCTATCAGGCCCTGCATTACCGAGTTCATGGGCTCCCAGAAAACCTGCAGGTTAATAAACAGTACTACTACTGAATAAGTTAAGAAATAGATGGTTAATCGGGTATCATTAACCAGGTTACAAAGCAAGGCTGAGATGACCGAAAGCAGGAAGAAGGCCACATGGAGCACTATCCTATAATCATACTTCCGAGTCTGGAAATAAGTATAAACCACATAAATCAGCAGTACGGTAATAATACGAACGAATGCAAACTGTATCCAGATATCGTTAGCATAGATAAAATCAATAACGCTGAATAACGGGTAAAGAAAAATTATCGTCCAGATGATGTTGTTGGTTTGGTACCAAGCCTTTTTTGTAACTTCCTTTGAAAATTCTTCTTTAGTTATTTGAACAAACATTAGCTGCTGTTTTTAGATTGAATATCAGTTAAAGTTTAACGGATGAAAGATAAACGAAAAATGCCGATTTCTGAAAAACCAAGTTCACATCCTGTAGCTATAAAAAGCGCCATACTGTTTCTCATTGGCATGTTTTTTTGTCAATACGCAAAAAATAGTCCACTTTTTCAAACAGATCGTCAAAATGCTTTTGCCCGGGCCAAAAATCTGGATAATGGCATCAGTATTTCATGGCTTGACCAAACCTGGAACGATAAAATGCTGGACAAAGATGGCATAACCGATGCCGATCTTGATTTGTTAAAACAAATAGGCTTTAAAACCATACGCCTGCCTGTTGCTTTTGAATATCTGGAGGAAAAACATGTCCCCCGGCAAAAGGTTTTGGAATGTATTGATAAAGCATGGCAGCTTTGTCGCAAGCATCATTTCCGCTTAATTGTTGATTATCACTACGGATCGCTAAACGATCAAAACTTTGTTCCAGAAACAAAAACCGTGATTAACACGTGGTTAATACTCGCGCAAAAGTACTTAAATAAGGATTACGACAATTTGTTTTTTGAGATTTATAACGAGCCGCCTCCCATCAACCCGCAGATCTGGAAAGATGCCGCTTATAATATTGTATCGGCCATTCACAAGGTAGATCGCCGCAGAACATTGCTGGTGGGCGCCTCAAATTACAACAGCATTTATGAACTGAGCCGCCTTGTGCGCCTGGCTGATGAGAATATTATTTACACCTTTCATTTTTATGAACCTTTTTTATTTACCCACCAGGGCGCGGCATGGGTGGGTAATCAGGTAGCCACGGTTGGGGTTCCATTTCCATACAATGCGGAAAAATTTCCCCAGCTTAACCAAAAGGCAAAAGGTACCGCCGGCGAACAAAACTATAACAAGTATCGCCTGGACGGCAACGAAGCTTCGGTACATGACAAATTGTTGATTGTTAAACATTGGGCCGACAAGTACCAAATCCCTATCATCTGCACCGAGTATGGCTGCTATAACGAGTATGCCGACCCTGATAGCAGGTGCCGATATTTGAAGTGCGTTCGTGCCAATTTAAAAACATTAAACATTCCCGGAGTACTATGGGATTATAACACAAATTTTTCGATATTTACAGGGATACCCGCTATTAAAACCCTGCCAGATTGTATGAAAAATGCGATCGGGTATTACAACTAAATTGTTATTTATTTGTATTAAATAATAGTACCTTTGCAGCTTATTTACTATAGGGATAATGAGATTTTTTGAAGAAAAAAGAAGAGAGGTTATGAAGCATATTGAAATATATATGCTTGAAAAAATGCCCGACTATTTAAAGCCAATTGAGTCGATCTGGCAGCCCTCTGATTTTTTACCAGATGCTTCAAGAGATACCTTCTTTGATGAGGTAAAAGAACTACAGGAAAGCGCCAGGGGCTTATCATATGACCTGGTTGCCGTACTGATTGGCGATACCATTACCGAAGAAGCCCTGCCTACCTATGAATCATGGTTGAGCATGGTTGAAGGCGTATCAACCGACGAGGAAGGTGGCTGGATGAAATGGAATCGCCATTGGACAGCCGAAGAGAACCGCCACGGTGATCTGCTTAACAAATATCTCTATCTGTCGGGCCGCGTTAACATGCGCATGATGGAAGTATCAACCCAGTATCTTATTGCCGATGGTTTTGACATTGGTACCGGTGCAGATCCTTACCGTAACTTTATTTACACCTCATTTCAGGAACTGGCAACCAATATTTCGCACCGCCGTGTGGCCAGCAGCGCTAAACGTGATGGTGATGCCCTGCTTTCAAAAATGTGCGGCGTTATTGCGTCAGACGAGGCTCGCCACGCTAAAGCATATATAGATTTCATCCGCAAAGTATTTGAAATTGATCCAAACGAGGCGATGATTGCCTTTGAGGACATGATGCGCAAAAAAATTGTAATGCCGGCGCACTTTCTACGCGAAGTAGGACTGAAAGTAGGCCAAACCTTCGGTCACTTTACCGATGCCGCTCAGCGCCTGGGTATTTATACGGCTGTTGACTATGTAGATATTTTAAAAGATCTGCTGGTAGAATGGAGCATTGAAAGCATGACCGATTTAAACGGAGCCGGCGAGAAAGCACGCGATTATCTGGTAAAGCTACCTGATCGCCTGTTGCGCGTTGCCGACCGTATGAAGAACCCAATGCTGGAATATAAATTTAGCTGGATAAACGGGTAAAACCTTACCCCTCCTAGCCTCCCCGAAGGGGAGGGACATTAGTAGAGATATTAGAAAAACAAAAATGGCTCGTTTAATAACGAGCCATTTTTGTTTGAAGTAAGTTCACTTCGATAGGAGTCCCTCCCCTTCGGGGAGGCTAGGAGGGGTGTCATTCTCCGCTGATATAAATAATATCATTTCCACCCTGAATTTCCATTTGCAGTGTTTCGATGATGCTTTGCAGCGTGATCTGATTCACATCATCTACATAGTGTTCAGATTTACCGATGTGCAGTTCTTTACCCATAGCCTCAATAGTAAACAAATAACCATCATACATTTCCGGCTTGCTTACCAGTACTTTGTTACCCTCCCGTTCTATTTTAAACTGAAGGTCTTTCCCCCTATGCTCCTTAAACAACGGATTGAGCTGCTGCTGCAGGGTGATGAATATCTGGCTAATATCCCAGGGAACCGATGATGTTATAATCTTCATGGCTTTTGCGGATAGGTGATTAATTCTATTACAAACGCCCGCGCCCATTGTTTTTAATTGCGTGGTTTCTGCAGATACTTAATCCAATTACCGTAATAAAGTACACGCCGTTGACTGGTATCGTCATAAAACGGCGAAAGTTGTGCATTTAACCAATTGGTAACAGCAGGATATTTGCATTCTTTATTTTCAACCCGGGCAATAACGTTGCTTTGGGTAATCAGGTAACTAACCAACTCATGCCTGCTCAATTGCAGGGCATTCGCAAAGTTTTCGGTATGCCGCAGATCAAAACCTCTTTCGCGCAGATTATCTTCTGTCCACGCATAATTTTTATTTCGGGGCGGCGATGGAAATTTCTTCAAATAAACCTCAGTATTCCATAGCTTAAAATCAATTGCGTCTTCCATCTCGCCCATAAAAAAATTTTCATAAAGCACCAGCCAGGCACCTGGTTTCAACATCCGGTAACACTCGGCCAAAAACTGATCAATATCAAACCAGTGCACTCCCGAACAAACGGTAATCAGATCAAACATCCCATTACCAAATGGCTGACATTCTGCCAGCGCCTCCTGATAATTAATACCGTCATTTCTCAGAGCCATTTTGAGCATCTCGGCAGAGCCGTCGGTACCGAAAACGTTTTTAGCAACGGGCAAAAGTGCCCGGGTAGACAGACCGGTCCCACAGGCAATATCCAGCGCTGCATCTAATTGACCATCTATACGCAGATAATTTTTCATCCGCTTAATGGTATTAGCATGAAATTGCGGCCTACCATTAGCATAGTTTACCGCAGCTGTTTCAGAGTCAAAATAATTCACTGTTATTGGCTTGGATGACAAGTAAAAGCTAGCATCGTGGTGTTAACTCAATAATAACGTCGTATTACCAATATGGTATTTACAAGCTGGCAATTAATTTGTGCCGATGTTTAGTAAACCCTATCTTTTCACCATCAAAACATCAGCTTTATGAACTATAAATTATTGGGTCGCTCCGGACTTAAAGTTTCAGAATTTTGCCTGGGTACTATGGGCTTTGGAACCGATAACGGCTGGGGTGCCGAAAAAGCCGACAGCTTTGCCATTATGGATGCCTATGCCAACGCAGGCGGTAATTTTCTGGATACCGCCAACGTTTACCAAAAAGGTACCACAGAAAAAATTATTGGCGAATACCTAAAAACACAAGATAGGGATTATTTTGTACTGGCTACCAAGTACACGTTAAAAGATAATCAGACCAATCCCAATGCCTCTGGCAACAACCGCAAAAATATGATGCGCAGCGTAGAGGAAAGCCTTAAACGTTTGCAAACAGATTTCATTGACGTGCTTTATCTGCACATTTGGGACAACATTACACCTATAGATGAAGTGCTGCGTGGCTTGGACGACCTGATCCGTCAGGGTAAAGTTAACTACGCCGCTATCAGCGATACGCCAGCTTGGGTTGTAGCTAAAGGAAACACCTTGGCTGAGTTGATGGGTTGGAGCCAATTCATTGCACTGCAGGTTGAATACAGCCTAATACAACGCACACCGGAGCGAGAGCTGATCCCGATGGCTAAACACTTCGGCATGACGGTTACACCCTGGGCCCCACTGGGCGGTGGAGCACTTACCGGCAAATATCTGCGAGGCGATAAAGGACGAATTAAAGCAGAAAGTGTTCGCTTGAATGCCAATAGCGAGCGCATTACACGCGTGGTTATGCAAATAGCCGATGAACTGGGCGTATCGGCCAGTCACGTAGCGCTGAAATGGACAATGCAGCAAGGTTTTTCTTGTACCCCAATTGTTGGCGCAACAAAAATCAGTCAATTGGAAGATAACCTCAAAGCTTTTGAACTGACCTTGTCTGCCGAACATTTGCAACGCCTGGATGAAGCCAGCGCTATTCCACTTGGCTTTCCTGGTGATTTTTTTCGGGAAGACGCCGTACGTATGAACTCCTTCGGCGGTTTTTATGACCGGGTGGAGAAAAGATCTTAATAGTTTCTACAAAAGCAAAAAGGTTCGGTGTATGATATAACCTACACCGAACCTTTTTTTACGCTGCGTTTGTGCGAACGCTTGTTAATCCTGCTATTCCAATGATCTGCACCGCCAGCCATGGCGTATAATAATGCAGCCCCGAATCCTATAATGACCACAATAATAAATATGTGGAGTATTTGCACCAACACTTCGCGCATAACAATATATTTTAGTTAACTAATATATACTCTAACGCAAAATACAAGCCAATAAATATCTACAGTTAATTAAATTTACGCTAAATAAAATAAGTTCGCATAAACAACAAACCCGGTGCATTGGTCCATTGAACCAATACCTCCGGATTAGTAGGGCCAATGTTACCGGCCGATATAAATGGAGCGTTTGTTTAACTTTTCAAATCTTTCATACGATCCTCTTTGGTGGCGTGGTTTACCAGTACGATAACCGATATTACAGAAACAGCGACCAGAAGGGTAATTACAAAATTTATAACTTCGTGCATTGTAGAGTTCATAATCAATAGTTTTTTAGTGGTATTGAAACTAATACAATGGTCATGCCACACCTAAAAAAGGGCTAAAACACAGGATAAGCCACTTTTAAATGCTGAAATCGGGATTTTCGGCCAGATAATTCCCCAATATGGGGATATCGTAGCACGCAAGAATGCCCCCCAATACCTTACGTATTTTTTGGCTGGATAGGCTATTAGAGGACTGGATTTGGAGATGGAGACGTGAGGGGGATGTATTTTTAAAAAGTCTGAAAACGAGAAAAGCCTTTGCTGATAGCAAAGGCTTTTAGTTTTACATCCTCTTCGGATGATAAAGGTTGGCACCGACCTACTCTCCCACATTTTACTGCAGTACCATCGGCTCTGGCGGGCTTAACTTCTCTGTTCGGAATGGGAAGAGGTGGACACCGCCGATATAGGCACCTGAATATTTTTATGTTGATTGGTGAGTAGTTGATTTGTTAAGTGGTTGATTTTGTTAAGTAGTTTTAACCACTCACTCAATCCAACTTAATCAACTTATTCAACCCAATAACATTAACATGATTGAAAGAAGTAATAAAGAAAACGAGAGAACAACAGCATTGTTGTTTTGATTGTGGGTGCAGATTGCTCTGCACCCGTTATCTGTTACGAAGAAAGCTTCGGGCGATTAGTATTACTCGGCTATGATGTCACCACCTTTACACCTGTAACCTATCAACGTAGTAGTCTCCTACGACCCTCAATGGAAGTCTCATCTCGTGGCTAGTTTCGCACTTAGATGCTTTCAGCGCTTATCTATTCCCAACGTAGCTACTCTGCAGTACAGCTGGCGCCATAACAGATTCACTAGAGGTTAGTCCAACCCGGTCCTCTCGTACTAAGGTCAGCCCCACTCAAACTTCCTGCGCCCACAACAGATAGGGACCGAACTGTCTCGCGACGTTCTGAACCCAGCTCGCGTGCCACTTTAATCGGCGAACAGCCGAACCCTTGGGACCTTCTCCAGCCCCAGGATGTGACGAGCCGACATCGAGGTGCCAAACCTCCCCGTCGATATGAGCTCTTGGGGGAGATCAGCCTGTTATCCCCAGCGTACCTTTTATCCTTTGAGCGATGGCCCTTCCATGCAGAACCACCGGATCACTATATCCGTCTTTCGACCCAGCTCGACTTGTCTGTCTCACTGTCAAGCAAGCTTATGCTATTGCACTCCGCGTACGGTTACCAAGCGTACTGAGCTTACCTTTGAAAGCCTCCGTTACCTTTTTGGAGGCGACCACCCCAGTCAAACTACCCGCCAAACAATGTCCTCCACTTTGTGGAGTTAGACACCAAATACAGAAAGGGTGGTATTTCAACGTTGACTAACATACTCCTAGCGAAGCATGATCACAGTCTCCCACCTATCCTACACATCCTGTATCCGATATCAATGTTAAGTTGTAGTGAAGGTGCATGGGGTCTTTCCGTCCCGTTGCGGGTAACCGGCGTCTTCACCGATACCACAATTTCACCGAGCTCATGGCTGAGACAGCGCCCAGATCGTTACACCATTCGTGCAGGTCGGAACTTACCCGACAAGGAATTTCGCTACCTTAGGACCGTTATAGTTACGGCCGCCGTTTACTGGGGCTTCGATTCAATGCTTCGCCTTGCGACTAACATCCCCTCTTAACCTTCCAGCACCGGGCAGGTGTCAGGCCTTATACGTCATCTTTCGATTTTGCAAAGCCATGTGTTTTTGTTAAACAGTCGCCTGGGCCTTTTCACTGCGGCTGCATTTCTGCAGCGCCCCTTCTCCCGAAGTTACAGGGCCATTTTGCCGAGTTCCTTAGCCATGATTCACTCGAGCACCTTAGGATTCTCTCCTCGACTACCTGTGTCGGTTTACGGTACGGGGTTTTATAACCTGAAGCTTAGCAGGTTTTCTTGGAAGTCTGATTACCTGAACTATCCCATCCCCCGAAGGTTCCGAGTACTATCAGCTTTCAGCAAAAGATGCGTACTTAACTACATCTCCTATACCTACAGCCTTTAACGAACTATTCCGTCAGTTCGCGTCAGTTTCACTACTCCGTCACTGCATCGCAGTTATAAAACGTACTGGAATATTAACCAGTTATCCATCGGCTTCGCCCTTCGGCTACACCTTAGGCCCCGACTAACCCTGATCCGATTAGCGTTGATCAGGAAACCTTAGTCTTTCGGTGGGCGGGTTTCTCTCCCGCCTTATCGTTACTTATGCCTACATTTGCTTTTCTACAATCTCCACCACCGCTTGCCGCGTATAGCTTCACTGACTGTAGAATGCTCCCCTACCAGATGCATTACTGCAAATCCATAGCTTCGGTATAACGCTTGATGCCCGTTTATTATCCATGCCCGATCGCTCGACTAGTGAGCTGTTACGCACTCTTTAAATGAATGGCTGCTTCCAAGCCAACATCCTAGCTGTCTATGCAATCGGACCTCGTTAGTTCAACTTAGCGTTAATTTGGGGACCTTAGCTGATGGTCTGGGTTCTTTCCCTCTCGGCCATGGACCTTAGCACCCATAGCCTCACTCCAGCGTATATTATAAAGCATTCGGAGTTTGTCTGGATTTGGTAGGATTTGACTCCCCCGCACCCAATCAGTAGCTCTACCTCTTTATAACTCAACCGCCAGGCTGTTCCTAAAAACATTTCGGGGAGTACGAGCTATTTCCCAGTTTGATTAGCCTTTCACCCCTACCCACAAGTCATCCGGAAACTTTTCAACGTTTATCGGTTCGGTCCTCCAGTACCTGTTACGGCACCTTCAACCTGCCCATGGGTAGATCACAAGGTTTCGCGTCTACCTCCTCTGACTGCACGCCCTATTCAGACTCGCTTTCGCTTCGGCTGCGTGGCTTAACCACTTAACCTTGCCAGAGAAGAGTAACTCGTAGGCTCATTATGCAAAAGGCACGCCGTCACAGAACTTGTCTGCTCCGACCGCTTGTAAGTACACGGTTTCAGGTTCTATTTCACTCCCCTGTTCGGGGTTCTTTTCACCTTTCCCTCACGGTACTGGTTCACTATCGGTCTCTCAGGAGTATTTAGCCTTACCGGATGGTGCCGGCAGATTCCCACAAGGCGTCTCCGACCTCGCGGTACTCAGGATACTACTAGATCATTATCACTTACCCGTACGCAGCTTTCATGCTCTATGGCAGGCCTTCCCAGACCCTTCCGGTTCATTTTAATGTATCACATTGTAGTCCTACAACCCCATATTTGCCGTAACAAATATGGTTTGGGCTTCTTCCATTTCGCTCGCCACTACTCTGGAAATCACTATTGTTTTCTCTTCCTCCGCCTACTTAGATGTTTCAGTTCAGCGGGTTCGCGCTATGCAACTAACCTTCAGTTAGTTAGGTTTCCCCATTCGGAAATCTACGGATCAATTCATATTTGCTAATCCCCGTAGCTTATCGCAGCTTATCACGTCCTTCATCGCCTCTGAGAGCCAAGGCATCCCCCGTGTACCCTTTCTTACTTTCTTCTACTATACCGCTTTTGCTCGGTATAATATGCCTTTATTTGGTTGGTGAGTGGTGAGTTGTTAGTAGTGAGTAAACTCTCTATTCACTTCTCACGATTCACAACCTCTGTTGTTTTCTCGTTTTTTAATTACTTCTTCCAATATGTCAAAGAACTTTTTGCTTCCCATTTGAGTCATTGCGACTCGAAAAGCATCGTGGAGAATAACGGATTCGAACCGTTGACCCCCTGCGTGCAAGGCAGGTGCTCTAGCCAGCTGAGCTAATCCCCCAAGGTTAATGTTACTTATGTAGTCCCGAGCAGATTTGAACTGCTGACCCCTACATTATCAGTGTAGTGCTCTAACCAAACTGAGCTACGGGACTTTATTTCTTAGTTGCAGTATTTAGTTGCAGTCGCAGTATTTTATACTACTACTTACTACTGCTACTGCCACTTATCGTCCCGACTCTTTTTAGCCGGCCCAACTGATGGCTTCATCTTCCTGGGTTATATCTTTAAAGAATAAAATAAACATGAACAAAGCAGGCTGTCAATGTTATAGTCTCTGACTGACTTCTTGGAAATTCGCTCCAGAAAGGAGGTATTCCAGCCGCACCTTCCGGTACGGCTACCTTGTTACGACTTAGCCCCAGTTACCGACTTTACCCTAGGACGCTCCTTGCGGTTACGCACTTCAGGCACTTCCAGCTTCCATGGCTTGACGGGCGGTGTGTACAAGGCCCGGGAACGTATTCACCGCAGCATTGCTGATCTGCGATTACTAGCGAATCCAACTTCACGGGGTCGAGTTGCAGACCCCGATCCGAACTGTGAACCACTTTTTGAGATTGGCTTCCTGTTGCCAGGTTGCTGCCCTCTGTATGGCCCATTGTAGCACGTGTGTAGCCCCGGACGTAAGGGCCATGATGACTTGACGTCGTCCCCTCCTTCCTCTCTACTTGCGTAGGCAGTCTGTTTAGAGTCCCCACCATTATGTGCTGGCAACTAAACATAGGGGTTGCGCTCGTTGCGGGACTTAACCCAACACCTCACGGCACGAGCTGACGACAGCCATGCAGCACCTAGTTTCGTGTCCCGAAGGACTAGAGCGTCTCTGCTCTATTCACTAACTTTCAAGCCCGGGTAAGGTTCCTCGCGTATCATCGAATTAAACCACATGCTCCTCCGCTTGTGCGGGCCCCCGTCAATTCCTTTGAGTTTCACCCTTGCGGGCGTACTCCCCAGGTGGAATACTTAACGCTTTCGCTTAGACGCTGACCGTATATCGCCAACATCGAGTATTCATCGTTTAGGGCGTGGACTACCAGGGTATCTAATCCTGTTTGATCCCCACGCTTTCGTGCCTCAGCGTCAATCGCACTTTAGTAAGCTGCCTTCGCAATCGGTGTTCTGTGACATATCTATGCATTTCACCGCTACTTGTCACATTCCGCCTACCTCAGCTGCATTCAAGCCCATCAGTATCAAGGGCACTGCGATAGTTGAGCTACCGTCTTTCACCCCTGACTTAATAGGCCGCCTACGCACCCTTTAAACCCAATAAATCCGGATAACGCTCGGATCCTCCGTATTACCGCGGCTGCTGGCACGGAGTTAGCCGATCCTTATTCTTACCGTACATTCAGCTACTTACACGTAAGTAGGTTTATTCCGGTACAAAAGCAGTTTACAACCCGTAGGGCCGTCTTCCTGCACGCGGCATGGCTGGTTCAGGCTTCCGCCCATTGACCAATATTCCTTACTGCTGCCTCCCGTAGGAGTCTGGTCCGTGTCTCAGTACCAGTGTGGGGGGCCATCCTCTCAGATCCCCTAAACATCGTAGCCTTGGTAAGCCGTTACCTTACCAACTAGCTAATGTTCCGCATGCCCATCTTGTTCCTATAAATATTTGATCATTCTATGATGCCATAGTGTGATTTTATGCGGTCTTAATCTCTCTTTCGAGAGGCTATCCCCCTGAACAAGGTAGGTTACATACGTGTTACGCACCCGTGCGCCACTCTCATGAGGAGCAAGCTCCTCAATCCCGTCCGACTTGCATGTATTAGGCCTGCCGCTAGCGTTCATCCTGAGCCAGGATCAAACTCTCCATTGTAAAATGTTTTGTTTGTATCCAGACCCTAGTTTCTCTTAGGAAATTAGAAATCTGTTTGCGATAAGCCTAAGCTTATCATGTTATCTTTTGACAAATTTCCAGTCCTCAAAGTCTTTTGACAGTTCGCAATGTTTCGTTTACCTTCTAGTAAACTCTGCATCGCTCCCGCTTTGCTTCATGATTTATTTTATTCTCTTTATTCTAAAGAACTTTTTCCGGTGCCTCACGACTCCCTTTCTTATATCCTTATTCCTTACTTTCGCTTGGATTAATTCTATCAGTTTTTCATTTACTTTCGAGATTCGCTCTCTCAGTGTTTTTGTCCCGTTTTGTTTGGGATTGCAAAGGTAAGAACCTTTTTCTTATTTGCAAGAAGAAATTTTTATTTTTTTTCTCGCCCCTTTCTGCGTTTTTAGCTCCGTTTTTCAATTTCGCTTTCCCGCCGTTCGGGCTGCAAAGGTAGTCATCTTTTTCGCTTCTCCAAGAACTATTTTAAAATTCTTTTTTCTCTCTTTCAGGCTCGATTTCTTAAGATCTCTACACCCTACTTGCTCTCTCCCTCCGTCTCCAATCATTACTGATCTTCAACCAATTCTAACTCCTTTACCCTTCCTTCAAATAACAACCGCGATCCTTCAATTGCGGGTTGCAAAGGTACGCTCTTTTTCTACTCCTGCAAATCATTCTAAACTTTTATTCTAAACTATTTTATAAATAACTGTTTATCAGCTAGAATAATTACACCGCTGATTCTAACTGATGATTTTCTGATGATGGTGATTGAATTCCAGGCCCTATTCTCCCTATCTAATGACCTATTATAGGGCATATATTATAAATACCAGGTTCCTTTGGTATGAACGGGCAGCATGTTATCTTTATCTGTACCTACTACACTATATTATATATACTATGGAGACTTTGGGCAGTAATTATCTGGACAGCGTAATCAAACTGTTTCGTTATTATAAGGAACTGGCCGACCGGGCGGTGGCTGGGCTTAGTGACGAGCAGCTAAATTGGTTGTACAACGAGCAATCAAACAGTATTGCTACTATTATGAAGCATATTGCGGGCAACTCTATTTCACGCTGGACGGATTTTATGAATAGCGACGGCGAGAAACCGAACCGCGACCGCGACGGGGAGTTTGAACATACCGCAATGGATAAAGCCGTATTGCTGGAGTTTTGGCGGAAAGGCTGGCAATGTTTGTTTGATGCCGTCTCTGCGTTAACCGATGCCGATTTGCTACATATTATATATATACGTAACGAGGCGCACACCGTAACGCAAGCCATTAACCGGCAACTGGCCCACCTGCCCTATCATGTGGGGCAGATTGTTTTTGTGGCCAAAATGCTTTCTGGCGACGAATGGCGATCGTTAACTATACCGAAGAAAACCAGGATTTAACGAATTTGTGGGATTCACAAGATATCATAACATGCAATCCTGATATACCTTATATATACAAGAAAAAGCGAAATCCTGAAAATCTTATAGATCCGTTCAATTCTGGTTCCGCTCCTACCTAAACCCGATAGTAGCGTAAAGCCCACACGAAGCGCAGCGCAGGAGGACTTGCAGCGGATAGCGGGGCTATCGGGACCGAAGCAATACGACCGTTCGTTTTCAAAACTTCATCTCATTAATCTTAACTAAAACCTTTCCTCATCTTGCGTTAGTTAAAAGATGTTAAATAAGCATGGCCTTTATTTTGCGTTAAGGTGCGAAGCTTATATTTACCGCGAAATAAATAATTGACTGATTTACATTATTAACCTATCTTTGCAGGATGTTTAAAAAACAACTATTGTTTGTGTTGAGCGGAGCACTTGTGTTATCTGTTATGCTGGCCGGCTGTAAAAGCAGCTTTGAAAAACTGAAAGCCAGTAACGATAACAACAAGAAATACCAGGAAGCAATTAAGTACTATAACAAAAGAGATTACAGCAAAGCGCTGGAACTTTTTGATGACCTGGCGCAACGCTATCGCGGACAGACTGCTGCCGAGGACTTGTTTTATTACTACGCTTATACCAACTACAAACTAAAGGATTATACCAGCGCACGCTATCAGTTTAAAAACTTTGCTGATACTTACGGTGGCAGTCCGCGTGCTGAGGAGTGCCGTTTTATGGCGGCTTACTGTTTCTACCTTGATTCGCCGGTTTTCTCGCTTGATCAGGATAACACCACTAAAGCTATTGACGCACTGCAGTTGTTTATTAACCTTTACCCAAAGAGCGACCGTGTGGCCGAGGCCAGCAAGCTGATCCAGAACCTGCGTGATAAACTGGAGACTAAAGCGTTTGAAAATGCAAAGCTGTACCTGACCATTGGCGATTATCAATCGGCCGTTATTGCTTTTGGTAACGCGCTGCGCGATTTCCCGGATACTAAGTATGCCGAGGAGATGGATTTCTTAACCATCAAAGCGCAATATATGTATGCCAAAAACAGCCAGGAGATTCATCAGCAAGAGCGTTATGAGCAGGCCATTAGTTTTGCCGATCAGTTTACTGATAAATATACTGCCAGCAAGCTATTAAAAGATGCCGCTTCTTTAAAGAAAGATAGCCAGGATGGTATTACCAATGCTAAGCGTGTATTGGCCGAGGCCCTTACCGATGCGAAACTGGCCCGCAAGCTGGCTCGTAAAGACAGTGTGAGCAGGGCTACGCCACCGTCTGAAAAAGGTAACGAGAACCAAAAAATGCCATAATTGTTTAATCAGAGAGATCAATATAATTTAGATAAAGATATGTCGAATACTGCCAATAAATCTGCTGTTGCAAGCAGCACTGTAACCCGCGATTTACGCGAGCTGGACGCCAAAACAGATAACATCTATGAATCTATTGTGATTATAGGTAAAAGGGCTAACCAGATATCAAATAACATTAAAGAAGAGCTGCACCAGAAACTGTCTGAGTTTGCATCATCAAACGATAACCTGGAAGAGGTTTTTGAAAACCGTGAGCAGATTGAAATTTCTAAACACTACGAGCGTTTGCCAAAACCTACGCTGGTAGCTATCCAGGAGTTTCTGGAAGAGAAGGTTTACTACCGTAACCCAACTAAAGAGAAAGATCAGCAATAATTAAAGCTGTATCTTAACAGATATAAAGCCGCACGGGATGACCGATGCGGCTTTTTTGTTTGCCACGCCCACATCGAGCCCGGCGTTTTACAACAATTTGGTATATAAAACCCTCTTTGTTTCTCCTCTATTATCGAACCAAAGGCTTAACTTGCGGTTAATCATTAAATATCTATAGTAAAAAGCTTTCTGGCAGAACTGCCACAGTATCTCACTTATTACACTGCCGTAACACCTGCCCGCGGCTTTTTACATAATTTAGGTTGTAATAATTTCCAAGTATGATAACCAACAACAACGGCGCCACCAACGCCCAGACGGCCACTTTTGGCAACGGGTGTTTTTGGTGCACCGAGGCGATTTTTCAAACCGTAAAGGGCGTGCACACGGTAACATCTGGCTATACCGGTGGCAAAACCCTTAATCCTACTTATATGGAGGTGTGTAATGGCGATACCGGTCATGCCGAAGCCATTCAGATTGAATATGACGAAAACCAGATTGGCTACGATGAGTTGTTACTAATCTTTTTTAAAACTCATAACCCAACCACACTTAATCGCCAGGGTAATGATGTGGGCACGCAATATCGCTCTGTCATATTTTATCATAACGATGAGCAAAAGGCCAAAGCCGAAGCCATGATTAAACGCTTGACCGACGAGCGGGTGTTTGAAAAACCTATTGTAACGCAAGTTGCACAGGCTGGTACTTTTTATAAAGCCGAAGATCATCATCAGAATTACTTTATGGCCAATACCACGAAACCTTACTGCATGGTGGTTATACAGCCCAAACTCAACAAGTTTGCCAATGAGTTTACAGAAAAAATCAAACCAGAGCTATTGCAATAATTAATTTTTTATATCTATTTTTAGATATGCAAACTTTGAATATTAACTTGCCCGATAGTGTAGACATATCCAATCAGGATGTGTTGAACGCTATTGCTACCCGGTTATATGATACCGGCCGGCTTAGTTTGCAGCAGGCAGCCCATCTGGCCGGCCTTTCTGAAGCTGATTTTATTGAGGATCTGATGGGGCAAAGTCTTGATGAACTCTCTGTAAAACTATATCGTTATTAACCCATATCAGGGTAAGCTATTCTTTCTATGAAAAAATTATCTGTTTTGTGCCTGGCTATGCTTGGCTTAGTTTTAAATCTATGCGCGCAGACCCCAGCCAATCAACTTTCAACTACTAACGGCGGCAAGGTTTGGGCGTCATTATGGCAACAACGCTCTGCCGAGTATAAGGCGCTGTGTTTTCAGGCCTATAATATTGCGCGCTTGCGTTTGGATGAAGCCATACACGATCATAAAAAAGGCGGCAAGCCGCTGGCGGTGGTGACAGACATTGACGAGACGCTGCTGGATAACAGTCCGGAGGATGCCGCCCGCGCCATAAACAACCAGGAGTATAACACTAAAGCCTGGAAAGAGTGGACCGCCAAAGGCATTGCCGACACCGTGCCCGGTGCCCCAGCATTTTTTAAATATGCAGCCAGCAAAGGTGTAGCAGTATTTTATATCACCAACCGTGATGAAGATGAGCGCGAAGGGACCATGAAAAACTTGAAGACTTATGGCCTGCCTTATGCAAACCAGGCACATTTAATTTTAAAACAGGGCACCTCATCAAGCAAGGAAAGCCGCAGACAGGATGTGCTGAAAAACTACAACATTGTGCTGCTCTGTGGCGATAACCTGCCTGATTTTACCGCACTGTATGACAATCACCCCACCGAGCAAAAACGCGAAGAGGTAACCCGTCAACTGATGAAGCAGTTTGGCAGCAAATACATTATCATTCCCAACCCTACTTATGGCGATTTTGAGGGTGCGCTCTTCAACTTCAATTACAAGTTAACACCGGCACAAAAAGATTCAGTAATCAAGTCGGTTTTGAAAGTGGATTAATTAAGGAGGTGCAAGGCGGCTGGCGACAGGCTTTTAATTTAGAGACGCAGTACTTTACGTCATTATTTGATAGATTTTTATTGTGCTAACAACAAGCCCCAAAGTATTGCGGCTCTACAAAAACCAATCATCCATCACCCTCTTTAACAAAAAAATAAACTCCAAAAAGCTTAAAATGTTAAGAAAAGGGTATCTTTAAATCATTCCTATTACAACCTTTTTTTGGCATGACAGTTATTGAAAACGACTTTCTGAAAGCCACCATAAATCCAATTGGTGCGCAACTATCTTCTTTAATTAATAAGGCAACAGGCACTGAGCTGATGTGGCAGGCTGATGAAAAATTCTGGCCTTGGCACGCTCCAAATCTGTTCCCGGTAATCGGCTCGTTGATCAACAACCAGATCATTGTAAACGGTAAGCCTTATACCATTGAAACACGCCACGGCTTTGTGCGAGTATCTGACATGCTGCCGATAGAAACTACCAGCAGCCAGGCTAAATTTTCATTACCATACAACCAGCATACGCTGGAGATGTATCCCTTTAAGTTTGAGTATCAGGTAATTTATGATTTGATAGACAACGCCCTGCGCGTTACCTACAAAGTAATTAACCTTGATGCTGGTTCTATTTATTTCTCGGTTGGCGGTCACCCGGCATTTAATGTGCCTTTCCACGCCGGCGAGAAATATGAAGATTATTACCTGGACTTTGAGGTTGAAGAACCACTGGTAGAACACCTGCTTAACACCGAAGGTTTCTTTAACGGCGAAACCAGCCCTGTGAAGCTGGATGGCAAAAAGCTGTTCCTTACCCGCAACCTGTTTGACCATGATGCGCTGATTTTCAAAAATCTGAAATCGCGCCAGGTGACCATCCGCAGCACACAGCACGATGAGCACATTACGGTAGATTTCCCGCATTTCAATTACCTGGGCATCTGGGCAAAAACCGGTGCCGATTTTGTATGCGTTGAACCATGGCTGGGCTGTGCAGACTCTGCCGGTGAGCCAAAAGAGCTAAAGCACAAAGAGGCTATCCAGAAACTAGACCACGGTCATGTTTTTGAGACAGCATTTTTTGTAAGCATATAAACACCCAAAAACGGAGCCTGGCCAATAGCCAGGCTCCGTTTTTATATTAAACCGTAACCATCACACCCCTTATAACCTTACATGAAAAAGCATCTCCTGCTTGCGTTTTTGCTGTACATGGTGATACCGGCAACAGCGCAGAAAATCACTTATCAAAAATCGCTCAGCGCGGCCATGGCTGCTATTGATGAGAACCATCCTTTTGTGTTTATTACCATTAACGCCGGCGGCAACCCGCATTATAAATTAAAAAATGCGATAGAAACACCCGAGGTAATTAAAAAGATCAACGATAACTGTATCAGCTACCTGGCTAAATCTTATGACTCGCTCCCCGCGCCTATCAGACATTTCCACTCTGACATATACCCGGTTTATCTGCTGGTTGACGCGCGCGGTAATCTGGCCAATGCATCGTTGGGTATTTCAGATCTGTCTGAGCGTTATTTAACCTTTGTAGATAAAGCCAAAGACCGGCTGGCATCGGGCCAAAATGTCAGTGCTTATCTTGACCGTTTCAGTAAAGGCGACCGCAACGCACAGTTTCTGCGCAGCTTTATTTCCCTGAAACAAAGCATGTGGGATTTTGACAACGCCGATCTGCTGAATGCTTACGCCGATCAGCTAGCCGTAAAAGCGTTTGATAATTATGCCACCGTTATGTTTATGCTGCGTGCCGGCCCCATAGCAAACAGCAAGGCGTATACGCTTACCTTCAGCAACCGTAAACTGATAGACAGCATCTACAAAAACGGCAATCGTACAGAAATGTCATCCATCAACGCACGCATGATAACCAACTCGCTTCATGCAGCTATTGATAAACATGATGCTACTATAGCCCAGGCCACCAGCAATATGCGTTACCAGATATTTATAAAAAGTGGCTTTCGGTATAGTAACGTAGCCAGTCGGGATATGCAACAGACGATGATTGATTATTATGCTGCTGTAAAAGATACCGCATCATACCTTAATCAGGCCGACAACTTTTATGACATCTATTACATGCACATTGGTGCCGACTCAATAAAGAAGATTGATGAGGCACGTAAGCTGGCCATGCAAAAATTTAAAGAACTCAGATCTACGCCGCCTGCGGGGCAAACCGGGCCACCGCATTATGAGGTTACCGGCTATTTCAAAAACTTTAATCCGGATTATGCGCTTAACGAAGCTGCCTGGCAATATTACCTAAGCGGCACCACTAACCCACAACACCTAATGCATGCAATTTTGTGGAGCAAGCACACTATTGCTATCAGCCCTAAATCAGAGTATTACGATACCTTGGCCCACCTGCTTTACCGCATGGAGTTTTATGCCGAAGCTGTTGAGCAACAAACCAAGGCCGTAGAAGTGTCTAAAAAAGACAAGGCAAATAAATCGCGGACAGAAAGTCTAAAAAAAGTTTTGGATAAAATAAAAAGTCGTACCTTATAGGTATAAACCAACACCCAAGATTAACTTCTTTATTGCAGCAAACATTCTATGGCGTAGGCGCATTGTATTAGAAATGGTCACACTTTAATTTCCGGGACGAATGAAGAGAAAGATTTATCTGTTAGTAAGTATCCTGATGCTCAGTCTGGCGGCTTTTAGCGCTAAAGCTGGTTCGCTTGAACCGAAAACCCTGGACAAAGAGACAATTGCTAACATGACGGAGGAGCAAAAGCAGGCACGGATTGAGGAAATTAAAGAGCGCGTTGAAGAAATTCGCGCGATGGACAAATCTAAAATGAGCAAAACAGAACGCAAAGAACTGCGTGTTGAGCTGAAAGAGATGAAGAAAGAAGCGCAAGCCCTAGGAGCTGGCGGCATTTACCTATCGCTTGGAGCAGTCATCGTTATTATCCTGGTGCTGATTCTGATACTTTAAAACTGAAATAACATTAAATTTTTTATACTTGAAGGCGCGCTTTAAACAGCTCGCCTTCTTTTTTTACATCAATTTGCCAGACCCCTATTATTATGAGTGACTCAACCAAACGCTTTACCGACCGCGTAGATAGTTATGCTAAATACCGCCCCGGCTACCCTGATGCAGTACTGAAACTTTTACATGATAAATGCGGGTTAACTAACCACGCAACGATAGCCGACGTTGGTTCTGGCACAGGCATTTTCTCGCAGCTATTGCTCAATGACGGTTATACCGTTTACGCCGTTGAACCCAACGATGCCATGCGCAATTTTGCGGCGCAAGAACTGGGAGCAAATAAAAACTTCCACTCCCTGAACGGCACAGCCGAAACTACCGGCCTGAAAAATAACAGCGTTGATTTGATTACCTGCGCACAGGCCTTCCATTGGTTTAACCCACACCCTACCAAAGAAGAATTTAAGCGGATACTGAAATCAGGCGGACAGGTAGCCCTGATCTGGAATAACCGGGACGTAGAGGGCGATGAATTTTCGATAGCTTATGAATTGCTGCTACAGCAGGAAGGCACCGATTACAAACGCGTAAATCACCAGAATTTAAAAGAGTCGGATTTTGCGGCCTTTTTTAAAGACGGCAAGTACACCCTCACCCGTTTCCCTAATCATCAGGATTTTGATGAAGAAGGATTGATTGGCCGCGCATCCTCATCATCATACGTACCAACGCCCGATACCGAGCAGGGGCAGCAATTTTTTCAGGATTTGAAAGCCATTTTTGCAGCCCACCAGGTAAACGGCAAAGTGCGCGTGAAATATCAGACTGAGGTTTATCTGGGCGAGGTGTAATGTATCCTTTGCTGTCATTGCGAGGAGCAGCAAGGGAAAAGCGTCGGGGTGACTAAGCAATCTCGTCACATTCACATCGGACATGCATATCCGAATATCTTACGACGAGATTGCTTCGTGCCTCGCAATGACAAACACTTTATAAGGGACGAAGTTCAGGCTGGTTAAAACAACCCTAACTGACCGCTATCATCAGATTTGTCTTTATCATTCAGATCGATATCATCCGGATTGGTAATCTCAAAATCAACCTTCTTCGGGCTTGGCTCTGCCGATACCTGCGGTTCAGCATTTGGCTGCGCATCCTCGCCTGTTTTATCTTCAGGGGTGATGGTGATATTGGTATCATCTACACTATTTGGTTCCGGATCCGGCACGTCGTTCTCATCGTCATGCTCGCTGATGAGTGTTACTTTCTCAACCGTATGCGCCGAAAGACGATTCCCCATAGCTTTCATCCCTTTCACATCAATCAAATCGGCCAGGTTTAGTTCAACCGTTTCAGCTGCCTGTGCTTTACCTTTCAATTGCTCTACAGATACCACAACCTGAGCAGCGCCTGAGATGAGCACCATTTTTGAACCACCTTCATCACTAATAAAGCTGGTTTGTTTGCCAATGGCTATATTTTCAAACGTGAAGCGTTTAACCAGGTAGTTTTTAGACTTACCATCATAATGCACCACGCTGTAAACTTTCTCAGGATTGTATTTTTCGATCGACAGCATTTTGTCGTCAAAGTGGTTATTCAGATCAAAACTAGCCAGTTCATAGCTACCATTGCCAAAAACAGTGAGCACTTTATCTTCTCCGTCAAACTCGCCCAGGTATTTACCACGACCGTCAGCATTGAGGCGTTTCAGCACATCATCAAACCAGATCTTGCGCCCAGCCAGGGTTGATACACCTTTGCTTTTCAGCACAATCTTTTTAACCGGATACTTGGTCAATATGTTCCCCATAGAGCCACGCCCTTTAATGGCCAGCTCTGCAAAATCCTCATCAAACTGAAGCTTCTTTAATTTAGAATGGGGCTTGAGCTGGATGTTCACCACCTCGGCCTCGCCATTAGGGTTGGCACTGAAGTAAAGTAAACGACTGCCTTTGGTGCCTTTGGTAAGATCGTACTCCTTATCGCGGGTTACCCCTACCACGCTGAAACGTTTTACATAAGTAATGCCGCTCTCGCCATCCTTGTAGATCATGTTGTAAACCGTGCGCTCGTCGTTCTTTTTAAACACGGCTACATGGACGATATCCTTACCAACAAACACTTTCTCCTGTACCTTAGTTACCGTAAACTTACCATCTCCGCGGAACACAATAATCTCGTCAATATCCGAGCAATCACCCACAAACTCATCCTTCTTCAAGCCGGTACCAATGAAGCCATCTTCGCGGTTAACGTATAATTTCACGTTAGCCAACGCTACCTGGGTGGCCTCAACCTTGTCAAACACTCGCAATTCGGTTCTGCGCTCGCGGTCTTTACCAAATTTGGCTTTCAGGCGCTCAAACCAGTCGATAGCGTATTGAGTGAGATGTTTGAGATTATGTTTGATTTCTTTGATTTCCTCTTCCAGCGCCTTCATCTGCTCATCCGCCTTTTTCACGTCAAAGCGGGTGATGCTACTCATTGGCTTATCAATCAGCCTTTTATAATCTTCAGAAAGTATAGGGCGATAAAACTGTGAGAGGAAAGGTGTAAACAATTTGTTCAGCACATCAACCACTACCTCAAAGTTACCCGAGTTTTCATACTCCGGATTTTTATACATCCCTTCCTGGATAAAAATCTTAAGCAACGAGCTGAAGAAGATCTTCTCTTTCAACTCATTCAGCCTGATCTCCAATTCCTGCTTCAGCAGATCTTTGGTATTCAGCGTGCACTCTTCCAGAATATCGTTCACACTCATAAAGTGCGGCTTATCATCACGGATAACACAGGTATTTGGAGAGATGGAAACCTCGCAATCGGTAAAGGCGTAAAGTGCATCAATGGTTACATCGGGCGAAATACCCGGCGCCAGGTGCACAATAATCTCTACCGTTTTGGCGGTGTTATCTTCAATCTTTTTGATCTTGATCTTACCCTTATCGTTAGCGCTGATCACGCTGTCAATCAATCCACCGGTGGTGGTACTGAAAGGGACTTCGGTAATGGCAAGCGTTTTTTTATCGCGCTCCACGATGCGGGCACGTACGCGCACACGGCCACCACGCTGTCCTTCATTATAGGCAGAGCAATCGGCCATACCGCCCGTCGGGAAATCCGGCATCAGGTTGGCACGGTTGCCTTTCAGTATCTCGATCGAAGCATCCAGCAGCTCTACAAAGTTGTGTGGTAAAATCTTGGTGGCCAAACCCACGGCGATACCCTCTGCCCCCTGGGCCAGTAGCAGCGGAAACTTAACCGGCAAGGTGATAGGCTCTTTATTACGGCCATCATAGCTGGCCTGCCAGTTGGTGGTATCGGGGTTAAAAACTACTTCGTTAGCAAATTTAGATAAGCGCCCCTCAATGTAACGCGGCGCAGCGGCCGAGTCGCCGGTGAGGATGTTGCCCCAGTTACCCTGGGTATCAATCAGCAAATTCTTTTGCCCAATCTGTACCATGGCATCGCCAATAGAAGCATCGCCGTGGGGGTGATACTTCATGGTGTTACCAATAACGTTGGCGGCCTTGTTAAAACGTCCGTCGTCCATCTCCTTCAGCGAGTGCAGGATACGGCGCTGAACGGGTTTCAAACCATCATTAATGTGCGGTACGGCACGGTCAAGAATTACATACGATGCGTAATCCAGAAACCAGTTTTCGTACAGGCCATCAAGAGAGGTAATGTTATGGAGCTTGTTATCTTCGGAACTGTTTAATTCGTCAGGGCTTAGATCTTCACTCATGCGTAGCTAAAAAATAGATGGGTAAATATAAGTATAGCCCGATGTTTTAAGGTGATGAAGTTTTACACATGTTAACTTTGAATACGCATACTTCAAGCTAAACATATCCACATATCAATTTGGGACCCACAATCTATCTAAAACCCGGGTTCATATATCCGGAAGTCAGTTACCTTTCTTCTTTGCCAGCAACAACACTATACCACCAGCCACTAATATCCCACCTGCATAAGGCGACCAGTTTACCGTGTGTTCTCTATCAGCCGACACTTGTATAGGACCCGCATCTATTATTTTCTCTTTCCTGGTGTAAGTAAAACCAGTCCATACAAGCATAATAATACCTATGCCCAACAAAATTATGCCTATGCTCTTATTCATCATTAATTTTTAGAGATATAAGCCACACGCTGGTTGTTTTGTTTCAGCAGAATTACAAATACGCCGTGCGTAATAATATTTTTAAGCTTTACAGTATTAAAACAATGGCTTACATGCCTATGCCATGTTAAGTTTTTATCAATTCTTTTACTTCTTCCCAACCTTTTGTTTCGTTTTTACGTATTAATGGCTGATTAACAAATCCTACCTTCTCACAAGTTGCCCGTCGGGGTGGCAATTTTAACATACATTTTTATTTTTGCCCCACATTTACCGATAAGGCCGTACTCATTAAATATTACCTGCCCAGTTAGGTAATAAAACATTAGGAACGCGAAATAACATGCCTGATTACAGGCTTTTGAGCTATTGCTTTAACAAAAGGTTGCTGATTTGAAATGACCATTTACAAAAGGGTTGGGATTTTTATTGTGTTGTTGTTAGGTGCCATAGCACCAGTTTTTGGCCAGGATTGTACGCTTAAGGTGAGCATTGATGCCTCTAACAATGGCATTATTTGCTCTGGCAATGCTGTTGTGCTTACGGCCACAGCAACTGATGGTACCGGACCTTACAGTTATGTATGGAGCACTGGCGATATCACTAATACAGCATCGGTTAACAAAGGAGGGACATACACTGTTACCGTAACTGATAAAACGCAGGGCTGTCAACCTGTTGTACAAAATATAAACGTTATAGAAACGCCGGCGCCACCTGCGCCAACAGCAACAGGGGCTATAGTTTGTCGGGGTACACCTGCAACGCTTACAGCTACCGCCCCGGGAGGTACCTATAACTGGTACACGGTGCCGGTGGGTGGCACCCCCGTTTTTTCAGGTAACGTTTTCCAAACTCCGCCCATCCAGGATCAGACCTTTTATTATGTAGAAACTATTGTTGGCACCTGTGTCAGCAGCCGCACGCTGGTAATTGTAAGTCTGAGCAGTAATCCTACTACCCAGGGAAGCACTACTTGCGCTGGCACCACCGGCACCGTGAGCGCCACCGGCGGCGATAGCTACACATGGTACGATGCACCTAACGGTAACCAGGTAGGTACTGGTTCTACCTTTGTATCGCCACCGCTAACCAGTACTACCACCTATTATGTGGTTGCTACTACCAATGGTTGTTCAAGTGCACCAACACCGGCAACAATAGTTGTTACTCCATATCCGCAGGCACCAACTGCCGCCAGCTTTGCCATATGTACAGGATCAACGGCAAACTTACATGCGTCCGGCAATGGCTTGTTAGATTGGTTTGATGTACCATCAGGTGGTACATCCCTCATCAGCAGTCCAGATTATACCACTCCTGCCCTTACTGAAACAAAAAAATATTGGGTACAAAGCACCTTAAATGGCTGCTCTAGTTTACGTACCGAAGTAACCATTACTGTTAATCCTATCCCAGACGCGCCGGTTACGCAACCTGCTACCGTATGTTCAGGTACCGGCACTACACTTACGGCTAGCTCAACATCAAGCACTACCTTTAACTGGTATGCTGATGCCGCCGGCACACAACTATTGGCAACAGGTAATACTTATAATACACCAGCACTTACCAGCCCCGCTACTTATTATGTACAAACGCTAAATGGCAGCTGCGTAAGTACGCTAACACCGCTGCAGGTAAGTGTTACCCCGGTGCCACCGGCGCCTGCTGTATCTACGCCTGTTCCGGTTTGTGCCAATACCTCTGCTGTACTTACCGCCACCGCCCCGGGTGGAAATTACGAATGGTTTGATGTACCTGCCGGAGGCAACTCGCTTTTTAGCGGGGCCACTTACACAACACCGGCACTGGCGGCAAATACTACGTTTTATGTGCAAACAACCGTAAACGGATGCGTTAGTCCGCGTACTGCTGTGCCTGTTACGGTATTAACTTCTGTACAACCACCAACCACCAACAACGTTAGCATTTGCCCGGGTACTACGGCAACACTTACGGCATCAAGCGCCGACAATTACCAGTGGTATGATGCGCCAACCGGCGGCACGCTTTTATCTACAAACGCATCGTGGACTACCCCTGCTTTGACCACTACAACTACCTACTATGTACAAACAACAACAGGCAATTGCTCTAGCGCTCGTAAACCAGCCACTGTTACAGTTAACGCCGCGCCGGCGGCTCCGGTTGTATCGGCCGTTACCGCTATTTGTCCGGGCAGCAAAGCACAAATTACCGCATCGGTAGCAGACGGAGGTATAGTTACCTGGTATGATGCCCCCACGGGCGGCGGTCAATTAGCTGTAGGCAATGTTTTTACCACGCCTGCATTATATCAATCAACCACGTATTATGCGCAAAATCGGGTTGGCGAGTGTTTAAGTTCGCGCGTTGCCGTAAATGTACCGGTTGTTCAAATTGACTATCCTCAGTTTGAGTACCCATCTTCTACTTATTGTAAAACCGGCAGCAACCCCACTCCAACCATCAGCGACCCAACCGGAGGCACGTTTACGGCCTCACCCGCTGGTTTAAAATTTATTAATGCCACTACGGGCGAGATTGACATTGCCAATAGTTTGCCTAAAAGCTATACTATTACTTTCATTGGCAACGAGTCATGCCATGCGCAAACACAATCTCCGTTAAGCATTGTCATAACGCCCAATGCGACATTTAGCTATGCAGGCCCTTTTTGCCAATACGGAGCCAATCCAAAACCTAATTTCCCTACCGGCGCTACAGAGGGCAGTTTTTCGGCCACGCCTGCAGGGCTGGTGTTTATTGATCCGGCTACCGGCGTAATTGATCTGCAACGATCAGCACCAGGCACCTATACGGTTACCAATACCATTGCGGCTAACGGCACCTGTCCGCAGGCATCTAAAACAACATCAGTAACTATAGGAGCAGGCGTATTGGTAAACGCGGGGCCCGACCAAATAGTAAACGCAGGAGTTCCTGTACAACTATCCGGATCAGTTATTGGCGGTGTTACTACTGGCAGCTGGACCGGCGGAAACGGAACCTTTTCTCCCGACAGAAACACGCTTAACGCGGTTTACACCCCGGCCCCTAACGAGGCTTCTGTTACACTTAGGCTCACTTCAGGCCAGCCATCGGGTAACTGTGGCGCCAAAAGCGATGACGTTGTCATCACCATTATACCTAAGCCATCGGCACCTACGGTTCAAAACCCTACGGTATGTAGTGGTAGTTCAGTCACTTTAATGGCCACAGCCCCGGGAGGGGCTTATAAATGGTATGATGCCCCCACAGGTGGCACGCTATTGGCCAGCGGGCCTCAATTTATTACTCCTGTAGTTACGGAAAGCGTAACTTACTATGTATCAACCACTGTATCGGGTAATATTAGTGATCGCGCACCGGTTACGGTAAATGTCAGTCCGATACCGGCGGCACCAGTGGCGCAACCGGGGCAGACGTGCATCAACACAACAACCCAACTTATAGCCGATGGTTCAACCGGAAATTATGAATGGTACGATGTAGCCACTGGCGGCACACCTTTATTTAGTGGTAAAACATTTACAACACCGGTTATTACTGCCAACATCTCATTTTATGTGCAAGCTATTAATGCTAATGGCTGCCCCGGGCCAAGAACCCAGGTAGATGTTAGCATAGTGCCTGCACCCGTTATTACCAGCGCTGCGGCTGGCACGGCATGTAGCGGCATAGCTCAAAATTACAGCATTACATCAGATACACCGGGGGCTACCTATAGCTGGGAACGACCAGCAGTACCCGGCATCAGCAATGCAGCTGTTGCCATGCATGCAGAGAACAGCATTAGCGAAACACTTATTAACACCGGCACATCACCCATTAATGTTACTTACAATATTATAGCAACAGCCGGTAGTTGCAACACTACTTTTACTTATGTGGTTACGGTAAATCCGCTGGGGAGTCCTACCAGCCCGCAAAAAGTGGCCATCTGTAATGGAAGTCCCCTCAATTATACGGTTAGCTTTAGCAATAGCGAAACCAAGTTTAACTGGAGCAGAGCCGAAGTAACCGGCATTAGCAACGCAGCAGTAACGGGACAAGAAGCTACCAACATTCAGGAGATTCTGCATAACAACACCGATGCGCCAATTGATGTACCTTATGTATTTAACTATACAGAGGGCAATTGTACCAACACCTTCACTTTACTTGCAACAGTAAACCCAACAGTAATTATTACCAGCGATACAGAGACCAGACTATCTGCCTGCAGTACTGATCCTTTTAGCTATCAAATACAATCTAACGTACCATCGGCTACTTTTAGCTGGACGCGAGATATCTCGTCTCCTAACATAACCGTTAAACAGGCGGGAGATCCATCATCTTCCCAGATCAATGAAATACTTGAAAATACCACAGGAGGCGGTGAGGTGGTTTATCATATTACTGTATCTGCCAATGGATGTCCTGGCGAGCAAAAGGACCTTCATGTAACTGTAAACCCTAAACCTGCTACTCCAGATGCACGTGCCACCAGTCCGGTTTGCGTTGGGCAGGACATTGTGTTAAATGCCCCCGCGTCTTCAGGCCCGATACCTACTTATATTTGGCAGGGGCCTAACGGTTACACCAATATCAGCAATCAGCCCGAAGTCCGCATTTCAAATGCAACGCCGGCCATGTCAGGTACCTATAAGCTATATGTAATAGTAAACAATAATAGCTGCGCCAGCGTGCCAGGCCAGGCAGAAGTAAAGGTAGTATCGCCTCCAACAACATTTAACGCGGGTGATGATCAGACGGTATGTCCGCTTCCAAACCCCGTTAATCTTTTAGGGACCACATCTAGCGATAATAAGGTGGTTATTTGGACCACATCCGGCAAAGGGGCTTTTACCTCCAACAGCAGCTTGAACACACAATATATACCATCACAAGAAGACATTGAGAACGGCTCCGTCAAACTCACCATGTCGTCAACCGGTTTCTGCACCCCGGTAAGCGATGATGTAATCATCACTTTTGCTCCTACACCAGCTGTAGACGCGGGGCCCGATCAGGATGTGTGTTCTAAAAATGTGGTGAACATACTGGCAGGAAAATCTATTAAAGGAGGCCTGGTAAATTGGACGACTTCCGGCTCCGGCACATTCACACCTGCTGCCAATGTAGCTAACGCTTATTATATGCCGAGCAAGGAGGACATTGCCAAAGGATCAGTTACACTCACCTTGCACTATAGTAATTTTAGCAAATGTGACATTGAACATGATGACATGGTGATGCGATTTATACCGCCACCAACCGTTTATGCAGGCGGAGTCCGCTACGTACTCAAAGGTCGTCAAATTACGCTGGAACCAACTGTTAGCGACCCAAATGTAAGCTACATGTGGTCGCCAAACATCAATATGGACAACCCGACCCGCAAAAATCCGGTAATAACCGGCGATATTGACCGTACCTATACGCTGGTAGTAATCGATAGCCGCAATTGCGTTAGCGATCCATCTCAAACACTTATAAAAGTTGGACCGATTATTACCATTGCCAATACCTTTACCCCAAATGGAGATGGCACGAACGATACCTGGAACATTACCGGCCTAATTGCTTACCCTGAGGCCTCGGTAGATGTCTTTAATCGTAACGGCACGCCGGTATTCCATTCGCTTGGTTATCCAATTGCCTGGGACGGTACTTTTAATGGTCAGCCGTTACCGGCAGGAACCTATTATTACGTAGTGCATCTTAACTATAACAAAAACCAGGTACTATCTGGGGCTATTACTATTATCAGATAAGTTAGATTTATAATCTGCTATTTATTTGATTATAAATAAATTTTCGTACATTGTTTACCCCGCTTTCTTGCGGTGTATAAAAAATGACAGATCACGAAATAAAAATAAGTTTCACAGAGTACGATAGTGTGGAACAACTCCCCGCTGCCGACAGGCAACTATGCCATGAGGCGGTACGGGCTTTAATCAACTCGCATTCGCCTTATTCAAAATTTAAGGTAGGTGCCGCACTGCTGCTGCAAAGCGGTAAGATTATTCATGGCAGCAATCAGGAAAATGTGGCTTACCCATCGGGTTTGTGTGCCGAGCGTACCGCGCTGTTTAATTGGGGAGCTAACTATCCCGGCGACCCGATACAAGCCATTGCAGTTACCGCACATACCGATGATTTTGAACTGGTAAGACCCGTTACCCCCTGCGGTTCCTGTCTGCAGGTAATGGCCGAGTGCGAGAAAATGCAACAACAGCCCATGCGTATCTTATTGTATTGCCAGAATGGACCGGTTTGGATAACATCGGGAGTAGAAAGTTTTTTGCCTTTCTTGTTTTTTGAAGAACGATTAGCTACCCGTTAACCTATGAAAATTAAATACCTCTTTTTTGCGCTGTTACTCACACTATCGGCTCCGCACATTTTTGCGCAAAGTATCCCTTTTGCCGAAGAAATAAAAGCGTTTAAACATCAGGATAGTTTAAACATGCCCAAGCCAGGCGGGTTGCTGTTCATCGGCAGTTCGTCCATCCGCAAATGGGATGACCTCCAAAAACGATTTGCCGATAAGCCGATCATTCAGCGCGGAGTGGGTGGCTCGCAATTATGGCAATGGGTAAAATATTATAGCCCGGATCTCATTTACCCCTACAAGGCAAAAAAAATCTTCATTTATGCAGGCGAGAACGACATTAATGCGGGCCGGACTCCGGAAAACGTCTACCATGATTTTGTAACACTGTATGGCATGATCAAGGAGCATTCGCCCGATGCTGAAATCTATTTCCTGTCGCTTAAGCAAAGCCCCAGTCGAGCGAAGACCTACGCCCAGGCACTAGAAGCCAACCGACTGATTGCTGCTTATATTAAAGACAAAAAGAAAACACATTTTATTGATGTAAACACGGTGCTGTTTGATACAAACGGACAACCCGACACCTCCCTGTTTCAAAAAGATATGCTGCACCTGAACAGCAAAGGTTATGACCGCTGGCAGAAGGCGATACAGACGCTTGTCAGGTAAAAACCCTAACCCTCCCGACTTCAACCCCTCCTGACCTCCCCGAAGGGGAGGGACTAAACGCAATAATTTCTTTTCTTAAGAGCTCCTCCCCTTCGGGGAGGCTGGGAGGGGTTGAGGCTGGGAGGGGTACAAGAAAGGCCGCAAATGCGGCCTCCTTCCATAAACAAAAACTAATTATTAACTGAAATTACTTGCTAAAAACGCTGTACACGTTGGTAATTTTCCAGCCGTCGCCGGTGTTGGCAATGGTTACGTAGTTGCTGCGGGTAAAGTGCTCATATTTCATATCAACCTTTACCACGGTAACGTTATCGTTATTTTCCATTTCAGAAGTGCGCACGGTGCACAATTGCTCTACGCCTTCGCTACCTTTCAAAAAGTTCATGATCTCTGCCTTTGAAAAGCTAATTACGTCTGTGCCGCGCAGCATCGAAAATTTAGCCGATGCATCAACCGCATCATTCAGACCTGCCAATTTTCCGTGGCTCATGGCATTTACATAAGCGGTGATGGCGTAATTTTTTGTAAGTTTTTCTGGTTTATTAGCAGCGTTGGCAACACCGCAAACGGCTAACATTACCAGACCAAGCATAAGTGATTTAAGAGTTTTCATATCAAAATGTATTAAGAGGTTGTTTTAATTTTTATACCCATAAGACACCGGCACTTCTCCAAACGTTACACTACTTTTACTTTAATTTGCACTTTTAACAAAATTTTAACATCTTACTTGGTTTATCCTGCTGATTTATATTGTCTAACGTTTTTCTTTAAAGGCAATGCGCTTTCATCCTTTTTCCATTACAAATGACGTTGTTAACACCGCTATCGTACTTAAATAGATGATTTGATTTTTGTAAAAGTTGCATCAACCTTAAAATAAAATTGCAGTTAACTTTGCCTTGAATGATTGACTATCAAACCACCATCCTTCAGTTTGACGAGAAAGGCGAAAAAACCGGATGGAGCTATATTGAGATCCCGGCAGATCTGGCCCAGCAGCTCAAGCCTGGCAATAAAAAATCATTCCGCGTAAAAGGCTGGCTGGATAGTTACCCCATTAAAGCCATTGCGTTAATACCGATGGGCGAAGGCAACTTTATTATGGCCATTAACGCCGGTATGCGCAAGGCCATCCATAAAAATGCCGGCGCCATGTTACAAGTAAAATTGGAGGTGGACCCCGATACCCAGGTAGAGATACCCGCAGATATGCAGGAGTGCTTTGAATACGAGCCCGAAGCCCTGCAATATTTCAACAGCCTTCCCGAAGGACACCGCCGTTATTTTATCACCTGGATCAATAGCGCCAAAACCGAGCCTACCCGCACCACCCGTATTGCCAATGCCATTACAGCCATGGTTAATCATTGGACCTACCCCGAAATGATGCGCGCGATGAAAAAACAAAGGGAATAAAAGCAATGCCACAATTGTAAGCCTTCCCTGGTACAATACCTCCCAATCCTTAATCTCTAGCCGCTAATCTTTAACTTTCCCGATCTATTTTTTCCACCGAGGCAACCATCTCGCCTGCAGGTGAGTATCCTTTAATAAGAAGCAACTCTTTTTAAAACTACTTGCTATGAAAACGATCAGAATAGGCAGGCTTTTCGTAGCCGCCGCTACTTTAGTAATCATGCTGATCATAGGCTGCAAGAAATACAACAACAGCACTAACAACTATGACAATGGCACACCAGCCATGAGCAACAGCATTCAATTAATGGCCAACACTAAATTTGGCAACATCATGACGGATGGCTCGGGTCGGACGCTTTATTTCTTTTCTATCGATGCTGGCACTACGTCAAACTGTACTGGCGGATGCCTGGCCGTTTGGCCCGTATTTTACAGTGCTAACCCTACCTTGGGTACAGGTTTAAATGCCAGCGATTTTGCCACCATTACCCGCTCCGATGGCGCCATGCAAACCACCTACAAAGGCTGGCCGCTCTATTATTACTCTGGCGACATCTACGCCGGCGATACCAATGGCGACCCGGTGGATAACACCTGGTTTGTGGCCAAGGCAGATTATTCGGTAATGATCTCGGATGCTCAATTGGTTGGGCTTGATGGTAAGCAATACACCAGTGCGGGCGTAGCCGGAACAGCAATATCACAATATTTAGTTGACGACCGCGGCCACACCCTTTACATGTTTACACCAGATAAAGCCAACACCAACACTTTTACCAAAGCAGATTTTAGCAATAACATCACCTGGTCAATTGACTCGGTTAAAACCGTGCAAAGCGTTCCATCAATCCTTCTTAAAAGTGATTTTGCCATCATCAACGTATTTGGTCACTCGCAGATCAGCTTCAGGGGGCGCCCGCTTTATTTCTTCGGGCAGGATGCCGCTACCCGTGGTAATACCAAAGGTGTAAGTTTCCCTACACCGGGAGCCGCCATTTGGAAGGTTACCAATTCATCAACCGTGGTATTGAATTAAGGTTTAGTACATAGTTTTTCATTTAGGTTAAGGCGATGGTCGTTATGTCCATCGCCTTTTTTCGTCTAAGTGTAAATGCTTGATTATTTGAATTTTAAATCTTACATTGATATAATTCCAACCAACCAAATAAACTTACTCATGAAAAAAATCTTATTCGGCCTGGCTATTGCCGGCCTCTTCGCATCATGTAGTGGCAGCAACTCTTACGTGCCCACAGCCAAAACCGACAGCGCTACAGTTAAAATGGAGAAAAACAAGCAAACCGCCCTGGCTGCTGTACAGGCAATGAACACTAAAGATATCAACGCTGCCTTTAAAGACTGCGCACCGGGCTACACAGAATATGGCAGCACCGGAACGCATGTACAAAAAAACATGGACTCTTTAAAAAAGGATATGCAAAACTTTCTGGATGCCTTTCCGGAGTTAAAAGCCGAAAACCTCAAAGCTGTTGCCGATAGCAATACCGTAGCCGTACTGGGCACCTGGAGCGGCACCTTTAAAAAAGATTTTATGGGCATCAAGGCCAATAACAAGCCATTCAAAGTAAATGATGCTGATATTTATACCTTCAACGCAAAAGGACAGATCACCTCGCATCGTTCTATACAAGAACCGGCAACCTTCTTTGACCAGCTGGATATACCAATGCCTAAAAAGAAAATGTAAGTAGTGAATGGTGAGTAGTGAGTATTATTGATAACAAAAGACTCCCGCACGTTGGTGCGGGAGTCTTTTGTTAAGTATTATGTCATCCCGAATTTATTTCGGGATCTCATTTGCGAAGAATTGCATGCGGCTTTGCGTATGGGGTGCCGAAACAAGTTCGGCATGACCTGGACGAGATTCAGCCTAATCTTTAATCTCCAATCTTTAATCTTTCCCCTTCGCCCTATAATTCTTATAGATCTTCACGGCCAGCATAATAATGATACTGAATGCCAGCAGACCTAAAATTCCATAGATCCAGCTTACCGCATTCTTCAATACAGCGAGGAAAACGATCGCAAACAGAAAGATAGTGGCAACCTCGTTCCATATACGTAGATGGGTTGATTTCCATTTGAAGATGCCTTTACGCATCTCTTTCATCTTCTTTTGGCAGATGAAATGATAGATGATCAAGCCAACTACAAAGCCCAGCTTTACATGCAGCCATGGTTGTTGAAGCCAGAACGGTTGTAAAACCAGCATGGTTATACCAGCAGCAATCACCAGGAACATAGAAGGTACGGCAATTACATTCCACAACCTGCGCTCCATAATCTCAAACTGGGCAGATAGGATACGACGCTCATCATCTGGTTTGTCTTGTGCCTCGGTGTGGTAGATAAACAGTCGCACCTGGTAAAACAGCCCCGCCATCCAGCAGACTACAAAGATGATATGTATGGAAAGAATGTAATTGTAGTATTGCACGGCCTTATTATTTCGCAGATATGTCATGCTGAGGAACGAAGCATCTCTGAGGACAAGCTTATCGGCCTATCCACGGAGATGCTTCGCTATCGCTCAGCAAGACATCTTTATATCTTAGTATCTAAACTCCTTAATCACTTCAACCGCATACTTCACGTTATCAAACGGAATATCAGGCATAATGCCATGACCCAGGTTGAAGATAAAACCGTTCTCGCCGCGCATGCGCTCAAACAGGCGATGGATGCGCTCTTTGATCACTTTTTTATCGGCATATAAAATGTGTGGATCAAGGTTACCTTGCACGGCGATGCCTTGCGGCAGGCGTTTTTTGATATCCAACAGATCAACGTTCCAGTCGATAGAAATTACGTCTGGTTTGGCCTCTGCCATCAGCGGCGCGAAAACCGAGCTGCCTTTACAGAATGAAATTACCGGGATATCCTTACGGTTCAGCTGACTGATAATTTCGGTGATATAACGGTGTGAGAATTCCTTGTAGTCATCCCAAGCCAAAGCCTGTGCCCAGCTATCAAAAATCTGAATAGCGTTCACCCCTGCTGCAATTTGCAGGTTCAGATAATCGGCAGTTACTTTGGCAATTTTGCTAAGCAATTGGTGAGCTAGTTCAGGCTCGTTATGCAGTAACAGTTTGGTGGTTTTAAAATCGCGTGATGAACCGCCCTCTACCAAATAGCTCATTACGGTAAATGGAGCACCTGCAAAACCAATCAACGGAATACTGCCATTTAAACGCTGCTGAATTACTTTAATAGCATCGGCTACATATTGCAGTTTCGGCAATACGTCGGTATCCAAGGCATCAACTGCTGCTTTAGTACGCACCGGGTTAGCAAACTGCGGACCAACACCTGCCGAGAAACTCAGTTCACCACCCATAGCTTCGGCAGTTACCAGAATGTCCGAAAACAAGATGGCGGCATCAATACCCAGCAAATCAACCGGCAACATAGTAACATCTGCGGCAATCTCTGGGGTTTTGCACATTTCCAGGAAGGAATATTTGTTTTTGATATCCCAGTATTCCTTCATAAAGCGGCCGGCCTGGCGCATCATCCATACGGGCGGGCGTTCTGTCTGCTCTGAAAATGCAGCTTTTATAAATAGATCTTTCATTTGCATGTTGTTCAGAGTCAAGAGTTGATACAGTGCTATTTGTCATTGCGAGGAACGAAGCAATCTCGTCGCTCGCTTTAACATGCGACGAGATTGCTTCTTCACTCCAGTATCACCAGCCCCTACCATTCCTCGCAATGACAAACGGTATAGTAGCTCTTTTTTCTTGACTCTCTATTCTTGATTCTTACCCAGGTTCTTCCGCTCCAACTCCATCTCAATCTTTTCAATCACAGCTTTCATTTTGGCGGTTACCTGTTCTTCTTTCTCCTTAGCTAATTGTAGGTAAGTTGCGGCCTTTTCAAAATTGCCCAAACGGATACTGATGTTGGCCACGTGCACTAATGCGGCAACGTGATCATTAGCGGTACGCAGGGGATATTGGGCTGCCAGTTCATAATGAGCACTGGCTTCTTCAAAATCCTGACGTTGCAGGCAAATTCCGCCCATAATAAACTCGTAAAAGCCACGGCGCTTTTTACTGAGCAAATCCGGATTACGGATTTGTTTCAGCAGGGCATCGGCCTTGTCATAATCTTTGTTGTGGAATGATTTTGCTGCCAGAATAATCGGGCCCTCTTTAAAATAACCCCACAGCAGCATCACAATAAAAATAACGGCTACCCCCACTAACTCATACGTGTGCTGATACATAAAGAATGCGCACAACAATAAAAAAGCCGCTATAACAAAAAGCCTTGCCCTATTGGTAAACATTAATGCTGATTATCGGTAAACTTATAACCCACACCACGGATAGAGTGGAAATAAACCGGGTTCTTTGGATCGGGTTCAAAATACTTACGGAAGGTAAGGATAAAGTTATCAATGGTACGGGTTGATGGGTACACATCGTAGTTCCAAACGGTCTCCAGAATCTGCTCGCGCGATACAGCCTCATTACGACGCTCAATCAGCAACTTCAGCAGCATGGTTTCTTTTTTGGTCAGCGCAGTGATAGAACCGTCTTCGTTCACCAGCTCAAATGAGTTGAAATGAATGGTTTTATCGCCAATTTTATAGCTGTTAAACTCTTTCAGATCTTCACCTTTCAGACCGCGTTTTACCAGGTTGTTTACACGCAGTATCAGCTCTTCCAGGTTGAAAGGTTTGGTAAGGTAATCGTCGGCGCCTTTTTTAAGACCGGCAATTTTATCCTCGTTGGTATTTTTGGCGGTCAGGAACATCACAGGCACCTCAGAGTTTTCCAGGCGAATGGTTTCTGCAACCACAAAGCCGTCCATCTCTGGCATCATTACGTCCAGAATCACCAGGTTAAAACGTTCTTCTTTAAATATCTGTAAGGCTTTTTTGCCGTTGTTAGCGGTTGAAACTTTATAGCCTTCCAGCTCAAGGTTTAGCTTAATTGCTTCCAGCAAATGTTCTTCGTCCTCGGCCAGTAAAATTCTTTTCTTAGGCATGGTTAAAATTTTATGATGCAATGATACATTTCATTACTATACCGGCATATTCAAACCTTATTCCGATTGTGGTTTTGCAACGTTTATTGACAACCCTATGATAATACTCGCGGTTTGAATAATGTTTTATGACAATTTGTCTCAATCTATGACAATTGTCCACCCTTCCCCACTAATCTTCTTAAAATACAACCTCGAACACGCTCCCAGCAGGCTTATTGTCGCGCACATGAATGCTGGCCTCGTGTTTATCCAACACCTGTTTCACAATATACAGACCCAACCCAGTGCCTTTGGTATTACGGGTATCTTCGCTACCTACGCGGTAAAAACGATCAAAGATGCGACCTTTCTCCGTGTCCGCAATGCCTATACCTCTGTCTGCCACCTGCAGGTGAACATTGCCATCTTTACGAAACAACTTCACAGCTACTTCCTCACAAGGCTTTGAATATTTAATGGCGTTTTCGACCAGGTTGGTTACTACTGATGACAGAGCAAACTTATCGCCAGTAATCTCAATCTTCGGCTCAATCTCGGCATTGATCAACTGCTGATTAAAATCGCATTTATTGATCTGCAGGCGATTCACCACACTATCTACCAGGGCAGAAAGATTAAAGTTCTCCTTAGGGAAAGTGTAAGACTGGTTTTCAATTTTTGATGCCAGCAGCATATTCTCTACCAGATCGTCCAGACGCTCAATATCCAGCAAACACTTATCAATAAAGTTCATCATCTGTTTCTTTTCCAGATCGCGCTTGCCAATGGTTTGCAGGTAAAGCTTAATAGATGCCAGCGGCGATTTCAGCTCGTGTGTTACCGACAGCAAAAAGTTACGCTTCTGCTCATGCAAACGGCGTTCTTTATTGACAGATTTATGCAGGCTCCATGCACCTAACGCAAACACCAATACAAACATAGATGCTTCGCCCAGTATCATACCCAAATGATTGGGCTGCAAGCTGATGAGCATATAACCCCACCACACCAGCTGCGCCAGCGCATAAATGATGGTTGCGTAAAAAATGACGAATGGCCGTTTCATGAACTCCTCCTATCCTCCTCTTAACGGAAGATTTTTTATAATTAGTTTATGTCAAATTTGTCATTGCGAGCAGGACGGTGTCCAGGACTGTGCGCGAAGCAATCTCGTCGCATGCATTAGTCCTGCGACGAGATTGCTTCGTCAGCCTCGCCCTTATGCCCTTCGCGTTCCTCGCAATGACAGTAACTATATTTTAAAACTTTTATAATTAGTTTACGCCTTGCTTAAGCGTTTTGGTACACCACGTCAAGACTATCAAATATAGCTTTTTTTGTTTGCTCCAAATCATCTGCGGTATGCACGCCAGATACAAAGCCTACCTCATAACCTGACGGACCAACGTACACTCCACGATTCAACAATTCGCGGTGGAAGATCTTGAAATGAGCCATGCTACCAGCGTCAATCTCATCCGCGCGACGGATATGCTCCTGCTGCGTAAAGGCAAACCAGAAAATAGAACCAATGCGGAAGATTTTCAACTCGTAGCCTTTAGCAGCTACATAATCTTCAATATCTTTTACAAACGCGGCTGTTTTGCGATCCAGTTCTTCATAAAAACCTGGCTGCAGCAGCTCAGTCAGCTGGGCAATACCTGCGCCCATAGCTACAGGGTTACCTGACAGTGTACCTGCCTGGTAAACCGGACCATCAGGCGAAATATTGCTCATGATAGCGGCCGAAGCACCGTAAGCACCCACAGGCATACCACCACCGATGATCTTGCCGTAAGTAATAATATCAGGCTGAATGCCATAGTAACCTGCGGCGCCTTCAAAACCAACACGGAAACCAGAAATCACCTCATCAAAAATCAACAAGGTGCCATTGGCCGTACATTGCTCACGCAGGAATTGCAGAAACTCCGGCTCCTGCAACAGCAAACCATTGTTGGCCGGTACCGGCTCAATAATGATGGCGGCAATCTGATCTTTAAATTCTTCAAAGGCTTTCAGCAGTGCATCTTTATCATTCAGGGCGATAACGATGGTTTCATCAGCAAACGCCTTTGGAATACCGGCAGATGAAGTTTCGCCGAAAGTAACCAGGCCAGAACCCGCTTTTACCAGCATGGCATCAACGTGGCCATGGTAACAGCCTTCAAATTTCAGGATCTTATCGCGTTTGGTATACCCACGTGCCAGCCTGATGGCCGACATCACCGCCTCTGTACCCGAACTTACAAAACGGATTTTCTCGATAAAACGGTTGTTGGTCAGAATCAGCTCTGCCAGCTCATTCTCCAAAGCAGTAGGCGCACCGAACGACATACCGTTCTGCATCACCTCAATCACCTTATTACGTACCGATGGGTGGTTATGTCCCAAAATGAGCGGTCCCCATGAACCACAATAGTCTATAAACTCGTTACCGTCGGCATCCCAGATATGGCTGCCATTGCCCTTTTGTATAAACAGCGGCGTACCATAAACTGATTTAAAAGCCCTTACCGGCGAGTTTACCCCACCCGGAAAGAAGGTTTTGGCCTTCTCATATAGTTCGGCAGATTTGATTCTGCTGATGTCTTTTACCCCCTCCAAACCACCCCCGAAGGTGGAGGCTTTCTTTTCCTGATTAATTTCCATTTCTGATATTTTATTTAAGCCCTCCCCTTTGGGGAGGGTTGGGTGGGGTAATTACAACCATTTATTCTCCAACACTTCCTTAGCGTGGTAGGTCAATATAGCCGTTGCACCAGCCCTACGGATGCTGGTAAGCACCTCGGTAGTGGCACGCTGCTCATTGAGCCAGCCTTTTTGTACGGCAGCTTTCAGCATGGCATATTCGCCGCTTACGTTGTAGGCTGCTACAGGCAGTTCGGTGTTATCTTTTAAGAGTTTAATTACGTCCAGGTAAGCCAATGCCGGTTTCACCATCAGGAAATCGGCACCTTCTGCTTCATCCAGATCTGCTTCAATCAGCGCTTCACGCTGATTAGCGGGATTCATTTGATATGTTTTTTTATCGCCAAATTTGGGAGCAGAGTTCAATGCATCGCGGAACGGACCGTAAAACGCACTGGCATATTTGGCAGTGTAAGACATGATGGATACATCGCTAAAGCCATTATCATCCAGCACATTGCGGATATAGCCTACCCTGCCGTCCATCATATCGCTCGGAGCAATAATATCAGCACCAGCCTGTGCGTGGGCCAGGGCCATTTTGCCCAGAATGGCTAAAGTTTCGTCATTCAGGATCACGCCGTTTTCTACAATACCGTCATGGCCATCGCTACTGTAAGGGTCCATCGCCACGTCGGTAATTACGCAGGCCTCAGGGAACTCTTTTTTCACCTCGCGGATGGCGCGCAGGTACAGCGTTTCTTCGCGGTAGCTTTCGGTAGCAAATTTATCTTTCAGCACTTCGGCCACGTTAGGAAACAGGTCGAAAGACTTTAAACCCAGCTTGAGGCAGCTTTCCACCTCGCGCAGCAGGTTATCAATAGAATGACGATAGATGCCGGGCATAGAGCTTACTTCGCTCTTTTGGTTATTGCCCTCAATAATAAACAACGGAAAAATCAGGTTGGCCGCAGTAACGTGTGTTTCCTGCACCATCTGGCGTATTACTTCGCTTTTCCGGTTTCTTCTTGGTCGTTGTAACATATAAAACCAGGATTTAACGAATTTTTAGGATTTACAGGATACGAATCCTAAAAACTGTCTTATTTTAATTATAATCTCATTTGCTTATCCAGGAATCCTGTAAATCCTAAAAATTCGTTAAATCCTGGTTTACAACCCAAACACCGCTTCGGCCAAACCTACTTCATCCGGCGAGTATGGCAGTACGAACTTAATATCGGCTTCTTCCAGCTTTTTACCGGTTGATTTACCGATGGCCACTACCTTCTGGTTGGGCTCAAGCAGGTTATTTTCAAAGTAAGCTTCTACGTTTGACGGACTTGTAAATACCAGTACATCTGCCGAAGAAGCCACGGCTTCTTCTACCAACACGGTTTCATAAACCGGCAGGTCGATGATCTTTGTTTCGGCGGATAATCCTTTCTGGATGCTGCGCATTGCACTTTCTGATCCGGGGAACAGGATAGTGCTACCGTTGGCCAGTTTAGAAAACTCTGCGGCTACTTCGGCTGTATCGCCGCTTTCGCCCACATAATCGGCAAAGTATCCCTGGCGGCGCAGTATTTCTTCTGAGCCTGCACCCATCACCCCAAACTGTACTTTCTTACGGAACTCAGGTTTCAGATTGAAAAAATATTCAACGGCGTTCTTACTGGTGAAGAACAGCCAGTCTACACTCTTCAGAATGTAAGAGTCAAACTTTGTGATTACCGGCACCGTGCGGATAAGCGAACGGCCTTCAATCTCAATATCATGGATCTCCAGTGCGCGGCGGAAATAGCTATGCTCTGAAATATCGCGCGAGATGAATACTTTTTTAGGGAATTTCCGGTCTTTAGCAAAGTACGGCAGAACGGTATTTTCTATCCCTTCCGTAGTTTTCACTTCCAGGAACAAACGGTCAGGGAACTCGTCGCCTTCATCAGCCTTAGCAGTAAATACCTGGTACACATCATCATGTTTGCGGCAATAGCAACCTAAAGGCAAATGACAACCGCCGCCGAAGCTTTTCAACACTTTACGTTCAACGGCCAATTCGGCGGCAACCTCCGGATGGTGCAGCGCTTGCAGCACATCAAACAACTCACGGTCGTTCTCGCGAATCTGGATAGCCAGCGCACCTTGGGCCGGGGCCGGGATAAACTCCGTTGGACCCAACTCTTCTACGTGGAATTCGCTCAGATCAATACCTAAACGGTGTACACCGGCTTTGGCAATCATAATGGCATCATAAGCCTCATCGCGCAGTTTGCCAATACGGGTTGGCACGTTACCGCGCAGATCCTGAATTTCCAGATCGGGACGATGAGCCAGCAACTGGGCTTTGCGACGGTTTGACGAGGTACCTACAATACCACCGTATTTAACCGATAATTTATGATGAACATCAACGCAGTCTTTCAGAATCAGCAACAGCTCAGAGGGATCTTCCCTCTCTGAAACTGCTGCGATAATGAGTCCCGGCGGATGCTCGGTCGGCAGATCTTTGTGCGAGTGCACGGCCAGATCTATTTTGCCTAATTGTAATTCTTCTTCTAACTCTTTGGTGAAAAACCCTTTACCTTCCAGCTTATCAAAGCTGAGGTTAATGATGCGATCGCCTTGTGTTTTGATGATCTTCAGCTCAGCAGCGACGCCAATTTCTGCCAACCTGTCTTTAACAAAGTTGGCTTGCCACAGAGCCAGCTCGCTCCCCCGTGTGCCTATAATTACTTTTCTATCCAAAGACTGTAAATTTTACCGGCAAATTTAAAGTTTTGGGCGCATGTATTACTGATAAATTAACGATAATGAGGATTTGGTGACTATGCCCTGCCCACTGTTGAAAACACAAACAAAAGTTATAAACATAGCAAGCCAAAAGTGGAGAACTTTATAGCACCTATAAACACAATATGCTAATCAATGCTTATATATTTAACTTCAAGTTGAATCTTTTCATGCCGGTACCATCTTTTAGAACTTATAATCGAGGCTTGATTGCGTTAATTGTAATCATTGCCATTCCCGTTGCCATGCTCACCAGCAACGGGTTTACCGGCAACCATACGCTCACCATTTCAAAGCCCATAAACGGCGATAACATCCGCACGGAGAATGCCATTTATCCCATAAAAGAGCGGTGGACTAACAACATGACCAAAGTTAAGATGACTGCCGATGCCAATATTACAGTACGCACTAACAACCTGGCAGAGTACTGGCTTCTGGGCGATGCGAATTATGACTTGCTTTCTACCGTGTTTATTGTATCGAGCATCTTATTTACCTTCTGCTCCATGCTGGGCAACAACACCTTAGAACTTTTCAAAGTGGGCCGATTGTTCTTTATCTTAACTTTTTGGGTGCACTTTGGCACATCTGCCTATACGCAGCAATGGTTTAAAACCCATCAGCCCGATCTGATTCACTCTGGCTATCGCCTGCTTTTTGCCAACGATCTGTTCAATATAGATGAAAACCATTTGATTAAGCGCTTTGCAATATTGATCCTCACCGTATCGGTTATCAATATGAACAGGCGCAGAAAGGGTATTGCCCCGGCAGAAACCCGCCCGGCCTTGACCGTAATTAAATGTGATGAACTTCAGGATGCGGGTTGAGCCTGCCCTCTGTAATCTTTTAATAGTTCGCCCAACTCATTTGCTTTGCAGGCCATGCTATTGAGACGCACACTTACCTGCCCGCCCGGATAATTATAATTTAGATAATAGATATTTACTTTACCGTTAAAGCGCCTCACAACCTCCTCATTACTAATTTTACTCCAGGGATAAAACGGCGCCTTACTGGTTTCTAACCCATCTTTATTAACAATAATTTGCGGCGCATTATTAGCAAAAATGCGGATGTTAATAGCGCTCACCAAAATAGTAACAGCACAAACAACACCACCGGCCAGCTTGGCATTGGGCTGTGCAAGCAAATATATGCCTGCCGCCAAACAAACCAGCAATAGCGCCATCCTTAAAATGGCTTTGCCTTTTGAGTAGTAGATCTTGGTTTCCTGCGGAAGCTCTGCCAGATTAATGCTGTTGCTCATAGGTTACTGATGTTATGTATCATAACAGGGTTTAAGGCTGGGTTGTTTTTGAAAGGATTCTCTACTTGAAATCAATATTTAAAATCGGGATTGATATGTCGTTGCCGATAAAAATGCAACAGAATGCCCATTCCATCTGCAGAAATATTTAGATTATTTAATAAGATGCGCACCTTACCCTCTGGACCATTAAAATCAAGATAATATTTTTTGCCTCGTCCGCTCGTTTCAAACACATACTCGCCAGTTATCTCATCCCATTTATAAAATGCAGAATTAGCGGTTTGTATCCCCCCATTGCTGATTATTATTTGCGGACCGTCTCTTAATAGCGCTTTGCATAAACCATAAATACTAAACAATAGACACAATCCCATTATTAAAAGTACGGCCAGGCTAAAAACTTCCTTGCCCGGTAAACTGAGGATAAAAACGAGCGCGGCAGCACAAAGAAAAAGGACAAATAAGATCAACTCGAATAATACTGACCACCCATAAAAATAGATGCTAGTTTCAGGTGGAATAGGATTAGCTACAACTATTTTGGTATTGGAGAGACGCATGGGGTTATTTACTCATTAACTGCACGAGCGATAATATTTCAGCAAATCCACCAGTTGCTGATGATCGATATCAAGCTGATTGATATTCACCTGTCCATATCCTTCAGGATACTTATATTCAAGGAAATAAGTAGTAATGCGGCCTTTGTGTTGGCAAACTACCTCTTCGTTATGTATATCATTCCAGGTAACAAACCCTGCATCTATAGTGGTAATACCCTTTGCATTGATGATGATTTGAGGTGCGCGGTTGCCAAACTTCACAAACAACCAAACTAAAAGTGCGGCAAGAAACCCCGACAAAGGCAGACCAACCAAATAGTTGCCGTTTTTTAACATGAAATAAAGACACCCGGTGATAGTAACGCTAATCAGCATCGCCCTAAACCAAAGTCTCTTTTGTGAGAAATAAATACGGGTTTCGCCGGGGATAGCCAGCTTATTATGGAGGGAGGTATCATTAGCGTTCATGATACTTAAAGCTATCTAAATTATAGCTCATTTCAAATATCATGAAAGAAGTAAAAGGATATAAGGAATACTAGTTTCCGTTGATCATGATCTCTTTAGCCATCACCATGGGTACGCTGATGTACTTTTTCTCCATGTAGTTGATCACCTTTTCCAATATCTCGCGAGACTGCTCGTCCATGCTTTGTACCTCATCAGCAAAAACGGTGTTGATGGCCATATTGCGGATCTCTTTGATCTTCTCAGGCACCTGGCGCATGGCCAGTTCTACACGGCGTTGTTTCAGTTGAGGCAAAAACTCAGATACGTTTTGATCGATGATCTTCTCGGCATGTACCAGCTCCTGGTAGCGCTCCTGTATGTTTTTCTGGGCAATCTCGTTAAGCGAGTGCACCTCTATGTAGTTTACCGGGAATAGCTCCAACACTTCCGCGGCAACATCATTAGGGATAGCCAGATCGACGATGGTTTTCCTATCGGTCTCGCCGTTAAGCAATGAGCGGTAAATTTCTGGAGTGATGAGTGGCTGAGTAGCAGAAGTGCAGGTTATAATAGCGTCGAAGCCTTTGTTGTAGGTTTTGAGGGCTTCCAGGTCAAAGGCTTCACCGTTCAGATCGGCAGCCAGCTCCTGCGCTTTAGACAATGTGCGGTTAAAGACGACAAAATTGCCAAACTTATGCTTCTGCAAATATCGTGAAATGTTGCGGTTGGTTTCGCCGGCGCCTACAATCAGCACACGGGCGTTGCTACACAACTTCAGGTCTTTTAGTTTACGATAGGCTAATGATACTACCGAGATTGGGTTTTTAGAGATATTGGTGTGCGTATAAACCTCTTTAGCGGTTTTAACGGTACAGTTCATCACCATACGCAGATAATCGCCGGTAAGGCCCTGCTCGCGACAATGCTCATAAGCGCGGCGCACCTGCGCCAGGATTTCCTTTTCGCCCACCACCAAACTTTCTAATGAGCATGAAGTGCGCAGCAGGTGTTCTAGCGCGTCCATGTTTTCATAAATGGCAGCGGCCTCCATAAACTTGTCCATGTGCATGGGGCACAAGCCAATGTTCATGGCCTGAATAAAGCGCTGGGCAAAAGCTTTGTCTACTTCTTGCTCGGTAGCCATAATAAAAGCTACACGGTTACAGGTAGATAGATAGAATATCTCTGGAATAGCAAACTGCTCTTTCACTTGCTGCAGTTTGGGAACGAGGTCTTCCTGACAAATTACCAGTTTACCCAATTCCTTCAACTCAACCTGTTTATGCGTAAACGCTATAACCTTTAGATACTTCAAAGCAGTTTTATTTTGAACCCAACAAAAGTAATATGCTTAATTTGATGCAATGTCAAGACTTTGTCAAACACCGCAATTTAGAATGTTTATAAACTACAACGAAACATTGCATGGTATGGTTGCCTTAATCGGTGCCGAAAACAGAATCAACAACATTAACCGTAACTAATTCGCCATAAACTTATCTTACAAACAACAATTGCTTTACTTTGCACGTTGCATCACTACTGATAGAAAACATACACTAAATGACCATCGCTAGCTCCCGCCGCAAAGGCGGGAAATACATTAATATTGTGCCTACCGATGCTGCGGGACTAGGCAAATTTCTGCATATACTCAAAGCTTACGCCACCAATAAAGAAGAAAGTATCCCTAAAAAGCAACTCGGTCCGTTTAAAACGGATGCTTCAATTTACAAAACACCTGCTGACAACGGACTGCGCATTACCTGGATCGGTCACTCCAGCCTGCTCATTGAAATTGACGGCAAGCGTATTCTGACTGACCCTGTTTGGAGCGACCGCGTATCATTTAGTCAGTGGATGGGACCGAAACGTTTTTTCAACCCGCCGTTGCCATTGGAGCAGTTGCCGCCGCTGGATGCCGTGATTGTCTCGCACGATCATTATGATCATCTGGATAAGGCTACCATCCGCTTTTTTGCCGATAAGGAAATCCCTTTCTATACCTCGATGGGTGTGGGCCGGTACCTGGAGAAATTCGGCATCATCAAGAATTTCATCAATGAGATGGATTGGGGCGACAGCGTGATGCTGGGCGACGATTGCGTAATCACCGCCGCTCCGGCGCGACATTTTTCTGGACGGGGGATCTTTAACCGCGATCAAACCCTGTGGTCGTCATTTGTTATCAAAGGCCATACTCATAATATCTTTTTCGGGGCCGATTCAGGCTGGTTTGAGGAGTTCCACAACATTGGCGATACGTTCGGTCCGTTTGACCTGACTATGCTGGAGATTGGCGCCTACCATCATCTCTGGGCCGATATACATATGGGGCCAAACCATGCCACCAACGCCCACCTGGCGCTAAAGGGCAAGCTAATGATGCCCATCCACTGGGGCACTTTTAACCTGGCCCTGCACGCATGGCATGAGCCGGTTGATTTGCTGCTGAAGTATGCGAAAGAGAAGAATATCGAGCTATTTCTCCCCTCGCCGGGCACACCTACAGAGGTGAAAGGCGCATTTAATTCAGCATGGTGGGAGCCGTTTTTGAGTTGATTTTATAGCCCCCAAAAAATCACGGAAAAAAGTTCATTAAAACACTTGCTTCTTACTCGAATAACTAATAATTTAGTTTAAATGAATAAAGAGATAGCAAATGTGCAATTACGGTTTAACTGCCCTGCCAATTGGGACGCTATGACACCGATAAACGGCGGCAGGTATTGCACCCAATGCAACAAAATCGTTTATGATTTTACAGACGCCAGACAGCAAGAATTTCTGCAAATACTGGCCGAGTGCGGCGGTAACCTTTGCGGTCGTTTCAGACAAGAACAGGTGGCTCTACAGCCTGTTGTTTTACGCGGCTGGAAGAGGTGGGCATCGGCAGCGTTGATGTTATTGGGTATTTCTGTATTTCAACAGGCCAATGCGCAACAAAAGACTCCGCAAAAAGCAGGTATTAAAGTTGATAAGAAAGCTAAGGACGATCTAATAATGTTGGGGGATGTCGAGATTTTGCCGCAACCCAGTTTTCCTGGAGGCAATGACGGGCTGATGAATTTCCTTAAACAAAACATCCATTATCCTAAGGGAGCAGTCAATGGAAAAGTATTTGCCAGTTTTATTGTCAGCAAGGCCGGCAAAATAACCGACATAAAAATAATGCGGGGATTAAATTCCGTAACCGATGCCGAGGTGATTAGAGTTCTAAAACTGATGCCAGATTGGATACCCGGCACCATCAACGGCAAACCCGCAGACATAACCTACACGCTACCAGTAGCCTTTGCAGCGAACAAATAAGATAAGCCGAGTTCTGGAAAATACTATTGCGCGGGCTCTACCCAGTTGCCGTCTTCTTTAATAATGCCAATCAGTTCATCAAGCGCATTGGCGTAGTTGATGTTCTTTTTCACGGCTTCTTTACCGCGGTACAACGTCACCTTATCGGTACCAGAACCTACGTAACCGTAATCAGCATCGGCCATTTCGCCGGGACCGTTTACAATGCAGCCCATAATTCCAATTTTCAACCCTTTCAGGTGACTGGTTCTGCTCCTGATCATCTGGGTCGTTTCCATCAGATCAAACAGCGTACGGCCGCAGCTTGGGCAAGAGATATATTCGGTTTTTGAAATACGTGAACGTGTAGCCTGCAAAATACCGAACGATGTAGAAGTGATAGCCTGCGGAGTAATCGTCGGCGCATCAATCCAAATACCATCGCCATAACCGTCAACTAGCAGCGCGCCTAAATCGGTAGAGGCATAGAGTTGCAGATAGGTGATATCGTCAACCCCACCTAAATCCTCCTTCTTTAACTCCTCCCCTTCGGGGAGGCCGGGAGGGGTATAGCTGCGCTTCACAATCACTGGCACATCCAGCCCCAGTTCTTCCATCTTAAAGAAGAAAGCGCGCTGATCTGCCATGCCATGAGCTTCTTTAGTTTCCAGCACAAATACCAGCGTTTTGTCTAATGGTATCGAGCCAAAATCTTCGGTTTCAATATCGGCATTGGTTACGCGTACCAGGTTCATAGATGGCGAGCGTTCCTCAGCCGTAATATATTCCTGTAAAGAGAACAGCGGATGACACTGCGTTTTATCGGTCAACGCGCGCCAGGTGCTGTAGTTATAAAGCTGTTTCAAATTCCCCGGCATAGCAAAGCTAGGCAGTTCATCGGCCAGGTACACAAAATCAACCGACTGATCGGCCATGTTATATTTATCCAGCAATGGCGCATACAGGTAGCCCGCAGCATTCATTACCGATGGATCTTTCAAATTTTGTTTAGACAGATCTAACACCACACGCGGCACCAGGTGACCGCCAATAAAGGCATTGGCCTCGTAAGTTTCGCGCTTGCGGTATTCGTAGGGGTTATATTGAGGTGAAAGGTTAAAGCTTAAAGGCAAAAGGTCATTTTCCTCAGCACCTTTCTCCTTTAACCTTTCTCCGTTCAACCTTTCTGAATATCTGTTCACCAGCGCGATAGCTACCGGTGCTTCGGCTTCTGGTTCTTCGGTCAGGGATACGCGTACGGTATCACCCAGTCCGTCTTCCAGCAGGGTACCAATACCTACGGCAGACTTGATGCGACCGTCCTCTCCGTCACCGGCTTCGGTTACGCCCAAATGCAGCGGGTAGTTCATGCCTTCGGCGGTCATTGTTTCTACCAGCAGGCGGTAGGCCTGCACCATTACCTGCGGGTTACTGCTTTTCATGCTCACTACCAGGTTGTAGTAGTTGAGCGCCTCGCACATGCGCATAAACTCCATAGCACTTTCTACCATGCCTTGCGGGGTATCGCCGTAGCGGCTCATAATCCGGTCGCTCAGCGAACCGTGATTAGTGCCAATACGCATAGCAGTACCATACTCTTTACAAACTTTTACCAGCGGACTAAACTTCTGGAAAATTCTATCCAACTCACCCTGGTACTCAGCATCGGTATAATCTATCTGGTCGAAGCGTTTTTTATCGGCATAGTTACCCGGATTCACACGCACCTTTTCTACAATGCGGGCGGCTACTTCTGCAGCGTTGGGGGTAAAATGGATATCGGCCACCAGTGGGGTTTGGTACCCGCGGGCACGCAACTCGCGTTTGATGTTCTCCAGGTTTTGTGCCTCTTTGATGCTTGGCGCGGTAATACGCACCAGCTCGCACCCTGCATCAATCATGCGGATGCTTTGTTCTACCGTACCCATGGTGTCCATAGTATCGGTAGTGGTCATGCTTTGTATACGAATGGGGTTATTGCCGCCCAGCGGCACATCGCCAATAAAAACCTCGCGCGTAACAAAACGCGAGTATTCAGTTAACGAATTACAATAACGGCCCGGCAGTTTTATAGCATCAGCATTCATGCTGCAAAGGTAGGGATTTAGTTGATTAGGTTTATATTTGAGCAGATCTGTATCACAATGAAGAAATTTCTTTTCTTATTACTGCTTCCCATCTTGCTTATTGCTTGTAAAGGCAACGGCCAGCATCAAGAAACAACAGATACCCATAGCCAAAAAACCATCGGCAGATCAAAAACAGACAACCCGTTGGTGAAGGAATTTAAGCCTCTGATCAAAGGATCCTGGATCAGCAAAACTTATGTTGACGAACTGATCAAAACCCGTTCAGTATTTTCTGCCACTCAAAAACTTGACGAGATATCAGGCATGGTGATAGATCCATCTTTTATAAAAGCAGATACATTGCCAGTAGTGCTGGGACTAAACAATATTGAGGGCGGGGCAGCATCACTACGTTTTCGCGCCGGAACACACCCGCATTCCATCAAATTTCATATACTTTTAACAGAGTCCGATAAATCGGATAAAGGCGAGCTAAGCTATGAAATTAAGGGAGCCGACACTTTACTGGTATTGTATTATCAAAACAGTAATGGCAAATCGTCAACTGCCCGTTACATGCGCACTAAACCTGGCAACGGTCTTTCAGACGCACTAACTTATACCATTAACAGATCTGTCTTCTCTGGTCATTATACCTACATCGACAGTTTGGGACACGCAACAAAAATTACCTTTAACAGCAATGGAACGATAAACGGTTTCGGCAAAAACAAAATTTATGAAGCTAGCACCATATTTAATAATGAGCCAGCCACAAATATTGATGACTTTCAGATAGGCTCTGATCAAAACAATGCAGAATATCTGCCATACCTATTTGTAGGCGACACGTTGAAGATCTATGAACGCAGGTTGAGCGCCGATTCAACTATATTGATACGTGGACCGTTGCGTTATAAGTTAATTAGACAGCGTTAAGATATCGCTTTTGCAACCTGGCAGCTATATAACGCAACCGTTACCTCTCCGCCTTTCCACTTTCACCTTTTTCCCCTAATTTGGCGCTGCAATCATCAAACCAAAAACAATGACCTACGTACCATCTTCTGCACGTTATAATAACATGCAATACCGCCGTTGCGGCCGCAGTGGACTGAAACTTTCGGCATTATCACTGGGCCTGTGGCATAACTTCGGTGGTGTGGATGTGGAAGAGAACTTTCGCGCCATACTGCACACTGCTTTTGATAACGGTATCACCCATTTTGATCTGGCCAACAATTACGGGCCGCCGCCGGGCAGTGCCGAAACCAATTTTGGCAAAATACTGCGCGAGGATTTTGCCGGCTATCGCGATGAGCTGATTATCAGTAGCAAGGCCGGTTATACCATGTGGGATGGCCCTTACGGCGATTGGGGTTCAAAGAAATACCTGGTATCCAGTCTTGATCAAAGCCTTAAACGTATGGGGCTGGATTATGTAGACATCTTTTACCATCATCGCCCGGATCCGGAAACACCGTTGGAAGAAACTATGGCTGCGTTGGATCTGATTGTTCGTCAGGGTAAAGCTTTATATGTAGGCATCTCTAACTATCCGGCCGATCAAACTGCCGAGGCAGTGAAAATCCTGCGCTCATTAGGTACACCGTGCCTCATTCATCAGCCTAAATACTCCATGTTTGTGCGTTGGGTAGAGGATGGTTTGATGGATGTGCTGGGTAACGAGGGTGTGGGCTGTATCCCCTTCTCGCCGTTGGCGCAGGGCATGCTGACGGATAAATACCTGCACGGTATTCCGCAGGATTCACGTGCGGCAAGGGCAAACTTCCTGAAACCGGACATGATTACCGACGAGCGCCTGAAACAGATCAACCAGCTGAACGACCTGGCGCAGCAACGCGGCCAAACACTGGCGCAAATGGCGCTGGCCTGGTTACTGAAAGACGACCGTGTAACATCGGTACTGATTGGCGCCAGTCGCCCGGCACAATTACTAGACTCGATGAAATGCCTGGATAACATTGCCTTTAGTGCAGATGAACTGGCACAGATTGAAAATATATTACAGCAAGCATAACACATGATAAACTGGGGAATTATAGGTTGCGGCGATGTGACCGAGAAAAAAAGCGGACCGGCATTTAGTAAAGTTGAAGGCAGTAAGCTGGTTGCCGTAATGCGCCGCGATGCAGAGAAAGCAGCAGATTACGCTCAACGTCATCATGTTGGCCGTTGGTATGACGATGCGCATGATTTGCTGGCCGATGAGGATGTGAACGCCATTTATATTGCCACGCCGCCGTCTTCGCACGTGGACTATGCTATTGACGCCATTGCCGCCGGATTGAACGTGTATGTTGAAAAGCCGGTAGCCATGAATGCCGAAGAGGCCGTTACACTGGCGCGTGTACTTGCCAAAAGCGATGTAAAACTGACCGTGGCGCACTACCGCCGTGCGGTACCTATGTTTGTGAAGATAAAAGAACTTTTAGATGCCGGAACCATTGGCGAGGTGCGCACCGTGCAGATCCGCATGTGGCAAAAATTACAGCCGCAGCTGGTAGCCAAAACGGGGGATAACTGGCGCGTTGATCCCAACATTGCGGGGGGTGGTTACTTTCATGACCTGGCCCCGCATCAACTGGATTTAATGCTGCACTGGTTTGGCGAGCCGGTAGCCTATCAGGGCTATGGCGTAAATCAGTCTAAAGCCTACGCCGCCGACGATCATGTGTGTGGACAGATTGTTTTTAAAAACAATGTGGTAGTAAACGGCTCATGGTGCTTTAATGTGGCCGAAAGCGAAGTAGCAGATAGCTGCGAGATCATTGGCACCCAGGGCAAGATCACCTTCCCCTTCTTTGGCAACCAACTGAACTGGCACAACCAGGATGGAGCGCAAAACATTACCTTCCAGCATCCGGAGCATATACAACAGCCTATGATTGAAAAAATTGTGGCCTACTTTAACGGCGAGGGCCCGAACCCATGCACCATTGAAGAAGCTGCCCTGGTAATGGATATGATAGATGCTTTTAGCCAAAAAGTGCAATAATCATCTTACTTACTCCGTTAGTAACGAGATGCAGCGCCATCATGTCATGCTGAGGAACGAAGCATCTCTAAGGACACTCCTGTTTGCCTGTCCTCAGAGATTCTTCGCTATCGCTCAGAATGACAAAATGAGATCGCTTCGTTCCTCGCAATGACGTAATACTATTATCCACCCTCCATACATTTAATAAAAACATATTCATACATTCGTTTCAGCTTAAAACCCTTCGAACCATGAAAAAATTATTAGTACTTACTATGATTGTTGCGCTGTTTGGCACCCTTACGGCCAAAGCGCAAGGCAAGCCACAGCGCCCTAGTCCGCCGGATACCGTAAAAGCCGTTACATCAGCCGGGGTAGATATTTCTGTAGCTTATAGCCAGCCAGCTATTAAAGGTCGTACCATTGGCAAAGAGATTGCGCCCTGGGGCCAGATCTGGCGTACAGGCGCCAATGAAGAGACCGCGCTTACCGTGAGCAAAGACGTAAAAGTTAACGGCAACGCCCTGCCAGCCGGCAAATACAGCATCTGGACCATCCCTGGCGAAAAAGAGTGGACCATCATCATCAACTCTAACACCAAAAACTGGGGCACCCAGCATGATGCCGCTGCCGATCTGTTTAAATTCACCGTTAAAACAGAAAAATCAGCTGCATTTACCGAGCGTTTGAAATTTGCTATCGATAAATCGGGCAAAGTATCATTCTCCTGGGGCGACTATATGGTGGCCTTCAACGTAAAATAAGACACTTATCTATCTGGATAAATGAAGAGCCGCTTTGTTGAGCGGCTCTTCTTGTTTAGTGTATAAACGACTAAATAACGACACAAAAAAAGGGCGTCATCCTGAGCTTGTCGAAGGGCGCGCTTCGGCCTAAAACACACCTTTAAGCAAGCCCGATATTCCCAAGCGCTAATCTTTCGTATAAGATCCCTCCTCACTCCATCACACAAGCCCGACGCATATTCGTTCGGGATGACAACATTGATGTTAAAAACCGGCCAAAAACAACGTTTTATTTTGCCATATACGATACATTTTTAACGCCAACAACGTATACTTACATAAAGCAGCCGTATCAAACTAAACTTAGCCGCTTCTGTTAACTATTGCTGTATGCGCCTTATATGCCTGATCTTAATTTTATGCTGTATTGGCGAACTAGCACTGGCGCAAAACACCGATGTAAAAGGAACAGTAATTGACCAGAACGGGAAGCCTTTGCCCTTTGTTTCGGTATGGTCTGCACAAACCAATGATGGCACGGCCAGTAACGAGGAAGGCAATTTTAAACTGAGCGTTCCGCCGGGCAAACACATCCTCACTTTCAGGCAAGTGGGCTATTTGCCCTTTAAAACCGAGATCCAGGCGGGTGATACCATCTGCAATATTGTGATGTTTCCCATCATCAACACCCCTGATTATTGTAATGCCGATGATATAATGCACCATGCCATAGACCAGAAAGGCATCTATACGCATGATACCACCGTGTACCTGGGCACCTTATACAGCAAAGGCACGCAGGTGCTCACCAAAGCGCCGCGCATGTTTATGAGGCGGGAGATTGCCACCAACCTGCACCTGAGCGAGAACCGGCAAGGCATCATCAGTCTCAATGAATCGGTATCGGGCATTCGCTTTCGGGCACCCGATAAAATTCGCGAGTATGTAGCATCGGTACGTACCACAGTAAATGAGAACCTGTTTAACTTTAACAGCGCGCCCGATTTTCATGTCGATTTTTATCGCCCCTTTATCCATTGGGATGGACTGTGCGATCATGGCTTTGTTTCGCCCCTCTCCCAAAGCGCATTTAACTACTATCGTTTCTATACAACTGCCCGCTATGCCGATGGAAAAGATACCATAAGCGTCATCTACGTTAAACCACGGCATCGCAGCCAATACACTTTTACGGGCTATATTTATATCAACGAAAACGGCTGGCGCCTCTACGCTGCCGATCTGACACTTGGCAAGCGCGCACGCATTGACTTTATTACCGAAGTAAAAATCCAACAGCAATATGTACCGGTAGACTCAACCGGCTGGGCGCCGCAAAAAACTGTTCTTCAATATAAAGGTGGTTTGCTGGGCTATCATAACGGTGGCTATTACCTGCAAACCTATACCGATGTACATGCCGATACCGCCGAACTGAAATATGCCTTGTTTACCGGCGAGGTTTACCATAGCAATACCCAGGTTTATCAAAACCAGCAACTGATGGACCAGGTACGCCCTCTACCGCTTACAGACGATGAAAAGGTTTACTACGGATGGAATAAACTTGCCGAACGCCACCAGAAAGATAAAACCCCAACAGACTCATTACAAAACACCAATAACCGCTTTAAGCTTATCCCCTATGGCTTTAATGGTTATACGCTGCACAACTACGCGCGCAACTGGCAGCTAAACATCCCCTCGCCACGCAGCTTTGTTTATTACAATACGGTTGAGGGCTGGGGTATAGATCTGAACCCGCGTTTTAACAAGATATTTGATCAGCAACGCAGTTTGTATATCTCGCCCGATATGCACTACGGTTTTTCTGATAAGATATTGAATGTTAACGCCTACTTTAATTACCGGTACAATCCGTTTAAACAATCTACCATCTACGGTGGCGTCGGGTCTGATTTCCTCGACTTGAACAACTCAGGTACCATCACCCCGTTCTTCAACTCACTGAACACGCTGATTTTGGGTAATAACTACTTAAAGCTATACCAATCTAAATTTATTATGCTGGGTATTACCGGCGAGGTGGCCAACGGTGTGTTATTGAACGGACAAATGGAGTACGCCAGCCGGCGGTCGCTTAGCAACACTTCTTATCATACTTTTAATCGCGATAGCATTTACCTCACCTCTAACAACCCGCTCGATCCAGGTTCAGACTCGCCATTGTTTCCAGAATACCGGTCGTTGAGTTTTCAGGGATCGGCTACGTTTACCTTCAGACAGGAGTATAAGATCACGCCTGCCGGTAAATTTATTCAGCCCAATCCGTTCCCGCGTATCCGGATTAACTTCCGCAAGGGTATTCATAAGTTTGGGTCTGATGTAAATTACTCTTTCGGTTCGATAGAGGTTTTTCAAGACAGGGTGAATCTGGGCACGCTGGGCAACATGGCCTATTCGCTTTCGGCAGGAACCTTTTTTAACAACAAATTGCTTTACTTCCCGGACTACGCCCAGTTTCGCGGCGGCCAGGCTTTTCTGTATGACGCAACCCTGGGCTCGTTCCACTTCCTCAACTTCTACACCTATAGTACTTTCAAATCGTACTTTGAGGCGCATATTGAACACAATTTTGCGGGACTGTTGCTGAGTCAGATTCCGTTACTCAACAGGCTGCACCTGCAAGAAATTGCAGGTGGTTCTTACTTAACTCAAGGCACGCTGCCCCCTTACAAAGAGTGGTATGTGGGTATTAAACAGCGTGTTTTCAGGATAGATTATGGCATGGCTTTCGGGCGGTTCACCCAAAAAGAACATGGCATACGTGTTATTTATAATTTCTGATGATGTCAGTTAGGCGGTACGGCGCAGCGGCTGTTCCATATGTGATGCATCAAAGCCAATATCATCGCCCTGTGCAAGTGATTCCAGGTCTGATATCGATTGATGCAGGTGGCCCATTTCAGACTGATCAATATTTTGTTTGGGTATTACTCTGCCTGCTGCAGGCAACGCCACCGGCAAATAACTCATCAATTCAATCGCTTCGTGGTAGGTAAGTATCATGTTAGTTTAGCTTTGGGTCTATATACAAATATACACTCTGAGATGCGTGATTGTTGTAACTTTTTTGCAGAAATTTCATTTAAATTTCACTTTCAAAAATCTAGCAAACCCGCAAAATGGCCTAAAAACAACCTTTTATTAACTATTCATAAATAAATATAGCATTGGTTAAAACCTTATTAACATTTTAATGGTTAAATGAGTGATGTTGTCAATAATATAAGCCAGTGCCATGCGTTTAAATTCTGTACAATCTACATCACCTTTTATAATGGAAAAACAGCATGACCCAAACCAGCTGTTAACAAGCTTGCAGCAGCTTTTACAGCAAATTAAACGACTGGCAACCTTTGCCTATAGTGAAAGTAACGCCTTTGCTCTTACCCTGCTCAACAGGAAACGTCTTGAGCTGGAAGAGAACCTGGTAGAAGAGTTACTGCACAATGCGCCGCCACAGCAGTTACACAAAAGCAATACGTTAAAATCAATACTACTTTGTTATAGGCCAAGTTTGCGCCGCAGGCTAAAAGCAATTGACAGCAGCCTTGAACATTATTACAAAGAAGGCCTTGCCGGATTGCAAAACGAGGTTGAAAATTTAATCAGCTTAATTACCCCGGGCTTTAACCGGATGCAGGTATCTTAGCAAATTTGAAATTGATAATATTAAAAATGCATACAATGGACCATTTTCTTGTTCAATTGTTAAAAAAGTGTTAAAATTTATAAAATATTTGCTATAACTGTACGGAGTACATATATTTGTACCATAATATTAATTCGTCTCTCACACATAAGGTTTATAATTGGTTTAGTAAAGGCTTCCGCTCTCAACGGAAGCCTTACTTTTTTATAGCAATTCTAATTATACTTGTATAGCAATTAATGCCTTATCAGCGTGCTCAGATCATTTAAAACCTATCTCCTGTTTCTAATATTGATTGCAGGCGTTTTGGGAAGTTGCCATAAATCCGGGACAGATCCCGACGGCTCAAACGATAATCCTCAGCAACTTCCTAAAACACTTGCTGTTGCTAGTGTTCTGCAAAACAACATGGTACTGCAGCGCGATGTGCAATGTAAAATATGGGGCACTGTTACCCCCGGCGCAACAGTGGCTGTTACTGTTAGCTGGAGCAATACCCCGGTTACTACCACAAGTGATGCCAACGGCAACTGGCAACTATCTTTACCTGCCAGCGCGGCAAACAGCACCCCGCAAACCATCACCTGCAAAAGTGCCGGACAAACAGACGTGGTACTCAACAACATCCTGATAGGCGATGTGTGGCTGTGCTCGGGCCAATCAAACATGGCCATGCCTGTTGCCGCCATAGCTCCCTTTACCGGTGTTTTAGACTATCAGAATGAGATAGCGGCAGCCAATTATCCGGCCATCCGCACATTAACGGTTCCACAATATTATGCCGATAAGCCGGCGGCAATGTTAGATGCCGCCGCTACCTGGAAAGCCTGCTCGCCGCAAAACGCGGGGGAGCTTAGTGCGGTTGCCTATTACTTTGCCCGCAAAATACATACTACGCTTAATGTTCCTATCGGTATTGTTATATCGGCCGTTAACGGTTCCTATTGCCAGGAATGGATGAATAAAGAGGCTTTCAGCACCACACAACTACAGCCTTACTCCAGCGGCAGCAAACTGTACAACGGCATGATCAACCCGCTCATCAACCTCAACATCAAAGGCTTTTTGTGGTACCAGGGCGAGAATAATCAGCATGACCCACCGTCAGATTACACTGCGCTTAACGCTGCCCTTATCAGCAGCTGGCGCAAGCAATTTAGCCAGGGCGATCTGCCGTTTTACCTGGTGCAGCTCACCCCCTTTGCAGAAGATTATAACAACACCAACCCACCGGGCGGCAACCCCGAAAATAACTGGCTGGCTTACTTTCGCGAAGGGCAATCGCGCGCGCTGACGGTAAAAAACACGGGCATGGCCATTACCATGGATGTGGGCGAAGCCGCCAATCATCACCCCCGAGACAAAAAACCGGTGGGCGAACGATTGGCCCTGCTGGCCCTGCGTAAAACCTACAACCTGCCGGTACAATGCTACGGACCGCAGTTTGCAGGTTATAGTATCAGCGGCAATGCCATCACCATTAGTTTTGCTGACGGAACGGCTAATGGACTCAATACTATTGGCAATGCGCAACTCAATCAGCTTTTCTTTGTGGCGGGCGACGACCATAATTTAATTAAAGCCGATGCACAGATTATTGGGAGCACCGTAAGAATTACCATACCGGCATCACTCACATCAGCAGTAAAATCAATCCGTTACGCATTTACCAATGCGGCCATTACCAATCTGCAAAACGACGCAGGTTTGCCGGCAGAACCCTTCAGAACAGATAGCTGGTAATGCAGCACATCCTTAAAAACAAAAACTCCGGAAGCATTGCGCACCCGGAGTTTACATACTGAGAAACTAAACTAACCCTAAAGGAACTATTATATAGAAACTATTAGGCTACTACTGTTAGCGTATTGCCACTAATGACAACGCTATACTGATGCAAAGGCAAAGCTGCCGGACCAAGCAACAGGGCCCCCGTTTTGCTGAACTCGCTGCCGTGGTTAGGACAAATAAAAATACCCTGGGTAGTATTATAGTTGATAGACGAGCCCTGATGGGTACAAGACAACTGTACCGCAGTAAATGATGCGGCTATATTGCCTGCCGCAATACGTACCAGGATAACACCGCTTGACTTGATAGAATCGCCAATGTTTGGGATATTATTATTCAGGTCGATAGAAAACAAGTTGCCACTGCCTGGAGCAGGTACGGCACTGGTTTGATCAAGGTGATCTACATCTACCTTGCTACCGCAACTGGCAATGCCGCAACCGGCACACACCGCCAGTACGCCTATACCCAGCTTTCTTAAAAATTCATCTCTTTCCATAGTATTAATGTTTTAGTGTGATCTGATTTTTTAATAACCGCCTTCTTTTTTCTCTTTGTGGCCCGATAGGTCAAACATCCTTGAGATGGTAAAACCAATGCGGAACTGGCCCTTACCCCAGCTTGAATCGGTGTCGCTCAGGTAGTTGATCTCTGATATGGCTTTAGAATTGCTGAAGTTAACGGTAAACACGTGGCCGCCGGTCTGCACTTGCCATCCCACGGCAATGGGATCATAAAACCGGGGATCGGTGCTGTTGCTGCGATAGTTAGAGAATGGGTGCTGGTAATCAAACACCAGTCCCGAGCGTTTGGTAACTTTAATATAGCCGCCAACGCCCAGCGCAAAAATATTTTGCTCGTTACCATTAGCCAGCGGGTATGGCAGGTTGTTGCGCAGGTATGACGGGATGATTTGCAACGATATGCTCTGCGAAAACTTGCGCGAAATAATGGCCTCGTAATAATAATTAAGTCGGTTGCTGTAATCGTTAAAAACGCCGGTGGTTACGGCATAGGGTTTTAAGCCTGCTTTACCGGCCAGCGTAATATTAAAGGGCGCGCTATCGTCTTTAGTTTGATGCAGTACGGCCCATTTTAAACCCAGCTCCAGCAATTGCTCAAACTTGTTGCGACCGAAATCAATATTAAAATTATCGCTCACACCATACTCAAACCCAATAAAAATATCGCTTGAGTTATCTAACCCCCAGAAAATCTTACTGCCACCATCGGCCCCTCCTACATCTCCAAATCGGTGGCTCACCAAAAAGTTAAGGTTTTGCTTCTTGACCATCTCTGTAGACTGTGAGAGAATGAGGCGCGATGATTCAAACGCTGCCGATACTTTTTCGCCTTTATCATTAGTGGTGGTGAGGGCATTCATTAATGAATCGGCCGCGTTGGTTTTTGTATCGGGCTTGGTCTGCGCCCCGGCATTAAAGCCGAAAGCAGCCAAGGCTAATAAAATAACCGTCTTTTTCATAATGCTGATTGTTTTAGTTTAGTTGATATGTAATTGGTATAAAATGCTACTTGTTAGCCGCATAGTTGGCCGTTACGCGTATGCGCACGCTTTCGGCAATATTGTGAAATACAATTCTGGGTATAGTAATTTTATGATCGGCACATTTAACCATAAACTCAGAGCTGAGCGATACCGTACCGCCTTTAACCGTGAAGGCGCCATCAATGGTGCGGTTTTGGGTAACGCCGTGCACAGTGAAATCGCCGGTAGCTTTTACCGGGTAGGTGCCGTCTTTGCTCAGATCGGGCACACTAGCTATTTTACCTCTAAAAGTGGCGTTTGGATACTTATCGCTTTCCATATAAGTATCGTTAAAATGCTCCTGCATTAACGATTTTTCAAAACGGAAGCTTTTGATGGGCACACTAAAGGCTACATCACCGGTAGATGCATTGTAAACAGATGTACCAGAGGCGGTTGTAGCTTCAATATCCTCTATCGGGGCTTTAGAATACAAGCTTACACTTGCATTTTTACAGACAAAGAGGTTGCCGTCTACCTTGTTTATCCCAAACAAGGTAAATAAAATCAAACTGATATATTTCATAGCTAAGGTGTTTTAGAAGGACTGATATTCCAGCTAAAGCCTACGGCCACCCCTGCCGACTGGAGCCGCACCTGGCCTGCGCCGATATTTGTTAACGGTATTTTTAAGTATGGCTGAACGCCTACACTAAACTTTGAATTAATTTGCCTTTGATAGGTGGTATTAAGATTTAATACCCCCAGTATATGCTGATTACGGTTGGTGATAGCATACCCAGCTGGCCCGGCATACGGCGTATCATAAGTATAAGTGTAACGCTCGCTCAGCATAATGTATGATGACAAACCTGTGCCCACGCTAAACGAGTTACGGTTTTTACGATAAAACCGGTAATCAACATTTAACGGAATATCCAGTACACGGCAATCAGCATAAATATCTGATGGATCTACCTTGAACTTGTAAGCGGCATGGTAGTCAGCAGCGCTGGTTTCATACGGCTTTTTGGAATAAGCTGCACCGGTGCTGATGCTGAGTTTACCGAAACTAACCGAGAACAGCATGCCAATATTGGTACCCACACGGCTCTGGCTAAATGATTTTACGCCATTAATATCAGGCGAGCCCAATATGCTGATAGCAAACTGTGGTTTAGCAAAAAACGAATTAACAGCTGTCTTTTTAACTTTCGGCTTTGTTTTCTGCTCTGGCTGCTGGGCAACATTGGCCTGCTGCTTATCAGGCTGACTGGCCTGCGTGGCATTGGTGGTCTGAACGTTATCGGCAATAACGTTCCCAGCCATTATATTGCTCTGTACCGGGTTAGTATTAACCGGATTAGCATTTGCAGGATTATTACTTACCACATTATTATCAGTACCTGAAGATTGCACGGCAGGTGCCTGCTGTTTAATATTTGACACTGATGGCTGCGTAGCACCGGCCATCAAGTTGTTATGAATGTTTGCCTGATTACCACTAGCCGGTTGACTACCTTGTTGACCACCAACGGATGATTTGCTGCCATTAACGGCATCAACACGCTGTGGATGACGCTGTACATGGCTGGCTCCTGCCAAAACAGGTGCAGTTGGCTGCTGTGGTAATACCTTCTGCTCAGTTTGTTGCGGCGCGCTATTGTTCTGTTCGCTACCGGGTTTTGTTTGAGCAGCCACAGTATCTGTACCCTGCGGAATATTAGCAGTACTATTTGATTTAACAACAGGATGCTTGGCTCCGGCCAAATTGTTGTTATTATCGGCAGCAGGTTTACCAGTAGTAAAAAACCACCAGCCCAATGCCAGCAGCAGTAATGCAGCCACACCGCTCAGATATGGCCATAGGGGCAGAATGGCGCCTCCGCGGCGCTTTTTATCGCCGTCCAGAAGTGCTTTCAGGTCGTTCCAGTCGCCCTCCGCAAAGCCAGGCTCGCGGTCGGGACTTTCCAGTCCTTTCCTGAACAACTCATCCAGCTTATTTTTATCTTCCCCGCTCATATCCTGAAACCCCTGTTTAAAATACTATTCATGTCTGTAGTATTGATAGCTACAATAGTGGTATAACTTGCTTTATCGTTACCGCTTGCCCGGTAGTAGGCATCGGTTTTTAAAATCATATCTTTTAGTTTTTGCCTGGCCTTGTGCAGGTTTGATTTTGACGTTCCGGCGCTAATACCCAGCATCTCACCAATTTCATCGTGCCCGTAACCTTCAATTGCAAAAAGGTTAAACACCGTGCGATAAGCCTGTGGCAGTTTCTGCACCATTTCCAGCAGCTGGTCATAGTTCAGCTTACGGTCTGGCAGGTCGTTATCGCTAATGTTTTCTGCCTTTTCAAGGTCATCAGTGTAAGCCATTTTCAGGTTGGCGCGGTAATTGTCAATCGATGCATTCATCATGATTCGCCCCAGCCATGCCTTGAAGGGCTTTGTCTGATCATATTTTTCAATATGGGTGAACACCTTAAAGAAGCCCTGATTCATCACTTCGGCAGCTTCATCGCGATCGCCGGCATACCTGAGGCATATTCCCATAGCAAAGCCGTAAAATGCTTTGTATAGCATTTTCTGACATTTTCTGTCCTGCTTCACACAGCCTCTGATCAGTTGATGTAACTCTTGCTCGGTCATATTGGGGCGTTACCCTGATTTAAAATATGTTCACCTTCTATATCACATTTTACCCACATCACGATTAAAATATGACGATGGTTGCCTGCTGTGGCATCAAATTTTTTACAATAAATTTAAATAGTTGATTTACAGATATTTAATTGAATATCTTTTAGGCACAAAAACCTATTATGAAGATAATGATTTGGCAGGAGAAAAAGAATGAAGAATGGGGGTTAAAGATTAGAGATAAGTGATCGAAGATTAGTTGATGATAAGTTGTTAGTCAGGAGCTTCTGATCTTTAATCTCTAATCTTCAATTTTTAATCCCCCACAAAGCAACCTATCACCCTTTCCTTACGATATATGTTTATAGCGGCTCACCCCTAAGCGCGCTGCATATATGATGATGATACCTGTTTCTGTTGTGATTATTACCAAGAATGAGGCCGAAGTAATTGCCCAATGCATAAAGGCTGCCCGCCGGTTTACCGATGATATTGTGGTGGTTGATAATGGCAGTACAGACCACACCATGCAAATTGCGCATAGCCTGGGTTGTCGCGTTTTTGAGCGCCATTGGAGCGGCTACGGCGCCAACAAAAACAAAGGCATTGCACTGGCCCGGTACGATTGGGTGCTTAGTCTTGATGCAGATGAGGTGACCGATAATAATCTGATTGAAGCGTTGCAGCAGCTTAATTATAAAGATTCAACCGCAGTTTATGACATCCGCTTTAAAACCTACTTTGGCAAAAAGCTAGTCAGATTTGGCAGTTGGGGACGCGATCATCATATCCGCCTGTTTAACCGCCAGCATGTGCGCTGGTCTGAACTGCAGGTGCATGAAACTTTGCTGCTACCAGGTAATGCAGTGAAAAAGAAACTAGACGGCTGCATTCACCATTACTCGGTAGACGGATTAACTGAATACAAACAAAAGGCCCTGCTTTATGCCCGCCTTTGCGCACAGAAGTATCATCAGGCTGGTAAAAAAAGCAGCTTTATAAAACGCTGGCTGTCACCATCCTTTAATTTTATAAAGAACTATGTTTTTTACCTTGGCTTTGCCGATGGTAAAGAGGGCTGGTACATTGCTACCAACACTGCCCGCCATACCTGGCTTAAATATCACCTGCTGCAAAAAATGGGAGCTGTCGGTATAAATAAAACAGATTATTATCCAGAAAGTCTTTCCCTTGAATATTGACACCTCATCCTACCCCATCAGGGGCTTTATTATATCTTTGAGAAGATTGTTTAAGTGAGCCGGAATTATGAAAGCAAAGCTGATACACAATTTCTCTTTCAACGCGGTGCAACTGGTGCTTAACCAATTATTTGGCTTGCTCATTTTCTACGCGCTTTCTACCCATCTGGATAAAAACACCTTCGGGCAGATTAACCTGGTACTGGCTATTCTGATGGTGGCGCCTTACATCCTGTCTATGGGGATTGACCAACTGCTTATCAAAAAAACCGCCGCTGGCGAAGATGTATCGCTTAATCTTTCCTTATACTGTTTTCATGTGGTGCTAACGGGAGGCTTATTTTATCTGATACTGTTTATAGGCTGGCTTATTGCACCATCGTTATTAACCGTTTACCCTATCCTGCTGCTTATTGGTATTGGTAAAATGGGCATGTATTTTTCAACGCCCTTTAAGCAGGTGGCCAACGGGCTGGAGCGCTTTAAGTTGCTGGCTGGCGTGTCGGTAGTGTCAAACGCGTTACGTGGCTGTGCGCTGATATTACTAATGTGGGTGCACCGGTTAGACCTGCAAACGGTGGTTATTATTTTTATAGCCGGCGATCTGGCCGAGATGATCTGCACCATCGCCTTGTTTAAATTGCGGGTGGGTGTCCGTTTTCTGTCGCGCTGGCATTTCAGGCAGTACTTGCAGTTACTTAAAACTGCTTTACCGCAAGCAGGGGTGGTTATTATCACGTCGGCACTCTCCCGGTTCGATTGGATTTTTATCGGCTTATACCTCTCTTCTGTTAAACTGGCCGAGTACAGTTTTGCTTATAAGCTTTATGAGCTGTCTACCCTGCCCCTGTTGGCCATCGCCCCCTTACTCATCCCAAAGTTTACACAACTTTTTAAAAACAACTCGTACAACACCAGCAAGCTGGCTAATTTGGCACGAATAGAAATGGGCATTGCCACGCTTACCATTCTGCTGCTAAATGTATGCTGGAGCCCGATGGTTGATTGGGTAACTGCAGGCAAATATGGTGCAGTGAACCGCAATACCATTTTTTTGCTGTCGCTCAGCGTGCCCGTCATCTACCTTAACAACTTTTTGTGGACCATGTACTTTGCGCAGGGCAGGCTAAAAATGATCTTTCACTCATTTCTGATTGCGTTGATCATCAATATAGGGCTCGACTTACTGCTGATCCCCATTTATAAAAACGAGGGTGCGGCTGTATCAGTTTTGGTATCCTTAAGTGCGCAGTGTGTTTTCTATATTTCTAAAAACCATATTGTGCAACTCCGGGCTGCCTTTGTTAGTTGGCTGGTTTGTACCGCATCAGCGGCCGGCTGCATCTTGACGATAAACCACTTTATTTCCAACGCATTCCTGGCACCTGGCGCCGCAATAATCTTATTTATGCTGATGCTGGCTGTTAGCCGTCAGGCCCGCCGCGGTGATGTGGCAACGCTAAAGGAGATCCTTAAATAAACAGGTATTTCAGAAACATGCCGCTCCGATGGAGCTCTTTCATGCGCTTACTTTAATACTATTGACATTTCACCCCTCTGGGGTACTTAGCATACTTCGTCAAAATTTAATCCCGTAGGGATGTTATGTTAATAGCGGTGCGCTTATCATATAGCAAAACTCCGCAGGAGCGGCATGTTGTATTTCTTCGTTTTAATTCGTTTCGCTCAGGCAACCGCCGCTACTCCCCTACCGTATTCCCTTCGTAAAGCCATCAACATACTGGGCTTTCTTATACCGAACTAACGCAATAAAACTATGGCGCAATCGCCTGCTTTAACCCTAAAAAAAGTAAAGGATTACGCGGATTGGAAACTCTTCGTTTTCCTGGTGCTTTTTATGGACGTAAAACTGGCTGCCAAAGTGCTGGCTATTGTGCTGATCTTTATTCTCCAACCGCAATTCAGGCCCCGTATTAACTTTAAAAACCCGCGCCTGCCGCTATTCTATCCGCTCATTATTGTGGCGGCCTTAACTAGCTGGCTGTTCAACCTGCATAATCCGCCGCATTATGTGTCGGTGTTTCTAACCGGTATGGCGTTCTGGATAATTTGCCTGGCCTGCTCGCATCAGCTAAAGCGCGAAATAGAAGAAAAAGACACCGCTCTGATTCACCGCACGCTACTCCTGTTTTTCTTATTAAATGCGGCTGTATCAATTCTAAACCTGGCGGCTATTGTTTGGGAAATCAAGGCGCTTAACCCTTACCTGTATCAGGGTCAGTATCAGAAATACTTTATCAGCACCGGCGATTTTATAAAGGGCCTCACGTTTGATACCTCAACCACCAATGCATTCATCAATGCGTTTGGCATGGTTTATTTTCTGCAACGTAAAAACGGGTGGATGTTTGTGCTGTGCACTGCAGTAATGCTACTTACTGCCAGCAATTTCACCAATATATTATTGCTGGCTGTGCTGGCCCTTCTATTTGCATTCAGGACTGATAAAAATCAGAAAAGCTTCATTGTGATATTCTTTTGTATGCTTTGCGTTTTTATGGGCAAGGTATCGCCGCAAAACAACAGCTATGTATTCAACGTTGTTGAGCACATCCTGGGCAACGATAGTAAAACCACCATCCAGCCAGATACCAGCCAGCAATTACCAGTGTATCTTCGCCCTGATAAGAGCCTCACGCCTGATGAACGCCGCCAAAAAACAGCCTACCTATACCTTGATAGCATCAACCGCGCCAAAACAGACTCATTAAATGCCGTGCGGAGTGTAAAACCGGTTGGTAACGCCGCCATACCGTTTATACCCAAACCCAACCTCAACGCAGAACCCTACCAGGAGCGTAAGTTTACCGATGGCGAGCAGAACCTGTTGCTGGCTTTTATAGCTGCTCATCAGGCGCAGTTACCGGTATCAGGCAAACCCTACCAGGATTCGCGGCTACCCGGAAAGGCCGAGAGCTGGCTGCAAACAGTGCATTACCTCAAACAGCATCCGGCAAAAATGATAGTTGGCGCGGGGCTGGGCAATTTCTCGTCAAAGCTGGCCTTCCGCACCACCAACCTGAAATTTACCGGCGGGTGGCCACAAAAGTATATCTATATCCATCCGGATTTTTTGAAGAATCATCTGGATCTGTATCTCAATTTTTTCAGCAAAAAGCCGGGGTTACACTCGTTATCCAACAGTCCGTACAGCACCTATGACCAAATGCTGGGCGAGTATGGCATCATCGGCCTATTGTTATTTGTAGTAACCTATTTGGGGTACTTCTTTAAGCACTATAAAAAACTCACCTACGGCCTGCCCATACTGCTATTAATGACGGCCGCTTTTACCAGCGATTATTGGTTTGAGCAGCTATCCATCCTGGTATTGTTTGAGCTGATGCTGTTTCTGGATATCAAAGAACATCAGCCTGTTGTCAAAGCGCCGGTGGCTTTGCCCTGTTATCAAGCTGAAAAAGAACAACCTAACCCGTTAGCGTATGGCTGGTAACCCGCAAATAACAGTTTTGATGCCTGCATATAACGCCGAAAAGTATATATGCGAGGCCATCATGTCTGTATTGCGGCAAACTTATACTGATTTTGAACTACTGATTGTGAACGACGGTTCTACCGATCGCACAGCACAGATTATCAGGGCTTTTACCGATGAGCGGATTGTATTCATCGATAAAGAAAAGAACGAAGGCGTGGCCGCCGCCCTTAATACCGGTCTCAGGGCCGCCCGCGCAGCATACATTGCCCGCTTTGATGCCGATGACATTTGTTATCCCGAGCGTCTGGAAAAACAGCTGCGCTTTCTTCAACAAAACCCAGACTACGTGTTGGTTGGCAGCGACGTAGATTATATGCTTGACAATGGCGATCACCTCTTCAGCTTTAAATGCATTGCCCACACGCACGAGGAGATTATGCAGAAGATGTACTTCTACTGCCCGTTTGTGCACCCGGCCGTAATGTTCAGAAAACAACCCGTGCTGGATGCAGGCGGCTACCAGGAGAACGGCCATAATTTTGAAGATTACCTGCTGTGGACCAATTTGACCCATGCAGGCCGCATGTATAACCTGGCTGAGCCACTGGTAAAATATCGCCTCAACCCCTTCTCTATCACCATTGATGAAAAATGGCGGGGCAAACGTTTCCGCGAGTTAAAACGTGCCGCTGTTACCCGCGGCTTCATTACTGCAACCGAGGCCGACGAGATACTAAATATCATTAAAAGTCAAAACGTTACAAAAATCAAGCACAGCGCTTATAATGCGTTATGCGGCAAAAAATTTCTGGCCGATAATTATCAGCCGCAAAAAGCGCGCTACCACATTGCAAAAGCTATCCGCATAAACCCGCTGCGGCTAGACTCATACCTGCTGTACCTTGCAAGCTACCTGCCAGAGGAAATTATTTTATGGTTACACCGCAAAAGTCCGAACCGGTTATGAAAGTAGCTTTAATAACCCGGACAACGTTGTACAGCACTCCAGGAGGTGACACCATACAAATACAACAAACCGCCAGCCAATTAAAAGCGCTGGGGATTGATGCCGACGTGTTACCCGCCGACGCTGAGATTGATTACGAACGGTACGATTTACTTCACTTCTTTAACATCACCAGACCGGCAGACATTCTGCAACATCAACGGGCATCGGGCAAGCCGTCGGTCATCTCCACCATATTGGTTGATTATAGCGAGTTTGACCGCAAGCACCGCCCGGGCCTGAGTGGAATAATCTTCAACCTGCTCCCTGCCGATAGCATTGAATACCTCAAAGCCATTGCCCGCTTTGTGCGCAAAAAAGACAAGCTAAACAGTGTTGACTACCTATGGAAAGGTCAGCGTCGGAGCATGCACGAGGTGCTGAGTAAAGCGGCGCTCATTCTGCCCAATTCGCATTCAGAGTACCGCCGCATTGTAAAGAAATATGGCACCAACATGCCGCACATGATTGTGCCCAACGGTATCAACCCCGAACTTTTTGTAGATAATGGCAGCCCGAAAGATGAGAACCTGGTGCTGTGCGTGGCGCGTATAGAAGGTTTAAAAAACCAACTGAACCTGATTCGGGCATTGAATAATACCCGGTTTAGGCTGCTCATCATCGGGGCGCACTCGGCTAATCAGTTGGCTTATTATGAGGCCTGCCGCAGGGAAGCTGCCGCCAATGTGCAGTTTATAGACCATATCCCTCAGCAGGAGCTGTTGGCTTACTACCAACGGGCGAAGGTGCATGTACTGCCCAGTTGGTTTGAAACCACAGGCCTCAGCTCATTAGAAGCCGCCGCAATGGGATGCAACCTGGTGATAACCGACAAGGGCGACACGCGAGATTACTTTAGCGATGATGCCTGGTACTGCGATCCGCAATCAACTCAAAGTATTTATGATAATATAGTAGCGGCCTCAAGGCAACCATACAGGCAGCGCTTACGTCAATACCTATTAGAAAACTGCACCTGGCAGCAAGCCGCCAGGATAACGTTAAACGCATACCAAACTATCCTATCATCATGAAACTGAACATCGCTATTTTAGGCACCCGCGGTATTCCCAATTATTACGGCGGGTTTGAGCATATCTCTGAATATGTATCGGCAGGTCTGGTAAAAAAAGGGCATGCGGTTACCGTTTACAACTCGCACAACCACCCTTACCAGGAAGATAGCTGGAACGGCGTAAACATTGTACACTGTCATGATCCTGAATACAAAATAGGCACCGCCGGTCAGTTTGTATATGATTTTAATTGCTTACGCGATGCACGTAAACGCAACTTTGACGTGATACTAATGATGGGCTACACCAGCAGCTCTGTTTGGGGCAGTTTCTTCCCTAAGCAAAGCACCATCATTACCAATATGGACGGTTTGGAATGGGCACGTTCCAAATACTCTAAACCCGTGCAGCAGTTTTTAAAATATGCCGAAAAGCTTGCCGTAAAGTATAGCGATTTTTATATATCAGACTCTATTGCCATTCGCTCTTATCTGGCCGACAGGTATAACATTGAAAGCTGTTACATCCCTTACGGCGCCGAGCCTTATAGCGATATTGAGCGGGAACAGGTAGACCCGGATACATTTAAAAAAGAAGATTACTTTTTGCTGATGGCCCGTATGGAACCCGAAAACAATATTGAAACCATATTGGAAGGTTTTAACGCCAGCAATTCAAAAAAATCATTTAAAGTTTTGGGCGATACCAGCAACCGCTTTGGCAAATACATCACAAACCGTTTCCAGAACGATAGCCGTATTGACTTTAAAGGTGGTATTTGGGACAACGCCAAGGTGCGTGCCCTGCAAAATCACTCCTACCTTTACTTTCACGGGCACAGCGTGGGGGGCACCAATCCATCTTTGCTGGAAGCCATGGCCAGCGAAGCGCTGATAGCTGCACACAACAATCCGTTTAACAAAGCGGTGCTCAATGCAGATGCCTTTTACTTTTCTAACGCCAACGAAGTACGCGAACTGGTAGAAACTGTACAACGCAAAGAGCCGGAAATTAATATGGTAAAAAACAACCTCCACAAGATTGAGGATGTATTTAACTGGCAAAACATCATCGATCAGTATGAGGCCTTCATTTTTGATTGCTACTGTAGCCACCATGAAAAACAAGTTGCTCTTAACCGGGGATAGTTTGCAAAACCAGATCAGCTATTATCTGATCATGCTGCTATTGGTTACGCTGCCTTTTGATAAGTTTTACAGCCAAACAGCCTTTATATGCTTTGCCGTGCATACGCTGATCCATCTGCGTTGCAAGGATCTGGACGGGCTGTGGAACATTAGGAATCTGGCCCTGATAAGCGTGTTTCTGATCACGCTTATCAGTCTTACTTATACTCATTTTTTTAATCTGGGCCTGGATGAATTAACGCGATTACTGCTGGTGCTGCTGATACCTGTTTTCTTCGCCATTAATCCGTTCAACTTTAGTAAATACCGGGATCGTCTTTTACTCGTCTTCTCTGTTGTCTGTGTAGGCTGCGTCTTGTTTTTATATACCTGCGCCTTCCGGCGGATTATTTATTTCCATTTGCCACTAAAAAGCATTTTTTCAGACACATTTGTTAATCACCATTTTTCGGCACCGCTGGGTATCCATGCAACATTTTTCTCATTACAAGTAGCCATTGCTTTGGTAAACCTGTTGCTGCTGGCCATAAAAGAGACTAAATGGTTATACCGTTGCCTGTGCGCCGCCGGGATGCTTTTTTTAACGGCCGGCATTGTTCAATTGGGGTCTAAAGCAATTCTGGTTGCTTTGGTATTGACCGTTGTATTAGCCATCCCTATATTAACGTTGCGAGGACGAGCCCGTCTGAGGTTTGCTTTAATCAGCGCAGCATTATCGGCCATGGTAATTGGCGGGGCGCTCAAGGCCAAGAGTTTCAAAGAGCGTTATGTAGCTGAGTTAAAAACTGATTTCTCCCAAAACACATCCACCAATGAATCTGCCGACCCGCGACTCGTCCGCTGGCAAACTGCTGCAGAGATTGTTTACAAGCGCCCCATTCTGGGCTATGGCTCGGGCGCAGAACTGCCCTTACTAATGGATGCTTACTTTCAGAAAAAGCTCTATAGCTCTTACCTGTTTAAACTCAACGCGCATAACCAGTATATCACTTTCCTCATCACTTCAGGCATAGTGGGCTTGCTGTTTTACTTGTGCACCCTGGGTTTCGGCTTTGCGACCGCATACATCAGGCACGACGTTATGCTGATGACTTTTATATTGTTGATTACCACCGTGTCGATATCAGAAAGCCTGTTGAATGCAGAAAAAAGCGTGTATTTCTATGCCTTGTTCTTCTCTTTCCTTGTTTATGCATTGCCCAGAAAAACAATGGCAAAAGGAGATACAAAAACACAATATTTTTTTAATCAAAGGGCAACCAAAAGCGCAAACAGTCCGTCATTCTAAATAGAAAGCGGTTACTAGGAACGGCGCCGCTTACAACTCACTGTCAATAACTTATAAATAAAAGCCTTGACCAGCATCAACCGAAATATCTTAGCTACCCTGGCCTATTTTGACATGTTCAGCTACCCGCTTACACGTGTTGAAATATTGCTCTATCTGCAGCAAAAATATTATCAGCCAGATGTTGACGCCGCCTTGAGATACATGGTGGCCAGTCGCGCCATTTACCGTTTTGGCGATTATTACACCCTGCGTAACGACCCTACACTCATATCGCGCCGCATTACCGGCAACCGTAAAGCCGGCGAGCTCATAAAAATAGCTCATCGGGTGAGCGATTTATTGATTCGGTTTCCCTACGTGCGTGGTATTGCCATTTCAGGCTCTTTATCAAAGAACTATGCCGACGATGAATCAGACGTAGATCTGTTTATCATCACGGCCAAAAACCGCTTGTGGATAGCGCGCAGCTTTATGCACCTGCTCAAAAAACTGAGCTTTCTGTTTAACAAGCAGCACTATTTCTGCATGAATTACTATGTGGATGAAGAGCAATTGGAGATAACCGAGAAAAACATCTACACCGCCATTGAAGTAGTTACCCTGATGCCGCTGCAAGGCGACAGCGTGTTTGAGAGTTTTTATGCAGAAAACACCTGGACGCAAGTTTTTCTGCCCAACAATTACCTGCGCGTATCAACCGCTAAACCGGTAAAAACCTTCTGGCTAAAAAGTGCTGTTGAATTTCTGTTGAACAGCAAACTGGGCTGTATGCTAGACCGCATGCTGATGCGCATCACCAGCAAAAAATGGCAAAAGAAAACACAGGAAAAGGCTACCAACATGCACGGCTTTGTACTGGGCATGATAGCCGAGCAGCACTGCTCCAAACCAGATCCCATCAACTTTCAAAAGCACCTGTTAAATAACTACAACAACAAAGTGCATGGCGTATTAGAGAGTACGGAGCACATTGTGGCTAATTGAAAGATTTTTCCCGTTAGAACAACACGGGAATATATATCAGACTCCTACTTCCTTCTCAGCGTTATCACAAAATAATCGCCCATATACTTAAACGGCCAGGCGGCTTTAAGCCGATCTTCCCATTTCTTCAGGCGATTAAACAGCGAAGGATACTTATCGCCAAAACCTTCTATATATGATGGCGGCACAATGGTACACAACCCCTCCAGCGCAACCACATCAAAATGCTGAGTCGTATGTTTGATGACGTATGACGGATTATAATACCAGCATTTAAAATACTCGCCTTCTATATGTGCTTTGCGACCGCCAGCTGCATTAAACCTGCGAAAAGCGGTTCTGAATTTCCCTTTAAATACCAGCAACGTTTCCCACAAACAAAACTTGGGGATAATAACCAGCGTAGCAGTACCGCCGGATTTAATGAGCGCGGGTAACGAGGCCAACACTTTATCCAGTTCGCCGGTACAATTCAAACCACCGAAGTTGGAGAAAACAGCATCGTACGGGCCACCATCTTTTAACTCATTTAATTGGGTGAAGGAACATATTTCGTTACTAACCTGTGCATCCAGACCCGCAGCTTTTACCTTGGTAGCAAGCACGTTTTGCATCCCTTTTGAAATATCGGTTGCGTGTACGCGGTAACCTTGCTGCGCAAAAAAGATAGCATCCTCGCCAGTGCCGGCGTTTAGTTCCAGTAGGCGACTACCAACGGGCACAAAGTTGAGGACGTGTTGCCTTACCCGGGCGCGCTTATACTCAATAATGGCATCGGTAGAGTAGATCTGATCAAACACACCAGATTGCGCCGAAAAAGCAGCTTCGGCGTGCAACTCGTTGTCGGGGGCAGATACATCAGCGTTTACCATGCTTTTTCGGTTTGTTGCAGCTTCATTTTTTCAAACAAAGCGGCAGGAGCATAATAAAGTATAGACAAGGCTTTTTTCAGGCGACGGGCATCGGCCTTAAACGGCTTTCTAATCAACTGCAGGAAATTGTACTTTGCCAGATGCTGGTGATAGTTGCGATGTACATATTTATGCAACTGTTTATAGAACGCCGGCGGGAAGGCATGATGGAACATCATTGCCATCTCGTCAGAGTCGGTCCAGTTGGCTTTGGCTTTCAGATCTTCCTTTACACGTTCGTAAAATAGGGTGCCGGGCAATGGATACGATACTGATATACCAATCTCAAATGGCAATAACTCATTGATCATCACTATGGTTTTAGCAATATCCTCCCGTGTTTCACCCGGATAACCAAACTGAATAAAAAACGACGGCCTGATGCCGTGCTTCTTCATCAAGAGGGTAGCTTGTTTAATCTGCTCAATCTTAGTGCCCTTGTCCATCGCATCCAAAATCTTTTGCGAGCCACTCTCGGCGCCAATCCAGGCGTTTTCACAACCCGCTGCGGCCAGGGCGGCAATCTGGTCATCTTCCAAAAGCAAATCAGCGCGCGATTGTATTTTGAAGCGAAATTTCAGTCCGGCGGCTTGTACCTGCTTGGCCAACTCGGCCACCCAACCTGGCTTCAGCCCAAAAATATCATCACAAAACCAAATATGTTCAGCACCGTAAGTATTGATGAGCAAGTTCAGTTCTTTTACCACATGGGTTACCCCGCGCGAGTTGTAACGGTTACCATAAATAGGTTTGGCGCACCAGTTACACTTAAATGGGCAACCGCGGGTAGTACCCATATTGAGGGAGAAATAACCGGCATTCTTCATCCACATATCGCGGTAGGCGGGCATATCCACCAGATCCCAGGCAGCCAGCGGCAGTGCGTCCAGGTCTTTCATTACCGGGCGGCCGGGTGTTTTGGTAAGCTTTCCTTTATCAAAAAACGCTAGTCCTAATATTTGTTGTATATCGGTCTGGCCAGCTTCCAATTGGTTAACCAGTTCCAGCAGCGTTTGCTCGGCTTCGCCAATGATGACATAGTCGGCACCTTCTTCCAGATATTTCAGGTAATTATCAGTACTGTCTGAACTTGCGACGATTACCGTGCACCCCATCTGCTTAGCTATCTTAATCATCCTGAAAGCGGCCTGGCGCATATTGGTGAGGCACATTTTGGTGAGATAGTTAAAGCCATCATCATAAACAACCAGGTATCGGGCATTACTTTGTTTGATGGCATCGGCCACTCCTTCAGGGCCAGCCAGCAACATGGTATCAAATAAAGAAACCTGGTAACCCTGCTCGCGCATTAACGCAGCCGCAGTTATAGTGCCCAACGGCGGATAGGGCAAACCGATGCCCCACTGCTTGGGGTCAAACTGCATAAAGTATGAATGGGTGAACAGGATATTTTTCATGGGGTCTCTTTCTCTTCGCTTCTTTAAAATCCTTGTATCTCCGGCTGGCGATAGCGCCAAACCTTGTGCAGCAGTTTTATTTCGTATGGATATTTGTACAAACTGGTTTTGTAGCGCAACGCAGCCACCAGTTTGATGGCACGGCGTTTTATGGAGTTCAGCCTGATGTCGGTCACCGTTGGATAAAGTCCGTTCAGCACGGTTTCAAAATTCCTGATCTTGTCTATCATCTCGGGCTGCAACCAGGGTGTGAGCGGGTTTTTTCGCAGGTCAAAACTCTCCCACGCCGGACTGATCCAATCTTCCAACACCTGCGGAAACGTAAAGCCACTCTTCAACACATCCTCATAAAGATGTGAACCCTCTGTGGGCACCGGGCTATAGGTATAAATAATAATCTCGGTATCGGGGTTTACGGCTTTTACCTTCTTTATAAAATCTATCTCAAAATCAATTTGCGACTGCACTTGCTGGGGCGTTGGCGCCGGGGTACCCAGTACAAAAGAATATTCAGGGATGATATCAAACTTGCGCAACCGCTCGGCAAAGCGGATAATCTGTGCGCCGGTCTGCGTGCCGCCCTTATCCATCTGCTCCAGTACGCTATCGTTTCCACTCTCGGCCCCAAAAAAAATGATCTTACAGCCAGACTCGCGCAACTCTGCCAGCGATGAATCTTTAAACTTATCCATAGTATCAATGCGGGCCATGCCCCACCAACTCATATTTTCGGGTTTGATCAATCGGGCAAAATCAACTGCACGTTTTTCTGATACAAAGAAGTTGTTATCATGAAATTCAATGGCATCGGCACCCCATTTATCTTTGATGTATTTTACATCATTATAAATATGCTGTGCTGATTTTCCTTTCCAACGCGCCTCATAAATAGGTACCACCGCGCAGAACGAACACGTGAACGGGCAGCCTATACTGGAGTGATAAGCCAGCGTGCGTTGCCCCAGGTAGGTTTTACCCAGGTAGCGTTCAATCGGATAAAAATCACCTAACTGGGTATAAGGTAACCGCGGCAAGGCATCCTGATCCAGCAGATCTTCCTTGATGGTTTTGTAGATCTTGCCGTCGGCTTTATAAATCAGGTTTTTAATCAGCTCGTAGGGCTTTGCTTCCTCCAGGGCATCCAGCAATTGCGGGAAAGCGTTATCGCCGGGACCGTTAATAATAAAATCTACATAACCAGAATCAAGCACCACTTTAGAGTGATTGGAAGGGAAATAACCGCCCCAGATCATCGTTGTTTTTGGAAACTTCTGCTTAACTAATTTGGCGATAGGGATGGCCTGCCTCAATTGCGGACCAGGCATAACCGAGAACCCCAGATAACTAAACTCGCCGGTTTGCAGATAGCTCTCAATTTTTGCGGAAGCATCCTGCTCGCAGTTACCATCAACAATCACCCATTCATATTTGCCGTTGATGGATGCGGCAATATTCATGATAGAGTTGGGGATGCGGGGCTTATTCTCGGCGCTCCGGGGGTTAAACAGCAATACCTTATTCATAGCTCGGTCTCAGTATTTTTCCGGCCAGATCACCTGCCGACCGGTATAAATATTACGCTGAAGGCATTAGGAGGGTTGCCTGCAGATGGAAAAAATGAGCAGCCGCCCCCCAAATCCCTCTCCAAAGGAGAGAAGCTTATTCTCTTGCTCGTTAAGGACCACAAGGTGGAGAAGAGCTAAAATCCCCTCTTGAGAGGGGGCGCGTTGGAAAGTGCGGCTGTAGGGGTGTGTCATTTCGCAGGCATAAAGGACACACCCCTCCACCCCTCTCAAGAGGGGAATCGCACAATTCCAACGCTTCTTTCCTTCTTCCCAGCACTTGTGGTTCTTATCGTGCAAAAGCTTTAACTTTTCACTAGAGCCCCTCTCCTTCGGAGAGGGTTTGGGGTGAGGCAACCAGATCAAAGCAACCATTCCCTCCCCTCCCCCGTAATAGCTAAAAACCATCGCAGCCATGTTATCCGCATTAAAACATATACTCCCTACCCACTTGTTTCATAAACCCATACCAGAGAAGGAGGCCGGCGAGGCGTACAATATCTGGTCGGTACAGTATGATGCGCAGCCCGCTAATTTGATGATGGATCTGGATGAGCAGGTGTTTGGCCGGTTACTCGATCAAGTGGATCTAACCGGTAAAAGCGTGGCAGATATTGGCTGCGGTACCGGCAGGCACTGGGCTAAAATGCTGCAACACCATCCGGTGCGATTGGCGGGCTTTGACGTGTCGGCCGGGATGCTGGAACGTCTGCGGGCCAAGTTTGGCAGTGCCGAAACTCACCTGATCAACGATAATCTGTTTAGCGATATCCCCAGTGGGTCATTTGATGTAATTGTGTCTACGCTCACCATGGCGCACATCCAAAACCTGGAGGAAGCATTACTTTCATGGAGTTGCATACTAAAACAAAAGGGCGATATCCTGATCACCGATTTTCATCCTGATGCTTTGGCTACCGGTGGCAAGCGTACTTTTAAAAGTGGCAATCAAACCATCGCCATCAAAAACTTTGTGCACCATGTAAACCGCATTATTGACATACTGGCCGTAAGTGGTTTTGAGGTAACTTATAGCGAACAGATACCGGTTGATGAGTCTATGAAGCACTATTATGAGCAGTACAACGCCCTGCATGTTTATGAAAAATTTGAAGGCATGCCCATGATATACGGACTGCATTTGCAACGAAAATGATTACGCTGAACAATGTGCACCAGATCAATGAAGCAACCGCAGGAAGCATAAGTATCAATAACGATAAGATTACTCACCTGAACGGTCAGCACCGCGATGCGCTGCAACTTCATTTTGATGATGCTGTTGTTTTTCCGGGATTGATCAACTCACATGATCATCTTGATTTTAATCTGTTCCCTCAACTGGGCAACCGTATTTACAATAACTACGTGGAATGGGGTAACTACATCCACCAGGCCTTTAAAGATGAAATTGCCGCCGTGCTAAAGGTGCCGGTGGCTTTGCGCACGCAGTGGGGCATTTACAAGAATTTGCTGGCTGGCGTAACTACGGTTGTTAATCATGGCAAAAAGTTAACACCAAGCAACGGACTGATTACCGTGTTTGAGCAGTATCAATCGCTTCATTCGGTAAAATTAGAACAACGGTGGAAGCTAAAGCTGAATAACCCGGCCCACTTGGGCGAACTGCTGGCTGTGCACATTGGCGAAGGCACCGATGCCGGCGCTTATGAGGAGATTAACAATTTAATCCGTTGGAATGTGCTGCAACGCCCCCTGATTGGCATTCACGGCGTGGCCATGGATGTACAGCAGGCCAAAAGTTTCAAGGCGCTGGTATGGTGCCCTGAGAGCAATTATTTTCTGATAGGTAAAACCGCCCGTATTGCCGCGCTGAAAGAGCAGCTCCCCATTCTTTTTGGAACTGACTCTACCCTGAGTGGCAACTGGAATATCTGGCATCACCTGCACCTGGCTCAACAAGAAAACGCTCTTACCCTGCATGAGCTTTGGCACAGTCTGAATGTAATTCCTGCGGCTATCTGGGGCTTTGACACCGGCATTATTGCCCCCGGTTATGATGCCGATCTGGTGGTGGCCAAAACAAAAGACAATGATTACACCATCAACAGCGTACTGGGTACCGACCCTGAAAATATACTGCTGGTAATGCACCGGGGCCAGATCCGTTTGTTTGATGAGATGCTTTATCCACAACTCAATACCATTGATCGATCCCCGTTTAGCAAGGTAAGACTGGGTAGTGGTTACAAATATATTTATGGTGATTTACCTGCGCTGGTGCAAAACATTCGCCGGTATTTTCCTGACGCGTCTTTCCCTATCGAAACCGATTTCGCGCATACCTAAAAAAACTCGGTCATGAAATTTGTGTTTGCCGGCTATACCTCAACTCCGCAATTTACCCAGCCACAAGACTGGCTAAAGCGTATTGATATGTATGCCGGACTACTGGAACAACTGGCCCAAACCGATGAGGTGATCAGCATAGAACAAATTGATTTTGAGGGCGATTTACAACACAGCGGTGTACAATATCTTTTCAGGCGATTTACCAAAAGTCAGCTGCTGTTTCCCGGCAAATTGCACCGGTTGATTAAGGCGCAGAAACCGGATGTGGTGGTTATACATGGTCTGCATTTTCCATTACAGGTTATTCAGTTGCGGCATGCACTTGGGTCATCGGTAAAAATTATTCTGCAAAATCATGCAGAGTTGCCTTTTAACAAATTACAGAAACCTTTGCAACGACTGGCAGGTGCTTATGTTGATGCTTGCCTGTTTGCCTCAAAAGAGATGGGATTGGATTGGGTGCGACGCGGTAATTTGCCCGATGCCAGTAAGATTTATGAGGTAATGGAGGTATCGTCGATATTTTATCCGACAGACCAAACGGAAGCCCGGGTCAGAACAAACGTCAGCGGCAGCCCCGTTTTTTTGTGGGTTGGGCACTTAAATGCTAATAAAGATCCGCTTACCGTGGTGCAAGGGTTTCTTCAGTTTGCATCTACACATCCTGAGGCCAGGCTGTACATGATCTACCGGAATGATGATCTGTTACCCGAAGTTCAAAACCTGGTAAAAAATCATCCATCGGGTAAAAACATTATCCTGGTAGGAGCCATCCCTCATGATGATTTGCTTTACTGGTTCAACAGTGCAGATTTTATTGTTTCCGGCTCTCATTATGAGGGTGGCGGCACGGCGCTTTGCGAAGGGATATCATGCGGATGCATCCCGGTGGTTACCAACATTCAATCGTTCCGAATGATGACCGATAACGGGCAGCGGGGCATCTTATTTGACCCGGGCAATGTAGACTCGCTCTGCAAAGCGTTGCAGCTTACTACCGTTATTAACCCGTTTACCATGCGCCAGGCGGTGCTTGAATACTATACCGCTACACTTTCATTTAGTGCTATTGCTTCCAGACTACGGGCTATTGCAGGTTCTTTATAATCAAACAATTGCAATATGGCGCGGGCAGTATCATGCATTGTGTATGGCGCCAGGCGGGTATAATGGTGCTGATAATGCTCGTCCAATAGTTCATTGACTTTTTCGGCCATGTGGAAAGAGGTGTCAACAATGTGCCAGTTATCTACCGGCTTGTGGAAAGGCCGCACAAACGACACAACCTGCGCGCCCGCATACAAGGCCTCCAGCATAACCATACCCAAGCCTTCGTAACTGGATGGATGCACCAGCACCCGGGCCTGCTGCATCAGCTTCAATACTTCACTGTAGGGCAGCTGACCGGTAAAAATGATATTGTTATCGAGATGAAGCTGCTGTACCTTTTCCTCCAGCGATTTTCGCAGGGGCCCATCTCCGCAAATTACGGCCCTGATGTAAGGCCGATGCCTGCGCAACCGGGCTACTATCTCTAAGAAAACATGTTGCCGTTTCAACGGAATCAGCGAGCCTACGCTGAGCAGATCTATATCGCGTTCCTGTTCGTCGTTGCCAAACAGCTCTGGTTCCAGGCCGCCTGCAATTACATTGGCTGGGTAGAGCCCATAATTTTTCACCATGTTTTCGGCAATGGCATCACTCAGGGCCACCAGGTTGCCTACCGTTATGCGCGATAGCTTTACGTAACGGTTATGCTCGCGGGCATCTTGTCCGCAAATCCAGCAGAAATGTTTGTAATGATTCCGCGCCGCAAACCGCTGACCGATCATGGCACACTCGCCCAACCAAAAACTGTAGAGCCCTATAATGTTATGCTCTTCCCGCAGCTTCTTTAGCAAACTAAAGGCCTTCATCCACGTGCGTAACCGCCTGATTTTACCACGATTTTTTCCGTTGAGCGGATAAACGGTAATCCCATTCCACGTATAGGCTACTTTTTTATATGGATAATGAAGCGTAACTACAACAATATGCAGATCCGGGTAATTGTCTTTCACGTGCTTTACCAGTTGTTGCTGCAGGGGCAAGCAAGAGGTATCGGTCTCGTCTTTAGCAAAGCCGGGGCTCAGAAAAATCAATGTTTGTTGCTCAGTCCGCATCCAATAAAATTGTTTGGTTACAAAATGTAAGGCTCTTATGGTTGTGGGTAATGAAAAACAATAGCTTATTGTGCAGCAACTGTTGCAACTGCTCAAGGATGGCATGCTCAGCCGCCTCGTCCATCTCACTGAAGGGCTCATCGAGTATCAGCAAGTCAAAATCATGGTAAAGGGCACGGGCCAGCATCAGCCGCTGGCGCTGGCCGCCACTTATGTTTTTACCATTTTCGCGCAGCTGCTTATCAAGGCCATCGGCGTCTGCCAGTAGCAGTCTATCCAGCCCAGAAATACGCAGCGCATCGGTTAATCGTTTTTCATCGGTATCTGTATTATTTAACGTGATGTTAGCACGGATGGTATCATTAATAAAAAATCCCTGCTGCTTTACATAAGCAACGCGCTGCCAGTAGCCTTTGCGCGCCAGCACATCAACAGGCTGATTGTTGATGTGAATTTCGCCTTCATCCTCCGGTAAAAAGCCTAACAACAAGTTAATGAGCGTAGTTTTACCCCGGCCGGATACCCCCGAGATGCCTACCATGCAACCCTGCCTTGCCGTAAAACTAAACTTGCTCAGCACCGGTTTGCCGTTATACCTAAAACTAATATCCTTAAATGCAACAGATTTGATTGGCGCTATATTAACACCATTTTTTTGTGCGGATGAATGAGTAACAGGCAGCAAACCATCCAATGTAAAACTGTAGGTTTTAATCTGGCCTGCGCTATTTAATATCTTAACTATACCCGGGATGATCTTGTAAGCAGCAGCCATAAAAATACCGATAGACAGCAGGTCTATACCGCTGCCATGGGTAACACGATTTAAAACGACGAGTACACAAAAACCAGCCAAAGCAAACAGTTCTATTAAACGCGATGACAAACCCTGCAAAGTTTGCTGCACGGCTATACCCTGATTTAACGCCTGTTGACTTTGCTGAAATCGGTCGACAAAAAAATCAGTCTTGCCAAAAACGTTACTCTCAATGTAGCCGGCCAAAGCTTCTTGCAGATACTGGATAGATTTTACACCGCTGGCTTTTATTTGCGTGCGCACCTTGCTTAACCTGCATTTAATATATCGGCCCAACAACACCACCGGCGGCATAAGCACCAAAAACAAAACCATAAACAGCGCCGGATGATACAGCAGCATAGCGCAAACAGTAAAAAAAATGAGAATGCCCTGGGCAATGATAGTCTGCAGGTTAGTGAGCACGTACTGACCAAACTCGATGGGCATCTGGCTGATTTGCCGCACACGCACCGATGAATCTGTATGCACATAATCCAGGTAGCTGCCATGCAGGTATTGCAACAGGTTACGTTGCGACAACCTCGAAGCTACGCCAGACACAAACTTGTGTTGTATACGCATTAACCCAACAGCAGCTATATTTTTCATAGCGTATAGCAATAAAAAGATTCCTGTTATCAGCAAAGGGTCATACCCTGCCAGCAATTTTGCAACCCTGTTCCCCACCACACCAGTACCTGTATGGGTGTAGCTATTGATCAGCAGCACCAAAGCAGCCAGAAACAATACATCTACCAGGCTGGTCAGCATATCGGCCAGAGCCAGCAGCAACATGCGGCTTCTTTCATGTGCCGATAAAATGGCGGATAGCTTAGAGAAAAACTGTTTCAAGACCGGGTGTTTATGAGTGCACGGTATCAGTACTACGATGGGTTATGCTGATACGTTGCCCGGGGGGGGAAGGAAATGAGCTTTATTAAAGGCAATAATACCAAATTGTCATTGCGAGGAACGAAGCGATCTCGTCATATAAAAAGCGGATTTGCAACTCCGACAATCCTGCGACGAGATTGCTTCGTTCTTCGCTATGACATAATTTATATTTAAATGAGCTTGGTAAATTTATTCCTCCTCTTCATCCTCATCCCCCACTTCCATGTACATCTCTGCGCCGATAAATTCCAGCAGGTCGGTATTCAGTTGATCTTTTGAGGTAAACCACAGGCCGTGCGGCTCGTCTTCATAAATCAGAAACTGGTTATCGGTAATCATCTCAGCAGCTTGCTGACCTGTGGCCTCCATTGGCACTACCTTATCGGCATCACCATGAATAATAAGGGTTGGTACGTCAACATATTGCATTTCATCTCTGAAATCGGTACCGGTAAAACTGTAAACACAATCTATGGTAGCTTTAAGGGATGCCTGCATGGCGCTCATAAAGCTCCAATCTAAAACACCCTGGCTTACCGGGTGATGCATCAGGCTAACGCCGAAAAACTGCTTGCCAAAATCCTGCATAAAACCAGCATGATCGTTCCACAAGCCAGCCAGTATCTGCTCTACCATTTCGGGCTCAACACCGTCAGGATTATCGTCTGTTTGCAGCATATATGGGGCAATCGAGCTCACCAACACTAATTTTGTCACACGCTCGCCACCATATTTACTAAAATAACGCACGGCCTCGCCGCCGGCCATACTAAAGGCCACCAGCACTACGTCCTGCAGATCCAGGCCGTCAAGCACGGCTTTCAGATCGTCTGCCAGTGTATCGTAATCATAACCATCAAACGGCTTATCACTCTGACCAAAACCTCTGCGGTCATACGCAATGCAGCGCAGTCCATACTTAGGCAACTCTGCCAGTTGGTATTGCCACATATTGCTGTTAAGCGGCCAGCCATGCAGCAAAACCACCGGGCGACCGGCGCCATAGTCCTGGTAATACAGATTAAGCTCTGTTCCGTTTTCTCGTTGTGCTTTAATAAATGCCATGTTTTTTGTGTTAGTGTTTACTAAAAAAGCTATTTATTCCTGTTTTGTTTCGGATGGTTTTAAGCATTTGTGGAGAACGTTCGGGCCAATAAAAAAGGCCACCCTGATTGGGTGGCCTTGATAAGATTATATCAAATCAGACGGTTATTAAGCTTCCTCAAGCGCTAATACATCTGCATGTTTATCGTCTTTCTTTTTAAAGAAATAATCTTTAATGTGTACCCTGATGATGTACATACATGGCACCAGAATCAGTGTAATAACGGTGGCAAAGCCCAGACCGAAGATCATGGTCCATGACAATGGCCCCCAGAACGCTACGTTATCACCACCAAAGAAAATATGTGGCTGGAACGAGGTAAACAGACCGGCAAAGTCAATATTGAAACCTACCGCCAGCGGGATCAGACCCAGAATGGCGGCTGTGGCTGTTAACAATACGGGCGTCATACGGGTACGGGCAGCTTCTACCACGGCATCGTGCAGGTTAGCGCCTTGTGCCAGCAACATATCTGTAAACTCTACCAGCAAGATACCGTTACGTACCACCACACCCGCAAGCGCAATGATACCCACACCCGTCATTACGATTGAGATGGTCATACCAAAGATGCTCAGTCCCAGGAATACACCAATGATACTGAAGAAGATCTCGCTCAGGATGATAAAGGTTTTACCAATGGAGTTAAATTGTGCCATCAAGATGATTAATATCAAACCGAATGATATCAGCAAAGCCGTACCCAGGAAGGTTGATGCTTCCTGCTGATCTTCCTGACCACCACCCATACGCACGCTCACACCATCAGGCAGGCGGAAACCGCTCAGCGCTTTTTTGATGTTGTTGTTCACCTCATCAGGCGTGTATGGTTTAATTGCGTTTGAGTTAAGTGTTATTACCCTGCGCTGTTGCTTGTGCTTAATGTTAGCATAAGTATTAGCATAGCGCACATCGGTAAAGGCCGAGATAGGCACCTGCCGGATCTGACCGCCGGTAGCAATATCTCTGAAAGTGATCTTCAGGTTTTTAATAGCGTCTATATCATCACGCTGGGCTTTCTGCGCACGCACCACAATCTCGTATTTATCCTCTTTGGTGTTACGGAAGTCAGCAGCTTTTAATCCAAACACGGTGGTAACCAATGCCTGGTTGATCTGGTTACTGCTAATCCCTTCGCGGTTGGCGCGCTCGCGGTCGATGTTAAAGATGAGCTGAGGCTTATCTGCCTGCACATCGGGCGTTAGGCCTTCAATACCGGCAATGTTCTGCTGATCGATATATTTTTTCAGGCGCTCGCCGGTATGTACCAGCGTATCCAGGTTATCGCCAATAATTTCAATACTGATATCTTTCTGTGTCGGCGGACCGGCATTCTCCTGGTTAACCGCTATAGTAGCGCCCGGGATACCAACTACAGCTTTGCGGATTCGCTCCAGAATAAGCTTGGTATCTTTACCATGGCGTTTGGAGAACTCCACAAAAGCAACAGTAACTTTAGAGCGGTGTGTATACTGCCCCTGATCTTCATCTTGCGGATCAGTAACACTTTTTTCTACGTTTGAGATTACCGATGTAACGATGTCCTTATCTGGCTCAACAACATCGGCTACACGTTTTTCGAGGCTTTTGGTCACCTCGTTGGTAAAAGACTGGTCTGTACCGATAGGCAGGGTAAGATATACGTACACAAAGTTAGGGTCGCCCGAAGGGAAGAAGTTCACTTTTGGCGCACGCACAACGGTAAAAGCAATGGTGAAGAAAAACAGTACGATAATACCCACCAGCACAGTAACCGGACGTTTCACCGCTTTTTCTAGCCACTTAGCATACCAGGTTTGGAAACGCGGCCATGCATTTTTTTGGAAACGATCTATCACCTTAAGCAACCAGAAATGGTTAATCAGATAAAGCGCAGCTGCAAACACCACGAAGTTACCCACGCCACGGTTCATCATATAACCTAAAACGGCTACTACAGCAAGGCCAATCAGCGTACGTTTTACCTTACGGTCAAACTTAGGATGATCGTGCTCGCCATCATGATGTGGCTTCATAAAATCAACCGCAAAAACCGGGTTGATGATATAAGCAACCAGCAACGATGCCAGCAGCGTGATGATTAACGTAATAGGCAGGAAGAACATGAAGTGGCCGATCAAACTGTTCCAGAACGCCAGTGGCACAAACGGCGCCAGGGTGGTCATTGTGCCAGAAAGTACCGGCAAGAACACCTCCCCTGCGGCCATTTTTGCCGCCTGTTTAATAGGTACCGCTCCATTGTTAAATATACGGTGCGTATTTTCTATCACCACAATGGCATCATCCACCACAATACCCAGGGCCAGCAAGAACGAGAACAATACAATCATGTTCATGGTAAACCCGATGGCCGGCATCACCAGGAAGGCGATAAAGCATGATAACGGTACCGATAGTGCCACAAAGATGGCATTGGTGCTACCCATAAAGAACATCAGGATAACGGTTACCAGCACGAAACCGATAACGATGGTGTTGATCAAGTCATTCAGGGTAGAACGGGTTTTATCGCTCTGATCGCCGGTTACGGTAATGTTCAACCCTTTGGGGAAAACAGTTTTCTGTTTTTCCTTAATCAAGGCGTTGATCTTGTCCGACGTTTCAATCAGGTTTTCGCCCGTGCGCTTGCTTACATTGAGGGTGATTACGCTTTTAAAATCGGCAGTCTCGGGCGTTTTTAAACGTGCATAGCTGTCGGCATCTGCAAAGCCATCTTTAACCTCGGCAATGTCGCGCAAGTAAACAGCTTTACCTGTAGGGTTACGGATAATCATAGCCGCAACTTCATCAGCACTCTTAAAATCCTGACGGATATCAATGGTGCGCTGTACACTGCCAGAGGTAATGGTACCTGCCGAAGAGATAATATTTTCGGATCCTACAGCGCCAATAATATCATTGTAACTAATCTGCGCAGCAGACATCTTATTCATGTCCACATTGATCTGGATCTGCGATGTAAGCGCGCCAATTTCCTCAACCTTAGATATTTCCTTAAAGCTTTCAATATCATCCTTCAGGTTGTCGGCATACTCTTTCAGCTTTTTCAGATCATAATTGCCTGATATATTGATGTAAAGAATAGGCAGATCGGCCACGTTAATATCAGTGATCTGTGATTCCTTCAGGTTGTTATCGCCCTGCGGCAAATCCTGTTGTGCTTTATCTACGGCTTCTTTTACATCCTGTTTGGCGTTGCGAATGTCTACATCCGCATTAAACTCACAGGTGATCATAGAAATGTTTGGCATCGAGTTAGAGGTTACCTTCTTTAATCCTTTTAACGATTTCAGTTGTTTCTCTAACTGGCGGGTAACCAGGATCTCGATATTTTGCGGCGACTGGCCAGCATACGGTGTACTTACAAACACCTTAGACTGGGCAATATCCGGAAAGTTCTCTTTCGGCAGCCGGAAATAGCTGATCAAGCCCATCAGGGTAATCATGGCTATCAATACATATACGGCCGTTTTATTATCTATCGCCCAACTTGAGGGCTTAAATTCTTTTTCAACATCTTTCATGTTGGTACAGTTTAAGGGTTGATTTAATTAACGGCTTGAATAACTTTTATTTTGTCGCCATCCTCTACCTCACTGGCGCCCATGGTAATCAGCTGCTCGCCGCCATTTAAACCGGTTTTAACTTCGGTCAAACCGCCATAAGTAGCGCCCAGTGTTACAGCAACGCGTTTCGCAGTGGCGTTTTGATCAACAAAAACAAAGCTACCATTCTCAGAACGCTGGATAGCGTTAACCGGAATAGCGATGGCTTTTGGAGCGTTGTAATCGGCAATTTTTAATACCGCAGTCATGTTAGGACGCAGGGTTTTGCGGCCCGGTAGTTTTACCTCGATAGCAAAGCTGCGCGATGCAGGGTCGATCACTTTAGCAGCAAAGGTTACGGTTGCCATAACAGAATCGGCAGCATCCGGAACCAGCACTTTTACTTTATCGCCTGCGTTAATGCGGCCTGAATATGACTCCGGTACGTTAGCTTTCACTTTCAAGTTATCAGCATTTACAATGCGGATGCCGGTTTGGCCTGGTTGTGCCACTTGACCCAGTTTAAGATCCATCTGATCTACTGTACCGTTGATAGGCGATTTGATGGTGTACATAGCGGCTTGCTCTTTAGCAGCGGCCAATTGTTTCTGACCGGCCTCATAATTGCTTTTGGCCTGTAGGTATTGTACCTCGGTGCCAATTTTTTGATCCCACAGTGCTTTTTGACGCTGATAAACGGTTGCTGCCAGGCTCAACTGCGCTTCGCCCTGGGCAATTTGTTGTCTCAATACGCTATTGTCTAATTGAGCCAGTACCTGGCCGCGGCCCACATGCTGACCAACCTTTACGTTGATGGCAGTAATAGTACCGGCAGCCTGTGGATAAGCGGTTACGTTATCCTGGGCATCAATGCTACCCTGTATTTGCACGTAGTTTGTGAACGACTGGGATTTAACTGCCAGTGTGCTTACATCTGTCACTTTTGATGAATCGCCGGCACCTATCTGTGCTTGTAGTTTGGCAATCTTCTCGTTCAGTTCTGTTTGTTGTTTTTTAAGTTTCTCCAGTTCGGCCTTGGCCTGCTCTTTATTGTTAGCAGCCGGCTTGGGACCGCAAGCGGCCAGCAGAAGTAATGGTGCTATGTATAATATCTTTTTCATGTTAATGTGTTTGTGTGATGTTGATGATTGCGGGTTATTTGATGCGGCCATAAGCCTGATCGAGGTTTACTTTATTGATCAGCGCATCATACAGCGCCTGGATATACTGATTGTCTGAGCTTTCTAACTCGGTTTGCGCCTGCGTAACCTCAATACTTGAACCTACCCCCTGCTGATACTTGATTTTTGATACACGCAGCACTTCATTAGCCAACTCCTGGTTACGCTTTTGGTTGTTGAGTGATTGCAGACTATTTACAAAACTCACCCTTGCTGATGTTGCTTGTAGCGCAAAAGCGTTGCGAGCGCCTTCTAACGCGTTGTCTGCCTTTTGCACTTCTATCTGCTTCTGTCTTAACTGGTTGATACGTTGACCGCCACTAAAGATGGGGATATTGATATTTAGACCGATATAGCTAAACGGATAATTGTTTTTATAGAGTAGCCTGGTCTGGTTCTCCTGAAAAACGGTAGCCATAGCAGCATTTGCAGTTACGGTTGGTAAAAACTCGGCTTTTTTGGCCAATACATCCAGTTCATTCAAACGTTTGTTGGTTTGCAGCAAGTCATACTCAATACGGTTATGGTAAACTGATGAATCCTGACTTTTGTCGGCCAGACCGGCATCACCCAGGTTCACGTCTACTAATTTATCGGTCAGCATCAGTTCATCGCTGATGGGCATACCCATCTGGAACTTCAGCATGGCATTATAAAGCGTTAGGCCGCGCACGGTATTCTCGCGCGTAGTAATCAGGTTATTATATTGAACCGAAATGCGGTCTACGTCTATTTTCTCTACAAAGCCCTGTTTGTTGCTCTGAGTGGTTTCATTTACCTGCTGTTTTAGCTGGTTAATGTTGGCATCCAGCAAACGAATTTGCTCATTACCCACCAGCACCTGATAGTAAGCTTTGGTTACGGCTATGTTGGCATCAATTCTGGAGCGGGTTAGGCTGCGCAACGACAGTTCTTTAAAAGTTTTAACAGCCTTTAATCCCACCAAAAAGGTACCACTAAACAACAACTGATCTGCCTTGGCCATATAAGTGTTGTTGTACTGTACCGCACCAAAAGGGTATACTACCAGTGGTGCTTTAGGATCAATGGGTTTACCAGTGGTGAAGGCTGCAAAATCAGGACCAACAGTTGCAGGTGCGCGGGTATAATCCTGAAAACTAATAGAACCATTAACCTGAGGCAAGCCTTGGCCGATGGTTTCTTTCACTTTGTAGTCGGCACTTTTTACATCCAGGGTGGCATTCTTTACCGAGTCCTGGTGCTCATAGGCATAGTTAATGCAATCCTGCAGGCTAAAGCTATGCGTGGTAGCGTTAGCCGGCGGCGCTTGCTGCGCCATTGCCTGCACTATGGCCAGGCTCCAGATCAGCGTCATTATTGTTTTTCTCATGTATATATTTTGTTATGTATAGGAAAACTTGTTCAAAATTGCAGGGATGAGATGACAACCCTATGTCAGCAGCAATTACGCTGCCGAATCTTTACTTCTGTATTTTTCTAATAGTTTATAACCTTCCAGCGTACAGATGCCATAGTTAAAATGCTCATGGAACTGTTGCTGCACCCGCCACGGATTAAACTCTGCCATGGGAAATACCGACGGATCAAACCCCATCTCTACTTGTGCCATACGCATGCGGGCCATAATCTTCTCATCCACCTCCGCACGGATATATCCCTGCTCTTTTCCTTTAGTTAGCAGCTCTTCAAAAGTGCTCACCACCACCTCTGTTTTAAAGCGCTGAAATACCTGCCATGCATCGGGATGATATTTCTGCATATCATGTATCACCGCTGGGTTAACGCGAGAGAAGATCTCTTCAGAACACTTCATCATATCCACCATCTGCTCAACCACGTTGGCCGGCTTGTTCATAATGGCGCACATCTCGTCCTGATCTTCCTTCAGTTTTTTCTTAACCAGGGCCACCACCAACTCATTTTTATCAGCAAAAAACTGATAGATGGTTTTCTTGCTGATCCCCAAATGGCGGGCAATGTCGTCCATCGTCACGCTCTTGATGCCGGCTTTAAAAAAAAGCTCCAGGCTACCGTTCAATATTCTTTCTATTTGACCCATTGACTTTCCGAGTCAAAACTATGGAAACATTTTTTGATTTCAAAGTTTCCGTATAAAATTAATATTGGGGTAATGTGGGGAGGGCGGTTGGCTGGGAGAGGTGACACTAAGGCAGTTAGTTATACTACATTAACTGCATAAAGGACACACCCCTGCCCCCTCTCAAGAGGGGAATCGCGCGAGGCCAAGGTCATCCTTGTGCTAGCTTCGGCTGTGTATCGATCTAAAATCCCGTCATAACGATGGTTTGAAACCCATCGTTATGGCTGATAAACCCATGTTACAAACCATCTTACGAACTTTCGGCACAAAACGCTACCTTTGCCAAAAATTTCAAAAAGCTTATGTCAATGCGCTCACCGCTTATGGCCATCTCTCCGGTAGACGGCCGCTACCACAATGCCACTGCAGATCTTTCCGCCTATTTCTCTGAATTTGCGCTGATCAAATACCGTGTGTTTGTGGAGATTGAATACTTCATAGCGCTATATGAGCACCCGCTACCGCAACTGCAAAACTTTGATACCTCGCTGACTGAAAAGTTACAGGCCATCTATCAAAATTTTTCTGAGCAGGACGCGCAGATCATTAAAGACATTGAGAAAACTACCAACCACGATGTTAAAGCGGTTGAGTATTTCATCAAACAAAAGTTTGACGAACTGGGCCTGGCTGAGTACAAAGAGTTTATTCACTTTGGCCTGACATCGCAAGATATTAACAACACCGCCGTTCCGTACAGCTTCAAAGCTGCGCTGGACAACGTGTACTACCCAGCCATTGCCGGCTTGATTAGCAAACTGGAAGAACTGGCCGTGGAATGGAAAAACATCCCGATGCTGGCACACACCCACGGTCAGCCGGCCTCACCTACCCGTTTGGGTAAAGAGATTATGGTGTTTGTAGAGCGCCTGGCCAAACAGGTTGAACTACTGCGCGCAGTACCGCACGCTGCCAAATTTGGCGGTGCCACCGGTAACTTTAACGCGCACCACGTAGCTTACCCAGCTACCGACTGGCAGGCCTTCGGCAACAAATTCCTGGATGAGAAATTAGGACTGAGCCGCTCACAATACACCACGCAGATTGAGCATTACGATAACTTTGCTGCTCAGTGCGACGCCCTGAAACGCATCAACAATATCCTGATTGATTTTGACCGCGACGTGTGGACCTACATCAGCATGAACTATTTTAAACAGCGCATTAAAGCTGGCGAGGTTGGTTCGTCAGCCATGCCGCACAAGGTTAACCCTATTGATTTTGAGAACAGCGAGGGTAACCTGGGCCTGGCTAACGCAGTATTTGAACACCTGGCTGCCAAGCTACCTATCTCTCGCCTGCAACGCGATTTGACTGATAGCACCGTACTCCGTAACATTGGCGTGCCGTTTGCTCATACCATCATCGCTATCAAATCAACCCTGCGCGGTCTAAACAAATTGTTATTGAATGTTGATGCCATCAACGCGCATTTGGAAGCCAACTGGGCAGTAGTTGCAGAGGCAATCCAAACCATCCTGCGTCGCGAAGCTTATCCTAACCCTTACGAGGCCCTGAAAGAACTGACCCGTACCAACACTCGCGTAAACGCAGCCACTATTGCTGAGTTTGTGGAAACGTTGCAAGTAAGCGATGCCGTGAAGGCAGAATTGAAAGCAATTACACCGGGGAATTATACGGGGGTTTAAGCCCCCCGGCCCCCTAAAGGGGGAGTATCGTGCCCCTTGCTTAATAATTTCCGCCATTTATGAGGATTAGGGGCACCGTCATTCACAGGTCAAAACAGAATAGGGTGAATACAGTTATTAAAAAACTGGCTACATTTGTTCTATCCATTAAATTTGTACACAAATGAACATCAACGTATATACCGAATCGACACCTAACCCGGCAACCATGAAATTCATCGTGAATAAGTTGCTGATTAACGGTAGTGTCGACTATGCTACCAAAGAGAGCGCCGAGCACTCACCTTTTGCTAAAGAGCTGTACAAATTCAGCTTTGTAAATGGTGTGTTCTTCGCCAGCAACTTTGTTACGGTTACCAAAACCGAAGGTACCGATTGGGATGACATCGAAGCCATACTGAAAGAGTTTGTAAAAGGTGCCGTTGAAAGCGAGCTGAAGGTTAAAGAAGATATTGATGAAGAAGTAACATTTGAAGGCACCGAAGCTGAGATCAAAATTCAGCAGATTTTGCATGATTATGTGCGTCCTGCTGTTGAGCAAGACGGTGGTGCCATCAGCTATAAATCATTTAACGAAGGTGTGGTAACCGTAGAGCTACGCGGTTCGTGCAGCGGCTGCCCATCATCAACCATCACCCTGAAAGCCGGTATCGAGAACTTGCTGAAACGCATGGTACCAGAGGTACAGGAAGTGGTGAGCGAAGCGATGTAATTGAACGATTGAAAGATCAAAGATTAGTTTGATCAATATAAAAAGAGAAGGCCGGTTAATGATCAACCGGCCTTCTCTTTTTATATTCTCGATTTATATTCTCGATTTATATTCTCGATGTCATTTCGATGAGCACAAGGGGAGGTAAGCGCGTAGGTGCGGAAGAGAAATCTTAGCCCCCATGCCTTTCTTAAGAATATGTCAAACGTCTAAGATTTCTCCCGTTGGTCGAAATGACATGAGGCTAATTAAAATGCTTATTAATCACCCCCAGCATTTCTTCGGTAATCTTGCCGTTGGTAGCTAACAGCTCACGGGTGTTCATTACTTCCTGGCCGCCGCTAAAGTTTACTACATCGCCGCCAGCCTGACGCACAATCACTACACCGGCTGCAATATCCCAGGCGTTGAGGTTATACTCATAAAACGCTTCGAAACGGCCGCAGGCGGTATAAACCAGGTCAACCGCGGCTGAGCCTATACGACGCAGGCCGTGGCAGCCTTGCATCAGTTCGGTAAATAGGTTGATGTATTGCTGCTGTTTGCTAAAATCGTAATATGGGAAACCGGTAGCCAGTAAACTATCGGCTATTTTGGTTGGAGCGCTCACGCGAATCTCTTTGCCGTTCAAATAGGCTGGCGAGCCACTGCAAGCGTAGAAACACTCATCCAGGTTAATTTCATAAACTACACCCAGCACCAGTTCATCGTCTTGCTGCAAACCGATACTTACGGCAAAAGCAGGCACACCATGAATAAAATTGGTGGTACCATCCAGTGGATCAATGATCCAGTTATAATGCTTTCCTACTTTAGTAACTGTTTTTTCTTCGGTAATGAACCCCGCCTCGGGCAACACTTTTTCCAATCCGCGAACGATGATCTGCTCGGCCTGCTTGTCAACGTATGATACCATATCGTTCAAGCCTTTGTACTCTATGTTTGCGGGATCAAATTTCTGACGCTCCTGACGGATAAATGCGCCTGCCTCTTTGGCTATCTCAACTACTTGCGGGAGTATCTGCTGTAGCATGGTGTTTGTTTCTTATAGATAAACTGAATGAAAATACTTTATGTACAAAAAAGCTGGCAAAAAACAGGCTCAGCATAGCCGTAACGCGTGCTACCGGCGGGTAAAAATGAAAATAGCTGATAATGAAATTGAGCAGGTATACGGTTACAAAAAAGCCCAGAAAAGCCACACTTAAAAAGCGGAAAAGTTGTTTAGAAAAACTGGTGCGCGATTCTGTGAACACGATATAACGGGTCATCAAAAAATTGACAATCACCCCCATAAAGAAGGAGATAAAAAGCGACACCGTTGAGTTTCTGAAAGCGTGCCCAAATATCTCATACGTGGGTTGCTCCAGTACATTTCGATATAAAATAAAGTAGGCAATATTATCAACCAAAAACCCCATCCCGGCAGAAAGCACAAAACGGATGATCTCCTCCTGAAACGACTGGCCTTTTTTATGCAGCTCCATGAGTCGTTTTAAATTTTAATGGATTTTTACGGCTATAGATGATGAGCATGGTTCCACCCACTATCAAAAACAACGATATCATTTCGGCTTGGGTAAATGAAAGACCAAATAAATGATACCTAGTGTTCACCCTGATCAATTCTACAAAAAAGCGTTCTACGCCGGCCATTATCATATATATACCGAACATCATACCCGGCGCTTTGATCCTGTCGCGAATGGCCCACAGTATCAGGAAAAGCAGCATGCAGCTAACACACTCATAGAAAGGCGTTGGATAAACCGGCACTTTCAGCGCGTTACAGAAATTGCCTATACAACCCGGGATCAGGTTGCCCTCATCCTCATGAATTACGTTATGCGGATAGTTAAAACTCCACATCCAGTTTGGCAACCAACTTAACCAGTTGGGTTTAGGGTTAAGATTGGCAATACCCCAATCGCCATCGCCCGCCATCTGGCAGCCAATACGGCCAACTGCGTAAGCCAGCATCATGCCTGGTCCGCCAATATCCAGCATCACCAGCGGCCTGATGCCATGCTTGCGGGTAATATATAGAACGGCAGCGCCGCCACAAATCAATCCTCCGTAAAAAGTTAAACCGCTAAAGCTGGTCAGATTTTCAATAGGCGCGGCTATAAATCGATCCCAGTTCTCCAAACAATCAAATATCTTGGCACCAGCCAAACCGGCAATAGCCGCCCAAAGCAAAACAACTCCCAGCAGTTCATGCGGATGTACGGTTACCTCGCGTTGCTCTGGCTTAGGCAATTGTTTCTTTTTAGCTTCATACCAGGCCCAGTAGCCCATGCCGGCAGCGCCCAAAATACCGCCAATAAAATTACCACGGGTTGATAGCAAGAAAGCCTGCGTGTCTTGCACCAGTATCTGGTAGTTAAACACGGCATCAAGCAGTTTATAACCTAAAATAAAACCGAAGATAACATTACCAATTACCTCTGCCATTGAAGGCGCCTGGCCAACGGTAACCGTTTTTTTGAAGGCATGCACCAAACCCAGCTTTTCTTTCCGCTGAAACTCTTTACCAAAAGCCCAATATCCTGCCATAAACGCAATGGCCACAAAAAAGCCAAAAGTTTGAAAAGGCAACGGAATATCTAAACCGGTAAAATATTTAATGAGCGAAGAAAGGGTTGGAAACATTAGGTAAAATTTGCAACGAATATATTAATTAATGGCTCAATATTTCGGCGGCCTCTGTAATCTCTACATCACCATCGTGTGAAATAGCTGTTAAATGCACTGTTTTCAGCTCGTTAACCAACACCGGGTCATACTTCACTTTTACCTTTACATAGTTGCGGGTAAAGCCATGCATAAACCCGTCTTTAATATCGCCCTCAAATAATACCTCATTGCTTCGGCCTAGTTGGGTTTCATAAAAAGCGCGGCGTTTTTTATCGCTCAGAATATGCAGCATCTTGCTACTGTCGGCACGGGTTGAGCCGGGCACAACACCGTCCATCTCGGCCGCTGGCGTGTTTTCACGTTCAGAGTAAGTGAATACGTGCAGGTAAGAGATCTCCAGATCGTTCAGGAAGTTATAGGTATCGACAAAATCCTCGCGGGTCTCGCCAGGGAAACCAACAATTACGTCTACACCAATACAACAATCGGGCATTACCTGCTTGATCTTAGCTACCCTATCAGCATATAATTCACGACGATAGCGGCGACGCATCAGACCCAAAATCTTGTTATTACCTGATTGCAGCGGGATATGAAAATGCGGCACAAAACGTTTTGACTGCGCCACAAAATCAATGATCTCGTCGGTCAGCAGGTTGGGCTCGATAGATGAGATCCGGATACGATCGATACCTTCCACCTCGTCCAGTGCTTTTACCAGATCAACAAACTTATCTTCGCGTTCGCCATTGCGGATGCCGAAATCGCCCAGGTTAACACCTGTAAGCACAATTTCTTTTACACCGCTGGCGGCAATCTCACGCGCCTGTTTAACAGCGTTCTCAATGGTATCGCTGCGGCTGGCACCACGGGCCAGCGGAATGGTACAGAAAGTACAAGAGTAATCGCAACCGTCCTGCACTTTTAAAAACGTACGGGTGCGGTCGCCAATAGAAAAGGCTGAGATGAACTGATTAGCCTCTGTTACCGGCTGATTATAAACCAGCGCTTTTGGCTGCTTGGTCAAGTCGGTAATATGATCAACAATCTGAAATTTCTCTGCCGCGCCCAGCACCATATCCACACCAGGGATTTCTGCAATCTCCGTTGGTTTCAGCTGCGCGTAGCAACCCACAATGGTTACGTAAGCATTAGGCGATACTTTGAGCGCCTCTTTTACCACCTTGCGGCATTTTTTGTCGGCGTTCTCGGTAACAGAGCAGGTGTTAATTACAAATACGTCGGGCGTGTCGGTAAACTCCACCGTATCATAACCGGCCTGCGTAAACAGGCGACCAATAGACGATGTTTCCGAATAATTGAGCTTACAGCCCAGCGTATAAAATGCAACCTTCTTATTCATTCAGCCGGCAAAGATACGGATTTTTGTTGATTAAGTCAGTTGCTTTCAATGGCAGAAAAGGTTAACCTATTGTCATTTAGCAAGTAAAGGCCTGGATGATTTTTTTCATTTTGCGCCATATTTTATACACCTTTATCATTAGATGTCCCTGCTTCGTCATAAAGAAAAGCCCCGTTTTAAAGCGCTTGATGCATTAAGAGGCATTGCCGCTTTAATAGTAGTCTTTACGCATCTTAGTAATGGCTTAAGCGTCCAAACTTATATCCATAAAACGCTTTTTCTTTTAATTTCAGGGCACTCGGCCGTCGTATTTTTCTTTGTACTAAGCGGCTTTGTTTTGGTTTACCAATATGGAGATAATGAAAATTACAGTTACAAAAAATTCCTGATTCAACGCATTTGCAGGATCTATGTGCCCTTTATAGGCGCAATTATTTTAAGTTGGATATTAATGGCATCAAGCCACCCCCATATAAGCACACCGTGGATAAGCTTTGCATGGAATTTCCCCGTTACGTTTTCAGATTTCATACAGCACCTTTTTATGATTGGCGATTATAACACCAATTTATTTGATGGTGCGATCTGGTCTTTGGTGCATGAAATGCGGGTGTCTGTTTTGTTTCCATTGCTTCTACTCCTGCTAAACAAACCAAAACTAAAAGCATTTCTTATTTGCCTGGCATTGTTGTGTATAAGCTGTATTGCCATAACCAATTTATGGTTTACAGGCCGAGGTTATTTAAATGGGTATAGCTATACGCTTTACTATGCTTACATGTTTGTAGCTGGCGGCGCCATTGCTAAATATCGCGCTGACATTAGTGCCTGGTATGGCAAACTATCCTCGCGTAGAATTTTCGGCTACTTAATAACTGCCCTGCTTCTATATAATTATGCAGATCCGGCTTCTACCTGGTTTGCCTATCACCTAAAAGGCACCAGCACCATGAAACAAAACATAGCTATGGTATTGGGCGAAGGTGTTACCACCATGGCATCATGTTATATAATTATTGCGGCCCTGCATCTATCGCAAAACAGCTGGCTTAACGCCCGTGTGCCACAGTTTTTAGGAAAGATATCCTATAGTTTGTACCTGGTGCACATACCGGTAATAGGCTTTTTATATTGCACTTTGATTAATCGCTTATCTCTTGGAATAATTCTTTGCCTTGGCTTTTTGAGCAGCTTATTAATCGCATGGTTATTTAACAAATATGTAGAGCGTCCGTCGGCATCATTTGCCAAACGGTTCAAAAAAAACCAACCGAAGAATAGTCCGCTCGGCGCCGCCCGGCAACAACCGGACCGTCCGCTATAACGCCAAAAAAACTAACTTTGGCGCCACTATGAAAAAACAGGTCCTATTTGTAATGGCGCTGCTGCTCTCTATTGGCGCCGTTGCGCAACAACCCCTAACATTTAAAAAGAAAGGCTATACGCTGATTGTAGCCAATAACGATCCCAAAGTTGACCTGAAACAGCAGGTACGATTGATTACCACCTTCTTCCAGACCTATCCCAAACTGGCTAAAGCATATAACAAAAACACTGCTGATACTGTGTATCTGATGCTGGACACCGCTTACACAGGCGTTGCTGCCACCGGCCATGCACGGGTACGCCTTAACGCTAACTGGATAATTGCGCATCCCGAAGATATTGACGTGATAACCCACGAGGTAATGCACATTGTACAAAACTACGGCCGTAGCGTTGGCCCGGGCTGGTTAACCGAAGGCATTGCAGATTATGCGCGCTACCAATTCGGCGTAAACAACCAGGCCGCCAAATGGGTGCTGCCCGAATTTAAAACCAGCCAAAACTATTCAAACGGCTACCGCGTAACCGCCCGTTTTTTGGCCTGGATTGAAAAGCATGTAAAGAAAGGCACCGTTAAAGCGCTGGACGAGCAGTTGCGGAATCATAGCTATACTGCAGGCTCATGGGAGGCCATTACCGGTAAAACACTGGATGAGTTATGGAAAGCGTATGCCGCTGATCCGGCAGTATAATATGTCTCATGTGCTTGCAGATGCTTGGCTTCAGCCTACAGGCGTTTTGAAGAGCTAAAATCCCCTCTTGAGAGGGGCGCGTTGGAAAGTGCAGCTGTAGGGGTGTGTCATTTTGCTGGTATAAAGGACACACCCCTCCACCCCTCTCAAGAGGGGAATCGCACAGCCCCTCGCTTTGCTTTCGTCTTCCCAACGCCCGTAGCCCGGAGGCGAGCGATTGCGAGGTAAAAAAACAAGAAAGGCTCGCAAATGCGAACCTTTCTTGTTTTTTCTATATATCCTCCCCTTCGGCCCGAAGGCCCCCTTGGGAGGGTGGCTGAGATGGGGTGTTACTCCACCACAATCAGAAAGTAATTCTTTTTACCTTTTTGAGGCACCAGGTAACGGCCTGCAACCAGGTTTTCGTTATTAAGCACCTGCTCTACACCGGTTAATTTGGCTTTGTTTACCGATACACCGCCTGCGGTAATCATCTTTTTGGCTTCACCTTTTGATGGGAATACCTGGGTTAAACCGGCTAGCAGATCAACTACGTTTACGCCCGCTTCCAGATCGGCTTTGCTGATCTGGAAGTTTGGCAGGCCATCAAACAAGCCTACTACTTCGTTATGGGTCAGCTCATTCAAGAACTCGATACCGGTGTTGCCGAATAAAAATTCTGAGGCTTTAACAGCCTTTTCGTATTCTGCCTCGCCATGTACACGGATGGTGATATCTTTTGCCAGCGCTTTTTGTAATACACGCAAGTGCGGTGCCGCATCGTGCTCAGCTTCCATTGCCTCGATAGTTTCCTTATCCAGCAGTGTGAATATGCGGATAAAGTTTTTCGCATCGGCATCGCTTGCATTTAACCAGAACTGGAAGAACTGATATGGTGACGTTTTAGCCGGATCGAGCCAGATGTTGCCGCCCTCGGTTTTACCAAATTTGGTGCCGTCTGCTTTCTTAATCAGTTGGGTAGTCAACGCAAAGGCCTCGCCCGCGTCTTTACGGCGGATCAGCTCTGTACCGGTTACAATATTGCCCCACTGGTCGCTACCACCCATTTGCAAGCTGCAGTTGTGGTGTTTCCACAGATAGTAAAAATCGTAACCCTGCACCAACTGATAAGTAAACTCGGTAAAGCTCATACCGGTATCGCCATTCAAACGGTTTTTAACCGAATCTTTGGCCATCATATAGTTTACAGTGATGTGCTTGCCTACATCACGAATGAAGTGCAGGAAACTGAAATCTTTAAACCAATCGTAGTTATTCACCATCTCGGCACTGTTAGCACCGCAATCAAAATTCAAGAATTTTGACAGCTGCTCTTTAATGCAGGCCAGGTTATGTTGCAACACATCTTCGCTCAGCAGGTTACGCTCGGCAGATTTGCCTGATGGATCGCCCACCATGCCGGTTGCGCCGCCCACCAGGGCATATGGTTTATGACCTGCGCGCTGAAAATGGATCAGCGTCATGATCTGGGTAAGGTGGCCCACATGCAGCGAGTCTGCTGTTGGATCATAGCCTATATAACCAGAAGCCATACCTTTATTCAGTAAATCCTCGGTTCCGGGCATTATATCATGCAGCATTCCGCGCCAGCGCAGTTCTTCAACAAAATTCATTTTAGTAAGAGTAAATATTTGAAGGGCAAAGATAAAAAAAGTCGGGAAACAGAATTAAGAACCAGGATTTAACGAATTTTTAGGATTTACAGGATACATATCATCGTCTTAGCTAAATCACTAAGAACACTAAGCGTAGCGTAAAATGAGCTTTTGATCTCTGTGTTCCCTGTGATCAATATAAAAATCCTGCAAATCCTAAAAATTCGTTAAATCCTGGTTCTAAATCCTTTGCTCTTGGTTCATCCGTTTTTCTATATTTGTTCGGGCTTCAGCCTATACTTATGGCAAACATTGATTATTTACACGGTCAGGCTGTGGGCCTGCTGCAACAGTTGATACGCATCCCTTCGTTTAGTCGCGAAGAAGACAAAACCGGGGATGTGATTGAACATTTCCTGGATCTGCAGGGAATAAAAACCGAACGCAAGCTCAATAACATCTGGGCGCGCAACAAGCATTTTGATCCGGCAAAACCAACCATCCTGCTTAACTCGCATCACGACACGGTAAAACCCAACTCGGGCTACACCCGCGATCCGTTTGATGCGGCTATTGAAGACGGCATTTTATATGGTCTGGGCAGTAACGATGCCGGCGGATGCCTGGTATCGCTTATCGCTACATTCCTGCATTTTTATGATCGTGCTGATCTGAAATATAATTTCTGCCTGGCCACCACGGCCGAGGAAGAAATCTCGGGTGTTAACGGTCTCGAACTTATCATCCCCGACCTAGGCGACCTAGCCTTTGGCATTGTAGGCGAACCTACCCAGATGCACCTGGCTATTGCCGAAAAAGGACTGATGGTACTGGATTGCACCGCCCATGGCAAAGCTGGTCACGCCGCACGCGAAGAAGGTGAGAATGCCATCTATAAAGCGTTAACAGATATCGAGTGGTTCCGCAATTTCCGCTTCCCGAAAGAGAGCGAGGTTTTTGGCCCAGTAAAAATGTCGGTGACTATCATCAACGCCGGCTCGCAGCATAATGTGGTGCCAGCAAGCTGTGTGTTTACGGTTGATGTGCGCGTAACGGATGCGTACCGTAACGAGGAAGTGCTGGACATCATCCGCGAGCATGTTACCTGCGAGGTTAAACCGCGCTCTATCCGTCTGAAACCATCGTCAATTGATAAACAACATCCAATAGTTCAGGCTGGTATCGCCCTGGGCAGAAATACTTACGGCTCGCCCACCACGTCCGATCAATCGCTGCTGGATATCCCGTCGCTAAAAATCGGTCCCGGCGATTCTGCCCGTTCGCACACAGCAGATGAGTTTGTTTTTGTTGATGAGATTCGTGAAGGGATTGAGATTTATATTAAGATGCTGGAAGCGATTGTATAGTTAACCCAGTGCAACAACTGATTAAATACATTAAAGATAATTCGGAAAAAGTCGCTCTTGGATGCGGCTTTTTTCTTTGGCTATTATCTTCCAAATACCCGTGGCTAGGCAACATTTTGCTAATTGGCTACATCGGCCTGATAGTCGCATTCAGCTGCTTAGCCAGATATAAAAGCTATAAAGCGTTAAAAGCAAAAGGACTCACTTTTAAAGATGTACGTAACGCATCTTTTGTAAAAAAATGGGAGTTGACGCGCAAAAGCGGGTACGGAAAATTTGTTTTTCAGACCGGTGGCCTTTTGTTTGGCGCAATGTTATTTACGCCGGTTGCTTTCGATATGTTCTATTTTATCGGGCTACCCGAAGCAATAAAGGGTTTAGGAAGATTGACCGCCCTATTTGGCCTTTGCGTAGTTGGCTGTTATGTCGCCGGGGCTTCTATATTCAGTTTACGCTGGTCAATTAATGAGCGGCGGTTTCTTCGTCTTACAGACCCATTGTCATTTTTGCAAAAACCATGATATAAGGAGCCACAAATATGTGGCTCTACTCTTTTATTGCCTTTTCTTGTAGAGCCACATATTTGTGGCTCCTGCCAGATATTCCCAAACACCCACACATTTATCGTCGCTTATTGTTTATCTTCAAACAATCATAAACCATTTGCACATCCGCGCAGCTGCATACTCGCACATGATTAAAATGTATCTTTGCGCTCATTAATAAAATCTATGTCTAGAAAGAAAAACAACTCTTCTATAAAAGCCGTACTCACCCAGATGGTGCTGGACGTTTTTGAGAAGACCGGAAATAACCCATTGAACTACAAGCAGGTATCTGCTACCCTTAATATAAATGATCCTGAACAACGCCAGGTGATCCTCGAGATACTGAAAGACGAGGCTTTTAAAAGCGTACTGAAAGAGCTGTCGCCCGGCAAGTTCCAACTCATCGAGCTGAAAACTTTTGTGGAAGGCAAGGTGGATATGACTGCCGATGGCTCGGCCTTTATTGTGACTGACGATGAGGACGAGAACGACATCTTCGTTGCTCCCCGTAAACTACGCAACGCACTGCATGGCGACCGTGTGAAAGTATACGTATATGCCAAAAGCAAAGGCCGCCGCAAAGAGGGCGAGATCATTGAGATCATCCAGCGGGCACGTATGGAGTTTACGGGCATCATCAAAACCTCTGACAAATATGCCTTCCTGATCCCAGACGACAGGAAGATGATGCACGATATATTCATCCCGCTTAGCGAGCTGAACGGCGCACACAACGGTATCAAGGCTGTAGCCGAAATTACCGATTGGCCTGCCGGTGCCAAGAATCCGGTCGGCCGCGTAAAACATGTACTGGGCGAGCAGGGCGAGAACGATACCGAGATGAACGCCATTCTGGCCGACTATGGTTTCCCGCTGTCGTTCCCTGCCGAAGTTGAGCGTGAAGCCGAAGAAATACCAGACGTGATCAGCTCGGAAGAAATTGCCAAACGCCGCGATTTCCGCCAAACACTGACTTTCACTATCGACCCATTTGATGCCAAAGATTTTGACGATGCCCTCTCCTACCGCAAGCTGGAGAACGGCAACGTTGAGGTAGGTGTACACATTGCCGATGTGGGTCATTACATCATCCCAGATTCAGCTTTGGATAAAGAGGCTTATGAGCGCGCAACTTCGGTTTACCTGGTAGACCGGGTGATCCCGATGCTTCCTGAACGCCTGAGCAACGGCTTATGCTCCCTTCGTCCACATGAAGACAAACTGTGCTTTGCCGCTGTGTTTGAACTGGACGAGCAGGCCCACATTGTGAACGAGTGGTATGGCAAAACCATCATCCACTCAGACCGCCGCTTTACTTATGAGGAGGTACAACAAATTATTGAAGACCAGGCAGGCGAGTACTCCGAAGAAATACTGAACCTGAACGCACTGGCCTACAAACTGCGCGAAGCCAAGTTTAAACATGGCGCCATCAGCTTTGAAACCACCGAGGTAAAATTCAAGCTTGATGAAAAAGGTAAACCCATTGGCGTTTATGTAAAAGAGCGTAAAGATGCCCATAAACTGATTGAGGACTTTATGCTGCTGGCCAACCGCAAGGTGGCCGAGTTTGTGAGCAAAAAGGGCAAGGGCAAAAACAAATACACCTTTGTTTACCGCACGCACGATGCGCCAAACCCCGAAACGCTGGGCAACTTTGCACAATTTGCGGCCCGTTTTGGTTATAAGATCAACACCAAGAGCGATAAAGAGATTGCCCGCTCGCTCAACTTCCTGATGGAGGATGTGGAGGGTAAAAAAGAACAAAACGTACTTACTCACCTGGCCATCCGCAGCATGGCGAAGGCTATTTATACCACCAAAAGCAGCAGTCACTATGGCTTGGCTTTTGATCATTATACGCACTTTACCTCGCCTATCCGTCGTTACCCGGATGTGATGGTACACCGTTTGTTGTTCCATTATTTAAATGGCGGTCAATCAGCCAATGCAGAGCATTATGAGGTGCTGTGTAAACACAGCTCGGCTATGGAGAAAAAAGCAGCTGATGCAGAGCGCGCCTCGGTGAAATATAAACAGGCCGAATACCTGAAAGATCAGATCGGCACCATCTACAACGGCATCATTTCGGGCGTTACCGAGTGGGGCATGTATGTGGAGATTATTGAAAATAAATGCGAGGGCATGATACGCCTGCGCGATATTGCAGATGATTTTTATACCTTAGACGAGAAAAACTACGCCATTATTGGCCAGCGTAAAAAGAAGGTATACCAACTGGGCGACGAAGTGCGCATTAAAGTTAAAAACGTAGACCTCACCAAAAAACAAATAGATTTTACGCTGATACAGGATTAAGCGCGGCACACGATTTTTGATGAAGACCCTCGAAGAATTACAAGACCTGATACATGATGCGGTTGGCCAGTTAAGCTACCCCGAAAAACCGGCCGATTTATATAAGCCCATTACCTACATTATGTCGCTGGGCGGCAAACGCTTGCGCCCTGCGCTGCTGCTGATGGCCTGCGATATTTTTGGCGGCGATGTACAGCAAGCGGTTAAAGCGGCATTGGCAATAGAAGTATTCCACAACTTTACCCTGATGCATGACGACATTATGGACAAGGCCCCCCTGCGCCGTGGCAAAGCCACCGTGCACGAGCTTTGGGACCAGAATGTAGCCATATTAAGCGGCGACGCCATGATGGTGGAAGCCAATAAGCTGATGCTACAGGTGCCTGACGCGGTACTGCGCCGCATTATGAACATCTTTAACGAGACCGCCACCGGCGTTTGCGAGGGCCAGCAATTTGACATGAGCTTTGAAACCCGCAGCGATGTATCGGCCGAAGAATATATTGATATGATTCGTCTGAAAACGGCTGTATTGCTGGGTGGAGCACTTAAAATAGGCGCCATTATAGGTGGCGCCAGCGAAACCGATGCCAGCCTGCTTTACACCTTTGGCGAGCAATTGGGTATTGCCTTCCAACTGCAGGATGATATTCTGGACGTTTACGGCGATCCTGATAAATTTGGCAAGCAGGTAGGCGGCGATATCATCTCCAATAAAAAAACCTTCCTGCTGATAAAAGCCCAGGAGCTGGCTGCAGGTACCGATGCAACCGAACTGCAACAGTGGATCAAAGCTACTGAGTTTGATGCTGAGGCCAAAGTAGCGGCGGTAACCGGCATTTACAACAACCTCAACATCCGCACTCTGGCCAGCGATGCCATGGCCACTTACGCAGAACGTGCCTTCGCCGCGCTGGATGCCATTAATCTGCCCGCTGAGAACAAGCAGTACCTGCGTATGTTTGCTGATAGTTTGATGGTGAGGGAGTATTAAACCCCACCCGGCCTCCCCGAGGGGGAGGAGATAAAAATACAAACAACAAAGGTCCGCTAAAAGCGGACCTTTGTTGTTTGTCTAATCGTGATGCAGTCGCTCGCGTCTTCGCGAGTGACGACTATCTTACGGCCTCTGGCCGGCGTATGCAAGTCAGTTAGCCACGGCGGCCAGAGGCCGCGGGATAGCGGTCAATCGGCTGGAGCCCACAGGTGTTGGGATGAGCTAAAATCCGCTCTTGAGAGGGGGCGCGTTGAATGTGCGGCTGCAGGGGTGTGTCATTTCGCACGCACAAAGGACACACCCCTCCACCCCTCTCAAGAGGGGAATCGCTCAGCCCTCGCTTTGTTTTCGTCCTCCCAACACTTGTGGACTGGAGCCGAGCGACGACATTAGTATTATGTTTATAAAAAGAGCGCAAAGGCTGTCATCCTTAGCTCCGTCGAAGGCCAATAGTCAACCCTATTAACAAAACAGAGGCCGTCCGCGAGTAATTGCGGACGGCCTCTGTTTTATCATATCAGTCTTATCAAAGCATAGTTGGTTATTTTAGCCCTCACACCCTTCGACGGAACTCAGGGTGACACCCGCTATTCTTTCTTTACTCCTCCCCTTCGGGGAGGTTGGGAGGGGTTTAGTGATATTTCCAATGCCTTGATTTCCCCTCCTTCACCTGCTCTACTGTAGTTTGCAGGCGCTTCTGGTGTGTGGCATCGGTTTTGGCTTCGGTTAGCCAATCCAGGTATTCTTTTTTGTTGGTGTAGCTCATCTTTTCAAAGTTGTCCAATGCGCCAGCTTGTGCCAGGGCTTCCATCAGATCCTCCGGAAAAACGAGTTCTGCTTTTGGAGTACCTGCCGGTTTCTTGGGCGCTACTTTTTTGCCGGCATCATTTAGTGCTGCCGCATTTTTGAGGTAGGCTATCAATACATCATCCGGCGGCAAATCTGCCAGACTGGAAATTTGGCCCAGGTTACCGGCCGAATGTTTTTCTTCTCCTCTAACGAAAACCCCATCCGGATCGTCCATCAACGATGCTTTCCAAAAGTTGAAACCCAGATGTTGTTTAAAGGCAGCCATACTCACAAACGGACCTTTATAATCAAAATGTGGGTGCCCCCATTTCAAACCCTCGGTTACCTCTGGCACCGCCTGATGGATCAACTGACGCAGATGAATTAATACCGGTTGCGCAAAGGGCGCCGCTTTATCAATGTAAGTATCAAAACGGATATCAAAGTTTCCCATAAGCTTAATCGGCAAAATTCTTCTTGGCTAGTTTTTTATGCGTTGCTGCTACTTCTTTTAATGCTGCAGAGCAATAGAACGGGCGCAGTTCCATGGTTAGAACGCCCGCTTGTATGGCCGGGTCGGTATTGGTGAGTGCGCGAGCTTCTTCAATCGTCCTTACGTCAAAAATAAAAATGCCTTCTACCTCACCCCCATCCATAAACGGACCAGCTACAACCAGTTTGCCCTCATCTGCCAGTTTACCGATGTTTTTGAGATGAGCCTTTTGTATCTCGGCTAGCTTGGCTTTATCCTCAATCTTTGTCGGCCCGGTTTTCAGGAACGCCATGACGTATTTTTTCATGCCGTAATCGTCGGCACCCAACTTCTTAGCCAAGGCTTCATCATAATTAGGATTTGGAGTTTGAGCTTTAGCAAGCAGCGTAAAGCAAGCCAGCAATAGCGGAAGGATGAACTTTTTCATGATAATAGTTTAAACGAGTGTATATCAAATATAAGCTTTAGCAAGCAACCTTGAATGCCCCATAATTTTAGCGTGGACGCTAAAATTTATTATTTCGTTCAAGCGCAGACGCTTGAACGGGCTAGCACAGTTGTTCCCCCTTCAGGGGGTTAGGGGGCTTAACTCCTTCAATGCATCCTTAGCAATCCACCTTGCCGCTTTGCTATCTTGCTCCAAAATCCGCTCAGCACAATCAATAGCCACCTTTCGCAGCATGGTGTTGCGCTTACCTATTTGCCGCAATGCCCAGTTGGTGGCTTTTTTTACAAAGTTACGGTTGTCCCAGGCTTCGCGTTCTATAATAGGGAGGAATGAGATCAGGATACGGTCGTCAGCTTTTTTTTGATGTACCGCATATTCTGCCATCAACACAAAGCCCGCACGTTTTACAAATTCGTGCTCTGAGGTGGTGTATTCCAACACCTTATCCAGCACAAATGGCGCATAAACAAACAGGTTACCGCAAGCCTGGTCGCACACATCCCACGAGTAAAAACCGTGGGTCCAATGGTCCATTTGTGCTTCCGTTAATTGCTTCGGATCGGCAATCAGCGTAGCCAGAATTTTTGCTTCATGGATATCGGTCTCCCATAGTTCCATTGCCAGCGTATGATCTTTTTTGATGTTTTTAGCCAGCTTACGAATAATGGGCAGCTTAACACCCAACGCCTTTGAACTATCTATACCAAAGCGCGCCATGCCAGCGTGATATGCGGGCGATGATTGCTCTTTGAAATGGGTAATAACTTCCTGAACGGTCATACTTCGGATAGGTTAGTGATGGTAAACTTACCACAAATACCTAAACGAAAAAAGCCGGGCTCGCCCCGGCTCTTTCCTTGATATAGATCAGTTAATAGTTACAAAAGCTTACAAATTGCCGCGAGCTTCCTGCTCGCGTTCTATGGCCTCAAACAACGCCTTGAAATTACCTGCTCCGAAAGAACGTGCGCCCTTACGTTGGATAATTTCAAAGAATACCGTCGGCCGGTCTTCTACCGGTTTGGTGAAGATCTGCAGCAGGTAGCCTTCGTCATCACGGTCAACCAGGATGCCAAGTTGTTTCAGCGGTTCCAGGTCTTCGTCTATGTGTCCAACGCGGTCCAGCAGATCTTCATAATAGGTGTTCGGCACCCTTAAAAACTCCACGCCACGGCTACGCAGATCGGTTACTGTTTTTACAATATCGTGCGTGGCGAGGGCCAGGTGCTGCACGCCTTCGCCCTCGTAAAATTCCAGGTACTCTTCAATCTGGCTTTTCTTTTTACCCTCGGCAGGTTCATTGATGGGAAATTTTACAAAGCCGTTTCCGTTGCTCATCACCTTACTCATCAGGGCAGAATATTCCGTGCTAATCATCTTGTCGTCAAACGTCAGGATGTTACGGAAACCCATTACATCCTCATAAAAGCTAACCCAGTTATTCATTTTGTGCCAGCCTACGTTGCCAACGCAATGGTCTACATAGAGCAAGCCGGTGTCTGCAGGCGCATACTCGCTTTCCCATTTCTGGTAGCCTGGCAAAAAAATGCCTCGGTAGTTTTTGCGTTCTACAAACAGATGTACGGTTTCGCCGTAAAGCTTGATGCCACTGGTACGCACCTCGCCGTTTTCGTCGGTAAAAGTTTGCGGCTTTTGGTAGGGTTGCGCGCCGCGTGCGGTGGTTTGCTCAAAGGCGTCAAAAGCATCGTCGACCAAAAGGGCCAATATTTTCACCCCATCGCCATGCTTTTTTACGTGCTCGGCAACGGGGTGGTCTGAGTGGAGTGGCGATGTAAGTACCAGCCTGATCTTGCCCTGCTGCAACACGTACGATGCATGGTCGCGCACGCCGGTTTCCGGCCCGGCATAGGCCAGGCTTTGAAAGCCGAAGGCTGTTTTATAAAAGTGAGCCGCCTGCTTGGCGTTGCCCACGTAGAATTCCACATAGTCGGTACCGTTGAGAGGCAAAAAGTCAACCCCTCCCAAACTCTCCCCGAGGGCGTGGGCTTCTTTATGTGACGTTTGCATTTTCGTTCTTCATTTTTGCCTCACCCCGGCCCCCTCCTTTAAAGGAGAGGGTGGTCAAGGGGTAAGGTGCTATTCATGCTTTGTTTGTTTTCTTATAGGTGCCTCCCCTTCGGGGAGGTTAGGAGGGGTCGGCCCAACTATGGTAATAATTTGGATCTTCTATCAGTAACGCATCTTCAGTTAATTGCAGCGGATGGAACGGATCTATCATCACAGCCAACTCATCAGTTGCCTCTTTGCCAATTGATTTTTCAACCGAACCAGGGTGCGGCCCATGCGGGATGCCCGCCGGGTGCAGGGTGATCTGCCCTTTCACTACATTCTTGCGGCTCATAAAATCGCCATCGACATAATACAGCACCTCATCGCTGTCCACATTGCTATGATTGTATGGTGCAGGTATGCTCAACGGATGATAGTCAAACTTGCGCGGCACAAATGAGCACAGCACAAAGTTGTGCCCCTCAAAGGTTTGATGCACCGGCGGCGGTTGATGCAGGCGACCGGTTATCGGCTCAAAATCATGAATGGAGAAGGCCCACGGATAATGGTAGCCATCCCACCCTATAAAATCAAACGGATGATTGCCGTAGATGTACGGATAGATGAGTCCTTGTTTTTTGATCAGTATTTTAAAATCGCCTTGCTGGTCGATAGTTTGCAGGTCTGACGGTCGACGGATATCGCGCTCACAATAAGGCGCATGTTCCATCAACTGCCCCAACTCATTACGGTAGCGTTTGGGCGTACGAATCGGTCCGAAACTTTCAACAATAAACAGGCGATTATCTTCGGTATCAAATTCTAGTTGATAGATGGTTCCGCGAGGGATTACCAGGTAATCGCCATAGCCAAATTTGATCTGCCCGAAACCTGTTTTCAGCACGCCCGAACCTACATGAACAAAGATCACCTCATCAGCCTGGCTGTTCTTATAGAAATAATCAGTCATGCTTTTGCGTGGCGCAGCCAGCGAGATATGCAGATCATTATTAACCAGCACCGGCTTGCGGCTTTGCAGGTAATCATCATGCGGGTGCACATTGAAACCCAGCAGACTGGTATGCTTGAGGTGTTTGGCCCTCGCAATAACCGGCTCTACCGAATAAGGTTCGCCCAGCGTTTTAACCAAAGTAGGCGGATGACAGTGGTATACCAGCGAGTAGACGCTGGAGAAACCTTGGGTCGACACCAGTTCTTCGGCATACAATCCACCATCAGGCTTACGGAATTGTGTATGCCGCTTCGGCGGAATTTGTCCCAATGTATGATAAATGGGCATAACTGACTGTTGAAATGTTGTAACGTTATAAAGTTGCAACGATGGTTAACTGGTTAATATTTAAACGAACCAAAACGTTAAAGGTTTCGCGAATGCTACGGTTAGTAAAACGTACAAACCCTTCAACAACAAATCAACGCGAATGCTGCGCAAGAATGATCTTAGAGAGCACGGCATCCCTAAAAAGCGCGGCCCCACTCATGGACGAGAGGCCCATAGAGCAATAGAAACCGAGGATGGCGCGAACGATCATAAGAACGAAGTTAATTGATTTAAATTTAATATGCAAGCATAGCTTTTATCAACCGGGATTAAAAGGATTTTTAAGATTTACAGGATTTAATAGTATGTCGGCAAAACGAGTCTACAACGTAATCAATTGATTAATATCCTGCAAATCTTAAAAATCCGTTTAATCATGGTTCAAAACCATTAGCTTTACTTATACCAATTATCACTTATGAAACTTGTATCCTACAAAACCGAGGACCGCGAGCATCTGGGCATCTTTGCGGGCCGCCACATTTATAACCTCAACTCCTGCGATAAGCTGATCCCCGACAACATGAACGAGTTTTTGTGGGGCGGCGATGAGCTGATGGATCGTGCCAAACGCATTAACCAGGCTATTTTAGACCGGCAACTAGCGGCCAAAGAAGAGCTATTTTTTGAACTGATAGCGCCTGTGCCCCACCCTGCATCATGTCGGGACGGATATGCTTTCCGGCAGCACGTAGAAGCAGCCCGGCGCAATCGGAAGGTGGAGATGATTGCAGAGTTTGATCAATATCCTGTCTTTTATTTTACCAATCATAATGCCATACAGGGGCCGGGCGAAATTGCCTGCATGCCAGACCATTTCCAGAAGCTGGACTTTGAGCTGGAAGTAGCCGTGGTACTCAATAAAAAGGGCCGCAACATTAGTGCTGCCGAAGCCGACAGCTACATTGCCGGTTATATGATTATGAATGATATGAGCGCCCGAACCCTCCAAATGGAAGAAATGTTGCTGAACCTGGGCCCTGCGAAGGGGAAGGATTTCAGTACGGTGATTGGTCCGTGGTTGGTAACACCCGATGAACTGGAGCCTTATAAAGTACCCACCAAACCCGGGCATGTGGGCAACAGCTATAACCTGGAAATGAATTGCACGGTTAACGGCATCCGCGTATCTAGCGGTAATATGGCGGATATGGACTGGACCTTTGCCGAGATTATTGAACGTTGTGCCTACGGCTGCGATGTATTGCCGGGCGACGTGATTGGCTCGGGCACGGTAGGCACGGGATGCTTCCTGGAACTGAATGGTACCGGCCTGCTTAACGATCCTAACTACCAAACACAATGGCTACAGCCTGGCGATCTGGTAGAGATGGATATTACCGGCCTGGGTGTATTGGCCAATGTGATTACAAAGGAGGATACTGAGTGGTCTATACTGGGCCTGAAGAAGTGAACCGAGACGTACCGAATTTTCCTTGTGTCTGATTGTTTTTAATAGGCACTCAAGAGGGCTTCGCCGTCTTGAGGATTTACAGGATATTTAATATTGTCATGCTGAGCGATAGCAAAGCATCTTTGAGAACAAGCCTCACTATTTACATCCACAGAGATGCTTCGTTCCTCAGCATGACAAGTTAAAAAAGGATGTCATGCTGAGCCCCGTCGAAGCATGGTGGGTGGGCCTCTCCGCGCGAGTCTTCGACAAGCTCAGACTGACAGCCCTCTTGTTTGTCATTTCACCTCCATAGTCCCGCCGCCGGGATTCTATTCCTCTGCGTGACAAATAACAAAGCCAACCAAAGCCAACCGTCCCCATCCGACACTCCCACCAAACGCCCGTCTGTCCAAGGCGGCAAAAGCAAAGTGCGCAGCAGCGACCGCACTACCATGCGGACGAGCCCTCCCGCAAGAGCGCCAAAAAAATAACGTATAGATAAAACTCCAACCAATAGTTAATCCCCTGATTGTTAAAACATTCAAACTTTACAATTTATTGCACAACCTTACAACACTGGGGAATAAATTACACGATATGGATACATTTTTCCCCAATAAAAAAATCACAACAAGCTAAACATCAGTACTTTAATTAACCTTTACACTTCACACCGCTGTTTAACCATAGCTAAACAGCGTTTTTTTTATTATTATTTTTACGATGGTAATTTCTGCGCCGTTTGTGCATGAGGTTTGCATTACTATTGATTAAAGATTACTGATTTTGAAAAAGAGTTTACTTATTTGGACTTTAATGACCTGGCTGGTGTTGTTATGTGGCAAAGCATCTGCTGCTACTTATACCTGGACGGGACTAGGCACCAATTCTAACTGGAGCAATACTTCAAACTGGACAGGCGGCACCTACCCACATTTGTCAACAGATAACGTAACTATACCTCTAACGGGAACTTTTAAATCACCTACCGTTGACGTTGCGGTTATATGCGGAACATTGACCATATCTGGCTCTGTAACCGTAAACTTATCAGCCAATCTTACAGCTTCAGGTGCCGTTACAATTTCCAATGGTGTTACGGCTGTAATTAATGCAGCAAGTAGTACAACTTTTCAAATCAGTAGTGGTATAAGTGTGGGTAGCAGTAGCACTACATCCATAACATTCTCAGGTAACGGGGCTACTAATCTGAGCGGTACTTTTACTGCCTCCCAAAACGTAACCTTTGCTGTTAGCACAGGGCATACTTTTAGCTTCAATGCCGGAGCTTCTTATAGTGGCGGGAACAGTACAACCGTCAATAATGGCGGTACGTTAAATATAAATGGCACATCCTCAACCGGATGTACATTTACACCTGGATTTCAAAGCTCGTTTACCAACACAGGAACGTTTGCCGGCACTTATGTAAACTGGACTGAGGCAAGTAACACCGTCACCATGTCCAACTCCGGTACATTTGGTCTAAGTAATTCTACTTTTTCACAAACACAATCGAGTACTTTTACCAATACCAGCAATACGTCAACATTTACAACCTGTACCATATCACTACCTAACAATAACAGCTACATAACAGCATCTGCCGGCACAGTCAATTTGACGGGTTGTACCATATCACTAACTGGAAATCCAAGCTATTTGAGTAATTCAAGTACTGGCAACCTGCACATTTACGGATCTTCTTCATTAGCTATCACAGGTCCTAACAAACCTTATATATCAGGAGCGGGTACCGGAAGCTTTACAATTGACGGCGGCTCATCAATCTCTGTTACAAACTTTGGTCCGCAAATCAAAAACTCAGGCAAGATGTATTTCGGCACCTCCGGGTCATCTTGTACAGTCACCTTAAATAGCCAGCCTCAAGATCAAAGTACGGGAGCCACGGTTTACAATACAGGAACTATGTACTTAGGTTCTACCTCTATAATAAAGTTCGGCAACCAGTATCAAACAACTGTAAATAATGTCGGAACTTTTACCTTACAATCTGACGCCAATGGCTCAGCAGCAATTGGTGATATGAGTGGCAGTTCGACCAATGCCATAATTGGCACTTACAATGTGGAGCGTTATCTTGCGGGCCAATCCAGTGGCACCACGGCAGATTCTAAGCGTAATTATCGTTTAATTTCTTCTCCCGTATCTACAACAGGACTTTCGGGCGGTGTCTACACATTGAGCTACCTCAACACAAATAGCGGCGGTGTAACCGGAATTTTCACATCTGGTCCGTCGGGCGGAGGGTTTACGTATTCTCCGGCCTCGGGCACCGCCAATTCAACCGTTTATCTGTATCAGGAAACCGTAGCATCATCTAACACTTCTTTTAACTCTGGAAACTTTAAAGGCATAACCAAACTTGACAACGGCAGTAATCAGGTATTATATAATGACGGTTCTACTTCTGCAAACGCTGCAAGCTTATATGCCGGCAATGGCTTTATGGTGTATTATGTGGGCAATAACGTAAGTAATACGGGCACATCAACTTCTACCCCCACTAAGGCGTCAAGAGTTGGTGGTTCTTATGCTGCTGTGGATAATTCTACTATGTCTGCCTCGGGCAAGCTCAATACCGGGCAGATTGTAACTAAGATGTGGTTTAACAGCAGTAACCCCAGCAGATCTGCTGTTGGAACAGGTTATAACCTGGTAGGCAATCCTTACCCATCAACTATTGATTGGGACACGTTTAACACCACCACCTCAACGACAGGAGTTTATGGCCCAAATTTAACAGGCGTAATAGCCGTATTTGATTACGCCAGCAAAAACTATGGCTTTTATATTCCGGCGGCCCTTGGGACAGTTTCGCCCACCAATAATGCCAGTCACCTTATTATGAGTGGACAAGGCTTCTTTGTACAGGTTAAAAGCGGTCAAACTTCGTCCACATTAACCTTCAATGAAAGTTGCAAATCAACCTCAAGCCCCAATTTTAGCAATAGTCCATTGATGGGTGTGCCGGTTGGACAGAAGGTAACTCAATACGTAAAACTGCGGGTGGCTAAAGACTCCATAAACAGAGACGAAGCTATTGTAATGTTTGACGGCAAAAACCAATACGAGGATTCATTTGATGTTTACCGTTTAGCCGGCAATGGAAATATTGCCACCTTGGGCACCTATCCTCAAGGCAACAGTACCTTGCTGGCCATTAATCATATGCAAAGCATTGATTCTACTACCCGTGTTAAAATCTATGCAAACGTAATTAGCTCTACTGGTATTGATACCATATCTGCTTATGGGATTGAAACACTTGACTCCCGTTACGACGCCTTCCTGATTGATCATTACAAAAAAGACTCCTTACAAATCAGTCTTTACAAAAGATACAATTTTAACATCACCAGCGATACTGCTTCTTATGGCACCAACCGTTTTGAGCTGGCGTTTCACAAAAAACCTGGCTTAAATTACCATTTACTCAGCTTTACCGGCATGCAGGTAAAAGATGGCATACAACTAACCTGGCGGGTAGAGAATGAGCAAAACCTTACAACTTTCAGCGTTCAAAAGGCCGACGGTACACAGCAGTTCATATCCATTTATGGTATGCAAAGCGATGGCCGGGGCACTTACACCTGGCTGGATAAAGCACCATCAACTGGTGTAAACACCTACAGATTACAACAGAATGATCCGTTTGAAAACATTAGCTACAGTAAACCCATAACTGTCAACTTTGATAACAGTACCTCTAGCGGGGATGCTTTAACTGTTTACCCCAACCCAACTATTAGCGACCTGAACGTTAAATTAAATAACAGTAGCATACCAAACCAGGTGCTGGTTAAGGTGTTTGATAGTAGTGGCCAGCTAAAACTAAATAAAGTGACTGACGGCAACCATATACAAGAAAACATTGGTAACTTGTTGCCCGGAGTTTACGTTGTACAGATTTTAGATAATGCAACACAAACTTTAGTGGGACAGAAGAAAATCACGAAAGCGAAATAGAGCAGAAACGATGAGAAAATTTTTCAGGAACGCAATTCCGTTTTTAATGTTTGTAGCGATTCCGTTTTTGTCAATGGCAGATCCGGGCACTCCATGTGATAATAATGGTACAGGCACTAGTACTGACCCGCTAGATGAAACAGGTTGTCCGCTTGATACCTGGGTTTATTTCCTGGTATTCTTAGCACTAACGGCAGGCATCTGGTATATCAGAAAAAACAAGAAGTCCCTTTTTGCTTAAAAAGGGACTTCTTGTTTTCAGTAAGTTTCTTTGCTACCTCATCTTGTTGAGCGGCAGTTTTTCCAGAATGCCGTTAACTACTTTCGGCAAATCATTCACCGCGCTTTCAGGGTTATTGACTACGCCAATGCCATAACCACGCCAGATCACTTTGTGCGTTGTACGGTCAATCAGATCGATGATCAATGTGCCCTCTTTGTAAGGTACCTGGTAAATTTCACTACCTACATAAACCGGGTAAGCACCACCATAACGATAATAGAAACCACGGCCTCCGTAATAACGATATGACGGATAATAGCCGCCCCAATTGTAGCTATACATCGGCTGGTTATAGGTAGACACTTTAGTATTTACCATAATAGAATAGCGCACCAGCAAATCAGGATTACGGTCGCGCAGGCGCAGTCCCCTGCTTTCCAGATCGGTCGTAGCCTGATCTTTAATCCGCTGATCGGCTACATCATTGTCGTAATAAGGATTGCGGGTGTTGTTAAATGGCGGTAGCCAGGCGAAGGTACTATACTGGCTCAGATTGTTGGCGTTACCAACCGAGTAATAAGTATAGCTTGAGCAGGCAGCCAGCAGGCATACGGCCAACAGCGCCAGCATGCCCCAGATATTCCTTTTCATAGATATGTACTCCTCTCTTTTTCTAGTCTCTATTAGACAAAGCAGGGAGTAAAAGGTTTAAGCACCCCTCCTAACCTCCCCGAAGGGGAGGAATTCTTAATACTTGATAGAAACTCCTCCCCTTCGGGGAGGCCGGGAGGGGTGTTAAGAAAGATATTTCCCTACAATAGGCATCCTCCTGCCCATGCCAAACGCTTTTGGCGACACACGCAGGATTGGCGGCGTTTGGTAACGCTTATGCTCGGCAATGTTGACCAGGCGAATCACGCGACGTACTGTGGCCTCATCATAACCCATTTTAATGATGGCCTTTGACGATTGACGGTTCTCTACATATTCTTTCAGGATAGTATCCAGGATATCGTACTCCGGCAATGAGTCGCTGTCTTTCTGATCAGGACGAAGTTCTGCCGACGGTGGTTTTACAATAGAGTTAACCGGGATAATCTCGCGGTCTCTGTTAATATAGTTGGCCAACTGGTAAACCTGTGTTTTAAAAACATCCCCCAAAACAGAAATCCCCCCGCACATATCGCCATACAGTGTACCGTAGCCAACCGCAGCCTCACTTTTGTTAGAGGTATTGAGCAGGATATAGCCAAACTTATTACACATGGCCATTAGTACTACCGCACGACTGCGCGATTGGATATTTTCTTCAGCAATATTAAACGGTAGTCCCTTGAATTGCGGATGCAGGGCCTCCTCAAACGAATCGGTGATGGATTTGATCGGCACTATTTCATGTTTACAGCCCAGGTTTTTTACCAGATCCTCAGCATCTTTCAACGAGTGATCGGTAGAGAATTTTGAAGGTAACAGTACCGCCATTACATTCTCCGCCCCGAGGGCTTCAGCAGCCAGGGCACATACTACGGCCGAATCAATACCACCTGACAAACCCAGGATAGCACTCTTAAAGCCCGATTTATAAAAATAATCGCGTATGCCCAATAGCAATCCCTGATGGATCTGCTCTATATCGCTCTGGCGGGTTTCTTTTGCGGTAGATGGTTGCAACAGCTCAATCGCGGCTTTATCTTTCAGATCATAATAAGTGATAGCCTCTTCAAAATAAGGCAGTTCATCTACTATGTTACCGGCATTATCAAATACCAGCGAACCACCGTCAAAGATCAGCTCTGTTTGTGCGCCTACATGGTTCACATAAAACAACGGCAAGTTATAACGACGTGCATTATCGCTCAGGATGGCAATGCGCTCCTCATCATGGTTATAAGCAAACGGTGAGGCCGCAATATTAATCATCACATCGGGCTGTTGCTTGATAAGCTCATCCATCGGACGATTAACGTATAGCGGATTCTCTAGCGTGTTCCACAAGTCTTCACAAATGGTCAGCGCTATGCGGTGTCCCTTAAAATCGATACAATTAAACTGGGTTGATGGCTCAAAATAACGATACTCGTCAAACACATCATAGTTTGGCAGTAAAGCCTTATTAACCACCGCCTGTACCTTACCATCAGCTATAAAGTATGCCGAGTTGTAATGATCTTTACCTTCGGCCATGTGGTTTTCCGTCGGGATGCCGATGATGCAGGCGATGTCTGTACACTCGGCAGCAATCTTTTGGGCAGCGGCTTCGCATAGCTCGATGTACTCGGTAAACTCCAGGAAATCGCGCGATGGATATCCGCACACACATAATTCTGCAAACACCACCAGATCTGCACCCTTAGTGCGGGCCTTACGAATAGTGGTGATGATCTTATCAGTATTCGAATCAAAATTGCCTATATGGTAGTTAAGTTGTGCTAATGCTATCTTCATGATATATGGTAGAAATATGCGCGGGTGGCACCCGGCTAAAATTTATAAATTTGCCGAAGCATGAAAATGATGAACATCCCCGGTAAAACAAAGCAAATTTACTTAATTTTTGCTTTTGGTCTCCTGCTGGCGTCCTGCTCGCACAACAAAAAAGTTGATGTGAGCAATATTGACGTCAACGTGAAGATTGAACGCTTTGACCACGACTTTGACGATATGAGCCGCAAGCCTATGGCACAACAGGCACTTTTTCTGCACAAAAAGTACGGCGCCTTTTACCAGGATTTTATTGAACGCGTTTTACAGGCGGGTAATGCTAATGATACCGCCTATTTTGCCACCCTGCGCAAAGTGTTTGCCACGCAAGCTTATAAGGACCTGAAACATGCGGTCGACTCGATCTACCCCAACGTAGATAAACAGAATATAGAGTTGACCGATGCCTTTCGCCGCATCCGTTATTATTTTCCGCGCAAGCCTTTGCCTAAGGTATATGCTTATTTCTCAGGTTTCCAGGCGCAGACTACCATCGGCAATAACTATTTCGGCATTGGTCTGGACGAGTTTCTGGGGGCCGATTCTAAATTCTATCCGGCATTGATCAATGCTTATCCGCACTATATCTCTCGCCGGTTTACACCGGAGAATATGGCTCCACGCGTGGTAGAAGGGCTTTTAACACAAGACCTATATCCCGAAAGCGATAACGATAAAACACTGCTGGCTAAAATGATCTACAATGGCAAGATCCTCTACGCCATGGACCAGCTACTGCCGGACGCTGCCGACAGCACCAAGATTGGCTACACCAATGCCCAATTGAAATGGTGCGAAGATTTTAAATCGCAGATCTGGGGTTACTTTTTAGGCGAGAACCTTTTGTATGAGGTAGACGATCAAAAAATGGGCAAGTACCTGAGCGAAGCCCCGTTCACTCCGGGACTGGGCGAAAAAAACGAATCGGCACCGAAACTGGCCGTGTGGACCGGCTGGCAAATTGTGCGCCAGTATATGGACAAGCATCCTGACGTTAAGCTGGAAGAATTAATGGCGGATGATGACGCGCAGAACATCCTCAAAGAGTCAAAATACCGGCCGAAGGCGAAAGAATAAGAGTAATATAAAATGTCATCTCGACCAACGGGAGAACTACTCTCTTGAACGAAGTGAAAAAACCTTTTCGGAGCGCCGGGATACAAAGCCGAAAAGATCCCTCACTATCGTTCGGGATGACAACACGTTTGAGACAAAAAACAAAAAAGCGCCTCAGGATCTCCTGAGGCGCTTTTCATTTATATCGTTGTGTTCTAACTAGCCTTTCAGGATAGAGAAAACAGCTTTCAGTGCTACAACAGTGCCCAAAATCATCAGCACGTTACCAATGATAGAAGTAGTGTTAACGGTCTGATCGCCAACAAAACGAACGTAAACACCCGCTAAGCCAATAATAACGGCTAAGGTGATTAATATGTAGTGGCTTGGTGAATTAGCTGCATCTGTGTTGTTCATTGCTTTCAGTTTTTTATCGGCACAAAAATAAAAATGTTTACCTAATTACCCGCATTTGTTTCATTTTTTTAAACGGCAGGTAATGGCTTTGTCTCATCAGCACGGTGTCTATATCTCCGGAAGATAAAAAACGCACCTGTAACAATAACAATTAGTACCCAAAGGTTACAAAGCGTTATAATCAGCTCTTTAAATATATCCCACCCGTCTGCCAAACTTTGGCCCACTCTGGTTATGAACGGCAAGCGATAAGCATCCGGATTATCATTGGCTATCACCTCTGTAGTAATTGTATTATTCTGATAGATACTCAAACTCACCGTACTGTATCTTACTTCCTGATCAATACGCTGATTATTGATCTGCTGATCTATCATATCGTCTTTTAGCGCCATCACATCCTCTGCGTGTTTAATAACTACTTTACCTTTTTTCTGCCCTCTAATCACCTCCTTCCTGCTTTGCAATTTTAACCGGGCCGATAAATAGTCAAGCGTTCTGTCTTCAATATCCATACGGCGCAGACTTACGTAAGTGCCCAACTTGGCTGCTTGCGTCATAAAGTCATCCAGTTTTTCTGAGGGGACCTTTACGGTGATATCAGCAGTAGTATTTAAGGCTGTAACCCGCATTATCGAATCTTCGCTTTTCCGGATATCGTGACTGCTTTCAACGCTTGAATTCATTTGATGATGTGTAATCATGCCGTTGAACTTACCTGTAAGCGCTGACACTTCTTCTGAGGCCCTATCTACACTCTTGACTTTGAAACGCATTTCGGCCGTTTTAACCAGTTTGGGGCTGGCGACACTATCTGCCGCCGAATAATTACTTGCCGTATCAGCAGCGGATGCGCTGGTATTTGCTACCTCGTATTTTGATTTTGAGCCCGAGCATGAGGCAAGCAGTACGATGCCGGCCAGCAGCACGAATAATTTTGTTTTCATGATGTTTAGATTTTTGTTGGTCTTTAAGAGACACCCTTTTTATAATTGAGCCGGCCGGCGTTTTACGCTGAGGATGTGTGGTTTATTTTCTTATTGATACAGGATGAGAAGGAAAAGTAACCCGTGGGGAGAGGATTTTTTTGTTATCTGCTTTTCAGGTCATCCCGAACTTGTTTCGGGACCCCACATACCAAGTTAGTCGGCCTGCCGGACTTGCAGATGGGGTGCTGAAACAAGTTCAGCATGACATATTTGAGACCAACAAAAAAGGCCACCCTTTACAGGATGGCCTATCATTATCTTGATTGGATAAAATTAACCGTTTGATAAGGCTGCCGCACCGCTCACAATCTCTGTCAGCTCGGTGGTGATGGCTGCCTGACGCGCCTGGTTGTAAGAAAGCTTCAGGGCTTTCAACAATTCGCCGGCGTTGTCGGTAGCTTTGTCCATCGCGGTCATACGGGCGCCGTGCTCTGAAGCATGTGAATCCAGTACCGCTTTGTACAATTGTACTTTGATATTTTTAGGAATCAACTCGGCAACAATCTCTTCTTTAGAAGGCTCCAGGATGTAATCAACCTGTGATGCAGCCGTGTTTTTTACTGATGCTTTAGCCTCAGCTTTTGGCACTGGCAGCAACTGCTCGGCAACTAATATTTGTACGGCAGCATTTCTAAAGTGGTTGTATACCAACTCTACCCTGTCATACTTACCGTTTACAAAACCTTCCATAATGGCTTCAGTAACTGCAGAAACAGTGGTGAAGTTAAGGTTGGTGTAAACCTCGTTATTGTTACCAATAACGTTGTAGTTACGGCGCTGATAAAACTCCTGTGCTTTTTTACCAATAGCAACGATAGATACATTGCCGGCAGCTAACTGCTTGCTGTATTTCTCTGCTATGAGGTTATTAGCCGTTTTGATGGCGTTGGTATTGAAGGCACCGGCCAAACCACGGTTTGAGGTTACCACAACAACCAGCACACGTACCGGTTCGCGCTCCTGCAAAAAGGGTGATGAACCCTCCTCCAGACTGGCAGACAGGTTGCCCAGCAGCTCTTTCAGCTTCTCGGCATACGGACGCAGCTGTACAATGGCATTGGTAGCTCTCTTCAGCTTTGCTGCCGAAACCATTTTCATGGCTTTGGTGATCTGCTGCGTTGAGTTGATGGATGATATCCTGTTTCTTACTTCTTTTAAATTAGCCATTTATTGAATGTGCAAATTTCAGATGTGCAGATTATTGCCTGTATTATTTTGAAATGTGCGGATCATGCAATCATCTGCATATCTTGCATATCCGCACATTTGCACATTATTAGTATTTACCTGCCAGTTCTTTAGCTACTGTTTCCAGTACGCCTGTTAACTGATCATCAAATTTGCCTGCTTTCAGGGCGGCTAACACCTCAGGGTGACGCAGCTCCAGCTGGCTGGTATACTCGGCCTCAAACTCACGTACTTTGTTTACAGGCACGTTACGCATCAGGTTTTTAGTACCTGCGTAAATGATAGCAACTTGTTTTTCTACAGTTACCGGAGCAAACTGACCTTGTTTCAGGATCTCTACGTTACGGGCACCTTTATCAATTACGTTTTTGGTAGAAGCGTCAAGGTCTGAACCGAATTTAGAGAAAGCTTCCAGCTCACGGAACTGGGCCTGGTCAAGTTTCAAGGTACCGGCAACTTTCTTCATTGATTTGATCTGAGCGTTACCACCTACACGAGATACAGAGATACCTACGTTGATAGCCGGACGCACACCTGCGTTGAACAGGTTAGACTCTAAGAAGATCTGACCGTCAGTGATAGAAATTACGTTAGTTGGGATATAAGCAGATACGTCACCAGCCTGAGTTTCGATAATTGGCAGCGCGGTTAATGAACCACCACCTTTAACGATACCACGGATTGACTCCGGCAAATCGTTCATCTGTGCAGCGATGTCATCGTTAGCGTTGATTTTAGCGGCACGCTCCAGCAAACGGCTGTGCAGGTAGAATACGTCACCTGGATAAGCCTCACGGCCCGGTGGACGACGCAGCAACAACGATACCTCACGGTAAGCAACAGCTTGTTTTGACAAATCATCATAAACGATCAGTGCCGGGCGACCGGTATCACGGAAGTACTCGCCGATGGCAGCACCCGCAAATGGCGCGAAGAACTGGGTTGGAGCAGGATCTGATGCGTTAGCTGCTACAATGATAGAGTATGGCATAGCACCGTTCTCTTCCAGCGTACGCACGATGTTAGCTACGGTAGAAGCTTTCTGACCGCAAGCAACGTATATACAAATTACAGGCTGACCTGCTTTGTAGAATTCTTTTTGGTTGATGATGGTATCGATACAAACCGCAGTTTTACCAGTCTGACGGTCACCGATAACCAGCTCACGCTGACCACGGCCAATTGGAATCATCGCGTCGATAGCTTTGATACCAGTTTGCAGTGGCTCGTTTACCGGCTGACGGTAGATAACACCCGGAGCTTTACGCTCAAGTGGCATCTCGTAAGTTGTACCGGCGATAGGGCCTTTACCATCGATAGGCTCGCCCAGCGTATTAACTACGCGGCCCAGCATACCTTCACCTACGCGGATAGAAGCGATTTTTTTGGTACGTTTAATAGTGTCACCTTCTTTAACACCTTCAGACGGACCTAACAATACCACACCCACGTTATCTTCTTCCAGGTTAAGTACAATGCCTTGCAGGCCGTTCTCAAACTCCACTAACTCACCCGACTGTACTTTTGTTAATCCATAAACGCGTGCGATACCGTCACCTACCTGAAGCACAGTACCTACTTCTTCTAATTCAGTTGCTGACTTAAAGCCCGACAACTGCTGACGCAGGATTGCCGATACTTCGTCTGGTCTAACCTCTACCATTTTTAATTTTTATTTTTTTAGTGTTAGTTTCAATTAATTATAGAACTACCTTTTGGGCAAAATCTTTCTTTATACGTTTCAAGCTCGCCAATACGCTGGTATCGATCTGACGATCGCCAACGCTAAGCACAAAACCGCCAATCAGGCTTGGATCAACCTTGGCCTGTAACACAACGGTACCACCGGTGATGGTTTGTACTTCGGCAGTAAGCTGTTTCTTGTTTTCTTCAGAAAGCGGCGCAGCCGATACCACAGTAGCTTTAATGATATTTTTGATTACGTTATACTGATTAACAAACTCCTGTGCGGTTACAAATAAAATCCCGGCACGGCCTTTATCAACCATAATGCGTAAAAAAGCTGCAGTTGTTTTGTTGAAGCCTGCAGCAAACAGCGCATCCAGTATTTTTTTCTTTTTATCGTGTGCAATAATGGGGTTTGCCAATACCGCCTGCAGCTCAGTGCTGTTACGTACGGTTTTTACAAAAGCATCCATATCGGTTTTCACCAGCTCCAGCGCTTTCTGCTCTGTAGCAAGATCAATTAACGATTTGGCGTACCTGGTTGCAACTGTTAGTTCAGACATCTTTTATTTCGGATTTCGAATTTTCGATTTCGTATTTACTGTTTCAAAATTGGGTTTCAGGAATTCGGCAATTTAAATCCTAAATTCCACATCCGCAATTCGAAATTACTTCAGCTTTACTTCTTTTAATAGATCAGCCACCAGCGCATCCTGTTTGCTGGCATCTTCAAACTGCTTGCGCAAAATTTTCTCGGCAATATCAATTGAAAGAGTAGCTACCTGGTTTTTAACATCAGCCAGGGCAATAGCTTTCTGGTTGTTGATTTCCAAACGAGCGTTCTCAATCATACGGGTACCTTCAATCTGTGCAATAGTTTTAGCTTCATGAACGATCTGATCTTTCAGCTGACGAGCTTCAGACAGAATACGATCGCGCTCGGCACGTGCTTCTTTCAATAAAGATTCGTTTTCGGCAGTTAACAACGCCATTTCTTGTTTTGCAGCTTCAGCTTTCAGCAAAGCGTCTTCAATAGAGCGCTCGCGTTCGCCGATGGCATTCATAATTGGCTTCCAGGCAAATTTACCCAGTAAAATCAGCAACAATACAAACGCAACTAAAGCCCAAACAACAAAACCAAGGTGGTCGTTTAATAAGCCGTCAAATAACTCTTCCATTATATGTAATTAGATCTTGATTTTTAAATTTTTACAATTTAAGTAAAACACAGCCGGTTGCCAACCGCTACCGTGCTGTGTTTTGTTTTGGCAAATTATTTGCCCAATAACGCAACTACCACACCGAACAGAGCAACACCTTCTACAAGGGCCGCAGCGATGATCATGGCAGTCTGAATTTTAGAAGAAGCTTCAGGCTGACGTGAGATACCTTCCATGGCTTTACCACCAACCTGACCGATACCGATACCAGCACCGATTACAGCTAAACCTGCACCTAATGCAGCAATACTTCCAGTCATTTTGTTAAAATTTAAGGGTTAAAATATAATGTATAATTATGTACTAATTAATGGTGATGCTCCTCAACAGCTGTACCAATGAACAGCGCAGTAAGCATCGTGAAAATAAACGCCTGCAGGAAAGCAACCAGCAACTCCAGCACATCCATAAATAATACGAAGGCTACAGATACAGGCGCAATCATCAGCGATTTAAAGATAAAGATCAGCGCAATTAAGCTCAGCACGATGATGTGACCTGCAGAGATGTTTGCATACAAACGAATCATCAAGGCGAATGGCTTAGAGATTACGCCGATGATCTCTACCGGGATCATAATTGGATACAACCACAGCGGTACATCTGGTCTGAAGATGTGTTTCCAGTAGTACTTGTTAGCACTAAAGTTAACCACCAGCATTACGATGAATGACAATACAAAAGTTAACAGGATATTACCGGTTACGTTAGCACCACCCGGGAAGATCGGGATCAAACCCATCAGGTTAACAATCCAGATAAAGAAGAAGATGGTTAACAGAAACGGCATGTACTTTTGGTAACGGTAACCAATGTTAGGGCGGGCAATCTCGTCGCGCACAAACATAATCACCGGCTCAATCAGCGATTGGAAGCCTTTTGGCGCCTGGCCTTCGCGTTTTTTGTAGGCCTTAGCCACGCTGAAGAAAATCAGCAACAGCACGATTGAGGCAATCCACAAAGCCAGTACGTTTTTGGTGATAGAGAAATCATAGATATGATAAGAAGCAGCTTTATCCAGGTTACCTGAAGCATCAACTACTTTTATTTTATCTTCTATTAATTTGTAGGTATAATATTTACCCTGATAAGCAACCTTGCCGTGATCAAGTTTATCAACCATGAAACACTCAGTACCCTTATCTGTAAACAGTATTACTGGCAGTGGAATGTACAATTCGCCGCCTACATGCCAGTAATGCGAGTCGCCGATGTGTTCTAGAATTGCAGTTGTTGGATTGAAGGCCTCCTTTTCGGCATTTTTGGCTTCTGCAGGGCCGTTTTCACCTTGCGCAGCAAAAGTTTTGAATGTCAATACCGATAAAAAAATGCTTAAAACAACGCTTAAGGTGATTTTTTTTGATCTGAAAATGTGCTTAAAATCCATTTAATTGAAGATTTTTACTTTCCGTTTTGGTCGCGCAAGTTACACAATAGCCCATATATTTCAAAACCTGTATTAACTAAATACAAATAAAAAAAGCTGAACACGAAATGGAGCGAATTATGGGGCTTTTTGTGCAAATAAATTAACACAAAAATCATACAGGCTAACAGCTTTATGGTAGTTGCCGCCAAAAACAACTGTACGCCCATTTTATCGTTTTTTTGCTGCCCGAAAATTACGGTGCCACACACTAAGGTGGTAACAAGGAAGAAAAAGCCAAACATCTTCCAAAAGGCAGGATCAAGTAGTTCTGCATGCCCCATATATGATAATACAAGCGGCGGCACAGCAATAATTGCAGAAAAAATAAGGAAGGAAATACTAACGCGGATCAATCTTGTTTACTAACTGATTTTATAACAATGTACAAAGATATAAAAACGCCCGCTAAAGCCATCACCGCAGTTACCCACTTGGTATCGTGTTTAGCATGCTCGTCTATAGCGTACCCTCCCCAGCTCATCAACCCGATGATGACCACCATCTGGAAACCCAGCCCGGTGTACTTGGCATAATCGCTGCCAGCCTTGCCTAGTTTGCGTTCATTTTCATCCATGTTGCAAATTTATTGATCCTGTTATAATGTATTTAGTAAATTAGCAATATATAAATATACCGAAATTAAGCCTTGAAGCGCAACCAAACATCTATCCTATACCTGTTAACTTCCCTTTGTTTGCTATTTTTTTTGGCCGCCTGCTCGCTCGAGAAAGAGAGTGCAGTAAACCGCGGATTGCAAAATCTTACAGCACACTACAACATTCTGTTCAACGCCAACCAGATATTACAGCAAAAACAACTCGATTACGAGCAGACCTATATAGATAACTACGCCGAGTTGCTCAGCATTTACCGTGATACCGTGGCCGTGCCTGCAACAGATAAAGACCTGGATGCTGCCATTGCCAAAGCCAACAACATTATTGCCATAAAAGAGCAGAGCCATTATATAGGCGATGCGTACCTGGTGCTGGGCAAGGCCAACCATTTGTACCGCCATTATTATAATGCGGTAGAGTATTTCAGGTATGTTGTCAACTCGTTCCCCAAACGGGCAGACTTGAAACAAGAGGCACGCATCTGGCAGGTGCGCTCGCTCATCTACCTCAATCAAATGCCCGAGGCCCGGTCTGTACTTGACTCTGTATTGAAAAATGCGGAACAGAAAAAAGGCTTGCCTACCGATGCTTATGCTACGGCCACAGCCTTTGATATGGAGACCGGCGCCTACCCCGATGCCGAGCAACATTTAAAGTTGGCCCTTAAACACACCAGCAGCAGCACGCAACGCCTGCGCTGGACGTTCATCCTGGCGCAACTGCAGGAGCTGAACCATGAACCGGCCGATGCTTATGCCAACTACATGCGTGTAGAAAAAAGTAACGCCTCGTTCGAGCTCTCTTTTAATGCCAACCTGAACCGCATCCGCTTGGAAGATGCCCGCCAGGGCGTGGGCCTTACCCGGATGCAGCGATTGATCCGTTTGCTGCGCGATGATAAGAACGCGGAGTTTATTGATCAGATCTATTACCAAATGGCACTGCTTAACCTGGCCAATAATGATATTGATGCCGCGGTGAAAAATCTGCAGCTATCGGTAAGAAAAAGTACACGCAACCAAAATCAGAAAGGCCTCTCCTATCTGCGCCTGGCCGATATCAACTTTAAAAACAAAGGCAACTATGTGGCGGCTAAAAAATATTATGATAGCACGCTCACCAGCTTGTCGCCTTCATATCCCGAGTATACGCTGATCCAAAAAAAAGCGGAGAACCTGCAGGTACTGGCAGACCGCCTGCATATTATATCTTATGAAGACACCTTGCAAACGCTGGCCAAACTGGATGAGGCTACCCGCAAGGCCCGCCTTGATGAAATGGCGGCCAATCACCTGAAACAAATGCAGGCAGCAGAGCAACAGGCCGCAGCAAGTGGCGACCCGTTTGCCAGTCAGAATAGTCCATTTAATAATTTAGGAATGACAACGCCGCAAGGGAATCAAAATACAACCACCGGCAGCTCATTTTATTTTTATAATGCCGGAGCCGTTAGTCAGGGTTTTACCGATTTTAAAAAGCGCTGGGGCAACCGTCACCTGGAAGATAACTGGCGCCGCAGCAAGCGCTCAAACAGCAACATGACCGCCAATGCCACTAACCTGGCGCAAAACGTAGATCAGAATACCGTACCTAACCAGATCCAGAAAAGTGCCGAGGGCGTGGCCGCACATGATTATCGCCAGGTATTGGAGCAAAGCATCCCGCGCACGCCAGAGCAGATAGATCATTCCAACCAGCGCATTTATAATGCCTATCTGGACATCGCCAATTTCTACCGTGATATTTTGCAAGATAAAAAAGAGGCCGTAGAGAGTTATGAAACGCTGCTCTCGCGCTTTCCTAATGACCCGAATAAATCGATGATCTATTATAACCTGTATCGCCTGTATACAGAGTTGAATGATCCGAAAGCGTCGATCTATCGGGATCTGTTATTAAAAGATTTTCCAAACAGCGTTTATGCCAAGGTAATTACCGATCCTGACTATGCCCGCAAACTGGATGATAAGGACGCAGAGTTCAACGCCTTCTATAACCAGGTATATGATCTGGTGGCCGGCCGTCAGTATGCCGAGGCCATTACCCGTGCCGATGCCTTATTAAAGCAGTACCCTGACAATAAACTGGCACCTCAGCTGGCCTACCTGAGAGTGATTGCCAACGGTCACCAGGAGAAATTGGAGCCGTTCCGCGCCGAACTATTGGCGGTAACCACTGCCTACCCTAACGATAGGCTTATTGTTCCGTTGATTAATGAACATATATTATATATAGACGCCAACAAAGAGGCCATGGCCAAACGCCCCTTCGCGTTGATGGATAACGACCCGAACGAAGCGCCGTTCATCCCCGCAATGGCCCAACAACCGGCACCACAGCTGGCACAGAACAAACCAGTACAAAGCGTTCCGGCACCGGCCAAGCCTGCTATTGCTCCGGCTAAGCCAACTGCCGTTACGCCGCCGGCAGTAACGCCACCTGTGGTCACTGTTCCGGTTATTAAAAAACCGGTTGATACCCTGGTTAACAACAAGCCGGTAACAGCACCTACTAAGTTAAAGCCAACAGATACCATTGCCAGTGTACCGCCACCGGTCACAACGCCTCCGGCAAACAATCCGCCTCAAACCATAGCGCCACCTGCCAAACCGGTAGAAGAGCCTTCTATATTTAACATGCGCGATAGCACACATTATTATTTTGTGGTAAATGTAGCTACTGCCACAACTAACCTGGCATCTTCGCGTTTTGGTATCGGGCAGTATAATCGGGTTAACTATGCCAGTGCCGGCATCAAGCACCAGTTAAAAGATGTGGGTGCCGATAACCAGCTGATTTACGTTGGTGTGTTTAATAACCTGGAAACCGCCAAAGTTTACACACGCGGTATTATCCCGCTGATGCCGCAGATTATGAAGGTGCCCGCAGATAAATACAGCTTTTTTATTATTACCCAGGAAAATCTGAATAAATTAGCCGACAAAAAAACGCTGGATAGCTACGTGAGCTATTACCAGAAAAACTACTAGAAATGATTATTAAGCTTGCCCCTCAAGATATAAAAAGGTATAACGGCATCATCTGGAAAGTCGTTATCGGCGGTTTTGCCATTGTTGTGCTGCTCTTTCTGGCTACGGGTTTCGGTCTATTTGGTGCTTTGCCATCCTTCCGCGATCTTGAAAACCCTAAAAGCAACCAGGCCACCGAGATTTTAAGCGACGACGGCCGCACGCCACTGGGCAGTTACTATGTTCAAAACCGCTCTAACGTAACTTTCAAAGAGCTATCGCCAAACCTGGTAAACGCACTGATCTCTACCGAAGACAACCGCTTCATGGAGCACTCGGGGATCGATTTCCAGCGTGCATTTACCATGATGCTTTATAATGCTGTTGGTAAACAACAGGGCGGTAGTACCATTACGCAGCAGCTGGCGCTTAACCTTTTCTCAGAACGCTCTCACAATAAGTTTAAACGTATCATCCAAAAATTGCAAGAGTGGATCACCGCGGTAAAGCTGGAGCGCCAGTATACCAAAGAAGAGATCATCACCATGTATTTCAACACGGTTGATTTTGGTGCGTATAACACCTTCGGCATCAAATCTGCCGCACGGACTTATTTTAATACTACGCCAGATAAGTTAACGCCAGACCAGGCGGCTATGCTGGTGGCCATGGTAAACGGACCGAGCTACTTCTCGCCCATCCGTCACCCAGACCGTGCGCTGAGTCGCCGTAACTTTGTACTGGGCCGTATGGCTGCAGAGGGCAAACTAAGCGATGAGCAAGCCAAAGAGTTTCAGGCCAAACCGCTGGGACTGCATTTCCATCGCATTGACCATAATGAAGGTTTAGCGCCATACTTCCGTGCAACTATTAAAGACTATATTCAAAAGATCCTGAGCGAGCACGGCATCACCAAAGCCGATGGCAGCCAGTGGGATCTGGACCGTGATGGTTTGAAAATCTATACCACCATCAATGCCACCATGCAGCAATATGCAGAAGAGGCCCAGGCCGAGTACATGCGCACGCTGCAAGCCCAATTCAATGCACACTGGAAAGGTATCAGTCTATGGAAAAGCGTTCCTAACTTTAAGCAACTGCTGGATCAGGGCATGCGCAATTGCGACCGCTACCGTGAACTGAAAGCCCAGGGACAATCTGAAGAAGAGATAAGGGAGAATTTTAACACGCCTGATACCCTGGAGCTATTTACCTGGCGCGGTAAAATTGATACGGTGATGAAGCCGATTGACTCTATTGTTTACAACAAAATGTTATTGCGCAACGCGCTGATGAGTATGGACCCAACCACCGGCTATATTAAAGCATGGGTGGGAGGTATCAACTTTGAGCATTTTAAATATGACCAGGTTAAACAAGGTACCCGTCAGGTGGGTTCAACCGCTAAGCCGTTTACTTATGCAGTGGCGATGGAAAACAGCTACTCACCCTGCATGCAGGTAAACAACGTGCCCGATACCATTTATTATGATGGCAAAGCCTGGTGTCCGGGTTCGTCTCCGTCTGAAACTAAGCCGGGCATGATCACATTGCGCACAGCGCTAGCCTTCTCGCAAAACTGGGTAACCGCCCACGTAATGAAAGAGGTTGGCCCTATTGAAGTAGCCAAGCTGATCAAAAACTCAGGCATTACCTCGCCGGTAGATCCGGTTCCATCTATCTGCCTGGGTACATTTGATGCCTCTGTATTTGATATGACCGGCGCTTATTCCATTTTTGCCAACCAGGGCATCTGGAACGAGCCCACCTGGCTGCTTCGCATCGAAGATAAAAACGGCAACATACTCTATACCCAACATACTAACGTAAAACAGGTGCTCAACTCAGAGACTGCTTACGTGATGACCTATATGCTGAAAGGGGTTATTGAAAACGGTACTGGCTCGCGAATGCGCTATAAGTATGGCCTGAGTAACCCAATAGCAGGCAAAACAGGCACTACCCAAAACAACTCCGACGGTTGGTTCATCGGCATTACACCTCAATTGGTCACCGGCGTGTGGACGGGTTGCGAGGATCGCGCTATCCACTTCCGCAGCACCAGTATGGGCGAAGGCGCCAATTCTGCACTGCCTATTTGGGCTGGCTATATGAAACGGGTTTATAATGACCCTTCGCTGGGCATCAAACGTAATGTCGACTTTGCACAACCTAAAAATGGTGTTACTACCGTACTGGATTGCAATGCCTATCAGCAACAACAGGAAGGCACTACAGAGGCTGATAAGAAGTTAAGTTTTTAATTAATTTTGTAGTCCGGAGGTCGGAAAAATCCGAAGTTCCGTTAAAAACTTATTTCCCCCTTTAGGGGGACAGGGGGCGTATGGAGCGATTTGATTACAGGGAAGCATTAAAAAAGATACCGCATAAGCCGGGGGTTTACCAGTATTGGGATGCCAACAACGAGCTGATGTATATTGGCAAGGCAAAAGACCTGCGCAATAGGGTATCGTCTTACTTTGTAAAAGACAACCAGCTGAACGGAAAAACCCGGATGCTGGTATCCAAGATCCGCAATATTACTTTTACTCTGGTTGATACCGAAATTGATGCCTGGCTGCTGGAAAACAGCATGATCAAGAAGCATCAGCCACGCTATAACATCAACCTGAAGGATGATAAAACCTACCCCTGGATCATCATCAAGAACGAGAATTTCCCGCGCATTTTCTGGACACGCAAGATCATCCGCGATGGCTCTAAATATCTTGGTCCTTACGGGTCTGTAGGGATGATGCACACCATCCTTGATCTAATCCGTGAGACCTATCCCCTGCGCACCTGTACCCTGCCGCTCACCCGTGCCAATATTGATGCGGGTAAATTCAAGGTATGCCTGGAATATCAACTGGGTAACTGCAAAGGCCCATGCCAGAACTTCCAGACCGAGGAGGATTACCAAAAGAATCTGGACGAGATCATTAACATCCTCAACGGTAAAACTGGTGCGGTGGTTAGAGCACTCAAGAACGACATGGATGCCGCTGTTGCAAATCTGGATTTTGAGCTGGCGCATCGCCTTAAAACCAAGTATGATGTGCTGGAGAAATACCAGAGCAAATCAACCGTGGTTAACTCTTCTATTACCGATGTAGATGTATTCAGCATTGCCAGCGAGGAGAAATACGCCTTTGTCAACTTCCTGAAAGTGATGAATGGCACCATCACCCAAACGCAAACCATCGAGCTGAAAAAGAAACTGGATGAGAGCGATGAAGAATTATTAAGCTTCGCGATATCGGAGTTCAGACAACGTTATAACAGTCATTCAAAAGAGATTATCGTACCGTTCGACCTGGAACTGGACGACCCGACGATTAAGTTCACCGTACCTAAACTTGGCGAAAAGAAGAAGCTGCTGGATCTGTCTCAGAAAAACGTGATCTTCTTCAAAACCGAGCGCATTGACCAATACGAGAAACTGAACCCTGATGTAAAGATAGACCGGCTATTGACACAGATGATGAAAGATCTGCGCATGAACCAGCTGCCGCGGCACATTGAGTGTTTTGACAACTCTAACTTTCAGGGCAAATACCCCGTATCGGCCATTGTAGTATTTAAAAACGCACGACCGTCTAAAAAAGACTATCGCTTCTTCAACGTAAAAACGGTAGAAGGCCCTAACGACTTTGCCACCATGGAGGAAGCCGTTTTCCGCCGCTACAAACGTACGTTGGATGAAGGTAGCGAGCTACCTCAGCTCATTATTATTGACGGCGGCAAGGGCCAGCTATCATCGGCCCTGAAAAGCCTCAAACTGTTGGGTATTGAAAAGCAGGTAACCGTAATAGGTATTGCGAAGCGCCTGGAAGAACTGTTCTACCCCGGCGATCAGTACCCGATGTATCTCGACAAAAAATCAGAAACCCTCAAAATAATCCAGCAACTGCGAGACGAGGCCCACCGCTTCGGCATCACCGCGCATCGCAAAAAACGTGATAAAGGCACGTTGGTAACTGAGCTGGAATTGATACCAGGCATCGGCAAAACAACTGCAGATAAACTTCTAAAATTCTTCCGGTCGGTTAAAAAGATCAAAGAAGCTACAGAAGAAGAGTTGTTGGAGGTAGTGAATCTGAAGCAAGCCAAAGCCGTGTTGGAGTATTTTTCGAAAAGCAATTAAGCCACTAAAAAACTGTCATGCTGAACTTGTTTCAGCACCCCATCAAACAAGCTGCGGACATTCATATTGCGCGTGAGGAAATTCTCTTGTACTTGCGAGAGCGTATGTTTCCACAACGTCATTGCGAGGAACGAAGCAATCTCTGCATAGGACTATCGGACACACCTATACATTTGCATGTACAGAGATTGCTTCGTTCCTCGCAATGACGTAATATAAGATCCACTCAATAAAAATGCCCTTAGAAGTTTTATCCTCTAAGGGCACCGGATATGGTTAGTGGTTTGATTGACTTTTTAGTGCCTCTGCACCTTATCTCCACTCATTTGTTCTTTTAGTACTGCCACAGGTCAAGCTCCCAGTCCATCAGCGCCTTCTTAATGCGCTGCGACTCATACAGGCGATCTACCCCCTGGGCATAATCTTTTATACGCTCGTCTTTATCGTTTGATTGTTTAACTATATAGCTGGCAAAAAGACGCTTCATAAACACATCGTCGTAGCTCAAGCCGGTGGCGTCGTTATTGTGGTTCACCACTTCTTTGGTAGCCAACAGTTGGCGTGCATCAGGGAAATAAATCCAGAACGCAGGCTGCATATCCAGATCTAAACCAGTAGCGGCTTTAGGCTTAACCAGCGGTGCCAGGCCAATAATGCGCGGCTCAAATACCGAGCGTTGTTTATCAAAATACCAGTCTTCTTTGATACGGAAACGTACCACACTGTCAGGATTAAACTCACCGGCTACACGCTGAGAGCTTACTACGTTACCCAAAGAATCCAGTTTGTTTACTAATGAGCTGTCGGCCATTTTTGATTTGGCTTCTCCCGGGGTCATTGGTCTTGAAAAAGCGTCGCCTCCCGGATCATCTTTAGTCGGGGTTGGATCATAAGCGGTCAACTCACCTGCAGCAACGGCATCCATAATCAAGTCGATCAGGCGCGCCTTGGGCGAACCCATATAAAGGTTCATTTTCTCGCGGATGTCGATCTCCTCCCACAAGCGCTTTGAAAACACTACGTCGCTCTCGCGCAGGTTTGCGTAAGGAGTAGCTTTTGCGCTCAGGATATTAGTTTTTTTATAATAACCGTCTAACGGGCGCTCAAATTTTTTGGCGGCCAACGTGGCTCTGTGCGATGTATCTGTAACCGTTTGTACCGGCGGGATATTACCAGCCGATTGGTTGCTTGTCTGCGTAGCCGGTTTAGCGGCTGCAGTTTTCTTTACAGCGGTGCGTTTTTTAGTAGTGGTGCGCTTTTGGGCGTAAGCACCAACGCAACACAAACAAAGCACAACAATTAGTAATTTCTTTTTCATAGCTCCTTAATTAGTAGCCGATAACACAATAGGATCAATTTCGCGCTGCACACCATCAGGACCAACAGCGGTAATATCCCTGAACACAACGGTAGAACCAGGGGTTACGCTGCTCAACGCGGTTTTCATATCACCAGTTAGCACATTGCCGCTGCCTGGTTTAATTATAGCATCCTGACGCGGTTTTACCACCAGCAGGGTATAATGCGTTACACTAAATTTAGCATCAAAATCAAAACCATCCAAACGGGCAAACAGTCTGTCTTGTGCACGGATGTTAGCCGCGCTGGTGTTGCCACCGCTCTTGCCCGCAAAGAACGCTTTAGGATCAGGGATGCGCTTGGTACGGAATTTTGTTGTACCCAGCACCTGACCTTTCTCGCCGGTTACCGTAACGTTGGTCTCACCGATTGAGCTTACTTTAGCAATGTACTTACCATCAGAACCGCTAAGCGAGCCATTGCTCATGCTGACGTGCAATACACCTTTAGCCACACCCGGTGCTGAAATAGACAGCGGGTTTTCTACACCTATGTACAACACGTTCATCTTATCTGCAGATACTACTGCAGATGGACGGGCAACGGTATACGTTTGCGTTGGCGTAGTATAAGTTTTACTGGTGCCATCTGTTTGCTTTACGGTAATGCTCGCTGTCCAGGTGTGTACACCTTCTGCGCCTGTAGTAACCGAATATTTACCCTTACCCTCTGTAATTGGCAATGTAGAACCGTTTACAGTAATGGTTGGACTTGACTTCGAGTCTGACGCTGTCAAGAACACCTCAGCGGTATAAGGCTGCCCGGACAGCACATAGCTGCTTGGCGCTACTGCAACCGCAGAGAATTTATCCAGCGTTACCAGAGCCTGATCCATTTTGCCGAAAACACGTTTTACAATTTCTGTTTCAGCGTTCTTGGTATCAGCCTGAATTTTGGTTAAAACAGTTAACGCAGCAGTAAGCGGCGTACCATCACCAAAGTTTGATTGCTCCCAGGTTCCTTTTTTGCCGTCCTGAGCATCCAGTGTAAACGTTACGCTGGCCTGATCCTTCTTATTAAGCAGACCAATCAGCTTGGCACGCGTCTCCTGTATCTTTGCTTTCAGGGCTTTACCTTTACCTTCGTTAATCATCATGCGAGGCGCAATATCCATATCTGAGCGTTTGGTAACGTCATTGGTTTCCGGATCCATGCCTTCGCCTTCTTTGACCATTTGGCTCTTCAGATCCTCAACATAGCTGTTCAGATCGTCAGAATATTTTTTCGCCGCGTTAGCCGTGTCCAACAAAGGACGAGCTCTTTCTGGCGATTCTTTCATTTTAGTGGCCTCGAACGTTGAGAAGAGTTGATCGATACTTGCCTGAGAGTTGTTCTTCGCCGTGTTCATGCTTTCCTTTAAGTTACGGAAAGCGTTCAACACCGAGTCAGACACATTTAATGCAAGCATCGCAATCAACACCAGATACATGATGTTAATCATCTTCTGCCGGGTCGTTTCTTTACCTCCAGCCATCGTTTATCCTATCTTCAATTATGTGTAAATACTAAACTAAAATTGTGTTATTAGGTTCTCGGCTGGTTCATTGCTGTCAGCATGTTACCATATATCGAGTTTAACGAAGCAAGGTTCTTGGCTAAACGACCAACCTCGTCTTTAAACTGCTTAGAGTCTTCCATAGACTCGTTAAAATTTTGCATGGTTAAAGAAAGGTTAGAGTAGAATTTGTTCATTGATTTCAGGTGAGCGCTTGAATCCTGCAGTTCCAATTCGTAAACTGCATTTAACGCAGACAGATTTTTGGCCAGATTAGTCACCTGCTCATGATATGCTTTTGAATCAACATTTGAGTTACCCATTTCAAGCAGATTAGCTGACGCTTTTTCAAACGCAGCACCTAAGCCCTGGTAGCTGGCTGTTGCTGACTTAACACTAGCAGCAAACTCATTGGTTGCGGCACCGGCATCAGCCACTTTTGAGATTGAAGCAACCTTATCGCCAAAAGTGCGCAGACCTTCGCCCAGGCTGCTAATCAGTTCCGGACCAATTTTGGCATCGCTCAGCATTTTGTCTAAAGCTGCGGTATTTGAAAAACCTTGAACGGCAACCGGCGCGGCTTTGCGCTCTGCAGGGGCACCGCTATAATCATCTCCTAATTCAGGATAAACGCGCTCCCATGGCAAATCCTCTCCCGGTGCAAAAAAACCAGTAATAAAGAACAAGCAGGCCTCAGTGATCAAACCGGCCTCAATCAGAGTATCACCTCCATGGTAGTGCAAAATTTTAAACATCGCACCAATAATAACCACACTCGCACCCCATGAAATACAGGTGTGTAACCAGTTCATTTTTAACTTTTTCTTGCCTGCCATAATTAATTTTTCAATGCCCGTTTTTGGGGAAAGTTTCTAAAAAATTTTAAGTTGTAAAATTGATAAGAGGTTGTTGTTAGCGTTTGTCTTTAATATCACGGCCCTGATAGCTGGTTACGCAACGGAAGCCGATGTAAGATTTTGCTGAATCCTGGTACTCATACGTACGTGATGAGTTTTGAAGGAAGTAACCGATGTCTTTCCATGAACCACCTTTAACCACTTTGCGTTTCAGCACTTCCGGATCGCCAGCTTTAGCTTCATAGTTAAAGGTTGGCGCCATATCATGCACAAATGATGATGATGACTCGTCAAAAGATGATTGTGTCCACTCGGCTACGTTACCGGCCATGTTGTACAGGCCGTAATCATTAGGGAAGTAAGAACGTACGTTTACGGTATAATAACCACCGTCTGCAGCGTAATCGCCGCGACCGGGTTTAAAGTTGGCTAATAAACAGCCTTTGGCATTTTTAATGTAAGGGCCACCCCATGGATAGTCTGTGCCGATACGGCCACCGCGGGCAGCGTATTCAAACTCAGCCTCGGTAGGCAATTGGTAAGGCGCACGTGGAGGTAAACCTCTGGAGTGTTTGTAAGCCTCGTTGTAACGCGTACGCCATACGGTAAAGGCACGTGCCTGGCGCCAGGTTACACCCACAACTGGGTAATTATGAAATGCAGGGTGAGAAAAATAACCCTGTGTCATCGGCTCGTTGGCCGCGTATGAGAAATCGCTCAGCCACACCAACGTATCCGGATAAACCTGCACGGTATCGCGGAAGATGAAATCTGAACGTTTTTTAGTTTTATCGTTGTGGTAATTGGCAGCATCGCGCAGCACAAATAAAGAATAATTGTACTTCAGCAGGCGCACATCAATCTCATCACGGTCAAATACACGGTCATCACCCTGATAAAACATACCCTGTAACTTGTTGGCGTTAGGGTTACCTTTACCGCGCGAACCCCAGATAGGCATCTTTGATACTTTAGCCCAATCAATGTATTTTCTACCGTCAGATGGGGTTGCAGCACCTTTGCCAGTGCGGGGTTTAATGTAGTATTTATCGTCGTTAAGGTAGTTGGTGATGGCTATTGAATCGCGCACCCAGTTTACAAATTGCTTGTACTGGCTGTTGGTGATCTCAGTTTGATCCATGAAGAATGGCGCAATGGTAACCTGCTTATTCTGAGTAGTTTGAGCAAAGGTTACATCCTGGTCTGTTTGGCCCATAAGAAAAGATCCGCCCGGAATGTAAACCATTCCGTAAGGCACTTCTGCCCTGAAGGTACGCTGTGGTATACCTCTTACCTCACCTCTGTCGCCCCCGCGCCCGGCTCCACAGCCAGATAACATCGCACAAGTCGCACCCGCCAATAATAAAGAGTATATATGTTTCATCATGAAATCAAATCGTTTTACTCAAAATGCAATAGCACTAATTAGCATCGAATATATTTAATTTAAGCTGATATTTGAAAATATATTTTTTCAAAATACTGTTAAATCAATATTTTCTTCGGCGCTATATCAAGTAGCAACTATTGTACCTTAAACAGGCTTTTAAACGAACATAGCCGAAATAAAGTTTCGGCTATGTTAATCAAAAAACGATAAATTTCAGATTTTTATTTATTTACCTGCTTAATGTATTGCTCAATAGCCATGGTCATAGACGGGGCGCTTGGCGTAGGTGCAGGTATATCAAGCAATAAGTCGGCTTCCAGCAGCGCTTTATGGGTTGTGGCGCCAAATGCTGCTAAGCGGGTATTATTTTGCTTAAAGTCGGGGAAATTTTTAAACAACGATTGAATGCTCGACGGGCTAAAGAAGGCGATGATATCATAAAACACCTCAGCCAGATCGCTCAGATCGCTGCATACCGTGCGGAACAATACCGCAGGGGTAAAGTTATAACCATTCTCCAGCAAGAACTTCTGAGTTTCCTCGGCCGCCACGTCAGAGCATGGATACAAGAATTTTTCAGAAGCATGTTTCTTCAACACCTCGGCCAGATCTGCTGCGGTTTGTTTACCAAAGAAGATCTTGCGTTTGCGGTACTGGATGTATTTCTGAAGATAAAGGGCTATGTTCTCGGTAAGGCAGAAATATTTCATTTCTACGGGCACCTCAAAACGCATCTCCTCGCAAATGCGGAAAAAATGATCGGCCGAGTTACGGCTGGTGAAAATAACTGCGCTAAAATCAGCCAGGTTGATCTTTTCTTTCCTGAACACACTAGCCGGTACGCCCTCAACATGGATAAACGACCTGAAATCAATTTTCAGGTTGTACTTTTTAGCCAGATCAGCGTAAGGATTTTTATCGCTTTCGGGTTTGGGCAAAGTAACCAATATACTCTTAACCCGCTTCTTTCTGTCTTCCAATTTTTAATCGTTAACTATATCTAAAAAGACTATCTGTTCTCTATATATTCAATGCCTTTACAAGTATCAAAACTGGGCAAATTTCGAGGGCACAAAGATAGATAAATAAATAAAATTTATGAAATCTAAAATTGGAAATAATGTTAACACTGCTGCGCAGGTACTGCCATATAAAAATAAGCACAATGAGCACCAATGCTATGTTAATGATATACTTAGACATACTATCGGGCAGCAAACAGAAACAAAGGGTAATAGGTAAAAAAACCAGCGCAATGTTAAAGTAAGTAAGGTATAAAATGGCAATATAATCGCTCACCACGCGGTTTACGTTAAACACAAAGCCAATAAAACGCAACACCAACAACTTCAGCGCAAACAAGGCCACGATACCGATAGAAAGCATCAAAAACAGCTGAAAACCAGACACACTGTAATATTTATCATAAGCGGCTGATACCTGGTAGATAAACAAACCCGAAGCCAGCCCGAACAACACGAACATAGCCACAAACGTCTGCGAATTGAGCAGGCTCTCCTCCTTGCCTGATTGCGCCGCACGCCTATCATAAAAAGAGTTCAGCACGGTCTCCACATCTTTACCCATCAGCAAATTAAGCAGGCACATATAAATGGCCAAACCAATTACCACCGCAATACTCCAGGGTGCGCGCTGATGCCGCGCTGTGCCCTCGCGCACCAATCCACCACCGGTTTTTGGAGAGATATCCAGGAAACCTCTTCCCTTATCCTGATACAACACATGTGCAAAAATATACTGGGAGAACTGGTTAACGAGCGTTGAATCCGGGTGACGGATGAACTGTGTGGAAACAGAGTCGGCCACAAACCGCTGGCGGACCTTCATGGCTTCGGCGATAGAATCCATCATCATACCGGCAGCGCTGGTATCGCGCAGGCGTGGTTGTGGTTGCAATTCAGGTGTAACAGCAGCGGTACTGGTATCTTCTTGCTGTGCAAATACAGGAGCACATAAACCCAAAGTCAGCACACATAATAAAAGAATCCGCCTCAGCATCAATATCAGCTTATTTTTAAAGCTGCGAAGTTAGGAATTAGATTGGAGATTAACTCCCCAAATCCCCACAACAATATTACTTGTATAAAGCCCGCCCGAAAACTAACTTTGAGAAAACCAAAATGTTATGGCCATATTCAAAATCACGGTCAACAATAAACCCGTTACTGTAGAAGCAGACCCAGACACCCCGCTTTTGTGGGTGCTACGCGATAATTTAAACCTGGTGGGCACCAAATTTGGCTGCGGCATTGCACAATGCGGCGCTTGTACGGTACATATTGCCGGGCAAGCCACGCGCTCTTGCCAATTTCCTATTGCCGGCGTAGGCACCAACAAGGTAACTACAATCGAAGGCCTCAGCGCCGATGGCTCGCACCCGGTACAACAAGCCTGGGCCGAGGTTGATGTGGCCCAATGCGGCTATTGCCAGGCCGGTCAGATTATGGCGGCAGTAGCCTTGTTAAAACAGCACCCCAGCCCTACTGATGCTGATATTGATGCCGGCATGACCAACATTTGCCGTTGCGCCACCCATTACCGTATACGTAAAGCCATCCATCTGGCAGCAGAGAAAGGAGCGAAGAAATAATGGAAAATGTATCTCGCCGTAACTTTTTAAAGATCAGCTCTATTGCCGCAGGCGGTAGTTTGATGCTGGGTTTCAGCTTTTTAAGCGAAGCCGTGGAAGCTGCACCAGCGGCAGCCGCCTTTACCCCCAATGCCTACATTACCATTGATGGCACCGGACTGGTAACCCTAATGGCGCCTAATCCGGAAATTGGTCAGGGTATTAAAACCGCCCTCCCTATGCTATTGGCTGAAGAGCTGGAAGTAAAATGGGATAAAGTAAAGGTTGAACTGGCCAATTTCGATCCTAAATATGGATCGCAGGTGGCAGGCGGCAGCGGTGCTATCCGCAGTCGTTTTATGCCGATCCGCCAGGCTGGCGCCGCGGCCCGCATGATGCTCATCAGCGCAGCGGCCCAGCAATGGAGTGTGAACGAGGCCGACTGCACCGCCGAAGACGGCTTTGTATTACACAAAGCCAGCGGCCGTAAATTGGGCTATGGCGAACTGGCTGCCAAAGCAGCTAGCCTGCCTGTTCCAAAAGACATCACGCTGAAAGCCCCGAAAGATTTTAAGATTATCGGCACACGCGTGCCTAATATTGATAATCACCAGATCATTACTGGCAAGCCGTTGTATGGCATTGATACCCGTCGGCCCGGAATGCTGTTTGCCATTGTGGCCCGTCCACCTGCTTACGGAAAAACCATCAAATCATTTGATGATACCGAGACCCGCAAAGTAGCAGGTGTAAAAAATGTAGTGCAGGCGCACGGCGTGGTGGCCGTGCTGGCTACCTCAACCTGGGCGGCAAAAAAAGGCCGGGATGTGTTAAAAGTTGTTTGGGAAGACAGCACTCCGCTGGAAAGCACAGCCGACCATGATGCTGAATTTGCCAAGCTGATCCAGATTAAAACAGAAAACCCGCCACGCAATGATGGCGATGTAGAAGCCGCATTTGCTACCGGCGGCAAAGTGATAGAGGCAGTTTATGAACTGCCTAACCTCTCGCACGCCCCTATGGAGCCCATGAACTTTTTTGCAGATGTGCAGGGTGATAAAGCCGATTTGTTCGGCCCAACTCAAGTGCCCGCACAAATGCGCCAGGAAGTAGCCAAGGCGTTGGGCATCCCGCCAGAAAACGTGAGTATTGGCATGGTGCGTCAGGGTGGTGGTTTCGGGCGCAAACTGAGGGCAGATAATGGAGTAGAAGCCGCGCTGATCTCTCAGGCGGCCAAAGCACCTATACAGCTGATGTGGTTTAGAGAAGATGACATTCAGGGTGATTACTATCGTCCATCAAGCATGGCAAAATATCGCGCAGTGATCGGTCCTGATAACCAGCTGGTGGCCTGGCATGCCAGTGCGGCGGTGCTTAGCTCAGGCAGGGCCTTGTCTGATGCTTTTCCGGCCGGTGCTATTCCAAACTTCCGTCTGGATAATCACAACCTGAAATCAAACATCCCAACCGGCCCATGGCGCGGACCAACCGCCAACGTCTCTGCTTTCTCTGACGAAAGCTTTATGGACGAACTGGCGCACGAACTAAAAAAAGACCCCATAGCCCTGCGACTGGAACTACTGGAAAAAGTGCGCACGGCCCCCGTTAGTAAAGTGGCCTACAACCCTGATAAATTTAAAAGCGTTATTGAAAAAGTAAGCGAACTAAGCAACTGGGGAAAACAAACGCAGAAAAACGTATTCCAGGGTTTCTCGTGCTATTACTCTTTCAACACCTACGTAGCGCAGGTGGCCGAGGTAACCATGATGAATAACATGCCACGGGTAATCCGGGTATACTGCGCCGTCAACTGCGGCCGGGTAGTAAATCTAAGTGGTGCCGAAAATCAGGTGCAAGGTGCTATTTGTGATGGCTTGAGCCACGCCCTGTTCAGCAAGATCACCTTTGATAAAGGTGCTACTGTGCAGAAAAATTTCCATACCTACCGCTTTATGCACCAAAAAGACGCACCGCTGGAGGTCATCGTAAAATTTGTACAAACCGAAGAAGCTCCTACCGGTCTTGGCGAACCGGGCTTGCCGCCTATTGCGCCGGCTGTGGCCAACGCCATATTTGCCGCAACAGGTAAACGCATCCGCAAGCTGCCGTTTGAGTTTAACAAAAACAGTTTTGCCCAACCGGGAACGGAGAAGAGGGTGTGAACTTGAGGTGAAAAATTAATTACTGAAGACTAAAATCTAGTTAATATAGAGAGACGCTGAAATTGCGTCTCTTTCTTTAAGCGCAGTGCTCGCCTTTGGATATTCAATCCCGCCACCCGCCTATCCAAACACAAACTTGCCGCAGTCGCTCGCTTCTTCGCCGTTGGTGTTAAGAAGATATTAAAGTCCCCTCTTGAGAGGGGCGCGTTGACGGTGCGGCTGCAGGGGTGTGTCATTTCGCAAGTATAAAGAACACACCCCTCCACCCCTCTCAAGAGGGGAATCGCACTATTCCACCGCTTCTTTTAATCTCCCCAACACCAACGACGCAGACGCAAGCGACTAGAAAAAGAGGAGTTCGAGGTTCAATTCCCCTTCCTCCTCCTTCCCTAAAAAGGAATCTCACAGGCTAATCCTTATTATCTTAACTTATCCTTTCTTCCCCTGCTGATGAAAACTCACAGGGTCTATCACGTGGAAAGCTTCGAAGTTGATCTCGTGTACTACCATGTCCAGTTCCAGCGTAGTAGTTTTCAGCAGATCTACCAGTTCTTCCGTTTCAGCATCATGCCTGTTCATTTCCAGTAAACTCACCAACCCTAAAATAGTGGCCACCGGTTTCCTGATCTGGTGCGAGCCCATCCAGGCTATGTTGCGCAGGGTTTCCATTTGTGTGGCCACTTCGGTCTCTTTTTCCTTGCGCAGCGTAATATCACTTTGAACCGAAATGTATCCGGCGCGGTTACCTTTCTCATCAAACATCGGCGTAAACTCGGCAGTTACCCAGTAGCCTTTGCCCGCGGCGGTTACCAATGGCAGGTCCATCGAAAAAGCTTCCCATTGGGCCAGGTTTCGCTTTAGCTCAGCCAATAGATTCTCGCACATAACAGGATCGCACATCAAGTCATGTTGTACCTGGCCATGCATATCGGCAGCAGAGTAGCCGGTAAAACGCTCAAAGGCATTGTTTGCCCAGGTAACGCGCAATGAGGTATCAGTTAACAGCACCATGTTGTTGACATTCATGATGATGCCGGCCAGACGCCTGTTCTCTTTCTCTGATGCTTTGATGGCGTCAATATCTTTCACCGCGCCAATCATGCGTACAGGCTCCTGCTTCTCATTAAAAATAAGGTAGGCCTGATCAAACACATATTTATAATTGCCCTCACCCACGTGGATACGATACTCACACTCCCAAACCGTTTTTCGCTTTTCAATCACCTCCTGCTGACTGGCTTCTACCTCCTGCACATCATCCGGATGGATCAGTCCACGCCACCACTCCAGGCTATTCTCTATAGCGTCGGTGGGCAAGTTTACCATCTCGTTAATGTTGCCGTGATATTCCAGCTTGTTCTTCTTCAGGTCAAAATCATAGAAAATATCTTTGGTGGCCTTGGCAACCAGTTCATACCGGGTAATAGCTTCACGCAGTTTTTGCTCGTGCTCTATTGTTTCGGTCATATCGCGCACCAACACCATGTAGTGCTGCTTGCCCTTATAAGAAATGGTATTTAGAGTGATATTAACGTACAAACGTTTGCCGTTTTTGGTGATATGTCGCCAGGTGCCTTTATTGCTGATGTTGGCGTTGTTAGCCTTCAGCGTTTTGACCACCATATCATGATCCTCTACCGGGCGGATATCCAATATAGACATGCGCAAAAACTCCTCCCTGCTGTAACCATACATAGCTACGGCGGCATCATTTACCGAGGCAAATTTCAGCGTTTCCGGATCATAGATCCACATGGGGTTAGGGTTGGCCCGGTAAATTTCGCTATAACGAATTTCGTTTATCAGCAATGTATTTGAATGCCTGCGGATAAAGAAATAAAGCACAGCAGCTGTTACCACCACAAATAAAGCACCTTTAAAAGTGATGATAAAGTATAACCATTCGCCCAGTTTTGGTTTGAGCACGAACAAAAATTTATCGCTCAGCGCAATCCATAAAAGACTAATAATTAAATAAGAAAGGGCAATTCTTATTGCGCCGCGTTTCATGCTCAAGTTTCTATCAGACAAGTACTTGTCGTCTCTTCTAAAATAATATCCCGGGGTTAAAAATAGTTTAACAATCTTAAAACTAAATAACGCAGCCTAGCAAAACCGTTTTTGCAACAGTTAGTTTTAAAATGGCCTAATACGTTAAAAACACCGAAAATGTTACAAAAGCATGGCAATAAACCATTCCCCCTTAACGGTATTTAATGCTTTTCATGCGGTTGACTGAGTATAAAATTACGTATTCCGGCGCATAAATTGTTTACCCGGGTGTAAGATTGGCCGGTATTATCTTTTTTGTTCATTTCGATATCCAACCGGCCTGGAGATGACTTGATGTTGAAATTGGTATGATCTGCCAGTATCACCGCCAAATCAACCCGGTGATTCTGAGAGTTTAAGATGCTGGTGGGCTTAATTTGCTCATTAATATATTGCTCCACCCCCGGGGTGATATCGCTATTATACCTGGCAGAAAATTTGTATTCATAACGATTGCTGGATACCTCAATTTTGGTACCGTTGCCACCCATTCTGCACGCAGACAGGATGCCAGAACCCATTAGTGCGGCACCCAAAAGCCAATATTTGATCTTCATAACCATTTAAGTTTAAAGGTTTATGACCAAATATACAAAAGTAAATAGTACTATGCAATAACAAGTACTATCTAAAACACCTTACCTAGTTGTTTTGCCTAACCAGAGTAAGCTATTAATGATCAGCTTGCTTTGATCTGCATTACCAAAGGTTGAAGATAAAGTGCGATTAGTGTTATCAAACTTATGCTCATAGTCCATATCGTTATGGCCCATGTTCATGTAGATCATGCGGTAATGTTTATTAGTCCACACCACAGGGTAATAGCCACTGTGCCAGATTTCGCTTGGTTTTGGACCTGTACCCAGTGGAAAACTGGCTGAATCTATAGCCAACAGGATAGTAATATCGGGGTTTGTCCGCAGGTCATGCTCCCAGCGGTACCATTCGTTTGGTTGGGCGGTAAACTTTTTGGGCAGGCCTTTCAGTACCGGGTGCTTGTTTTCTTGCCGAACGATAGCAGTGGTTGGTCGCCAGGTATTGCTGACGTACTGGCCTGAACCAAGAAACTCATTATGATACCAGTCCCAGTTCTGTGTAAAAGATGACGGCGTAAGTGCAAAGGCCGAGAAATGGAAACCCATCCAGGCGCCACCGTTTTTCATATATTGTTCAAAAGCTGCACGTTGTTCGGGCGCTTCGGGGCGAGTATCCAGAAACAACACCACCTGGTATTGGGCCAGAAATTGGGCGTTAAGGTTTGTCCAGTTGTTGGTAGAATCGTAAGCAAAATGGTATTTGCGGCCCATCTCAGGGAACCACTTGTTGGCCTCATGCACAAAGCTGATATGAGCTAAATCGCTCTTACCGGTATAAAAAGCAATCACCCGAAACTTGGGCTTTTGCTGAGCGTAAACAGTAGCAGTAAAAGTGAGTGCCAGACAGAGTAAAGCCCAGCGGCGGCAGGCAAATAGGTTAAGGTTCATAAATTTGGTTGGTTAGTAAAGTAAAGCTAGCCAATACTTTATTACGTGGGTTGGCCATCTGTTCAGCCTGATATGCACCCGTATAAAAAGAAAAAGCCCGGCACCCTTGCGGTCCGGGACTTTTCAAACCAAATTATAAACCTATAGAGAAAATTTACTTAGTTGAAGGAACCACTTTTGAAAGCGGAACCAGGCTATTCAGATACACTTCGATATTTGCGTAACCGCTGCCGTCTTTAGCCAGCTTTGGTGAATCTGAAGCGTCTTTTGGGTTAAGACCATGTTTGATCTCGTACTCATCAGGCATACCATCATTATCTGAATCTTTGTATGGTGTGCCTTTGTATTCAGGATAACCGCCAACCTGGCTGATATCGCTGATGATGCCTTGCTTGTAAGTATCAGGCAGGCGTTCTTTTACATATTTTGCACCGATGCCCAGTTTAATTTCGCTGGCGTTGGTGTTATAAGCAATCTTACCGGTAGTAACGTCGCCTACGATACGGGTATCAACAGGGTCGCGTTTTGGCAATGATGCACCTACGTTAGCCAATACATAAGTATAAGCTTCTTTTGCAGGGATGATAGTAACCTTGTTTTTAATCGGCAGCGGTTTGTCTGCTTTGATGCTATCGGTGTAGCGACCTGCGTCTGGCATTTCGCCAATCTGCACGCCACCGTCCCAGTTGTTTTTGGTTACACGTTCGCTACCTTCAACAATGTTACCGCTTACGTATACTTTACCGTAGTGGGTTTTATCTTCTGGATTACGACCAGCTTCTGGTTTCAGAATACGGTGAGCGATAGGCTCGTTCATCGGCGTGATCGGGCCTGGTTTGAAGTAGTTATTGATGAAGTTATACAGCGAGTGGTTATCACCACCGTCTGAACTACGGTTCCACCAGTTAAATACTACGTTGTTGAAGAAACCAAAATCGCCATCCATACCTACTGACGGGTTACGGGCAATGTTGTTGGCCCACAGGTTACGCATAAACGTACTGTTATGACCGCCGATGGTGCTACCGAAAGCGTGGTTATAAGTATCTAATGCTTCAGAGAAGATAGAGTTTTGGATGGTTACGTTAACGGTAGCCATTTTCTCTTGTTTCTGACCGGCACGATCATACACGTGGCGGTAGATAGACATATTTTCATCCAAACCCCAGCTGGCAGAAACGTGGTCGATAATGATGTTACCTACCGGGTTACCACCCAGTGCATCATCACGACGGGTTACGTCTGTTGCGCCGCGACGGAAACGTACATAACGGATAATTACATCGTGGGTATCTATCAAAGTTGACTCGCCTGCGATACAGATACCATCGCCAGGGGCCGACTGACCTTCAATAGTAATATAAGGTGCCTTGATATTGATCGGGTAATTCAAACGGATGATACCAGATACGTTGAACACAACGATACGCGGACCACCAGCTTCGCAAGCCTCACGCAGGGTACCCGGACCGCTATCGGCCAGACTGGTTACCACAAATACACGACCACCACGGCCACCTGCGGTGTACATACCACCACCCTCGGCACCCGGAAATGCAGCCAGTTTAGTTTGTGGCAGATCGTCAGGATTTTTAGCCCATGGAATATATGGTTTACCGCTAGCTTTCATTACTTCCTGAGCTTTCTCCCAGGCTTTATCAGATGGCTTTCTGGCAACGCGCATTAACGAATCTGATTTCTCCTGAACTGCAGGCGGGATCCGTGGATATTGCGCTTTGGCAACGCCAATTGCTGCTAAAGTAATTACCGCTATGCTGGCAATGTGTTTGTTCATGACTATGATAAAAAAATATAAAGTTTAAAAAATAAAATTCACCCGTAACCACTCAGTCACGCCAAAACACATGGTTTTATTACCATATTGTTTTTGTTTTTATCCTAAAAATAGATTATCAGGCTTATACAGATCAAATATCAGCGCTTTGCCTGCACATTTCATGTAAGATTTTTTCTATCTATTGTACGATATTATCACACCCCCTGCTTTTCATGTAACATCTTAGCAACATAAGCTACAAGGGGTGTGATAACCGCCTAAACAGACATCCAAATACCCTGTTTGGCGCTGCTCACCAGGGCATCAATTACGCGCATGTTACCCAGCGCATCAGCAAGCGGTGTGGGTGCCGCTGTGTTATTAATAATAGCTTCTGAAATAGCATCACCCTGTAGGGTGTATTGATTATATGCGGGGATAATAATTTCTTCAATTTCCCGGTTACGTTGCAGATAAAGCTTCACCGGTACATCTGCCGGGGCGTTAACCGGAATCTCAATTTCCAGCCTACCTTTATCGCCACCGATAGCCGCACGCTGAAAAGGCTCCATACGGGTTGAGCAACTGAGCGAAGCCTGACGGCCATCGCCAAAATCAAGCAAACCTGTAGTTAAGGTATCGGTACCAAACTCCGCATCGCGATGCACCAATCCCACCACCCTTTGCGGCTCCTGTCCCCAAATAAAACGCGGGAACGAGATACAGTAGCAACCAATATCCATCAGCGCACCACCTCCTACTTCTGGCTTGTTGCGGATGTTGGCCGGATCTATATTATGGTAAGAAAAATCAGTATGAATATATTTCACCTCGCCCAACAAGCCATCGGCTACAATCTCTTTAGCCTTTTGCCATTGCGGATGGAAACGGTACATAAAGGCTTCCATTACTTTCAGGTGTGGGTATTGTGCGGCTGCATCAATCAACTGTTGCGCTTCGGCAGGATTCAGGCCAATGGGTTTCTCGCACAGCACGTGTTTGCCGGCCTGCAGTGCCTTTATAGTATAAGGTACGTGTAAGTGGTTTGGCAGCGGATTATAAATAGCATCCACATCGGGCGATGCCAGCAGATCTTCATAACTATTAAATATCTGTGCTATGCCCAATCTGGCGGCAGCCTCAGTAACTTTTTCTGCATTGGCAGATGCTATGGCCACTACCTCACTATATTGGCCTTGCTGCATAGCCGGAATTACCTGGGTTAAGCCTATTTTGGCAGTGCTGAGCACTCCCCATCTTACTTTTTTATTCATGTGTGATGCTGTTGATATGGCTGCTAATCTATGGTAAATTCTTCAACACCAATTGCAACAATAAGGTTGATGTAAGGCGGGCCGCAATTTCTGCTTATATTTGCGCATGGATACTACGCAACGCTATGATCAGCGTGGGGTATCGGCTTCTAAAGAAGACGTGCACCAGGCCATCAAAAACATTGATAAAGGCATTTTCCCAAAAGCATTCTGCAAGATAATTCCCGACATTCTGAGCAGCGACCCGCAGTGGTGCAACATTATGCATGCTGACGGCGCAGGCACCAAATCGTCACTGGCCTACACCTATTGGAAAGAGACCGGCGACCTTTCTGTATGGCGCGGCATTGCGCAGGATGCCATCATCATGAACCTGGACGACCTGCTTTGCGTGGGCGCTATTGATAACATCCTGCTGTCATCAACCATCGGCCGTAACAAAAACCTGATCCCAGGTGAAGTAATAGCAGCGATCATTAACGGTACTGAAGAAATTTTGGCCGAGTTGCGTGATGCCGGCATTGGCATCTACTCTACCGGTGGCGAAACTGCCGATGTGGGCGACCTAGTACGTACCATTATTGTAGACTCTACCGTTACCTGCCGCATGCGCCGTGAAGACGTGATCAGCAATGACCGGATCCAACCGGGTGATGTGGTTGTTGGTTTAGCATCTTATGGCAAAGCCAACTATGAGCATGAATACAACGGAGGCATGGGCTCAAACGGATTAACTTCTGCCCGCCATGATGTTTTCGGTAAATCTGTCGCCGAAACTTACCCTGAAAGCTTTGACCCGGCTGTGCCTTATGACCTGGTATTCTCGGGCTCTAAAAAACTGACTGACGAGGTGAGCATTGGCAATGGCGAAAGCGTTACTGCCGGTAAACTGGTACTCTCTCCCACCCGTACTTACGCGCCTATTATTAAAAAGATATTAGATGGCTACCGCAGCCAGATCCACGGTATGGTGCATTGCAGTGGTGGCGCTCAAACCAAAGTATTGCACTTTGTAGAGGGCCTGCATATTATTAAAGACAACCTGTTCCCTGTACCTCCGCTGTTTGACCTGATCCAGAAAGAATCTGGCACCAGCTGGCAGGAGATGTACAAAGTGTTCAACATGGGTCACCGTATGGAGCTTTACGTACCGCAAGAAATTGCTGCCGATCTGATTGCCATTTCAGAAAGCTTTGGCGTTGCCGCACAAATTGTTGGCAGAGTAGAAGCTGCCGGCCATAAGCAGGTAACCATTCGCTCTGAGTTTGGCGAGTTTATCTACGAGTAACTATTTCATATAACGACTATACGCTGAACCCATATCTGTTACATCGGCAGATATGGGTTTATTTTTGCCATTAAATAGTATCACCCCGAAAAACAGGGTATCAATACGCATGGCATAAACCGCACCTGTGGTGGTTTTGAATCTCAACACACCCTCTGACTCCCTCGATGCCTGCGGCGCCTTTATCGAATCAAGATAACGTCCGGCTTCTGACTGATACCACACATCATCATCAACCGAGGTATTATAGGTAGCAGTATCAAGCTCTTTCTGTTTTTCTGTCATCAACCGCTCGCTTGGCGATACAATTATGGCTATGGGTTTATCAAAAAAATCAGAATCGGCCTGAAATGATGTGGTATCGTGGATACTTTTATTGAAATGATTATTGGAGTTTTGCTGCTGTTTCTCCGAATGTTGGCAAGCAGCAAACATTACCGCAAATAGAATTAGCGCGAAAGGTTTAGTCATCGAACTAATATCACAAAAAATTCCGGTTGGATATGTCCCGACGATATCTTTTTTACACCTGCACTTATAAGCTGAGCAACCGTACTTTTTATTGTTCAAAAGAAAAGCCCTGCAGCGTTAACGCTGCAGGGCTTTATCTTAATTATTTACCCGTTTGAATTACGGAGCAACGGTAAATGCACCGCTGTTGTACACAAACGTTTTGGTTACGTTAAAGGTTGAACCATTGTAAGCAACGTAAGTGATTACAAATTTCTGGTTAGCAACCGCTGTTGGGAAATCATGTAGCAAAATCAGGTTGATACAAGCGTTAACCTGAGCATCAGTCCAACCGGTTGTTGAAGAAAGCGGAGTGCTAACGTTAAAGTCGCCAAAGCTAGCCACGTTATCCAATGCAGTTTGGATATTGATGGTGGTTGGCATGGTTTTGATCTGTGCGTAATCGGCAGTAGTAAGTTTGTAAGTTACCGTGTTATCAGCTACCCAGGTGCCATTGGTTTTTAAGAACTGTAAAGTAGCAGGCGTTGGTGTAGTTACCCAGTTACTTCCATCAAAAGTTAATGGCAATACGCGTTGATAGCTAACGGTTGCACTAGTCTGATACTTGTAGTTAACATAAATTACGTCGGCAGCTTTTGCAGTAGCCATAACTGCAGCATCTGCTTTAAGGAATGCCCCCAGAATACTAGGTATGTTCGCTGCATCAGCGGTAACAAATGCATTGTTTACACCACGGTTAACCGTAGCATACTGGGCCGGTTTAACACAGTAAATTTTTTGCCAGTCGTTAGCTGCAGTATATATAAAAGCATCAGTTGTAAGTGTACCGGTAGATGCCGTTACGTTCGATTCAAAATACAGGTAAGTCAATACACGGATAGTATAATCGGCCGGTGGCGTTTGATTTTTGAATTTCAACCAGTTAAGAGCGGCAGAAGCGCTAAGGTCATCAAAGTTATTGGCCGAAATATTAGCACCCTTGTAAGTAAAAGCCGTCCATCTATAATCGCTCGGAGGACCTACTTGTAAAGTGATAGCAACGTTTGCATTTACCGAGTCGGCTAACTTAATAGACGGGTTGGTAACTCCATAAGTAACCGCAATAGATGACTTTTCGCCATAAGTAGGGTACTTAGAAGCTAAAATGGTAGGAATGCTGGCAGCTGCATCGTCTTTAATTTTAAAGCTCAATGAAGTTTTAGCATAGTTGGTTGCAGGCAACAAACCATAATCGGCAGCAGAAAGCGTAAGCGACGCAGTTACTGCGCTGGCAGTAGGAGCCGGCACACCGCCCAGCTCATCGTATGTTTTATCCAACGGGCGGCAGGCGCTCAATGAGCCAATTACTGCTACTAAAGCCAGAAGGTTATAAATCTTTTTCATAAACTATCTTTATATAAGATTAGAATTTAATTTTTAAAGTCATCATATATGTACGCGGGGTACCGTACCATACGCCCATAGTATTGAGTCGTGCGGCACCAACGTTAGTAAGCGATGGAGATGAGTCGAACGAGTCAGAAATATAGGTAGTATTCAGAATGTTGTATACGTTACCAATTAACGACGCATCTAAACCAGCCAGTTTAAAGCGGTAAACTGCGTTAACATCCAGTGTTGAGTAATCTGGAATATCATACAGTTGGTAGCCGGTAAAGGTTAACTTGCTTGGGTCAAACGCACCGTAGTAGTGGCCGCGATAGTTCCAGTTGCTACCCACTTTAAGGTGCGGCATCACATCAACATCAGCACCTAAAGAGGCGGTAGTTTGTGCACCTGTAGAGTTAGAACCAAACTCACCTACTTTTAAGCCTTTTAACAACAGGGCAGAGATATTTTGTGATTTACCTTGGTCATTAGTAACCTGAGTAGCACCGGTGTTGCTGGTGTAGTAATAGTTACCAATTGAAATCTGACCGTTTAAAGTTAATCCTTTGAACGGACGATAACGGGTAAACACCTCTACGCCTTCGTGCATCTCATTAATACCAGAGATGTTGGCAGTGGTAATAGAACCATCCTGATTAGCCGGACCAGCAACAGCTTTTGCACGGTCTTTATAGCTTGAACGGTACAAGTTTACTTCAGCAGTGAAAGCCGCGCTGCTAAAATGATAACCTAACTCATAAGTAAACAGTTTTTCTGGTTTAGCATCAGGGTTCAGGTCGTTTTTCTTGTTCAGGAAGATAGTAGCAACCAGTGGTGATCTTTGAATGTAACCCACGTTAGCAAATACGTTGCTTTGGTTATCAATATTATAGTTAACACCACCTTTAGCCTGGTAACCTAAAAAGTTAACCCATTTGGTTTCGCGGTTTGGATCTGTAGTAAGGTAGTTGAAATAATCCAGTCTTTTGTTACCGGTGTTGTTACCAGCAAGGGCAACAAAAGCAGACAGGTTATCTTTTACGTACTCAGTTTGCAGGTAAACACCTTCAGACTGTACATAGTAAGTATAATCGTTATTGATTTTATCACCAGTTCTGGCCAACTTATTCGGGTTGTTGATATCGCCGGTAGTGTTGCTCGCTTTGTATGGATCACTTACGTATTGACCACCTAACAGGTCGTTCACTTTATAGTAGTGCTCACCCTGGTAGTATCTCAAATCCAGACCACCTAAGAAACTGATGTACTGACCAATTTTTCTTTTATAAGTGCTCAACACACCATATTGTGAGTGGTTGTTCTGCGCATTCTGTAACCAGGTTGATGATGAACCATCAGCATTTGCCATGTTATTTTTGGTAACCGCATTGAAATCAATAGGAGAAAATTGATTACCTGTTCTTGGCAGTGAGGTTGGCGAGTTGTTAGTAAACACGGCAGCACCGTCACCCCATGAACCGTACAATACTGTTGACAAAGATGATTTATCGTTAATTGTCCAGTTATGGTTTAATGAAGCCAGTGGCTTGTTATAATAGTTCTGCTCTGCGCTCAGTAGCTGGCCATTAAGGTAACCATAGTCTGAGTTATAGCGAATGCCTTGCGGAGCAGTTCTGTAAGTGTTAATGGTATTGAAGGTATAACGCTGACCGTGGTTTTGAGCAGCACCCATAATGTTGAAAGACAAGCTGTTTGACTTGTTGATCACTTTAGAAACGTTCAGGAAGTAGCTGTAACCAGTGTAGTACAAACCTTCGGCGTTACCATCACCTTTGCTTCTTGAAAGCAAGAATGAGCTAGCCCAGCCTTTGTCGCTCAAACCTGTAGCGTAAGACACCAAAGTTTTTTGAGCGTTATAGCTACCGAAAGATTGAGCAATAGTACCGCTTTCATTAGCCTCTGTAGATTTAGTAGTGATGTTGATAGTACCACCTAAAGATGGCACAGCCACAGTAGAGGCACCAATACCACGCTGAACCTGGATAGAGGTAGTAACGTCTTGCAAACCAGCCCAGTCGTTCCAGTAAATCTTACCGGCCTCAACGTCATTTACTGGTAAACCGTTAATCAATAAAGCCACGTTATTGCTGCTAAAACCGCGGATATTGATACGAGAGTCACCGTAACCACCACCTAAACGGCTTACGGTTACACCAGGAGTAGATTGTAATAATTCAGGAAATTCTGCACCGGCACCTTTTTCCTCAATATATTGAGCACCTACCGCAGAAACAGCGATTGGCGTTTGTCTGCTAATCGCGATAGATTGCGTACCTACTACCACAACCTCTTTCATAGCGGCCGAAGTTGGATCAAGTGTGATAACGCCAAGTTTAGTACCGGTTACCTGTACGTCTTTACTTACGTAACCGATAAAAGAGAAGGTTAAAGTTGCACCATCTGTAGGTACAGCAATTTTAAAAGAACCATCAAGCGCTACAGATGTAGCTTTGGTTGTGCCCTTAACGGCAACGGTTGCCCCAATAAGGGGATCTTTGGATTGTGCGTCCAACAGTTTACCTGTGACAACTTTTGTGTTTTGTGCAAAAGCCATACACGTTGTAAAAACTGCCGCAATAAAAAGAAGTAAATGCTTCCTCATACTAAGTTGTTTTGTTTGTGAATGAATACTTGTTTGTTTGTAGCTAAAAAGATTTCAGCGAACAAAGATAATTCCCTGTATGTTAAATCATTGTTAACTGTTGTGGAAATTTAATAAACAATTTATATTTTTTGACAAAAAGATAACTGTTATCCTGTTTTTTTTGCCACTCAGTTAAAACTACGTCCCCATTGCCAGCCCTACGTAATTAATTGCGGCACATCGTTTACAGTTTATTTTTCATTCCGGGGTTTTTGCTTAGTTTTGGCGCGAATACTTAAAAGCATTATTTCATCACATTATGGATTACGATGTAATTGTTATCGGGTCGGGCCCGGGCGGCTATGTGGCTGCCATCCGCGCATCACAGCTGGGTTTAAAAACAGCAGTGGTAGAGCGCGAGTCGTTAGGCGGTATTTGCCTTAACTGGGGCTGTATCCCAACCAAAGCTTTATTAAAGAGCGCTCAGGTATTTGAATATATCAACCACGCTGCAGATTACGGTATCAAAACCGCATCAGGCGAAGTGGACTTTGAAGCTGTAGTAAAACGCAGCCGCGGTGTGGCCGACGGCATGAGCAAAGGCGTGCAGTTTCTGATGAAGAAAAACAAAATTGATGTGATTGTAGGTACCGGTAAGCTGAAAGCTAAAGGTTCTGTTGAAGTTACCAACGCAGGCGCATCAAAAGTATATACCGCCAAACACATTATCCTGGCTACCGGCGGTCGCTCTCGCGAGCTGCCAAACCTGAAACAGGATGGCGTTAAAGTTATTGGCTACCGCCAGGCCATGGTGTTGCCAAAACAACCAAAATCAATGGTGGTTGTAGGCTCAGGCGCTATTGGTATTGAGTTTGCTTACTTCTATAACTCTATCGGCACTAAAGTTACCGTTGTTGAGTTTTTAGATAACATCGTTCCGCTGGAGGATGAGGAAGTATCAAAACAACTGGCCCGCACGCTGAAAAAACAAGGCATCAACATCATGACCAGCTCTACTGTCGAGTCTGTTGATACCACTGGTGATGTATGCAAGGTAAATGTTAAAACCGCTACCGGTACAGAAGTACTGGAAGCAGAGATTGTACTATCAGCAGTTGGTGTTTCTACCAACATTGAAGGCATCGGCCTGGAAGAAGTTGGCGTTAAAACCGACAAAGGCAAAGTACTGGTTGACGATTACTACCGCACCAGCGTGGAGGGTGTTTACGCTATCGGCGATATTGTTAAAGGTCAGGCACTGGCACACGTAGCATCTGCAGAAGGTATCATCTGCGTTGAGAAAATTGCCGGTCACCATCCAGAACCATTAAACTACAACAACATCCCTGGCTGTACTTACTGCAGCCCGGAGATTGCGTCTGTAGGTTATACCGAAAAAGCCGCTAAAGAAGCAGGTTATGAGGTTAAAGTGGGTAAATTCCCATTCTCTGCCTCTGGTAAAGCCAGCGCAGCCGGTGCTAAAGACGGTTTTGTAAAACTGGTATTTGATGCCAAATATGGCGAACTGCTGGGTGCCCACATGATTGGCGCTAACGTTACCGAAATGATTGCCGAGATTGTTACCGCCCGCAAGCTGGAAATTACCGGTCATGAACTGATCAAAACCGTACACCCGCACCCAACCATGAGCGAGGCTATTATGGAAGCCGCCGCCGAGGCGTATGGCGAGTGTATCCACTTGTAATTGAAGCCTGGAGATTGAAGGTTAAAAGATTCGGTCTCTAATTAAAATAACTGTAGAGCCACAATTATGTGGCTCTTTTTTTATGCCTTTATTTTCATTTATAGGCAGTCGCTCGGCTCCAGCCGAGTGACACGCTATCCTGCGGCCTCTGGCCGCCGTAATTATCAAACCAACTCACGGCGGCCAGAGGCCGCAAGATAGTCGTCACTCGCGAAGACGCGAGCGACTGCAAATTGAACAATTAATTATCAAGCTATAGACCGCCAGCCCAGCTTTCTCCTCCCTATGAACTATCGACAAAAACACTTAACTTACGCCCCTTCTTAAACAAACAAAGGATATAAATGACACTCAAACTGAAGAATGCAGCGCTGGCAGGAACGGCTTGCGCATTTGTATGCATTACCACTGTGTTTAATGCACAGGCCCAGCATGACTCCCCCAAGTCGCCAACAGGCAGATTTATTACCACCAGCAACATGGATACCAAGGTGGCTCCCGGCGACAATTTTTTTGAGTATGCCAACGGTAATTGGATACTTAACAACCCCATCCCCGCTAAAGAAACCCGTTGGGGCAGCTTCGGCATTTTGCACGAGCAGAACACCAAGAAAATTCTGAACATCCTTGCTGAGGTAAACAAGCCCGGTCAGCCCAAAGGCAGCATCAAGCAACGCGTAGGCGATCTGTATGCAAGCGGCATGGACTCGGTAACCATCCAGAAACGTGGTTATGACCCTATCAAGCCAGATCTGCAACGCATCAGCCAGATTAAAGATCAAAACGGTGTAATTACCGAGCTATGGTATGACCGTGTGAATGGCCTATCAAGCCCGCTGTTTGGTTTCGGCGTGGGGTCTGACTCTAAACATCCTACCAAAAACATCATCTTCCTGGGCGCAGGCGGCACCAGTTTACCAGATCGCGATTATTATTTGAAGAACGATGCCCGCTCTACCAAAGTGCAGGAAGCTTATAGAAATTACATTGCCACATTGTTTACCCTAACCGGTAGTACAGAGGCCGAGGCCGCTAAAAATGCCGAAACCATCTACGGTATCGAAAAACAATTGGCTACCGTTCAGATGAGCCGTGTAGAACTGCGCGACCCGAACAAAACATACAACAAATATGCGGTGAGCGATCTGGGTAAAGTAGCACCGCATATTAACTGGGCCGATATGTTTACCAAACTGAAAGCCGGCGGTCAGGATAGTGTAATTGTATCTCAGCCTAAATTTATGACCACTGCCGACAGCCTACTGGCAGCTGTGCCAGTTACCGACTGGAAGGTTTACCTAAAATGGAACATCCTGAAAGGAGCAGCCAGCGCTCTAAGTGCCCCGTTTGAGAAAGCCAGCTTTAACTTTAGTAAAGTATTAAGCGGCCAGCAGGTACAAACCCCGCGTAACGAGCGTATGGCCAATCTGGTTGATGCATCAGAAGGTGAGTTATTAGGGCAAATCTATGTTCAACGTTATTTCTCGCCTGCCGCCAAGCAATATATGGCCAAGCTGATTGAAAATCTGAAAGGCGTACTGGGCGACCGTATTAAGCGTCTGGATTGGATGAGCGATGCCACCAAAACTCACGCTCTGAAAAAACTAGCTGCCTTTACCGTGAAAATTGCCTACCCAGATAAGTGGGAAAATTATGACGGCCTGACTATTAACCGCAATGATTATGCTGGCAACCTGCGTCGCATTGGCCAGTGGCGTTACAACTTCAACGTAAGCCAGTTAGGTAAGCCGGTTGATAAAACCCGCTGGGGAATGACGCCGCCAACGGTAAATGCTTACTACAGCCCAACCAATAACGAGATTGTGTTCCCGGCAGGTATCCTGCAATTCCCATTTTTTGATTTTGAGGCTGATGATGCCATTAATTACGGTGGTATCGGCTCAGTTATCGGCCACGAGATGACACATGGTTTTGATGATCAGGGTCGTCAGTTTGATTTTGATGGTTCACTGCATGACTGGTGGACCAAAGAAGATGCAGAAAAATTCAAACAACGCGCCGATAAAGTGGTTGAACAATATAACGCCTATACTATCTTAGATAGCGTACACGTAAATGGCAAACTGACGTTAGGTGAAAACCTGGCAGATCTTGGCGGTTTGAACATTGCTTACGAGGCATTCAAAAAAACCAAAGAAGGCCAGTCTAACACCAAAATTGATGGCTTTACGCCAGATCAGCGCTTCTTCCTTTCATGGGCGCAGGTATGGCGCAGCTCGCAAAGGCCGGAGTCTGCACAGCAGCGCATCTTAACGGATCCGCATTCGCCAGAGCAGTTTCGCACCATTGCACCTATCACTAACATGGACGCCTGGTATGAGGCTTTCGATATAAAACCCGGTAATAAGCTTTACAAAAAACCGGAAGACCGCATTAAGATCTGGTAACAAACTACCGGTCTTAAGTTTTGAATCCAATCAAACAGAAACCCCTGCCATACGTGGCGGGGGTTTTGTTTTTTGCAACCATTAGCCGTAAAGTTTGTTATAACATTTAAAGCAAAACTTTACTTTTTAGCTAAAAGTGCCGAGATTTATTGTACACCATCCGCTTGTCATGAAAAAGATCTTATCCATCTGTATCCTAGTCCTGGTAGCCCATGTGGCATCGGCGCAGTTAGTCAACCTGGGTTTCAGAGGCCGTTTCACCTCAGCTAAACTTACCGGGGGTTTTAACGGTGCAAGCAGTAACACCTCTTGGCTAAACATGGTAGATATTGGCATTTTCCCAGAACTTGACTATGGCACTATTGTCTTTCAGCCGGGTTTGGCCTTTATACAAAAAGGAGGCTCCAGCAAACCGGACCGGTCGGCCAGTTTGGGATCAAACTCTTTAGAGGCAAATCTAACCATCAACTACCTGGAATTGCCCCTCAACGTGCTCTACAAAATTCCGCTAAAGCCCAATAAAATATTACTGGGCGGCGGCCCTTACCTAGCTTATGCCACCACAGCACACACTACCGTTACTACGTTTGATCAGAACGGGAATATGGTTAACGACAAACAAAAAACTGCCATTCCCCTGGGCGGCGGCCCCAATGATTTGAAACATTTTGACTACGGTATTAACCTGCTGGCTACCTTCCGCATCAAAAATGGTATTGAAGCCGGTTTGGGAGCTGGTTTTGGATTGGGTAACCTGTCTAACACCTCCACGGTAAAAACGCATAACCAAACGTTAAGTGTTAGTTTGGGCTATTTCTTCCAGTAAAACCATAGCGCCCATATACAATATATAGTTTGGCATTATTGATTTTCGTGTAATATTTCGATTGAAAACTTCAGATTTTCAGAACTTTTCCTTCCCGCACTGACTATATTTGTTTATGTTGATCAACCAGTTTTATGATACCGGGTTGGCGCATGCCTCATATGCGGTGCTGCGCAACGGCAAGATGATCATAATTGACCCTGGCCGAGACCCGAAACCTTATTATGATTTTGCTGCCCTGCACCAGGCAGATATTGTAGGGGTAATTGAAACCCACCCGCATGCAGATTTTGTGAGCTCGCATCTGGAGATTCATGGCCAAACCGGTGCTACCATCTACGTAAGTAAACTGGTAGGCGCTACCTATCCGCACCAAACGTTTGACGATGGCGACGAAATTGCGCTGACCGACATCAAACTAAAAGCCATTAACACCCCCGGCCACTCACCCGATTCTATTTGTATTGTTGTTGAAGATGAGACCGGCCGCCAAACCGCCGTATTTACCGGCGATACTCTTTTTGTGGGCGATGTAGGCCGGCCCGACCTGCGCGAGAACGCCGGCAATATTACCGCCCAAAAAGAAGAACTGGCCCGCCAGCTCTACCACTCCACCCGCCAAAAACTGATGCGTCTGCCGCGTGAAACCACCGTTTACCCCGCCCACGGCCCAGGCTCGTTATGTGGTAAAAACATGAGTCCGGATTTGCAGAGTACCATCGGCAGAGAGTTGCGCGAAAACTACGCGCTGCAACTGATGGACGAACTGCAGTTTGTACAAATGCTTACCGAGCACCAGCCTTTTGTACCGCGCTATTTTGGCTACAATGTAGAAATGAACCGCCAGGGCGCAGCAAATATGGAAACAACTATTGCTGCCGTGCCCCGCATCGCTCCTAAAAAACTAAAAGCAGGTGCCACTATTATAGACACCCGCCAAGCCACTGCATTTAAAGCCGGGCATCTACCCGGCGCCATCAACCTGCAAAACAACGGCAAGTTTGAAACCTGGCTAGGGTCTGTGATCAATAACGACGAGCCATTTTACCTGATTGCCGCGGATGACGCAACGTTGGAAAGCATGATCAGAAAAACGGCCAAAATTGGCTATGAGCAAAACATCCTGGCGGCAATATTACCGCCAAACAGCATGAGTGCTATTACACCGTCGCTCGATTTAAACGACTTTAATCGCCATCCATCACATTACACTATTATTGATGTCCGTAATCATACCGAAGTTGAGGAAGGCCGGATGTTCAAACATGCGCTATCCATCCCTCTGCCCGAACTGCGCGAGCGATTGGATGAGATCCCTCTCGACAAGCCCATTGTAGTACATTGTGCCGGAGGCTATCGTTCTGCCGCGGCAGCAAGTATTGTGGCCGGCAAGATTACGCAAGTACCTGTTTATGATTTGGGTGAGGAGATTGCGAATTATCCGATTTTGCGTTGATACCTTACCCGTCATGCTGAGCGATAGCGAAGCATCGCAGCGAGCAATTTTGAGGTTTGGATCGGCATAGAGGTGCTTCGTTCCTACCCATGACATGTTGTACTTTGTGGGTAAAGTTAGTGCTAAAATTCAGCGGCAATCCGGCTCAGTCGCCGCCGGAGGGCTGTTAGTTTTTCGTAGTATAATTTGCTTCTTAAAAGCACTCAAGAAGGCTTCGCCGTTTGAGGCGCCAAAGTAACCAAAGCGCTTAACAGCGTAATGGCTTCTTTGCCGCACAGAGCCATACCCTGCAAATCAGTCAGCACCACAGGGCCGCAATTACCGCCCCTGCTGTCGCTCCGCGCAAGCCCTGCGCTTCAGGCGGCAATTGAATGCCCTCTTCCACCACACAAACCCTTCCTGTGCTGCCCGCTTTCGCCCGAAGCCCGACGCTGTTGGTTAACGGCTAAAATGCCATTTCACCTTCATAGTCCCACCGCGGGGATTCGATTCCTCTACATCGTATGATGGGCCATTCCACCATAAATCCCGATATTTGCGCCATGCAACAGCAGGAGCAATCTATCTTTATGTTTCCCGAGCCGGGCGTTAACGGGCATTTTGCCGTTACCGGCGATGGTTCAAAAACCATTTATAACCCGCAGGTGGGCGAAAACTATCACTCGCGCCATGGCGCACTGCAAGAGAGCAATCACGTTTTTCTGAACAGTGGGTTACGCTATTTCCTCGCCGGTAATGACACTAATGAAGTAAGTGTTCTGGAAGTGGGCCTGGGTACCGCCCTCAACTTTTTGCTAAGTGCTGATTATTGCACCGCAAAAGAAATCAGCCTGAATTACACGGGGATTGAGGCGCACCCGCTCAATGGAGCAACCATGGCGGCTACGGGTTATGATGAATATGTATCGGCTGGTTTATGGAATACGTTTCTGGATAAATATCCGCAAAGTATCAACCAAACCATCAGTATCAACAATTACTGCCAGTTGCAAACCGCATATGGTAAACTGATGGATTTTAGCAGCGCTCAACAATTTGACGTTATTTACTTTGATGCCTTTGCCGCTATTCATCAGCCTGAAATGTGGGATGACGCGGCCATCACCCATACGATCAATTTCCTGAAACCTGGCGGTGTATTTGTTACTTACGCCATTACTGGTCACCTGAAACGCCTGCTCAAAAGCCTCGGACTAAAAGTAGAGAAAGCGCCTGGCGCCCCCGGAAAGCGGGAGATGCTGAGAGCGGTGTTGTAGTTCGAAAGTCGGGAAGTCCGTAAGATGAATTGCATATTTTCCGGCTTTCGGTCTTCCGGATTTTCGGACTTCCGGACTTCCCAACTAAATCCTACCTTTACAACAACAAAACAGCTACCATGCCGCTATTACCTCCGCCATCTGCCAACACTGCCGCCACTGCTTTTGAACGTTTGCTGCACATTATGGATGATTTGCGCACCAACTGTCCGTGGGACATGAAGCAGACCATGCAAACGTTGCGTCACCTCACCATCGAGGAAACCTACGAGCTTTCTGACGCCATATTGGATGGCGATATGACCGAGATAAAAAAAGAACTGGGTGACATTATGCTGCACCTGGTATTTTACGCCCGCATAGGTTCTGAAACCAATGATTTTGACATCACTGCGGTGCTTAACGGCATTTGCGATAAACTGATTAACCGTCACCCACATATCTACAGTGACACCGAAGCCAACAATGAGGAAGAGGTAAAACGCAACTGGGAAAAGATCAAGCTTAAAGAAGGCAACAAATCTGTGCTGGGCGGTGTGCCCGCTTCACTCCCGGCGTTGGTAAAAGCATCGCGCATACAAGAGAAAGCCCGCGGCATTGGTTTTGACTGGGAACACAAGCACCAGGTTTGGGAAAAGGTAGAAGAAGAGATGCAGGAGTTTCGTAATGAGTTTAATGTAGAAGATGCTGCCGAGATAGACCTTGAAAGAGCCGAAGGCGAATTTGGCGACTTGCTATTCTCGCTCATCAACTACGCACGCTTCATCAATATCAACCCAGAAGATGCGCTGGAAAAAACCAATCGAAAATTCATCAAACGGTTTCAATACCTGGAACAAAAGGCCAGCGAAAATGGACTGAACCTGCAGGACATGACCCTGGCGGAGATGGACGTTTTCTGGAACGAAGCAAAAAAAATATAAAATAATGATGATGTTTGTAGCGTTTATATAAACGCCTCCGTATAACCAATTGTAAACTCATAACTATGAAACGAATTTTATTTTTACTTCCATTTTTAATTATGTTGGTATCAAGCTGTATGAAAAGCGCCAATGTAGATCCCACTCCGCTACCAAATCTTACCGGTAACTGGAGCGGCTACTTTTATAAACTACGCATCAACGCGGCTAAAACCGGTATGGACACCGCAAATAAAGTAGCACTCAGCCTCTCTTTAAATTCAACAACCGGCTACACCATTAGCGGCGATACCGCCACCGTACACGGCGGCAGCTTCGGTGGTTACCAGTATGACTATTCTACCTTTTTGTTTGGCGATAAAAGCTATAACGTGAGCCTGCCGCAAACCAAAGTGCACCTGGATGGCTATTATGATTACCTGTACACAGCGGCTCAAAACCGTTTACAAATATCGTACGAGTTTGCTAACGATACCCTGGTGTATTATTACGATTTTAGAAAGCAATAAACACCGATAAAAACATTACCAGTTAGGGCCCCGTTTTCGGGGCTTTTTTATTTTATATAATTTCGCTCAACAGGTGTAGCGTTCCGGTTAGCCACTACGTAAGCCTTATTAAAAACAAATAGCGAATATCTACTTAATGCACGTATCAACGGGCACGGCCGAGAGCGATCTCATTAGCCAATGCAAACAGGGTAATATAAAATACCAGGAAATGCTTTATAAGCATTTCTATGGCTTTGCCATGGGTATTGCCCTACGCTATTGCCTTACCCGTGATGATGCGATGGAGGCCGTGAACGATGGCTTTATTAAAGTATTCAAATCGATAGACAACTACCAGCCAGATAAACCTTTTAAAGCCTGGCTGCGCACTATTGTGGTAAATACAGCTATTGACAGCCGCCGCAAAGAAATGAAACAATGGCTAAATACCGAGTTGGATAACGCGGCAGGCATTAGCACCGGCAGCACCATAATTGCAGATCTGAACGCCCGCGATATTATGCAGCTGCTTAATAAACTACCCAACATGCATCGCCTGGTATTTAATATGTATGAAGTAGACGGCTACAGTCACGATGAGATTGCCGGTCAGTTGGGTATTCCGGCCAGTTCATCAAGGGTATATCTTACCCGGGCTAAAGAGAAATTAAGAAAGATGATCACATCATGACAGATGAGGATAAAAGATATCAGGAACTGACGGATCACATCCGTAGCGTGTTCGATGAGCACGAAGAGCCCGACGCCGACGCCGGCTGGGCACTGCTGCGTGAAAAATATCCGGCAAAGAAAGACCGCAACCTGGCCTGGTTGTTCTGGTATGCCGCAGCAGCCGTGCTACTGCTATTTACTGGCCTGTGGTTTTTGCGCAAGCCCGATGGTAATAACGCCGCCAACAATAATAATGTAGCACATGTAAAGCCAGTGCAGCCAACCAAAGAAAACAAAGGCCATGTAATTACAACACCGCCTGCAACTCAGGCCGTAGATACCGTTGTTAGCCCAATCAATCATTCGGGCACCGCCCCTATATTGGCCGGTAATAAAAATACTTTAGGAGGATATCATCAAGCGGCCCCTGTGCAGGCCGTTACGCCTCGGAGCCAGGCCACAAGCAATCAAACCAACGCAAATCAATCGGTGATTACTAAGCCTGATACTGCGCCGGCTAATAATAATACGGCCATTGCCAATAACAAACCAGCATCGCCGCCAGGCAAATCAATCGTTGACCCTACTCCTGCTGCCCAAACACAAACTGATAGCCAGCAGGTTAATAAATCAACCCAAATGGCTAACAACAGCGTTGTGAAACAGCCGCAGCAACCAATGTCGTCAGCCGATGCGATGAATAAATTACTGGCCGCCGATAATCAGAAAGACAACGCAAAACAGAACAACAAAACAGCTAAAAAAGCTTTGTTTGGTATTTATGCCGCAACCTATTTCAATTATGCCAAAGGCAGCGATAATACGGTAAACGTGGGTGCGGGTTTAAGTTCTGATTTTAAGCTGAGCAAACACCTGCGTCTTTCAACCGGTGTGGCCATTGGGCAAAACACGTTAAATTACAACAGCGCCACTCCGCAAGACAAAATTGTGGCTACCATGGCTGCCGCTAGTGCTTTTGCCAATGTAGCGAGCGTTAGCCAGGGAAAAGGCACCGCGGTGCCCGAAAGCATCAACAGAAATTATGCGGCCAGCCTTATCGGCCTGGATATCCCCGTCAATCTTAAATTCCAGTTTAATCCGGAGAGGAATGATACTTATATAGCTGCAGGTTTAAGTTCGGGCACGTTTATTAATGAGACGTATACAACAAACTACAATTTTGGACAAACTCAGCAGCAAAGTACCGTAACCAAAACCTTTAGTGGGTTTGATCTGGCTAAAACCCTGAACCTATCCTTCGGTATGGGTTATCCATTGGGCAAGGCCAACAGGCTGATTGTGGAACCATTTGTTAAATACCCGTTAGATGGTGTTGGCTCGCAACAACTCAAATTTGGCGCGGGTGGGGTTAACCTGAAGCTGAGTTTTACCGGTAAAAAATAATCTGCCGCTGTAAATAATTTGTGATGGGCTTTCTTTTCTCAAAAAAGCTGATAATTTTATATTTAGCTATCAAGCCCAATTACAAACTATTATGAAACGAATGATTTTACTGTGCGGCCTTGTGCTGCTTTGTGCAAAAGGCATGGCTCAAATATCGCCGGTGCCCTCAGGCGTCTATCATTGGGCCGATGCCAAAATAACCAAAAGTGCCGACCGCGAGAGCCGCAAATTTCTGCAAGGCTCTACCGCTGAGCTGGCTTTTTTTGAAATACACGCTACCACACAACAAAAAGGTGCCGCACCAAAACCAGCGCACACTCAAACCGATATTGAGGAACTGATCTTCATAAAAGAAGGTAAAGCCAAAATTACCGTGGGCAACCAAACCCAAACGCTGGGCAAGGGCAGTTTGGTGCTGATACCTCCACTACAATCGCAATCAATAGCTAACGTGGGCGATGGCCCCCTCACCTACTACGCGCTGGAGTTTCGTTCTAAACAACCGATGAACCTTGATCGCTCGGCCAAAGCAGGTGGTACGGCAATACTCAATGCAGACTCGCTCGTCTACAAACCATCGACCCTTGGCGGCGGCATTAAATATATGCAACGCCCGTCAGCCATGTTTGATTACCTGGAATTGCACATTACCGAGCTGAAAGCCAAAGGCCCGAGCCATACCCCACATACCCATGTTGATACCGAATTAACGCTGGTACTGGAGGGTAATACAGAAATGATTATTGGCGATAAAAAATACCAGGGTACCGCCGGCGATATTTACCTGATGAACAGCAATGAGCTGCACGGCATCAGCAACGCGGCGGATGCGCCTTGTAAGTATTTGGCTATAAGGTGGAGAAACAATCAATAACACTATCTCTTGCTGTCATTTCCGAACGAATATTAAGGGAGGGAAGCGCGCGAGTAAGTAACTAAGAAATATTTTAAAAATGACAAATGCCGCGAAAATCGCGGCATTTGTCATTCCCCCAATGTCATTTCGATGAGCACGAGCGTTGGGATAAGCGAAGAAGCGGAAGAGAAATCTTTTCGGTCTTGCCCCCCAACAGGTCGCTCCGAAAAAAAGCTTTCTCCCGTGTCCGAAATGATATATTGTGGATAGAAACGTGTTACACCTACTTAAACTTAATCGCCTTCACCGGACTAATCCTGCTCACCAGGGTTGATGGAATGATGAGCACCAGCAAGGTAACCAGTGCGGTGCCTACATTGAGCAATATGATATCAGATACTTCCAATTGTATCGGCACAAATTTCATATAATAGGATGCCTCATCCAGCTTAAAGAAGTGGGTTTGGTGCTGAAATATACCCAAACCAATACCCAGCAGGTTGCCAAACAACAAGCCCAGACCAATCAGGTAAAATGCATTAAATAAAAAAATCTGCTGGATACGCCAGTTGCTGCTGCCCATAGCTTTGAGCATACCTATCATGGTGGTACGCTCCAGAATCATAATCAACAAGGCCGATATCATGTTGATGAGCGCAACGGCCAATAATAATACCAATAACACACCAGTGCTACCGTCCAATAGTTTAAGCCATTCAAATATCACAGGGTAATTTTCGGCTACCGTGTAAGAGTGCACTTTTTCTGGCATAATATCGCCCAGGGAACTGTTAGCCGGCGTCAACTCGTCAAAATTTCGTACACGCACCTCGTAACCGCCAATCTGAGTTGGTTTCCAACCATTCAGCTTTTTTACCAGCGAGAGGGCGCCCACCACAAAGGTCTTATTCACCTCCTCTACCCCGGCATCATAGATCCCCACAATCTGCAGCTTGCGTTTGCGCAGCGGCTCCTGCACAAAATACATCAGGAAGCTATCGCCAAGCTTCAGTTTCAGTCGGGCAGCCGTGTAACTGGAGATGATGATCTCCTTTTCAGACTGCGCCGTATCGCGATAATCAATCACCCTGCCGCTTACCAGGTTTGCCTTGAGGTAGTTCCAGTTGTAACCTTTATCAACTCCCTTCAAAACCACACCTTCAATTTCCTGATTAGCTTTAATAATGCCCGGCTTGGTAGCAAACGGATAAATACCGGTAAACTGCGGCATGGTTTTCACCAACTGCTCCATGGCGGCATCGGCGTTCATGGGCGAGTTATCGTAAGAGTTATTGAGATCATAACTAATCACGGTGATGTCACCAGAGAAACCGCGCACGTTTTCTTTAATATCTTTTTTAAAACCTTTCAGAATAGCCAGCGAGAGAATCATGGCACTGAGGCCCAACATAATGCCAACAATGGCAATACGTACAATGAGCTTTGAAAATGTACGTTTTGATTGAAACGTAACACGGCCGGCTATGAAGGTAGAGAAACTCAATGCGGATTTTTGTATTTTAGCAAAGATGCGCATTTAAGGCACATCCGGCCTAATTAATATTTAGTTACCCTATGAAAAAACCTTATGCGTTATTGACATTGCTACTTGGTATGCTGTGCATGTTAAAAGTTGAAGCGCAGTGGAACAATAGTCCATACCTCAGTACGGGCCGACCATTAGATGACGCAATAAACAGGGCATTATTACGGCAACATGAGCATGCCCCTCGTATATCGGGCAACCCCATAACCGGGGCCGATCAAACCCAACTTTACCTGCCCTACCTGCAAGGTAAAAATGTGGCCATGCTGGTTAATAAAACATCGGTTATCGGCCCAAAGCTTACACCGAGCGTAGATAGCCTGCTCAAACTGGGCGTCAATATCAAAAAGATCTTTGGGCCAGAGCATGGCTTTCGTGGCAATAATGCCGACGGCGCCGATGTAGAAGATTTTACAGATAAGGCTACCGGCATTCCGGTACTGTCCCTCTATGGCAAACGTCAATATAAACCAAGTGCAGAGGATCTGAAAGGCATCGACATTGTGATTTTTGATATGCAGGATGTTGGCGCGCGCTTTTACACCTACCTCACCTCGCTGCACTATATCATGGAGGCATGTGCAGAAAACAAGGTAGAGCTGATGATACTGGATCGCCCCAACCCCAACGGCTTTTATGTGGACGGACCAGTGCTGGATACCGCTTATAAATCTACCGTGGGCATGCACCCCATTCCTATCGTACACGGCATGACCATTGCCGAGTACGCGCAGATGATTAACGGCGAAGGCTGGTTGAAAAACCATATCAAATGCAAGCTAAAGATTATTCCTGTGGCTAACTATATCCACGCCACACCTTATAAACTACCTATTGATCCGTCGCCTAACCTGAATACCAACCAGGCAGTATTGCTGTATCCAAGCATTTGCTTGTTTGAAGGAACCACGCTCAGTCTTGGCCGCGGCACCTCGTTCCCGTTCCAGGTGGTGGGGCATCCATCGTTAAAAGGAAAATATCAGTTTAGCTTTACGCCGCAAAGCATCCCCGGCGTGAGCGATAACCCTCCGTTGAAGGGACAGACCTGCTATGGCATCGATCTGCAAAAGTTTGACACCAAACAATTACGTACCAGCGGACACATTAACCTGGCCTGGCTGATAGAAATGTACAAAGCTTTTCCGGATAAGGCGCATTTCTTTACGGCCTACATTACCAAACTGAGCGGCGGCCCAACCCTGCGCAAACAGATAGAGGCCGGAATGAGTGAAGAAGACATCCGTATGAGCTGGGAACCGGCGCTAAGCAAATACAAAATTATGCGGAGGAAATATTTATTGTATCAGTAGTCACCCCTCCCGGCCTCCCCAAAGGGGAGGAGATTAACGAGATTATCGACATTGCATATCAAAGCCCTCTCCTTCGGAGAGGGTTGGGAGAGGTAAAACATTTACTTTGAAAAACGTGTTTAAATATCAGCTTTAAATTATGAGAATAGTATTTATGGGAACGCCTGAATTTGCAGTAGCATCGCTGGATGCTTTGCTGAAATCGGGCGCAAATATAGTTGGTGTTGTTACTGCACCGGATAAACCTGCCGGTCGCGGACAGAAAGTGAGCCAGTCGGCTGTGAAAGAGTATGCCGTCGCACATGATCTGCCTGTGTTGCAACCTGAAAAATTAAAAAGTCCGGAGTTTCTGGTAGAGCTGGCTGCCTTGCAAGCTGATTTGCAGGTGGTAGTAGCTTTCCGCATGCTGCCCGAGACCGTTTGGAATATGCCGCCAAAAGGGACTATCAATCTACATGCCTCGCTCCTGCCGCAGTATCGCGGTGCGGCGCCTATTAACTGGGCCATCCTAAACGGCGAGAAAGAAAGCGGCGTGACTACCTTTTTCCTGAAACATGATATTGATACCGGCAACGTACTGTTTACCGAAAAAGTAACCCTGACCGGCCAGGAAACCGCAGGCGATCTGCACGACCGCTTGATGGCCAAAGGTGCCGGCCTGTTGGTTAAAACCGTAAAAGCCGTAGAAAGCGGCCGCTATACCGAGCATCCGCAAGAAAGTTTCGGTGTTGCTGAACTGAAACATGCGCCAAAGATTTTTAAGGATGATTGCAAACTGGATTTTCTGAAAACCGCACCCGAAGTTTTCAACCGTATCCGTGGATTGAGCCCGTACCCCGGTGCGTTCACCCTTTTGAATGATAAAGTGCTTAAAATATATAGCGCCACATTAGAAGAAACCGAACCCGGCATACAGCCTGGCGGCTTTTTAACCGACAATAAAACTTACCTGAAATTTGCCTGCCACGGCGGCTTCATCCGCGTAACCGATGTGCAGCTGGAAGGTAAAAAGCGTATGGATATTGAAGCGTTTTTGAGAGGCGTTACGCTGTAGCCAAATCCCTTTATATTTCTTCGACGTCATTGCGAGGAACGAAGCAATCTCTGTACAGCTGATCTTAACATCATGTCATGCTGAGGAACGAAGCATCTCTAAGGACAGTCCTACTTAACCTATCCTCAGAGATACTTCGCTATCGCTCAGTATGACATAACACAGAGATTGCTTCGTTCCCCGCAATGACGTTGAGGGTTGATTAAGCAAATCAAACAATCTCTTTTCGCTCCCTCAGCCTGTACAAATACAAAAAAATAAACGAGGCTGCCAGTGCACCAAACGTGTGCCACAAAAAATGCGTACCGATGGACCAGGGCGCAAACCGGTCATAAATACGGAATGACAATGCGGCCGCAAATGTTAACAAGGCCATTACAACCAGCCCCCAGTTATAACCGCGGGTTTTGATGAGCAGCAAGGCCAACGGTAACACCACCATCAGCACCATAACCGCATAGTTTATGTTGATGGCCAGCTGATGGCTGGTCTCGGGCATCAGCTTTAACATGAGCGTTTCCAGCACCACAAACACGGCCAGTGCAGTAATGCCATAAATCCACCGGCCTAATAGCAACATCCAGAAATAAACGCTGGCAGCCAGGCAAAGCAACGCAATGGGCACCCAATCCATTAAAATAAAGAAGTGCCAGCGACGTAACCCGTGGTAAATAATGCCACCGATACTGCCGGTAAGCAGCAAGTAGGTGGCAACGCTAAGAAAAGCATATTGTTGGCTAAATCCCCTAACCTTAATAAGCCAGTAAACTCCCGGTATCAAAAACAGCGCCGACGTAACCATATTTAACGGCTCGGGAAAGAAATGATGCAGGTTGGTTTCGGTGTAGATCAGTCCGCCATCTGGGGGACGTATTTCTGTTAGGGGAAACATCATAAGGAATTACTGTTTAAGACCAATTTAAACAGTAATTTTTGCCTGGTCAAGCGTCTGCGCTTGACTAAATAAAAATATTCAAAACTCAAGCGAGGATGCTTGAGCGCACATAATGAGGTAAGTATTTACAACTTATTCAACTCATCCATCAGCTCTTTACTCAGCCTGTTAAAATAGCGTTTTACACCAAAGCCCATTACCCATTGGATGCCGCGGGTGGCGTTGGTAATGAAAACCTCTTCGGCCTCGTATAAAATATCGGGATTGATCTGGGCTTCGGTAACGGGGATGTTCAATTGCAGCGCCATATTGATCACTACCTGGCGCATTACGCCTTCCACACAACCCTCGCTCAGTGCCGGGGTGTAGAGGTGGTTTTTGTAGTAAACAAACACGTTGCTGCTGCCCGCCTCGCACAAAAAGCGATTTTGGTTAAGGATGAAAACATCATCCAGCCTGTTCTGATTTTTAAACACACCGGCCATCACGTAAACCAGCGAGTTACAGGATTTGATGTTAGACAGGTAATTAAGCGGCTTACCCAGCTCGGTAAACACATCCATAATCAGGCCGCGCTCATTCAGGTAGTAGCGGGGCTCTTCTATGGGTTGCACCTCCATGCAATAGCCCATGGTATTTTGGGTGGGTGCGTATAAACCGTCGGCATCGCGGTAAACCATCAGGCGCACGCGGCCATTTTTGCATTTGTTACGGGTAGCCAGCGCATCAACCTTCTCGCGCATAAACCAGCTGTCTATCTGCGAGTAGCCGTCAATCTTTAAGCCCCGCATACCGCGTTGCAGGCGGTCGGCGTGCAGATCAGCAAACTTCAGATCGCCTTTCATCAGCCTCATGCTTTCAAAAAGGCCGTCGCCATATTTAAATGCCCGGTTAGCAATGGTGACTACCTTGCTATCGGTTGGTAAAATTTCGTCGTTAAATAGGATAAATGCAGGTTTCATTACCATTCTATACTAACAGTAAATTATCCGTTTTGGTCTGATACTGCCGCAACATAATTTCGCCATTTCTTTAAAACAGCCTCAAAGTCCTGTGGCAGAGGCGCTTCAAAATAAACGTCTTTTTTTAATGAAGGATGTTTAAATCCTAATGATTGCGCGTGCAGCGCCTGCCGCGGCATCAGCTCAAAGCAATTTTCTACAAACTGCTTGTATTTGCTAAACATGGTGCCCTTCACAATCTTGTCGCCGCCGTAAGTGGCATCGGCAAACAGTGGGTGCCCAATATGTTTCATGTGCGCGCGAATCTGGTGCGTCCGGCCGGTTTCCAGCTTGCACTCAATCAGCGTAACGTAGTTCAATCGTTCTAAAACTTTGTAATGCGTTACAGACCATTTCCCCTTTTCCTCATCGTCGTAAATGGCCATCACCCTGCGGTCGGCCACACTGCGGCCTATGTAGCCGGTTACCGTACCATCCTCTGGCAAATCGCCCCAAACCAGCGCAATGTAACGACGGTTGATGGTATGCTCAAAAAACTGGCGGGCCAGGTAATTCATAGAGCGCTCATTTTTGCTGATGAGCAGCAGGCCGCTGGTGTCTTTATCAATACGGTGGACTAATCCGGGGCGGCCGTCATTACCCGGCAACGTAGGCAGTTGCTGAAAATGATAAACCAAAGCATTCACCAGTGTACCGGTGTAATTGTTATAGCCAGGGTGCACCACCATGCCGGGAGATTTATTGACTACCAGCACATCATCATCTTCATAAACAATATTAAGCGGAATATTTTCGGGGTAAACTTCGGTATCGCGCGGCGGATGTGGTAAAACAACCGAGATCACGTCTTGTGGTTTCACCTTGTAACTAGCCTTAATAGCCTTATCATTTACCAGCACGTTACCCAGATCTATAGCGTTCTGTATGCGGTTGCGCGATGCATTTTCAACGCGGTGCATCAAAAATTTATCTATACGTAATAACGACTGACCTTTATCAACTACAACACGTAAATGCTCGTAAAATTCCTGTTCCTCAGTCTCTTGCAGGTCAATATTATTCGTCATGGGTTTTGCAAAAATACTTGTTTTTTATATCAAAATAGCCCATTATTGTTATCAAATTTCAACCCCTGATTTATGAGAAAACTTTACACTATTGCAATTGCAGCCGTGATGTGCACGGCAGTTTCTAAAACCTACGCCCAAAGCAGCGACGATTTTAGCTCGCTGATCAAGTCAAACGCGGCCGATGCCAACAAACTTTTTAACGCTTACAGCACGCCTATGTTTAAGGGCTTTGGTGTGGGCTTAAACAGCGGCTGGAGCAACACTGCTAAGACCAAAAAGCTGCTGCATTTTGAGCTGCGCATCTCGGCCACAGCCGCACAGGTGCCCACCAGCGACAAAAGCTTTGATGTAACCCAAATTGGTTTATCAAACCGTGTTACAGTGGCAGCAACATCGCCAACTAAAATTGCGCCTACTTTTGGTGGCGATAAAGATGCCGCCAGACCGGTTATGAGCATTAATGATGCTAACGGACTCCCTACCGGTAAAACTTTTACCATGCCTAAAGGTGTTTTTGGGTATGTGCCTGCGCCGGATATTCAGTTAACCGTAGGCCTGGTGCATAATACAGATTTAACCATCCGCACCATCCCTACCATTAAAATTAGTGATGATGCCGGCTCTGTAGGCATGATTGGTTTTGGCATTAAACACAACATTATCCAGGATTTTGCCAAAGGCGTCCCCAAACCGTTTGACCTGGCTGTTGCCATAAACTACAACCGCGTTAACTACAGCAAAACGCTGAATGTTCAACCAGACGCAGGCACAGCTCCGGCCACTGGCACCAATACCGATTTTAGCAACCAGCGTATTGACGCCCACTTCAGCGGCTTCAACTTCCAGGCCATCCTGTCAAAAAAACTGGCCATATTTACGCCGTTTGTTTCTGTAGCTTACCAAACAGCACATACAGATCTGGGGGTATTGGGTAACTTCCCGGTAACTGCAACGGCTACCACCTATACTACCATTACAGACCCTATCCACGTGGATCAAAATACCTTTACCGGTATGCGTGCTGATGTTGGTTTCAAATTAGATTTAGCTATATTTAAAGTGTACGCCTCTGTTGGCACCGGTCAATATGTATCTGGCAACGCTGGTATTGGCTTTGGATTTTAATTTTTGATGCATACTATAGAACTAGATATTTTCAGCCCTGTTCATCAAATACACAATCCTGTGTTTGATGAAAAAGGGCTGAAAGTATTTTTAAAGCGCGATGATATGATTCACCCCATCATATCGGGCAATAAATGGCGTAAACTTAAATACCAGCTTAAACGAGCAAAGCAGGAAGGAAAAACTCACCTGGTGAGCTTCGGGGGCGCGTATTCTAATCACCTGATAGCACTGGCAGCGGCAGCCTCCCGTTTTGGCTTCAAAGCCACCGGTTTTGTGCGTGGCGAAGAGGTGATGAATGACTCGATATGGATGTGCCGCCTGCATGGCATGCAGCTTATTTTCACCGATCGCGAAAGCTACCGTAACAAACCAGCCTTATTTGATAAGCACTTTGGTAACGATGGTCAAGCCTTTTTTATTGACGAAGGCGGCGCCAGCGCAGAAGCGGCCCGTGGCTGTAGCGAACTGGTTGACGAACTGCCGCAAACCTATCAGCACATGTTTTGCGCGTGCGGTACCGGGGCCACCGCGGCCGGGCTAATGAACGGCATTAAAAACAATCACATGGATACTGTTTTCCATGCGGTGCCGGTATTAAAGAATGGTGACTTTATGGCCGATGAGATCAGGCGGTATCAAACCTACCCGCAACCGTTTGAGCTGCATACCGAATATCATTTTGGCGGCTATGCCAAAACAACTCCGGAGTTGATTGCTTTTATCAAGAATTTTATTGCCACAACCGGCATCATGATAGAACCCGTTTACACCGGAAAAATGCTCTATGCACTGACAGACCTGGCTGGTAAAGACCACTTTGCCCCGGGGAGCCACATCCTGGCTATACACACCGGCGGCCTGTGGGGATTGTTGGGAATGAAGGACTTGTTTTGAGCAGAAAGCTAAAAGACAAAAGCAGAAAGCTTAAGAATGATCTCTCGACTCAAAAATGCTTTCTGCTTTTACATTTCTGCTAATTGATCATATTTACAATCATCCTTATCTTATCGTCCAGCTCCCGGGTGGTTTCCTCCAACATGTACATCTCTTCCGTCATTTCAGGGGAATGATCCAGCTTCAGCACTTCCATTAATCCTAAAATAGTAGCTACCGGCTTTCGCAATTCATGCGATTGCATATGCGCTATCTGCCGTAAGGAGCTGTTTTGCGCCAGTATTTTTTCTTCGTTTACCTTGCGCGCGGTGATATCTGTAGCGTTATAAGAAATACCAATAATCTTTCCTTCAGCATCGAAACCTGGTTCAAAGGCCACATACCACCATATACGTTCGCCATTTTTGTAGTTCACCTCACGCTCAAAGGTGATGGTTTTGCCGCTCAATGCCTGTTTAAAATCAGTAGTAAAACTTTCTAAAGCGGGGCCTTGCAGTATCTGGTTTACGTGGGTGCCCTGCTTAAGCATTACGTTATACATACGCTTCAGAAACGAGGCCATATTTTTATTATAGGCCATAACGCCCATATCCCTATCAATAAGCAAGTGGCATGAACTGGAACTTTCAAAAAAAGAGCGCAGTTTAGTCTCGGCGTCACGGGCCTGTAAGAACTGTTGTTTCAGCAAATTAATACTAAACTCAAACTCCATAATCTGGATAACACGTTTGGCCAACACTCTTAACAATCTGCTTTGCACTGGCGTAAACTCGCGCGAAATCACATCTAAGATGCAGATGCTGCCTAATAAATGTCCGTCATGTGTAGTAAGGGGTACACCGGCATAAAACACAACATTAGGATTACCGGTTACAAAGGGATTACTGGCAAAACGCTCATCCTTATGCGTATCGGTAACCACCATCAAATCGTTACCCAAATTCAGGTAGCGGCAAAAGCTGTCACTGTTGCTCACCTGCTCAACATCGGTACCTACTTTGTATAAAAAATATTGAGTATCACCCTCAATAAGGGTAATAAGTGCTATAGGGCAATTCAGCAGCTCTGCAGTAAGCTCAATCATCTCCTGCAGTTCGGCATCTTTGTCTATTTCCAGGTTTAAAAATCGGTGCAAGGCTTGCAACCTCTCAAGGTCTTTAATAGCCATTAGGTTTTGGTTGAAGCGTAAATATAACTTTTAATATCCGTAGCCAAAATAACCTTTTTATACGATTATATCTTGAAGCTGGTTTTCCATCTTCCGGAAAGTTTGCAACATTTATAATACGTTCATTTCATCCATACCGTTTCCTTGCCCGGTACAAAAACTAACTTTAAACCGCCTAAACCCAACTAATTCACCAATTGGTATAAAAACCTACAAAATTGCTTGTTTTGGGGCTTTTTAGTAAATTTACGTAAACGCATAAGCCCATGTATAGCCTTCCCAAAAATCCAGACAGTGTTGCAGAGACGTTGAGCAAGCACATCCTTGCCGATGGGTTTGACCTTATATTTGACATGGAAAAAAGCAACGGTGTGCATATTTATGACTCGAAATATAACCGCACGCTGCTTGATTTTTTTACCTGCTTTGCCTCGGTACCGCTGGGCTATAATCACCCTAAAATGCTGGGCGATGAGGCCTTTAAAAAAAGCCTGATGCTGGCTGCGCTTACTAACCCATCAAACTCTGATATTTATACTACACAGTACGCCCAGTTTCTGGAAACTTTTGATCGCGTAGGTATCCCTGACTACCTGCCCCATGCCTTTTTTATTGCCGGCGGGGGCCTGGCTATAGAGAATGCCCTGAAAGCCGCCATGGACTGGAAGGTACAGAAGAATTTTGCTAAAGGCCATCAAACCGAAAAAGGCCATAAAGTATTGCATTTTGAACATGCGTTTCACGGACGTACGGGATACACGCTTAGCCTTACCAATACCCTTCCGGTAAAAACCCGCTGGTTTGCCCGGTTTGAATGGCCGCGGGTAAGTACGCCTTACGTTAATTACCCGCTTACAGATGAAAACATGGCCGATCTGCTGCAACGCGAAGCCGCCTCAGTAGCCCAGATTAGAAAAGCTTTTGCCGATAATCCGGATGAGATCTGCGCTATTATTATTGAGCCGGTACAATCTGAAGGGGGCGATAACCATATCCGCAAGGAGTTTGCCGAGCAGTTGCGCCAACTGGCAGATGAATATGAGGCCTTGCTGATTTATGACGAGGTGCAAACCGGCGTTGGCCTGAGCGGCAAGTTTTGGTGCCACGAGCATTTTGGCGAGAAGGCCCGTCCGGATATAATTGCTTTTGGCAAAAAGATGCAGGTTTGCGGCATACTGGCCGGCCCGCGGATTGACGAAGTTGAGAATAATGTTTTCCACGTGTCATCGCGCATCAACTCTACCTGGGGTGGCAACCTAGTTGACATGGTACGCTCGGCCAAGATCATGGAGATTATTGAGGAGGATAATTTGTGTACCAGCGCGGCCCAGACCGGTAACTACCTACAACAACAATTATTAAAATTAGCCGAAAAATACCCGCTCATAAATAATGTACGCGGCAAGGGTTTACTTACTGCTTTTGATTTCCCCGATCAGGCCACCCGCGACCATTTTATTCAGAAAGGGCTTGAGCATCATGTGATGTTTTTAGGCTGCAGTCATCGCACCATCAGGTTTCGTCCGGCCTTGATTATGAAGCCAGAACACATTGATGAAGGGTTAGATGTTATGGAAAAAATATTAAATAACATTTAATTGTAATAATACTGCTACAGTTTTGCCATTTAACCTGTAGTATATTTTTTTTTAAGTCAGAACATACTAATATTGTCTGTGCTCGTTATTAAATAACAAGTGCAACACACTAACACTATTGCTATTTATTGGAAAGCTTATGCTCCCGCAGGTTGTGCTCCCTGGCGGGCGACTTGCTTTGTGATAGATGGAGCTACACAACGAGTAAAATGAGCAAGCAAACTGAAAAATTAAAAAAACAATTAATTGAGATTTCTGAAGTGGTGAACCTGTTTAAATCTGAGGCGGTACAGGTAAAGATTGTTGACAAACTTTTGGATGCCATTATTGAATCAGAGCGTACCGACGCAGACACCGACTCACAAGGTAAAAAGCAATTAAGGTTTAAACCAGAAGGCCTGCAAATTGAGCACCACGCCAGCCGAAAAAAACCCGGCGCTACCAAGGTTTTAAATCAACTGCTTAACACAACCGATTTTTTTAACACCACCCGCTCTATTTCTGCCATTGCAGATCATTGCAAAACCGAATATGATTCTGATTTTAAAACGTCAGAGCTATCGGGCATCCTGCTAAAACTGGCTAATGAGCATAAGTTAAAACGCGAACGCAGCCACGCCAACAACCGGTATGAATATGTAAAAGCGTAAAAAGGAAGGCCCGACAAAATCGGGCCTTCCTTTTTTGAGGTTAGCGGAATTACAATCTCAACAACACGTCATTGCGAGGGACGAAGCAATCTCTGCGGAGGACAATTGGACATGCATATCCGCTCGGCATGTACAAAGATTGCTTCGTTCCTCGCAATGACGATAAAGGGTGTAGGCCCCTATCGAAAAAAAAGCCCCGGCAAATGCCGGGGCTTCACTATATCTAAGTCTGACAAGCTTTCTATTATCTGTCAGCAGTAGCTACATAATCGCGCGTAGTCTTACCGGTATACACCTGGCGCGGACGGCCGATTGGCTCTTTGTTAGCTTTCATTTCTTTCCATTGTGCAATCCATCCTGGCAAACGGCCCAGTGCAAACAGCACCGTGAACATTTCTGTTGGGAAGCCCAACGCACGGTAAATGATGCCTGAGTAGAAATCTACGTTAGGGTACAGTTTACGCTCTACAAAGTATGGATCTTTCAGGGCAACTTCTTCCAGACGCTTGGCAATTTCCAGCACTTCGTCTTGTACGCCTAATTTTTCCAGGATATCGTCACATGCCTTTTTAATGATCTTGGCGCGTGGGTCAAAGTTTTTGTACACACGGTGACCGAAACCCATCAAACGGAACGGATCATTTTTATCTTTTGCTTTGGCAATCCATTTATCGGTATCGCCGCCGTCTTCTTTAATTTTTTCCAGCATTTCAATTACTGCCTGGTTAGCACCACCATGCAGCGGGCCCCACAGTGCAGAAATACCTGCAGAAATTGATGCATAAAGGTTAGCATCTGATGAACCTACAATACGCACGGTAGAAGCAGAACAGTTTTGCTCATGATCTGCGTGCAGTATCAGCAATTTGTTCATCGCGTCAATCACAACAGGATCTATGCCGGTAAACTCTTCTGTACGCTCCGCAAAGGTCATGTACATAAAGTTGGTTACATAATCATATTTGTTCTGCGGATAGATAAACGGATGATCCAGTGATTTTTTGTAGATCCATGAAACCAGCGTGCTCATTTTAGCAATCAGTTTCACAATCTCCAGATTCACTTCCTCGGTGCTCTGGCCCTGTTTTAATGATTCAGGGTTGAAGGCAGCCAGCGCACCAATAAGTGATGACAACTGACCCATTGGGTGTGAACCGCGCGGGAAACCGTCGAAAAACTTTTTCATGTCCTCATGCACCAGCGTGTGGCGGCTAATGAGTTTCTGAAAATCATTTAGCTGATCTGCTGTTGGCAGCTCACCGTAAATTAATAAATAAGCTACTTCAATAAAGGTTGATTTCTCGGCCAATTGCTCAATTGGATAACCACGGTATTTCAGAATACCCAGTTCGCCATCCAAAAACGTAATGGCACTTTTGGTTGCGCCGGTGTTTTTGTAGCCAATATCCAGTGTAATGTAACCGGTAAGGTCTCTCAATTTTGAAATATCAATCGCTTTTTCGTTCTCGGTGCCTTCAATAACAGGTAGGTCGTAAGTTTTATCACCAATTTGCAGATGTGCAGTTTCAGACATAGAAAAATATTTGTATTCGCTAAGCAAATGTAATTAAATCTCCGTATTATTACCTTTTATTTGTTAGAAGGATTGTAATTTTTCTTTGTCAAACAACAAAATAATAAAGTAAACCCCGCCGATCCGGTATTTTTTTTAGCAAAAGCAGATGTATTTAACAAAAAACGCAATTTTGTTAATCAGTAATGACTCGCCCGTGTACCAGGGGTTGATACTGACTTTCTCTGCTTTATTGCTGATAGCGCTTGTATTTTTGCTCCTTCACAAGCTAAAAACACTGCGTGACGAGTATAAAAACAATCGCGAAGAAATAGAATTCGCCTCGGAAGTCAAAAAAAACCCTTTTTTTTTGGCTCAAAAAGACCCACAACCAGAAGCATCGACACCGGTAAATGCACCGGTAGATAAGCCTCAGGCAAAACCTCAACCGGTTACAGAAGAGCATCGCCCGACCATTATTTTTGAAAATACGCTAGAACCGGAAGATGCCAGTCAGCACACACTATTTAAAAGCGCCACGCCATTAATTACCCCTGCTGAAATAAAACCCAAAGAACAGCCACATCTTATTGAACCAAACGTTGATAACCATAAAACAGAGGTTGAGGTTCCTCTTGCATCTGTTTCCCCATTGATTGAAGCCAAACCCTTAGATGGGCATCACTATAAAAACGGCCATCAGGCGTTGCAAATGCCTAACGTGGTATTACCAGCAGCAAAGCCGCCTGTTATACCAGCAATAAAAGAGCCAGAGCGGGTAATTGCTAACGACCTTGTACCTGAAAACGACAGCAGCGATCAAGACACTGTAAATGAAGAACCTACAGTAGCCCAGCCTATAGGTAATGAATCTGAAACATCAATAGCGAACGAAGTTCCGGCTATAAAAGCGGCTATCAACGGCACGCATAACGTCAATGGCTCTTATCAGAACGGTAATTCAGCCCGGCAAACGGTTCAGCCTATTGTACCGGAGGTGCAGCCCGCGCCCGCCATTACCATGCCAACCCAAGCTAAAGTTATTGCTGATACCGCATTTACGGCTCGTCCGCTCAATACTATTCCACCAAAAAATGAGGTGGCAGACCGCGAGGCTATCGATGCCATCCTAAACTCGCTTACCGATATTATTTTTGAGTTTGATGAGCAGAAAATCTGTCTTAATGTTTGGTACAATAAAACCCGTGCGCTACTGGTTGATCTGAGCACTTTCAAAGGCAAAACCATTTCAGAAAGCATTGGGGAAGAGAAAGCCTTCGAGTTGGAAAAAGCATTAGACCAGGCCATTCAAACACACGAATGTGTTACCGTTGAGTTTGGTTCACTGTTTGGTTCGGGCCGATGGTTTTCGGCCAAGGTGAGTCCGGTATTCAATGCTCATGGCGATTATACCGGCCGCATGACGGCATCTGTAACCGACATTTCTGAACAAAAAAAATACTCAGCCGCGTTAAAAGAAAATCAAAATCAGCTAATTGAGGCCCAACGCATGGCCAAAATGGGCAACTGGTGGTATGACCTGGAGCTGAAACAAACGTACTGGTCTGACAACCTTTTTGCTTTGTTAGATATCAACGCACTACCCGTTGGCGTAAGTCATTTTGAATACTACGCCCGGCTGGTAAATGCAGAAGACCGGCGCACTATTTACCAGTTTTTTGCCGATCTGACCGAGATGGCCAACCGCGAGACCGAGCACCGAATTGTTACCGCTAAAGGCGCGCAACGGTATTTCCAGATTGTACGGGGCGAACCTATCCGCAACCGCCATGGCAAAATTGTGCGCCTTACCGGCATTATTAAAGATGTTACCGAGAGTCGCCAGTCTGAACGTGCCATTAAGAAAAGCCGTGCAGAACTACTGGAGGCACAAACTATTGCCAAAATAGGCAACTGGAAATGGTATTTTAACCAGAAAACCCTCACCTGGTCTGACGAGGTTTATCACATTCACGAAGTGCCGCCCCGTAAGCAGAAAGACCATGGCATGGGCAATTTTAAATTGCTGCTTACCTACGTGCATCCGGAGGATCAGGATATTTTGCGCGCCTTCCTGAAAGATCCCGCCAACCTGAAGCGGGCAAGCTATGAATATCGTATTATCACGCCAAACCATACCGTCAAGCACCTGAGCATCATCATCGGCCGGATTAAACGCAATGAGGATGGCAGCATCCGCAGTGTGATTGGTACCCTGCAGGATATTACCGACCGTAAAGCGGCCGAAATTATTGTACAGAAAACAGAAGACAACTACAAACTGGTTTTGGAGGCTGTTAAATTGGCCGCCATATCACTTGATAAAAATGGCAACATCCTTTTCTGCAATAAGTATTTGGCTAATTTGCTGGGGTATACGCAGGAGAGCCTGATTGGCCAAAACTGGATCCGCCACTTTGTACCAGATGACGCCAAGAAGGTAATTAGAGGATGGTATGAGAACGACAACCTGGAATCAACCTACGTTAACCCTATTATTTGTCGCAACGGCGAGCAGCGCCTGATAGCCTGGCAAAACAGTGTTATTTATGATGACCTGGGGCGCATTAAGCAAACCACCAGCATTGGCGAAGATATTACCGATAAGCAAAAAGACCGCCAGCAACTGATTGACGCTAAGGAAGAAGCCGAAAAAGCATCGTCCTTCAAATCAGATTTTCTGTCTACCATGAGTCATGAGATCCGCACGCCAATGAATACGGTGATTGGCACGGCTAATTTGCTGATAGCAGACAACCCTCGTCCGGAACAATTACCTTATCTGGAAAACCTCAAATTCTCGGGCGAAACCCTGCTGGGCATCATCAACGATATTCTTGATTATAACAAAATTGAGGCTGGCATGTACAACCTGCACATGGTACCGGTTGATCTGCATCTGCTATTGGAGAACATCAGTCGATCATTCCGCGTCAGGGCCGACCAGAAGGATCTGAAACTTAACTTATCGGTAGACCGCAGCATTCCTGACGCCATCATGGCAGATCCTGTCCGCCTGGGGCAGATCATGAACAACCTGATCGGCAATGCGGTTAAATTTACCAATACTGGCAGCGTGGATGTAGGCGTAAAACAAGAGCAACGCACTAACAACAGCGTGACTTTACGCTTTACAGTGACTGATACCGGCACCGGCATTGCCAAAGAAAACCTTGAAAAAATATTTGAGCCGTTTGTTCAGGAAATGAAGGTGGACCAAAACGGTGGCAGCGGCCTGGGCCTGGCTATTGTTAAACGCTTAATTGAATTGCATGGCGGGCGCATCAGTATATCAAGCGTGGTTGGTAAAGGCACCCAGATTAGCTTTGCCATTCAATATGCCTATGAGCCCAATACAACAAAAAGACCGGCTGTTGCGCAAGCTGCCACACCGCAAACAGCTAAACCGGCCGCGCATGTACCAGTAACTGTACAAGCAGAATTACCAGTTAAAGAAACAACAAACCCTGCATCAAAATCAGAATCGCTGCAAGCGACGGCGCCAATTCAGGCCAGTAAGCCAGAGCCTTCTGTTCAACCAGCGGCTACTGTGCAGCCAACAACACCGGGCTACGCCAGCGCAGAACAGAAGATGATGAATGCCGATTTAAACGGCATGAAGGTGCTGGTGGTTGACGACAATAAGATGAACATCCTCATCGCTAATCGTTTTTTAAACAAATGGAATGTCAAAACCTTTGAGGCCAGTAACGGAGCCATTGCCGTAGAAATGGCAGATCAGCAACAGTTTGATCTGATTATTATGGACCTCCAGATGCCTGTAATGGACGGATTTGAGGCCACACAGCTGATCAAACAAAAGTACCCGCAGATACCGGTTATCGCCCTCACTGCTGATGCGATGCCAGAGACTTACCAAAAAGCCAGCAGCATGGGCATGAATGATTTTCTGACCAAACCCTTTATGCCCGAAATTCTGTTTGAGAAAGTATCGAAGTTTTATAAGGCTGGAGTTACGGTTTAATTACTCCTTATCGCTTCCACCGGATCTAATCGCGAAGCAAACCAGGCAGGTATGATGCCTGAGATAATACCGATAACTACAGAAATAGTGAGCCCTTTGATGATATTGCTGAGATAGAGTACTACAGCTACATCAAAGGCATTTTTTACAATCAATGTGCCGGCATAAACCAGCCCCAGACCAATCAAGCCGCCTAGCAGACAAAGCACAATAGCCTCAATCAAAAATTGCAGCAGGATAAAGTAATTTTTAGCGCCCAACGATTTTTGTATACCGATGATATTGGTGCGCTCTTTAACCGATACGAACATAATATTGGCAATGCCGAAGCCCCCCACCAGGATAGAGAAACCACCGATGATCCAGCCGGCCATATCCACAAAATCAAAAAGCTTATTAAAGCCCTCGGTTATTATGGTTGATTGATTGAGCGCAAAGTTATCTTCCTGTCCAGGCTTTAACATGCGGATGGCGCGCATCAGGCCGTCCAGTTCGCTGGCAACCTCGCCTTCGGTAATACCTGGCTTACCTTTAACTACAATTTGAGATCCGTATCTATTATTTTGAATATCAATTAGGTTTCGCGCAAAGCTTATCGGCATCATCACCAACTTATCTGAAGTTATGCCCAGCATATCCTCGCCCTCTTTGGCAAAAACGCCAATCACCTGCATGTTCCGGCCCATTACTTTAATGCGTTTGCCGATGGCATCTTCATGCGGAAAAAGCCCGGAAGCTATATCGGCACCTATCAAAACCTCAGCTGCGCCCGCGCGTGATTCCATTTCGGTAAAATACCGCCCCTCCTGCATATCAAAGTTGCGGGTCAAATAATAATCATAGGTTGATGCATTGATATCTACGTTCTCTACAAAGTTACTGCCATACTTTACCGTCCGGTTAGACAAATAGATCTGGTAGGTAACGCCTACAGCAGTTTGAGTACGGTCTTTCAACTTCTCATAGTCGCGCAGATTGGGCGTTGGGCGCTGGGCATATTTCCACCAGGGGTAATCTTTATCGCCAAAGGCCCAGGGCATTTTTTGTATATAAATACTGTTGCTGCCCAGTTTATCTACACTGCTTTGCAGGTTATTGTGCAACGTATCAACTGCCGACAGCACGGCTATAATGGTAAAAATACCAATGGTTACTCCCAGTAATGACAGTACAGTGCGTGTTTTATTCTGACGCAGGGCATCAAACGCAAACAAAAAGCTTTCCCGGAGTAATTTTAGAAATATCATGCTGTATATGGGTTAGACACCCCGCCCCTATAATGGTTACAACTTCTGTTATTTTTATTTTTTGACGAAGTAATCACACAAACACGCTGATTATCCGTTTAATATTACTGAAAAATTTATACATTTGCCCCCTAAAATTTTATATAGGCTACTATGAAATTATCTCAATTTAAGTTTAACTTACCAGAATCGCTAATTGCACACAACCCCGCCGACCAGCGCGACGAGGCCCGCCTGATGGTACTGCACCGCGATACCGGTAAAATTGAGCATAAAATATTCAAAGATGTACTGGACTATTTTGATGATAAGGATGTAATGATCCTTAACAACACAAAGGTATTTCCTGCCCGTATGTATGGCAACAAAGAGAAAACCGGCGCTACCATTGAGGTTTTCCTGTTGCGCGAATTGAATAAAGAACTGCGCCTGTGGGATGTGCTGGTTGATCCGGCCCGTAAAATCCGCGTAGGCAACAAACTTTACTTTGGCGACGACGATCTGCTGATTGCCGAGGTGGTAGATAACACTACCTCACGCGGCCGTACCATCCGTTTCCTGTTTGACGGTACCGATGAAGAGTTCCGTCGCAACATCGAGATCCTGGGTGAAACTCCACTGCCAAAATATATCAAACGTAAAGCTACTGCCGAGGATAAAGAGCGTTACCAAACCATTTTTGCTAAACACGAAGGTGCTGTTGCTGCTCCAACTGCCGGCCTGCACTTTAGCCGCGAGCTGATGAAACGCCTTGAACTAAAAGGTGTTGAATTTGCCGAAGTAACCCTGCACGTTGGTTTAGGTACCTTCCGCCCGGTTGAGGTGGAGGATCTGACCAAACACAAAATGGATTCAGAGCAGATCATTATTGAGCAGCGCCAGGCTGATATTGTAAACCGCGGTATTGAGCGTAAAAAACGCATCTGTGCCGTTGGTACAACTTCAATGCGTGCTATTGAATCTGCAGTTTCTGCCAACAAAACCCTGAAAGCGGTTAACGACTGGACCAGCAAGTTCATTTTCCCTCCATATGATTTCAGCATTGCTAACTCTATGGTAACCAACTTCCACACACCAGAATCAACCCTGTTGATGATGATCTGTGCATTTGGCGGTTATGATGAGGTAATGAACGCTTATGAAATTGCAGTAAAAGAGAAATACCGTTTCTACAGCTATGGCGATGCCATGCTGATTATCTAATTTCGAACTTCGGAATTAAGATTTCAGATTTGATAATATAGGATGTGAGATTGGGGAACCGGTCTCACATTTTTTGTTTTTAGAGCCTTTCCAATGAGCTCCTCACCGATGTCATTTCGAACGAAGCGCCGCGAAGAGAGAAATCTTAGCCCCCATGTTTTCCATTACGTTCAGCAAACGTCTAAGATTTCTCCCGCCGGTTGAAATGACAGGATGTTCATTTATTTCCTAACTTGCACCATGTCTCAAATCCGAAATTCGAAATCCGAAATTCGAAATCACAAAACCTACGCCATTATAGTTGCCGGCGGCACCGGCACGCGCATGCAGTCTGCTGTGCCCAAACAGTTTCTTTTATTAAATGGCGAACCAGTGTTGATGCATACCATCAGGGCATTTGCATCAACAGCAAACAAGCCGGAAATTATTGTGGTGATGCATCCAGAATTTCATGAGTACTGGCAACAGTTGTGCACCGAACATCAATTTACCATCCCTCATCAACTTATTAGCGGCGGCGAGACCCGCTTCCACTCCGTAAAGAATGGTCTGGCATTAACCGAGGATAATAGCCTGATTGCGGTACAAGATGCCGTACGTCCACTCACTTCACCAGCCATTATCGACAAGGCTTATGAGCAGGCTGCCATGCAAGGCAATGCCATTGTTGCCGTTAAAAGTCGCGACTCGATCCGGAGGCTACGAAACGGGCGCTCTGAGAACCTTTTACGCGATGAGATATGGCTGGTGCAAACACCCCAAACTTTTCAATCCAGCCTGCTTAAAAAGGCTTATGAGCAACCTTTTCACCAAGGGTTTACTGATGACGCCAGCGTAGTGGAACAATCTGGCGTGGATATACTTTTAATTGAGGGAGATCACCGGAATATGAAGATCACTTTTCCGGAGGATATTGCCATTGCAGAGTTATTATTGAGGCAATAGCATTGGCAATCTTAGAGTATGCCATTGCGAGCATGGCTGTGTATAAGGCCGAGCGTCATTCCTCCTCGCAATGACATATGATGAGACCCCGAGCGCCTACAAAAAAGCCCTTCAAAACAGCTAACCTGTATTGAAGGGCTCTTATATTAAAGGATGAAGCAATTAAGCTTCTATCATGCTTTTCTCTTTCTCTTTGTATTCACCAGCTTTCAAACGGGCAGAAATATCGCTAAAGGCATCCAGTGTACGTTGTACGTCTTCCAGGGTGTGTACCGCTGTTGGGATCAATCGCAGTTCGATCAGTCCTTTAGGAATTACCGGGTAAACTACAATTGAACAGAAGATCTGGTAACGCTCGCGCAAGTCCATAGTAAGGCTGGTAGCCTCGTGCAGGTCGCCTTTAAGGAATACCGGAGTTACTACGCTATTAGTGATACCGATGTCAAAACCGTGTTCTTTCAAACCGGTTTGCAGGGCAGTGGCAATGGTCCACAGTTTTTCACGCAGCTCTGGCTTAGTTTTCAGCAGTTCAAAGCGTTTTTTCAGACCCAGTACCATTGGCATAGGTAATGCCTTGGCAAAGGTTTGCGAACGCATGTTATAGCGCAGAAAATCAACAATCATCTTATCTGCCGCTACAAACGCACCGATACCTGCCATTGATTTAGCGAAAGTACCGAAGTATACATCTACCCCATCCACACAATCCTGCTCTTCATGAGCACCGGCACCGTTTTTACCCAGTGTACCGAAGCCGTGAGCATCGTCTATTAGCAGCCTGAATTTATATTTCTCTTTAAGAGCGATAATTTCTTTCAGTTTACCCTGCGCGCCCGACATACCAAATACGCCTTCTGTAATCACCAGGATGCCACCACCGGTTTGCTCGGTTAGTTTGGTAGCGCGCTCCAATTGCTTGGCACAGCTCTCAATATCATTATGTTGGTAAACAAAGCGTTTGCCCATGTGCAGACGCACACCGTCAATAATACAAGCGTGAGATTCACCATCGTAAACAATTACGTCGTTACGGTCAACCAGTGTATCAATAATTGATACCATGCCCTGATAACCGTAGTTAAGCAGGAACGCGTCTTCTTTACCAACAAACTCGGCCAGACCTTCTTCCAACTCTTCGTGGTGACGGGTATTGCCCGACATCATGCGCGCACCCATTGGGTAAGCCATACCAAAGTTGGCAGCCGCCTGGGCATCAGCCTCGCGTACTTCCGGGTGATTGGCTAAACCAAGATAGTTGTTCAGGCTCCAAACCAGGTGTTCTTTGCCCTGAAACATCATATGCGGCGCAATTTCACCTTCCAGTTTAGGAAACGAGAAATAACCATGAGACCATTTTTGATGCTGACCTATCGGTCCGCCCATATTTTTTGAGATTTTATCGAAAAGATCCAAAACGAGTTTACTTAAGATAATTTACAATGTACAAATATAATCAGAACAGCTTGTCAGAATGACAACTATAACTTTTTTTTATAGGTTATTTTTAGACGTTATAAACTCGATATGTTATCTTTCAGCATATCTTCTCTCATTTTCCTCATAATTAATAAACTCTTGATGGGACATTTTTAAGACCTGCATGCACATACCAGTATACCGATCTGGGTATTTATTTTTAAAAAACTGCCTTATACACCGTGCTGTAGTAGTTCCTTCAAAATCTTCCTTGCGAAAAGACAAATCTCTGCTAGCTTCTTTTTTATACAATCTCCGCCAAAGATTATACATATAAAAATAATGCAATACTATCCTTAATGAAACATCCTTAATATCTGCAACAACAACTTCATTACCAATACGTGGCTCAAAATATGCTTTTACTACCTGGTAGTTTTTTTCTATGGTATCTGCAGTCTCCTTAATGGTTTGGTTAGCAAATAAAAAACTCCCCTCTTCCGTTACAAGCCTTACAGCAGTATTTTCTTTTGTGACATTTATTCGAATTTCATCGATGTACAATTCCATGCCGAGCTTATAAAGTCAAGAAGCCCCTATGTTTGTTACAAAGGGGCTTCTTATTTTCTATGTTAGATTGATTTAATCAACATTATCGTGCAGGAAGGGGTTATTCTTCCTGATCTCGGTATTACCTTCATCATCAGTTAATAAGGAGAAACGTGACACCTGGCTCTCTGCCGATGGCGGGGTTTGCTGCAGGGCAATTTCTTTACGTTTGTAAGCCGGTACGTTTTCCAGCTCCTGGATGTTGCCGTTACGCATCTTCATGCTCAATTCTTTAAGCTTGATGATACGCTCGCGCGATTTGCGCAACTGCTCTTCCATCGTTTCGTCGGTTTTATGATCGTCTGCGCCAACAACCGCTTCCGGCTCTGGTTCAGGTTCCGGCTCCGGAATAAACGCATCCTGTACAGGCTCAAAGCTGATGGTTGGTTCTGCTATTTTAAAAGTAAACTCACCAAAATCAGGAGCAGGCTCTGCCGCAGTTGGTTCTTCAGCAATCAGGCTGTGTTTAATCACATCGTTGTTATTGCTGATGATGTTGCTGCCATCAGCCGCTTCTGGCGCGCCGAACAGATCAAACAGACCAGTTTGTTTCAGTTCTGCTTCCTTGGCTTTCAGGTATGGCTCAGAGAACACGTTTTCTACAGGGGCAGGTGCCGGGGCGATAAACTCGTTTACTGGTTTAACCAGCGGCGTATCCTGCGGCATCAGCATCGATATTACTTTTTTGCTGCTTTGCTCTTTATCACGTTCGTCTTTTGTTTGGAAACCGGTAGCAATGATGGTTACCGATAGCTGATCGCCCAGCGACTCATCCTGGCAGTTACCCCAAATTAAATCGGCAGCTAAACCAGCATTCTCCTGGATATAGTCGGTAATAATGCTTACCTCATCCATGGTTACCTCGTTAACGCCCGAGCTAATGTTTAATAAAATATAGCGTGCGCCTTCAATCTCATTGTCTTTCAACAGAGGAGAAGCAAGCGCACCCTGAACAGCTTTCAGCGCACGGTTTTCACCGTCTGCCGCGTGGCTACCCATAATGGCTACACCGCTGTCTTTCATTACGGTGCGCACATCTTTAAAGTCAACGTTGATATAGCCCGGCAGCGTAATGATTTCGGCAATACCTTTGGCAGCCGTGGTCAAAATGTTATCTGCCTGTGCAAATGCAGAGCTCATGGTAAGGTTACCAAAAATCTGACGCAGACGATCATTGCTGATGACCAGGAATGAATCCACGTACTTTTTCAGTTCCTCCAAACCTTCATCGGCCTGCATTTTACGACGCTTGCCCTCAAAAGAGAAAGGGGTGGTAATAATACCTACCGTTAAGATATCCAGCTCGCGGGCAGCCTTGGCAATAATAGGGCTTGCACCGGTACCGGTACCACCGCCCATACCTGCTGTAATGAACAGCATTTTGGTGGTAGTGCCCAGCATTTGCTTAATATCTTCAATGTTTTCTATAGCAGAGTTTTTGCCTACTTCCGGAATTGAGCCAGCACCCATTCCCTCGGTTAAACTGGCGCCCAACTGTACTTTGTTGGGGATAGGGCTCAGCTCCAATGCCTGGGCATCCGTGTTGCAGATAATGAAGTCTACACCGGTAATACCTTGCTTATACATGTGGTTTACTGCGTTCCCGCCGCCGCCGCCAACACCAATTACTTTGATGATTGACGATTTATCTTTTAACATTTCAAACTGCATAATCCTCGTTTTCAGCTATATGTTCCCTAATGAGTGGATACCTGTTGTGAATGTAATATTAATAGTTTTTCAACAAGAGTTTTCCACAATCGTTAACAATGTGGAAAAGTTATCCGGGTGTTGAAAAGTCCTTAAAACAGTGATTGGTTGGTTGAGAGAGTAGTTGATTAAGTGAGTAGTTTCAGACAAAAACAAATCACTTAATCAACCATTCAACTTAATCAACTAATCGCCTACTTCAAGAAATCCTCATCCTTGATATCGTCCTTTATAAATTTCTTTCCGGTTTCCAGCAGTTTGCTGAACAAGCCGAATTTTTTCTCGTCCTCATACTTGGTTTGCTTTTCAACCTTTGGCTGCACCTGCTGGGTTTGTCCGGCCATTTCGTACTCCATCTTCTGGATACCTTTAATGAGCAGACCAATACCGGTAGCAAACATCGGGCTTTGCAGCTCTTCATAAGTTTGCTTTGGCAGCACTTCGTTTTTAGACAAGTGCTCGTTAGGGTAACCCACACGGCAATCCAGTCCGGTAACGTATTCTACCAGTTGCGGCAGGTGCTTCAGTTGCGCACCGCCACCAGTTATAACGATGCCGGCTATCAGTTTCTTTTCATAGCCTGATGATTTGATCTCGTAGTACACGTGTTCTACAATCTCTTCCATACGGGCCTGGATAACGTAAGCCAGGTTTTTCACCGATATTTCTTTAGGCTCGCGACCGCGCAGACCAGGAACGCAAACAATCTCGTTCTCTTTGTTCTCGTCTGCCAGGGCAGAACCGAAACGCAGTTTCAGCTGCTCGGCAATGTTGCGCATTACAGAGCAACCCTCGCGGATATCTTCAGTTACGCTGTTACCGCCAAATGGAATAACCGCGGTATGACGGATGATGCCCTCGTGGAAGATGGCCACATCTGTAGTACCACCACCAATATCTACCAGCACCACACCGGCTTCTTTTTCTTCGTCGCTCAGTACCGATTCTGACGATGCCAGTGGCTCCAGAATCAGCTCCTGGCTATCCAGGTGGGCTTTGTTAACGCATTTAACAATGTTTTTGATAGCAGTAACCTGGCCAGAGATGATGTGGAAGTTAGCTTCCAGACGCACGCCTGCCATACCAACCGGATCTTTAATACCCGGCTCGTTATCTACCGTAAACTCCTGCGGCAGCACGTGGATGATCTCCTCGCCCGGAGGCATCACCAGGTTGTACATGTCTTCGATCAGTTTCTCGATATCCCGGCGACTGATCTCTGAGTTCAGATCTCTACGGGTAATTAAACCACGGTGCTGCAAGCTTTTGATGTGCTGGCCGGCAATACCTACGTTTACTACCTTTATTTCTACGTTAGACTGAGTACCGGCAACATCTACCGCTGCCAGAATGCCTTGTACCGTTTTATCAATGTTAGACACCATCCCACGCGTCACACCAGCCGATTCGGCTTTACCGATACCCAGCACTTCCACTTTCCCGTTCTTGCTACGGCGACCAACAATAGCGCAGATCTTAGTGGTACCGATGTCCAATCCTACCACAATTGGCGCACTTTTTTCGTGAGTTGAGCTTTTGTCCATAATTAGTTCTTTAAAATTGTGTCAACGGTTGCCGTTGCTACCGTTTTGGTTGAATCTTTCTTTATCGCGGATGTATCCTTCTTCGCGTTCTCGTTTCTAATCCCGATCACCTGATTTGGATACTTTATATTTATTACTCTGTAAGCATCCCAGCCTACCAGCGGGATGGCCTGCTTATAAAATGCACGCAGGTTAGCCAGTTTGGTTTCCAGCGAGTCTGCCGTACCCAGCAAGATGCGCTGATTGCCTACACGTGGCACCAGCTCTATCTCTCGCTGACTGTTTACATACAGCTCACCTATCTGGGCTGACCATAGCGAATCTTTGCTGATGTATTGCGCCGTCTTGAACAGATCCTTCGTCAGCTGATATTTTAGCGTATCAACCTTGCCGAAAAAAGGCTCGTCAATCACTCCGTTTGCTACCAACACCTTCGCGGTGAAATTATCTGACAACGGCACTTTCAGTCCATGCTCGTCTATATAGTAATCCTGGTTTACGTTGTTGATAATGCGCATCAGCGGCCGGCGCTGACTGATCTCAACGGTAATTACCCCGTCCATATCGGTATAAACCTTGGCTGCCTCCACAAATGGATTAGCCCTCAGTTTAGACTCCAACGCCTGGATATTAATATTCTGTAGCTTGCGCCCCACCAGCGAGTTACTTTCTATGCCGATGATACTGCTTACCCCGCCCTTGTCAATAAAGTACTGATTACCGGGAATGATCACCTGTACTTTGGTACATACAATAGCGGCTTTTTTAGCGCTCACAAAACTCATAACAAGGCCCATACCGGCCAGAAAAACTACCCAGATACAACTGAACAAAACTGTCCTCCAGAGGCGTTTATCTTTAAACATTCCCTAGTATGGTTTTTAATGGTTGTACTAATTGGTCTATATCTCCCGCACCCACAGTTAAAAGTAGCTCAGGATTTTCAACACGCACAATATCAAGCACTTCTTGTTTTCCACATTTGCGCTTATTCAACATTTTCATGCGCTCCAACACCATATCTGCGCTTACGCCTTCAATAGGCAGCTCGCGGGCCGGGTATATATCCAGCATCAATAACTCATCGCTCATGTCCAGCACCTCGGCAAAGCCATCGGCAAAATCACGGGTGCGGGTGAACAGGTGCGGTTGAAAAATAACGGTCAGCTTTTTGCCCGGATACAGTTTTTTAACTGAGCTGATAGCTGCACGCAGTTCTTCAGGATGATGAGCGTAATCATCAATATAGATATGCGCGTCATTCTTCACGATGTATTCAAACCGACGCTTAACGCCGGCAAAATTGCCCAGCGCGGCTTTAACGGCCTCCGGCGATACGCCCAGCAACAGCGCGGCTTGTGTAGCTGCAGTTGCATTGCTTACGTTGTGAATGCCGGGCATGCCCAGTCTGATATTTTTGATCCCTACCTCGCCATTACTGAAATCGAAATAGAAATCGCCGTTCTCTACGCGTACGTTGCTGGCTTCTACCTGGGCATTGTCATCAATGCCATAGGTCTGTCCGTCATGACCAATAGGCAGGCCCTCATGGTAGATCAGCTGTCCGCCCGGTTTAATTTGCCCGGCAAACAAGCGGAACGACTCCTGCAGGTGACTATGATCGCCATAGATATCCAAATGATCGGCATCCATGGAGGTAACAATGGCGATGTTTGGATGTAAGGTCAGGAATGAGCGATCATACTCATCAGCCTCTACCACTACCACGTCATTTTTGCCATACAGCACATTGGTCTGATAGTTGGCAGCAATGCCTCCCAAAAAAGCCGAGCAATCTGTACCCGATGCTTTGAGGATGTGCGCCACCATGCACGATGTGGTGGTTTTGCCATGCGTACCGGCAACCGCCACAGTAAACATGCCTTTACTGATCAACCCTAATACCTGCGAGCGTTTGAACAGTTCAAAGCCGCGATCACGGAAATACTTGATGATCTGTGAATCTGCCGGGATGGCCGGAGTGTAGATCACCAGTGTACTATCACAAGGCTTATCAAAGTTGATGGGCAGCCAATCTGGCCGGTCATCAAAGATGATCTGCATGCCTTCATTCTGCAACTCGGTTGTAAGCGGGGTTGATGTTTTATCATAACCGCACACCACACAACCCAGGTGCGCGAAGTAACGTGCCAGGCCGCTCATGCCTATGCCGCCTATGCCCACAAGGTAAACGCGTTGTATGTTTTGCAGTTCCATATCTTGTTGATTGAGTTGATAGATTGATTAAGTGAGTGGTTCTCGCTATTTCAATCCTGTTTTACAATCTGTTTATTATCCCAGTTCCTATTTTCTTAATCATTCCGACTCATCTTTTCTTAGCACACGCTTGTCGCTCCGAAAAGATCTCTCCCGTTGGTCGAGATGACATATATTTTTTATACCAATTATCCAACTACTCACCAAATCAACCATTCACTTAATCAACTAACCCTTAAACAGGTTCCCCGCCCATGAGCGGGGAACCGTGATCTAATTGTTGATTGTTATTTGGATAACTTCTTTTGCTATCACCTCATCGGCATTTGGCATGGCCAGTTTACCTATGTTGGTGCTCAGCGTTTTTTGTTTATCTTTGTCATTCAGCAGCGCCAGGGCTGTGTCTACCAATTTCTCTGACGCGTCTCTGTCGGCCACCAGCACAGCTGCACTTTCGCCAATCAGCGCAAGCGCGTTTTTGGTCTGATGATCTTCGGCCACATTTGGCGACGGCACCAGTATTACCGGTTTCTTTACCACACATAGCTCTGCAATGGTACCTGCACCGGCACGCGAGATGATGACATCAGCGGCAGCGTAGGCCAGATCCATCCGGTTTAAAAACTCGGTGATGCGGATGTTCGGGTGATAATCTTCGCCCAACTCCTCTATCAGCGTTTTATAGTAGAACTTGCCAGTCTGCCAGATCAGCTGCACATCGGCATCAATCAGCTTTTGCAAGCCTTCTTTAATGCTGTTGTTCAGCGTGCGGGCACCCAGACTACCCCCTGTTAACAGGATGGTCTTTTTATTAGGCGAGAGTTTAAACAACTCCAGCGCCTGCATGTGCTTGCCCGCTATGGCTACCGACTCCTTACGAATAGGGTTACCGGTTTTAATGATCCTATCGGCAGGGAAAAACTTCTCCATGCCATCAAAGGCCACGCATATTTTTTTTGCCTTTTTGCCCAGCCACTTGTTAGTGACGCCGGCAAACGAATTTTGCTCCTGGATCAGTGTAGGTATCCCCTTCAGCGAGGCCGCATACAACAGCGGACCGGAAGCATAACCACCCACACCAACCGCGGCATCAGGCTTAAATTCTTTTATAATTTGCAGGGCTTTGCGCACACTGCCCACCAGTTTAACAGGGAACATCAGGTTCTTCATAATTGAACCACGCTGAATACCCTGAATCTGTAAACCGATGATTTGGTAACCGGCTGCAGGCACTTTCTCCATCTCCATCCTACCGGCTGCGCCCACAAATAAGATCTCGGTGTTCGGATCGATCTGCTTCAAGGCATTGGCAATAGCAATAGCCGGGAAGATGTGCCCCCCTGTACCGCCGCCGCTAATGATTATTCTTTTAGATTTCACCGATTTAGTATTTTTTGATTACACCGATTATCCTCAACGTCATGCCGAACTTGTTTCGGCACCCCACATGCTAAGCTTGTAGCCTGTCCTGTGGGTTCCTGAAACAAGTTCAGGATGACTTTTATTTATTTTATTACGCCAGCGTTAAATCGCCAACAATCACTTTATTATTTCCCTTGGTTTCGCCACCCTCTTCTCCCGATTTCTTTAATTCTTCGTTCTCATCAATATGTCTGCTCACCGAGAGGATGATACCAAACGCCACACTGGTGAACAAGATGGACGTACCACCCATACTTACCAGCGGCAACGGCACACCCGTTACCGGACCCAAACCTACTGCCACCGCCATGTTGGCAAACGCCTGAATGGTGAGGCTAAAGCTCAATCCCGCTGCCAGCAAGGCACCGAACGCTTTTGGCGCTTTAGTAACGATCTTCATGCAGCGATAGAGCAGGAACAGGTAAATGCCTATTAAGGCGATGCCGCCAATCAGTCCGTATTCTTCCACAATAATGGCGTAGATCTCATCCGAAAATGCCTCGGGCAGATAGTTACGCTCTGTACTGTTACCCGGACCTTTACCCAGGATACCGCCAGATGCAATAGCAATCTTAGCGTGATCGCCTTGATATTTCTTAGCCGGATCTGCCAGCTCAGGGTGCATAAACGTGTGGATACGCGTCATATACAGGTGACGGCGCGGACCGAGGAACATTACTGCAGACACAATCAATGCACCACCGATACATACAATACCAATCTGTTTAACACTGATACGGCCGATGATCAACAACAAAATACTTACCCCAAACAACATCAGCGCAGTTGACATGTTGGCCCAGGCAATCAGCGCAAACACCACACAAACCGAGCCCATGATTGGCACAAATGACTCTTTTACACTTTTAATATGCTCCTGCTTGCGCGATAACAACCTGGCCAGGTAAGTAATCAGCGCAAGCTTAGCCATATCCGAGGTCTGGAAGCTGAGGCCAGTACCGGGGATATTGATCCAGCGGGATGCATTGTTAATTGTAGCACCAAACGCCAGCGTGTATAACAACAGAGGAATGGTCACAATCATCAGCAACTTAGAGATACCGGCATAGTAGCGATAGTCCAGCTTGTGCGATATGTACATCAAAGCAATACCACCAAATATCATGGCCATGTGCTTCATCAGGATAGACTCCACACCCACGCCGCGCTTATAGGCCAGCGTACCAGTAGAGCTGTACACCGCCAGCATAGACAGCACCGATAACAGGATAACGATCAACCAGATCCACCTGTCTCCTTTGGTATTGCTAAGTATCTTGTTCATATCCTTTGTTAATTACTCCGATTTCTATTTTGATTTCACCCGCCCCTTTCGTCATGCCGAACTTGTTTCGGCACCCCACATGCTAAGCTTGCGGCCTGTCCTGCGGGTTCCCGAAACAAGTTCGGGATGACCAATCTCTTTCTTACAGCTCCAGCACTGCTGCTTTAAACTGCCTGCCCCTGTCTTCATAATTGGTAAACAGGTCAAAGCTGGCACAAGCTGGTGATAGCAGCACGGTATCACCTTTTTTAGCCAGGTGATAGGCTATTTGCACGGCTTCTGCGGCAGAGGTGGTGTTTACCATTACCTCTACGTCGTTCTCAAAAGCATCGTGAATACGTTTATTGTCTTTACCCAGGCAAACGATGGCTTTTACCTTCTGCTTTACCAGATCGCGCAGCATATCATAATCGTTGCCTTTGTCAACACCACCCAAAATAAGCACTACATCCGGGGTCATGCTTTCCAGCGCGTACCAGGTTGAGTTTACGTTGGTAGCTTTCGAGTCGTTAATGAAACTGATACCCGATATTTTGGCCACAAACTCCAGGCGGTGCTCTATGTTTTTAAAGCTGCCCATGCTTTCGCGAATTGATTTATCGCGAATTTCCAGCACTCGTGCAGTGATGCCTGATGCCATAGAGTTGTAAACGTTGTGCCTGCCCTGCAGTGCCAGTTCTGAAATTGACATTGAAAATTCTTCCCCGTTAGTGTTTATAATGATGTTGTTGTTATCGTCCATATATGCTCCTCTCTCCACTTGTTTTTCTATAGTAAAAGGTATTAGTTGCGATTTAAACTCTCTTTGCTCCATGCCCTTCACCGTCTCCGGATCATCGGCGCAGTAAATAAAATAATCGGCGGCGGTTTGGTTCTGCGCAATGCGAAACTTGGAGGCCACGTAGTTCTCCATTTTATAATCGTACCGGTCCAGATGATCTGGCGTGATATTTAGCAACACCGCTATATCTGCCTTGAACTGGTACATGTCATCCAGCATAAAGCTGCTGACCTCCAGTACATACACATCAAACTTTTCAGTAGCCACCTGGTAAGCAAAGCTTTTGCCTATGTTACCGGCCAGGCCCACGTTCAAGCCTGCTTCTTTCAGGATATGATATGTCAGGCTGGTGGTGGTAGTCTTACCGTTTGAGCCGGTTATGCACACCATCTTGGCATCTGTATATCTACCGGCAAACTCAATCTCCCCAATAATTGGCGTACCCTGTGCACGCAGCTTTTTTACTATCGGTGCTTTCTCGGGGATGCCCGGACTCTTAATTACTTCTACCGCACCTAGTATCTCGCTTTCAGTATGACCACCCTCTTCAAAGCGGATGCTCCATTCCTGCAACTGTTGTTTATACTTATCGGCTATCTGCCCAAAGTCGCTCACAAACACATCATAGCCCTGCTGTTTGGCCAGGTAAGCTGCGCCTACCCCGCTTTCGCCGGCACCGAGAATACAAATAAGCCCCCCAGCCCCCTGAAGGGGGAGTTTTTGTGCGGCTGTATTTTGGCTACTCTCGGTCATTTGTTAATTCTTTGTTCCTCCTCCCCCTTCAGGGGGCCGGTGGGCTTATTATCTCAATTTCAAAGTGATCATCGTTATAATGGCCAGCATAATGCAGATGATCCAGAACCTGGTTACAATTTTGGCTTCATGGAAGCCTTTCTTTTGATAATGGTGATGCAGCGGCGCCATCAGGAAGATGCGTCGGCCTTCGCCAAATTTCTTTTTGGTGTATTTAAACCATGATACCTGCATAATTACCGACAGGTTTTCTACCACAAACACGCCACACAGCAACGGCAACATCAACTCTTTACGAATCATAATGGCAAACACCGCAATGATACCGCCGATAGCCAGACTGCCGGTATCGCCCATAAATACCTGCGCCGGGTACTGGTTGTACCACAAGAAACCAACGCAAGCCCCCACAAATGCGCCGGCAAAAATTACCAGCTCGCCCGAGTTGGGGATGTACATAATGTTCAGGTAGTCGGCAATTACCGTGTTACCCGATACGTAGGCCAGGATGGCCAGCACCAAACCAATAATGGCCGAAGTACCCGTCGCCAGGCCGTCAATCCCGTCGGTTATATTAGCACCGTTGGAGATGAACGTGATGATGAAGATCACCACAACCATAAATACCAGCAGCGTATAATGCTCGTAACCGGGGATAAACTTGATCACTTTGCCGTAATCAAACTCATTGTTCTTGTAGAACGGCATGGTGGTTTTGGTAGATTTGATATCCTGCGTATACACCTGGGTGTTACCCTTCATGTGGTACTGCACCGGCAGATCATATTTAACCGGCAGTTTTACTTCCTGACGGATGATGATGTTGCTGTTGAAATACATGGTCCACCCAACGATGATGGCCAAACCTACCTGACCGATAATTTTGAACTTACCCGCCAGTCCTTCTTTATTCTTTTTAAATACCTTGATGTAATCGTCCAGGAAACCGATGGCGCCCAACCAAACTGTGGTTACAATCATCAGCAGCACGTACACGTTATCCAGCTTGGCAAACAATAGCGTTGGGATCAGGATACCCGCCAGAATGATGAGACCGCCCATAGTTGGGGTACCGGCTTTTTGCATCTGACCTTCCAAACCCAGGTTACGCACGGTTTCACCTACTTGTTTAAAGCGCAGGTAATCAATCAATCGGCGGCCATATACCGTAGTAATAACCAGCGACACAATAACCGCCATAGCCATACGGAACGTAATGTATTGAAATACACCCGCCCCCGGTATGTTGTAGTTTTTGTCCAAGAAGTTAAACAAGTAGTATAGCATGTTTTCCTCTTTTTAGTTTAACAGATTAAACTGTTCAGTTAACTCTTCTTTATCATCAAAGTGATTTCTCACTCCCTTTATCTCCTGGTATTTCTCGTGACCTTTGCCAGCCAGCAGAATAATATCGCCCGGTTTTGCCAGGTGACAGGCAGTTTTAATGGCCTCTCGTCTATCCACTATACTGATGGTTTTGCGTTTGTTGGCAGCGGTTACACCGGCTTCCATCTCGCGGATGATCTGTTCAGGATCTTCCGAGCGCGGGTTGTCTGATGTCAGGATCACTTTATCGCTCCACTCACAGGCCATTGATGCCATTACGGGGCGTTTGGTTTTATCACGATCGCCACCGCAACCTATAATGGTGATTACCTGTTCATTGCCCTTACGCAGGTCATGAATGGTGGTCAGCACATTTTGCACGGCGTCTGGCGTATGTGCGTAATCTATGATGCCCACAATTTTGGAGGGCGAAATAACGTAATCAAACCGACCTTCAGCACCTGTCAGGCCACTTAAACTTACTAACACTTTTGAGCGATCCTGATCCAGCAATAATGCCGCCCCGTACACCGCAGCCAGGTTGTAAGCATTGAAGCTGCCAACCAGTTTAAACCACACCTCATCGCCATCAACATTCAGCAACAAACCATTAAACTCGTTTTCAAGCATTTTCACCTTGAAATCGGCCATATTTTTCAGACCGTAAGTCTTTTTATGTGCACGTGTGTTTTGCAGCATCACGTTACCGTTGCGGTCATCCACGTTGGTCAGCGCAAAAGCATTTTTAGGCAAACTGTCAAAGAACGCTTTCTTGGCATCGCGATAAGCGTCAAAAGTTTTATGATAATCCAGGTGATCATGCGTCAGGTTGGTGAAAATACCGCCTGAGAATTTCAACCCTTCTATCCTGTGCTGCGCAACTGCGTGCGAGCTTACTTCCATAAAACAATAATCGCAGCCCTGATCTACCATATCCCTCAGCAGGCTGTTGAGCGCTACCGGATCGGGCGTGGTATGCGTTGCCGGGATCACTTTGCCGTTGATCTGATTTTCAACTGTTGATAGTAAACCAACTTTATAACCCAGCTCGCGGAATAGTTTATAAAGCAACGTTGCTACCGTAGTTTTTCCGTTGGTACCGGTTACACCCACTAGCTTCAGTTCGTCTGAGGGGCGATCGTAAAAGTTGGCCGCCACAATACCCAATGCAATGGCCGAGTTGGCCACCATCAAATAATCAGCCTCGCTGGCAGTATGGCCTGGCAGCTCTTCGCAGATCACTGCTGCAGCGCCCTGCTTTACGGCTTGCTCTATATAATCGTGTCCGTCTACCGCGGTGCCCTTTACGGCAACAAACAAACAGCCGGGGACCACCTTGCGCGAGTCGAACACAATGCAGCTGATCTCTACATCGGCACTTCCCTGCAATTCGGTAAAGGCCAGTCCTGTCAGTAAATCGCTTAAATACTTCATTGCAGTTGTATTGAAATCCTTGTTCCTTTTTTTGCTGCTGTACCCGCCGCAACCGACTGGCCAACAACTACCCCACTACCTTGCGAGCTTACTTTGTAGCCCGCGTTACCCAGCACATAAAGCGCATCGCTCAGGCTCATACCGCTAACAGACGGCACGGTGCCTGCTTTATATTTCGACTCATCAAATACCAGGCCGCCGCTGGTATCTACCCCAGTAGCCTGCGCATTGGTTGATGCATACAGTGGCTTGATGCCCAATTTGTTGTACACCTGTTTAACAGCGCCGTAATTACCGTTCTTAACCTTCGGCATTTCGGTGTTACCCACCAGACGCTCCGGTTGTTTATGGTTAATGTCCATATCATTAGCATACACGCGGTCTGCTATTTTACGGAACACCGGACCAGCTACCCAAGCCGCCAAATGCGAGCCCACGCGCGGGTTATGAATTACCACGATCATCGAATATTTTGGATGATCTGCCGGGAAATAACCACAGAACGATGCCTGGTGCTCATTTTTTGCGCCATAACCGGCGGCGCCGTTTGCTATCTGTGCCGTACCCGTTTTACCGGCAACGCTGTACAGCTTATTTTTGATAACCAGTTTACCGGTACCTTCTAACACCACACCTTCCAACATACCACGCACTTTAGCCAGCGTTGCATCAGAGCAAACTTTTGGATTGATGACCCGCGCATGAAAACGCTCTACAGTGTTACCCATCCTTCTAATCTCCCGCACAAATACCGGTGCAATCATTTTACCATTGTTAGCTACCGAGTTATAGAAAGTCAGCATCTGCAACGGCGTTAGCTTTGACTCATAGCCATAAGCAATTTGCCAGAGCGATTGCAGCTTGTTCCAATCAACCGAACGGGTAGTTTTTATTCTTGGTTTACCTTCGCCCGGTATCTGCAAGCTATCTTTCTCGTTCAAGCGATAGCTGTACAGCTTGTCAATGAACTTCTGCGGATTATCGTGATACGCGTTATAAACAAACCTTGCAGCCGCCACGTTAGACGACTCTTCAAAAGCTCGCTTAGCACTCAGCATTGATCCCGGATCTTCCGCATCCCTGATATGCAGCACCACTTTGCCATTACGCGGATTGGTTACCTCGAACCTTCCGTGCTGCGCATCAACCATGCTGCTGGTATCAATTTTATGATCGTCAATCAGCGACATGTATGAGGCCAATTTAAAGGTAGAACCCGGCTCTGCCGATTGCGCAATAGCATAGTTCATCCGCTCCTCATAAGTTCCTTTTGTGGTGCGGGTATAATTAGCAATAGCCCGAACCTCACCGGTAGCCACTTCCATCAGCACTACGGTACCAAAATCGGCCTGGGTACTGTCCAGTTGTTTTTTCAAAACTTTCTGGGCCACATCCTGCAGGTTTACATCGATGGTAGACATAATATCTGCACCATCTTTAGCTGCAACCTCGTCTTCATCATTCACCGGCATCCAGATGCCACCGGCTATGCGATGCATCAGGCGCTTGCCGTTCTCACCCTCTATGTAATCAGCATAAGCACCTTCCAACCCTACGTTGATCGGCTTTTTATCCTTGGTATCGGTCATTTTGTAACCGATGGTACGCAGCGCCATCGACTGGAACGGATGCATACGTTTGTTCTTTTCTACAACGATCAGTCCGCCTTTGTATTTACCCATACGGATAATAGGAAACTGCCTGATCTGTTTCAGTTGGCGATACGATACCTTGGCTTTATTCAACAACACATAACGTGCGCTATCTGAACGGGCCGAACGCAGCATACGCTCATAATCGCGAGCTGACCGATCCTGGAAAAATTTTGACAGACACAGCGCCAGCGAGTCTACTTTTTCATTAAAGAAAGCATCGCCTTTTTTGCTATCATCAATAGCCGCAGCCAGCATATCCATGTGCAGCTCATATTCAGGCACCGATGTTGCCAGCAGGCTGCCGTCAACCGCAAGGATGTTGCCGCGCGCCGCCTCTACGTTTACATATTTGGTAGACAAGCTATCGGCCATGGCACGCCATTTTTTGCCCTGCACCATCTGCACGCGGCAAAGCTGCACCACTACAGCCAAAGCAAACAGCAAAATCAGGCCAAAGGCCAGATATGCACGCAATAAGATGTTAGCCCTGATATTCATTGCTCACCCTCCTTTACTGTAATTTTATGAGGCGGTTCTACAGGCTCTTTCAGCCCAATCAATGAATCAGCCTGGGCAGACACCTGGCTTAAGGTACTTTTGTAAGCCAGCTCAGCCTTGGCCGATTTATATAAAGCGCTCAGCTCTTTAACTTCTTTACCCAGTTTATCAATATCGCGGATGTTATTCTCGGCCTGGTGCATATTCCAGATATACACCATACCCAGCGCCGCCAAAAACAGCACAAACGGCAGCGCACTGGTAGCCTTTTCGGTACTTACCAGTTCTTTGCTGAACAGCTGCGTTAAAAAGTTTTCAGGGACGTCTTTTTTTGCTTTAACTTTAACAGACTCCTCTGCCGCTTTTTCTGCCGCCAGCTCAGCTTCTTCTTCCTGAATTTCTGTACGTAAACGATTGGTCATTTCTTTACAGCTATTCTTAGTTTGGCACTGCGCGCCCGGTTATTAACTTTTATTTCTTCTTCTGATGCCGTAATCGCACCGCGACTAACCGCATCCAATGGTTTCTGATCGTTACCAAAAAGGTCTTTTTCTACCTCACCGCTAAATTTGCCTTTGGCGATGAAGTTTTTTACCAGCCTGTCTTCAAGCGAATGATATGACATCACCACCAGTCTGCCGCCCGGCGCCAGCACTTCTGCCGCCTGGGTCAAAAAATCTTTCAGCGCCTCCAGTTCCTGGTTTACCTCTATCCGCAGCGCCTGGAAAACCTGCGCCAGGTATTTATTCTCTTTACCACGCGGTATGAGCGATTGGATAGCATTCTTCAGATCGGCCACAGTATTGAGCTGCGCATTTAAGCGAGCAGTTACAATGGTTTTAGCCAGTGTTTTGGCATTCTGTATCTCGCCGTATATGCCAAAAATGCGATGCAAATCTGCCTCGGCATAAGTATTTACTACCTGTTTAGCACTCAACTCCGACGCCTGATTCATGCGCATATCCAGCTCCGCGTCAAAACGGATAGAGAAACCACGATCGGCTTCATCAAACTGGTGCGACGATACACCCAGATCTGCCAGTATACCATCCACCGGTACCGCATTATGCAAACGGCAAAAGTTTTTTAAGTAGCGAAAATTCTGATCTACAAACTCAAAGCGTTCATCTGCTATGATATTACGCTGCGCGTCCGCATCCTGATCAAAGGCCAGCAACCTACCATCTTCACCCAGATGCTTCATGATCTCGCGCGAGTGACCGCCACCACCAAAGGTGACATCTACATAGGTACCGTTAGGTTTAATATTCAACCCTTCGATACACTCCTGAAGCATTACAGGTACATGATAATTACTCATTTGCGCCCCCTTTCTTCAGGCCACCCAACAACTCCTCAATCTTCGCGTCCATATCATAATCTTCTTCAAGGCTTGCAGCGTGTGCTTTTTCTTCCCACAACTCAATACGATCTGGCTGACAACTCAACACCACATCAGCAGCGCTTGCCGCATTCAAACCAGCGTGATCACACAAAAATTTAGGGATCAACAATCTACCTGCACCATCCGGCTCTACCACTATCGCACTGTTGGTGTACCTCCTAATGAACTCACGATTTTCTCGAGAGTACTGATTCAGTTCCATCAGAGTATCCAGCTGGCGTTTCCACTCAGCCTTGGTAAAAATATCCAGATAGCCACCGCGCCCCTTGTTTATCACAAGCGGATCTTTCCCATCGCCCGGAAGCTGTTGCTTCAGACCTGAAGGGATAGCCAAGCGATTCTTGGTGTCTATCTTACAGAAATAATTACCTATAAAATACTCCATGTGTACACTACACCAGTTTGGTATGGTAAAACTAAACACATTTTTCTACTTTACTACACTTTCTCCCACTAAAAAGTTTTCAACAATTTCAATCTCTTTTGGGCAGTGCAAATAGCATCCTTTTTTAACTCATACTAAGGCAGTTATGAACTAATTTTCAAAGTGGTATAGATTTTAAAACGATGCATTGTTTTGCCCCGATTTCAGGCCGTGATTCAGTGAAAATCAGGCGTTAAAACTGGCAATTTCAGGCTAAGTGGAGGAAAGTGGCGAAGGTGGCAAAAGGGCCAATTTTTGAAGAAATTTGCCACCGGTGGAGGAAAGTGGAGGGTAAAATTCTGCGTATTTTCTTTGGATCGATGATTTTTCTGGTGATTTTTGGGAGTCTTTTACGCCTCTCACCGCTTGTCATTCCGAACGAACAAACGTGGGACGTTGCGGGTGGCGTGAGGAAGAATCTTAGACGCGTGATTAGTCGCAGGATCAACAAGCATGGGGGCTAAGATTTTTTCACTTCGTTCAAGAGAGTAGTTCTCCCGTTGGTCGAAATGACAAGATGATTAAAGAAATGAACTACAAACCATCACCTTAAACATAATACCGCTCCCCATCCGTCTTAATTTTACCGGCATCCAACAGCTGACGTAGCACGGCAATTTTTTCTTTATCGGTACCGGTGTGAGTAGTTCCAATCAAGTCGTCTAACTTTAAGGCCGATGTGCCGAGCAGACGCAGCAGTTCATCGGTAATATCATCATTGATGGATGAGGCATTTTGAGCGCGCTTTTCATCCAGACACACATCGCAAACACCGCATTTTGGCGCGTCTTGCTCATCAAAATAAGCTAACAGCATCTGGCTACGGCATCGACGGGTTTCAGCATACGCAAAAACGGCTTCCATTTTTTGGCGGTACACCATTTTGCGGTTGTCGATGTACTGACGATCAATCATCAGGTGCGTAGGCAACTGCCTTGGACGCGTCCAGGTTACCTGCGGCATATCTGTTTGGGGCAGATAGCTCAACACCCCAAAATCATGGAGTTGACGCAGGCCATCCAGCACTTGTTGTACACTCAGGCCGGTTTTACGGGCCAGGTCAAACTCGCGCAGGCGCACATAGTTCTCAAACGCGCCACCGTAGGTGCGCAGCATGGCTTTTATAAAAGTATCCCAGCCGCGGTTCTGCAACTGAAAATTATACAATTCCTCATGCGCCACCTCAAACCTAAAGCGCGACGGCAGGAAAACACTCTCGTTAAAAGCCAGATATTCATCGCGTTCCAGAAACTTCAGGGCATTCAGCGTTTTCACGGCATCCAGCTTAAAGCGACTGCAAAACTCGCCTATATCCAGGTCAAGACTCAACCCCTCCCCTGCCCCGTAAGCCAGTTGATAATAGTTGGCCAGGTAATGATAGGTCTGCTTGATCTCGTCTATCGACGGGAAGGCTGTCAGAAATTTCTTCTCCTGCCGATGACGATCTGCTTGATTATATAACAACACCGCATAAGCCTTTTGCTCATCCCGGCCGGCACGGCCGGCTTCCTGGTAATAAGCCTCTAAACTTTCGGGGGCATCTTTATGGATGACGAAACGCACATCTGGCTTATCAATCCCCATCCCAAAGGCGTTGGTGGCTACCATCACCCGTGTGCGATTGCTCTTCCAGGCTTCCTGCTTGGCGGCACGCTCATCGGCGCTGAGACCTGCGTGGTAATAATCAGTTTTTATTTTATGCGCATTGAGGTATTGTGCCAGCTCAAAGGTTTCCTTGCGACTGCGTACATAGACCAGTCCGCTGCCGTTTACACCGCGCACCACATCCAGCATCTTGCGCAGTTTATCCTCTTCAGGTTGCACCACGTAGGCCAGGTTTTTACGTTCAAAGCTTTTCTGGAAAACATTGGGTTGCTTAAACTGCAGCTTCTCCTGGATATCCTCGCGCACCTCAGCGGTAGCCGTAGCCGTTAACGCCAACACCGGTACTTTTGGATGCAGTACCCGCAGATCTGCCACATGCAGATAAGGTGGACGAAAATCATACCCCCATTGCGAGATACAGTGCGCCTCGTCAATGGCAAACAAATTGACGTTCATATACTTGATCCGTTCGCGCACCAGATCGCTCAGTAAACGCTCAGGCGAGAGGTAGAGAAATTTAATTGGACCATAAATACAATTATCCAACGCAATATCCACCTCGCGCTTGTTCATGCCCGATACAATGGCAATGGCCTGAATGCCCTTCGCCTTCAGGTTTTCTACCTGGTCTTTCATCAGCGCAATCAGCGGCGAGATCACAATACAAATCCCATCCTTTGCCAGTGCCGGCACCTGAAAACACACCGACTTACCCCCACCCGTAGGCAGCAGCGCCAAGGTATCATTAACCAGCAGCACACTCTGAATCACCTCTTCCTGTACCGGCCGGAAGTGATCGTGCCCCCAATAGTGTTTGAGTATCTCGTGGATGGTCATTTATCGAAGTAGCGTATTTTAAATTCCTTACCTGTCCACTCTAATATTTTAAGGCGGTTGTATTGACGACAAAGCGTATAACCTTTATAATCTTCAAGATTTGCCGAATTACCGATCAACATCCTACTATCCGGCTTATAGCTAACGCCGAAAAACCCCTCATCGGCTCCATAATTAATTTCTGAGAAGAATATCTTTCCATTAATGCGATTTACTATTGCAATATTTTCACATTCTGTACCACAACCCCATTCCACAATAGTGTAATGACCTGCAAAATTAACACCCGTATGCTTACAAGTGTACCTTATCCGGGTAATATAATTCTTTGCAGCGAGATCGGTGCCGAAATCTGGAGCGGCAAGCTTTCCTCTATAAATCTTTGCTTTGAATGCATCAAAGACAAACAGTGACTTATATCTTTTATAAACAGCTATCGCTGCGTCGCGATCGCCGTCCGTAAAAATGCGCTGATTATCGGCGTAAATTGTGTCATCACCAATCTTCCCACCGGAAGGCTTCCCTGTTATGGTAACATAAACCTGATACCCATCTGTTCGATAAGTGATCTTTTCTTTACTCCATTTAGAAGGAGCTTCATTTTTGGATATGAAACCTAACTTAAGTTTCTGCATTGATGAAAATAGCAGATCTCCATATTTATAAACATATATGGTATCTTTTACCTGCGCTTTAACAGACTGAGAGATGATTATCCATATCAGCAGCAATATTACACTTACACTTGTTTTCCTCATTATTAAGCACCCTTTAAGCTAGTCTATTCGCACCTTTTTAATTCATTTCACCAATTCTCTACCCCCAATTCCTTTATCCCCTTTCCATCCCAGTGGTAAAAAGTGGTAGTCTTGATCATACTTTTAAACTTGGCTGGTGGTTCTTTAAAATAACAGGTTGATTATTTTTATCTAATACGCTTTGGCCCTTTTGTGTGGTATACATCAGTATTTCATCGGCTGGCTTGCCATACGCATTCCACGCTTTAACGTAATAGGCGCTCCACTGCCAATGGTTATAAATATCGCCATCAATATAAAAACGCAGTACGCCGTCGTCGCCTTTGGCGGGCACGTAGAGTACGTTCTGTCGCAGACCATCGCCATCGTCGTAACCAATATTGGTTTGAGGAAAGGCAACCAATCCCGCTCCTCCATCGGCAATTAACTGGCTGGTTTGACCGCCGCCGCCGTACTCCATGTTTTCATCCACCCTTAGTAAGTAGCTTACGTTTTTCAGGGTCGTGTTTTTAATCGTGACCACGCTAAAATTACCGCTGTTATTTGCCGGGATGTCTACCTTGCTCAGTAATTGTTGGCGTTGCAGATCATACTTCAGCACCGCACGTACAGCACCGCCGGTATCTGTCCGGGTTGATATACCGATGAGATAGGTTACCTTCCGCACACTATCAGTAAAAGTAAACTTGGCGATGTTTTTCTCTGAGATGTAGCCCTGTTTCCCTTTTATCAGCACCTGATACCAGATACTGCTGGCATTGCTTAGGTAAGCCGGCTTATTGCCCGTTTTCACGGTATCTTTATAAGACCGCTCCACACGCCCTTTTATTTGGAGGGACGTCAGTATAGGCAGGGTGGTAAACTTATTTGATGCCGAATCTGGCTGTGTATAAACCGGACAGGGATACATTACCACAGGGTTTAGCATCTTATCGGCAACCGGGCTGCCATCTCCAGCATCTAACGGAAAAACCTTAAACGACGGCGCTTTTTTAACGGCAGACTGAGCCTGATGTTTAGTAGACTGACGACACGCCAACATCAGCATAAAAGCAAAACCCACCGCTATCCAAACAAAGACTGGTATTTTATAAACCGGTTGATACATGCCGCTGCAATATACTCTAAAGCCCGCAATAAAAACAAAAGAGCCACTATACCGCGGCTCTTTTGTTATGCGTTATGGCACTATACTCAGGCTCTGCGAATAACCCCCAGCAACAGTGCTATAATAGCTATAACCAGCAGGATGTGGATAATGCCACCTGCGTTGTAAAAGAAAAACCCAAACAGCCAGCCAATAACCAGGATAACTGCTATAATGTACAATAAACCTCTCATTTTGCTTAAGTTTTAGTTTGATATAATAGATGTACACCATATACCAAAACTCATTCCAAAGCTTTTTTTAAAGCACAAAAGCCTTGTTCTGCCGCGCAAAACAAGGCTTTAACGTACCAGAGTGCCCTTTTTAGTATTCGTCTTCGTTAAAAAAGAAATCGTCTTTTGTAGGGTAATCAGGCCATATTTCTTCAATATTTTCATACGGCTCGCCATCGTCTTCAAGAGCTTGCAAATTCTCAATAACCTCTACAGGTGCGCCAGAACGGATAGCGTAATCTATTAATTCGTCTTTTGTTGCAGGCCATGGTGCATCTTCAAGATGCGAAGCCAGTTCTAGAGTCCAATACATATTTCAGGTTCCTTATTTTAAAAGTTTGCAAAAGTATAAGATTTTTTATCTGATTATCAAATTATTTTTTCCATTTTTTAGTTACATCCTTGGCAGCCAAATATTTTCATTTACCTGCTGTGCATGCCCAACAGCGCGAGCCAGCGTAAACAGGTAATCGCTCAGGCGGTTCAGGTAAATAATCACTTGCTCTTCTACCGGGCTTTCTTCGGCCAAATGTACCGTAATACGCTCTGCGCGCCTGCAAACGCAGCGTGCAACGTGGCAGTAAGATACCGCATTGCTACCACCCGGCAAAATAAAATGTTTCAATGCCGGCAATTGTTTGTTCATCTCGTCCATCTCGTTTTCCAGCAGGAAAATGTCACCTTCGTGCAAATCCGGGATCTGCATTTTTGAGCGCTCCGGATCTGCTGCCAGTGTAGCGCCAATGGTAAACAACCTATCCTGCACCTGCTTCAAAACATCGCGATGATGCTCACCAATCTCCTGATCTCGGATCAACCCTACCCACGAGTTCAATTCATCTACCGTACCATAACTCTCAATACGAATGTGGTGCTTAGGCACACGCGTACCGCCTATTAGCGAGGTAAAGCCTTTGTCGCCGGTTTTGGTATAAATTTTCATAGCAATGCAATTAAATCAATTCCTGTCACATTTTGTTTTACCATACGTTGATTAATTCAAATATCATTTAATTTGAACATTGATAGCACCCCTCTTATGAAAAACAGATTATCAACTCCGGCAATCATCATCCTGTCGGCCATTTTAATGATCAGCATTAGCTGTGGTAACACCAGCAACAATGCGTCAAACCCATCAGCGGCTACTGCTCCGGCTAAGCCTAGCTTCAGCAAATTCATCAGCGAAAAACAGTTTAATGATCTTTTTCCGCTGCGCGATAAATTTTACACTTACGCCGCCTTTATCAAAGCGGTAGACGACCTGGGCAACATCAAGGTTAAAGTAACTAAACGGGCTACATCGGTTTACCAATTGATCCGTACCGATAAGCGCACCGGCAAAGCCGCCATTGTGCGCCAGGACGTTGACTGGAACGAGAACTGGGCCAAACAGAAACCCGACAGCGCCTACACCATTGATTACGGGGCCTTCTGTTCTGAAAAAGATGTGTTGACCAACAAGAAAGAACTGGCCGCCTTTTTTGCCCACATGGCGCATGAAACCCGCCACGGACAAAACGGCGTTTATAACGACGGCCTGATGTATACCCACGAGGTGAATACCAGCCTGCCCTACATTGCTGAAAGCGACGAGTACCCACCGGTTGCGGGAAAGAAATATTACGGTCGCGGACCGTTACAGCTCAGCTACAATGGCAACTACGGCTATGCCAGCGATTGTATTTTTGGCGATCATAAAATACTGCTCAACAACCCCGACCTGGTACAGAACGACCCGGTGGTGGCTTTTAAAGCTGCCATTTATTTCTGGATGACGCCGCAAACCCGCAAACCATCGGCCCATGATGTGATGATTGGCAAATGGCAACCCAACGCTGCCGACCACGTAGCAGGCCGTCAACCAGGCTTTGGTATGACCATCAACATTATTAACGGTGCTGTTGAATGCAACCAGGGCGATAACATGCCCAGCATGACCGACCGCATTGCCTACTATCAGCACTTTTTAAAAATGCTGAATGTGAAGGACGATAATTGCGCATGCTCTTGCGGCAAAATGCAGGCATACCAGTAATTATCACGTCATTGCGAGGAACGAAGCAATCTCTGTAAATGCTAATCAGATATGCATATCCGAACATCCTACGCAGAGATTGCTTCGTTCCTCGCAATGACGTAGTGGATATTTTGACTATAAATTTGCCTCTTTTCGATCTAGATTTTCTATTAGTCAACCAATAAATAAATCTGCATACTCCCACGTCAAGAACATGAAAACACCAATTAAGATCTATCTCACAGCAGCTGCATTCATCACTGCTTCAGCTTTTATGGGCTGCAGTAATTCTAAAACCAATAACGCCAGCTATGAGGCCGATACCGCCAACAAAGCGGCCATTGCCCACAAAGACACCACTGCCGATGGTCTAAAAGCAGATACCGCCAAAAAAAAACTGGACGATAAAGCGTCAAAATTTCTGGTAAAAGGCTGTGAGGCTAACATGTACGTAATTGAGCTGGGCGAAATGGCCGGCACACACGCCACCAACGCCGATGTTAAAGCATTTGGCGTCCAGATAGCCACTACCCACAAAGCCCTTAATACCGACATCTTGAAACAAGCGTTTAACGCCAGCTTTAAACTCCCCGGCGGTATAGATACAGACCACGCTAAAAAACTAAAAGACCTGGATAAAAAAAAGGGAGCAGACTTTGACAAAGCATTTCTTAGCACCGCCACAGACGCGATTAAGAAAACAGCCGATGACTATGGCGACGCACATCTGAACTTACCCCCAAGCAGCACCAAAGATTTGGCTAACGCGGCCATGGGTAAACTAGTAACCGAGCTTAACAATGCAGCAACGTTGCAGGGCTCTATAAAATAGCTTTTCTTAAAATGTAAAAAAGCGCCAACAATTCATCCAAAACATTGTTACCGCTTTCGATACATAGCCGACACTTCCATATTAAGAAAGACACTTCTCTTAACGAGATAGCCGGATTTAATGTCCGGCTATTTTTGTTTTGTTCTATTCCTAAATGTCATCCCGAACGATAGTGAGGGATCTTTTCGACAACACCCAACAGATCGCTCCGAAAAGATCTCTCCCGTTGGTCGAGATGACAACGGTTTAATAATAGTAAGCTTTATACGTGCTCAACCAGCGCAAAGATCTTTTCGCGTAGCTCATCGGGCTTAAATGGCTTTGAAACGTAATCATTCATGCCACTGCTGTAAACCTGGTCTTTGATATCAAACAATGCCGAGGCCGTAAGGGCAATGATTGGAATATTGGCCTTCTTAGGATCGGCCATTTTACGGATCTCTGCGGCGGCGTCAAACCCGTTCATGATTGGCATTTGCAGGTCCATCAGTATAATATTGAAGTTGCCGTATTGCACCAATTGAACAGCATGCTCGCCGTTATCGGCAAATGTTGGCACCACATCCCATTTGCTGAACAGCTTTTTCATCAGCATCACGTTAACCGGGTTATCCTCCGCAATCAATACCTGCAGGCCGCCAAGTGGGTCACCCCCATGTTGCTGAGGCAGCTCGGCTCTAATTTCGGTGGCACTCTTCTCGGTCGATACCGGAAACTCCATATTGAACGAGAACTCAGAACCAACGCCCAGTTTACTAGCCACGCGCATTTGTATGTTCTGCAGCTCCAGCAAACGCTTAACAATGGCCAAACCCAAACCGGTACCGCCATACTGACGGGTGGTGGTGATAGACTCCTGGGTAAACGGTTCAAATATCGAACCCAGGTTTTCCTCGGCTATACCAATGCCGGTATCTTTTACGCAGAAGTTAACGGTAAGCATGTTGTGCCTGTCGCCCATTGAGGTAACACGTACCCAAACACTGCCATCTTGTGTAAACTTAATGGCATTGCTCACCAGGTTAAAAATGATCTGGGTGATGCGGGTCGGGTCGCCAAAAATTACTTTATCGCGCAGGCTTGGATCTACATCAAGGTAAAACTTCAGGCCTTTCTCTTCTGCTTTAATAATCTGACCGCCGCAAATGTTATTTAGCAGTTCCAGTAAGCTAAAGCGTATTTTCTCAAATTCAACCTTACCAGATTCAATCTTGTTAAAGTCGAGCACATCGTTAACTATAGAGAGCAAGTTATTGGCCGAGAATTTCAGGATCTCCAGGTTATCCAGCTGATCTGCACGCGGGTTACTCATCATCAGCAGGTTACTCATGCCAATAACAGCATTAAGCGGCGTGCGGATCTCATGCGACATGGTAGACAAGAACTCCGATTTGGCCTGCGATGATTTCTCTGCCTTTTGGATCGAAATCTCATAAGCAGCATTTAATCTGCTTTGCTGCTCGCCGGTTTCTTTCAGCTTACGGATGTTATCTACAAACGCTTTATAAAAGTGACTGTGGATAAAGATGATCATGATGAAGTTGGCCAGGATGGTAATGATAATAGTACCCTGATCCACTTTCTCCGGCTTGAAAGACAACAGATAACTGTTGTTAAACTCAAACACCATGAAAGCTACCACCGGTATGAGGTTAGCCAGCGAATAGAACAAACCCCAACCCTGCCCCAGCATATAAAAACTAAACAGTACGCAAAGGATAATTACCTGTACCGCAATAATATCTACCGATTGGATGGTAACAAATACATCTATCAGATTAACAATGGTAGCCAGAATTAGCAGCGCATGCGAAGTAATATCCCAGCGCGATTGCCAGGTGAGGTATTTGAATAACAACGCGATAGCCGTAAGCAACGCCAGCGCCGTAAACGTTAGCACCGGCTGATGCTGAAAATAAATATTTACAGCAATAGCACTTAACGCCACAAAAGCCAGCATCAAACCGTAGTAAAGCAACCTGATGCGGGCCTGATCGAGCATAGATTGCTCATCAGTCAGCAGGCGCTTCAAACTAAAATTGAAAAATCCGGCGTTAGTGTTAGTCATTGGGGGCATCAACAGTTTTTAAATATAAACAAATATGTTATCAGTTGTTAATACCCCCATTATGGCAATTAGCTTGCCAGCGATGCCAGATTTTCTGTTATAATTTTAATTTTTGCCTCGGCGTCTGCTTTCTTTCTTTGCTCGTTCTCTACAATTTCAGGTTTGGCATTCTGCACAAACCGCTCGTTAGATAATTTGGCATTTACCGATTTGAGGAACCCATTAAGGTATTCCAGCTCTTTTTGCAACTTTTCAGTTTCGGCCTCAATGTCAATATTTTCGCTCAGCGGGATAAAGAACTCGTCGGTCATCACCAGGAACGAAGTTGCGCCAGATACTTTCTCGTCTACAAATTTTACTTCGCTGATGTTACCCAGCTTCTCAATAATGGGAAGGAATTGCCCATAATTTACCTTTGAGTTTATCTTAATCATCAGTGGCAAAGCCTCTTTGGGAGAAAGTTGCTTACTGCTGCGTGTATTCCTGATTTCGGTGATCAATTGTTTTACCAATTCAAAATCGGCCACCAACTGTTGATTATATTCCTCAACTTGAGGCATTTGCGCCACAATACAACAATCCATAACGCTTCTTTCCCCAAAAATTTCGTCGTGCCATAATTCTTCGGTCAGGAACGGCATAAACGGATGCAACAGCTTCAGAATGTTTTGGAAGATGGCAATAGTTTGCTTATAAGTAAACTCATCTATCGGCAATGACTTGCCATCGCGATACTCCGGCTTGATCATTTCCAGATACAGGGCACAGAAATCATCCCATACCAGTTTATAAGCCGCCATCAATGCGTCAGAAATACGGTATTGGCCAAAGCTTTCTTCAATCTCTGCAAGCGACTGATTAAACCTGCTGCCAAACCACTCTACAGCAGCTTCGTTATTAGCAGGCAAGCTATTATCAACCTCCCAGCCTTTTACCAGCCTGAAGGCGTTCCAAAGCTTATTGGCAAAATTACGGCCCTGCTCACAGTGGGTTTCATCAAACAGCAAGTCGTTACCTGCAGCTGATGATAGCAGCATACCTACACGCACACCGTCGGCTCCGTATTTCTCAATCAGATCTAACGGATCTGGCGAGTTGCCGAGTGTTTTAGACATTTTACGACCGATCTTATCGCGCACAATACCGGTGAGGTATACGTTCTTAAACGGAACCTCCTTGCGGAACTCGTGCCCGGCCATAATCATTCTGGCTACCCAGAAGAACAGGATATCCGGACCAGTTACCAGGTCGTTTGTTGGGTAATAATAGTTGATATCAGCATTGTTCGGATCTTTCAAACCATCAAATACCGAGATTGGCCATAACCATGACGAGAACCAGGTATCCAGCACGTCTTCGTCCTGGGCAATGTTCGCGTGCTCCTTACCTTCGTTGCTGAACTGCGCCTCGGCCTCAGCCTTGGTTTTAGCAATTACATACTGGCCTTTCTTATTATACCAGGCCGGTATTTGCTGTCCCCACCACAACTGTCGACTGATACACCAATCCTTCACGTTCTCCATCCAGTGGCGGTAGGTATTAATAAATTTATCAGGAATCAGCTTGATATCTCCTGCCAACACGTAATCCAGCGCAGGCTTGGCCATCTCTTCCATCTTGCAGAACCACTGCATAGAAAGTTTTGGCTCGATAACAGCATCAGTACGCTCGCTGAAACCAATTTGTGATTTATAATCTTCTACCTTTTCCAGTGAACCGGCTTCTTCCAGCATTACGGCTATTTTCTTACGGGCAGCAAAACGATCTACGCCTACCAGAATCTGCGCATTATCATTCAGCGTCCCGTCATCGTTCAAAATATCAATTACCGGCAGGTGGTGTTTCTGGCCCAGTTCATAGTCATTCAAATCGTGCGCCGGGGTAACCTTTAAACAGCCGGTACCAAAATCCATCTCTACGTAATCATCCAGAATGATCGGGATCTCGCGGTTAATCAACGGGATGAATACTTTTTTGCCATGCAGGTGCTTGTAGCGCTCATCATTCGGGTTGATACAGATGGCGCTATCGGCCATAATAGTTTCCGGGCGGGTGGTGGCGATGATGAGGAAGTCCGAAAGTCCGGAAGTCCGGAAGTCCGGACTAATAGCATAGCGTATATAATAAAGCTTCTGATTTACTTCTTTACGAATCACCTCTTCGTCAGACACCGCAGTTTTACCCTGCGGATCCCAGTTTACCATGCGCACGCCACGATAGATCAGGCCGCGGTTATAGAGGTGAATAAAAGTATCGATAACAGCTTCGCTCAGAGAATCTTCCATTGTAAAACGGGTACGATCCCAATCGCAGCTGGCACCTAATTTTTTAAGCTGATTTAAAATAATGCCACCGTATTTATCTTTCCACTCCCAGGCGTATTTTAAAAACTCCTGGCGGGTAAGGTCTTTCTTGCTGATACCGCGCTCTTTCAGCATGTTCACTACCTTGTTTTCGGTAGCGATGCTGGCGTGGTCTGTACCCGGTACCCAGCAGGCATTTTTGCCTTGCATACGGGCCCGACGAATGAGTACGTCTTGTATGGTATTATTGAGCATGTGGCCCATGTGCAGCACACCGGTAACGTTTGGCGGCGGGATGACAATGGTGTAAGGCTCGCGCTCATCGGGCACCGAGCGGAAGAAACCCTGCTCCATCCAGTAACTATACCACTTGTTCTCTGCGTCTTTAGGCTGATATTTTGTTGAAATGCTCATAGGCTGCAAAAATACGGTTTAAGAAAAAGAAGAAAAAATTTGATTTTCAGACAAAAGTGTAGTAAATTTGGATAAATGTCATACAAAGTAAAGCATACAGAACACAATCAGGTTAATGAGCCCATGGTAGCTTATATGGCACAAGGCATAGATAACTCATTTTACAGCCTGCTAAGCGGCATTAATACGGCTCGCTTCACCTCAGATTTTGATTTATTGAGCCTTACCCGCCAGGGATTGCCAAAAAAGGTTTTAACCGGCCTGGCCAAAAAAGTTTCTGTAACGCTGCAGGAGTTAGCCAATATTATGCACATCAATGAGCGCACTTTGCAACGCTATGATGATGAGGCCCTGGTAAAAACAGAGTACGCCGAAAAAGCAATTGAACTAGCCCGCCTGTATAGCCGCGGCGAAGAAGTATTTGGCACTATGGATAAATTTATCCGCTGGATGAAAACCCCTAGCCATGTGTTTCGTAACGAAACGCCTTTCTCTTTATTAGACACTTCCGTTGGTTTTGATATGGTACTCCGCGAGTTGGGCCGTATTGAGCACGGCATCTTTGCCTAAGCCTATGCAGCTTTACCGCATTGCCCGCAGCCTTTATGCTACCGATATGAGCGGCACCGGCGCGCGCCTTTACGGCGGCCGGTGGAACAACATTGGCCGCAGCATGGTTTACACGGCTTCATCCAGATCATTAGCTGTATTAGAAGTTTTGGTTCACTTGCCACCCACTATCATCCCCGATGATTTCAGGCTGATTACTTTTGATGCCCCCGATGATGTTTTTGAGCCGGATGTAAACACCTTCCCGCCCAACTGGGATACCTACCCCGAGCCAGACATCCTGAAACGCACGGGAGATTTCTTTCTGATACAAAACCAGCACTTGCTGATGAAAGTGCCAAGCGCTATTGTGAAGCAGGAATATAACTACCTGATCAATCCTGTACACGCCAAAGCGGGCAAGATCAAAGTAATAGCTAATGAGCCATTTACTTTTGATGAGCGATTATTGAAGGATCAGTAGGAGCTACAGCTTAATCACTCGTCCCTGATTATCCTCATCCTGATGGCCATGTGGCCGGGGCACACTTTTTACAATACTCACCAGCGTGTGGCCGATGGCGCTCATGGCCCCTACCCCGAATTTTAGAAACGGTTTCATTACATCGAGGTTGGAATGATGCGCGTCTGCTGAATGGTTTTTGCCGTTGTTGAGTTGTTTGTTGTGCTCTCCCATTATTTTGATTTATTTAATCATAGATTAATTAAAATAACCACAAAATGGAGTTTTGGTTTAAGAAACGATACAATCATTCCTATACGTCATTGCGAGGCAGCAAACAGTTTCAGGAAAGTAAAATCTATTACAAATCCGTTACGCGGCTGCGCAGACGTTTGATGTAGTTGCGAAAATCAAGCACGATGCCGGCGAAGAAATAGAAAATTAATGGGAAGCCTACCGACAGAAACGAGGTATAAATAAAAAACAGCCTGATTTTGGCAATAGAGATATTGAAGCGCTCGCCCAGGTAGGTACATACACCAAAAGAGTAACGTTCAAAGAAAGTGAGGATGCGCTGTATCATTTCAGGCTAACTTTAGTATCTTATTACCAACGCCGCATTGCAGGCATTTCTTATGATTACAGTAATTATTTTTTAATTCCAGCAATCCTTGCGACTCGAAGGCAGTATTCAATTTCACTCCTAAGTTAACAAATTCTTCTATGATTGTGTTTTGCTCGGCAGGTAAATTCTCTAATAGCTGTAAACTCCTGCTTACAAAATACTGCTGCTGTTGTTGTTTTCCGTAACTAAACAGAAACAAAACTACCGTATTAAGCAACAAATTATCTATCGCCCCGGCACCCAGATTCTTTGCCGAAGGCTTTGATTCTGCATCAAAACGGTAGTGGGCCTGCCAATACTCGTTTACCTGCAGGCCGGTAAACAGATTGCGCAGGGTAGCAACTTCTTTATAATCCAAAATCTTGCTGAACAAATGACTGCTACCCGATATCAGCGCCGCAAACTGCGCTAAACGAACTGTAGGGAAATTTTGCGGTCGCAGGCGCAGAAACTTCCACAGATGCTTCTCTACTGGCGTTAGCTGGTACTTCTTCCGAAGAAATGTATATTCTTCTTTTAGCTTGCGCGGATAATCGTCCTGCACATCATCCTCCAAAAAACCAGCCTGACCAAAGATCAATGCTTCCGTTTGCAAAGCACTGTTTTTATGCTTACCAAGGATGTGTTGCGGTAATGATCGCGCCAGCAATTCAAAGGGCAACGCATTTATTTTGAAACCAAAATTGGCCGCCAAAAAATGATAAAACGTTTCTTCCCAATCGCCTCGATTTTGTTCAAGGGCGTCCAATACGGTCTTTGATTTTTTCTCCAACCGCTCCACCAAAACACGGGTTAGCCAGTTGCGCAAAGTCAGGCTATCTACATTTACTATCGTCCCCTCGCAAGGGATAAATTGCTGATTGCTGAAAATGAGCTGGTGGTAACGATTATAAAGCGATTCGGGGATACGGTCTTGCAATTTCAGCGTTGGCACTTTGCGGCCGTCGTTCAATGTCAAAGGTGCGTCGTCGCGATAAACAACATGCAGGATCACGTTTTCATATGCGCCATCGGTTTGGTGCCCGTGCCGTTGCCAGTCAGACGAAGCCACATGCAATTCTACATTACCGGCCCAGGTGGTATCGCCAATACGGATACGGGCATTTTGAAAATCGGGACCACCGTCGGTGTGCGCCAGTCCGGCAGAAAAGATTTCGATCTCCTCACCATCGGTAGTGCGTAACTCCGTCCGCTCAAACAGGCGAAATTTCCATAGGTAATGCAGCAGGTCTTCTGTGATAAGCATGTTTCTAAAATATGCGCAAATGGGTGGATATGCAAGCGCTTTATAATTTCTTGTATCTTGTGGGTTTCTATGATACCCAGAGGACAGTTAGATATCAATTACCGCGACCTTTTAGCAGGCCTGAAATACTGCCTGCTTAATTCTCCCGAGTCGGTGACATCCTCAAGCCTTGATGAATCACTTTATCTCTCTGTCCGCACCGGTTTTCATTTAACGTTAAAAGCCCTCAACCTACCTGTTGGAAGCGAGATTATCGTTACTAATATCAATATCCCCGATATGTTTACCATCATAGCCGCGCATGGCCTTAAAGCTGTGCCGGTGCCCGTTGATAAACACAGTTTAAGTATTTCTATACACGATGTTGAGCGCGCCATAACGCCGCGTACCCGGGCGTTGTTGGTAACGCATCTTTTTGGCGCCATTACGCCGATGGATGAGCTGATAAATTTAGCCCAGCAACACGGATTAATAGTTTTTGAAGACTGCGCACAAGCTTACGCCGGAAACAGCTACCAAGGCCATCCGCGCACAGATGTGGTAATGTTTAGCTTCGGTCTTATCAAAACAAACACGGCTATAAGCGGCGCACAATTGATCATTAACAACCCCGAACTCAGCCGAAAGGTCATCGAACTAATTAATGGCCTACCCGTCCAACCTACACGCATTTTCAGGAAGAAACTGGTGAAAGCCTTGCTGATAAAACTGCTAACTGAAAGATCTGTCTACACTGCCTTCTATCACCTCATCAAACTAGCAGGCAAAGATTTTGACGCCGTATTATCAGGTTTTACAAGAGGTTTCCCGGGTGCTGATCTGCTACAGAAAATCAACTATCGCCCCTGTCCTGCCAATTTGAAACTGTTAGTAAGAAAGATAATTGGCTTTGATGAGGCCACGTTGGATAAAAGACGAAATCTTGCATTCGATGTAACTCAATGCCTTCCTGAAAACATGAGGATAGGCAATGGCAACAAGAGACATACATATTGGGTATGGCCGGTAGTATCTAACCATCCTCACCGGTTAATTGAACATCTGCGAGCGCAAGGATTTGACGCTACTCAGAAAGCATCGAGCCTGATAAAAATAGAACCAGACCGGCCAATAGCAAATAACGATTTAGTATTGGAGGATTTGGTTTACTTACCAATGTACATTAACATGACCACAAAACAGCGGAGCAAACTAAGCAGGCTGCTCAGTATAGCGCATTAACTCAAATCTCAATCTTCAGCCCGTCATAGGCCAGTTTGATATTGGGAGGTAGCTGCTCAGACACATCGACATGTTTACCCAGGCGGTGACTGATATGGGTGAACCAGGTGGTTTCGGCACCTATTTCTTCTGCAAAAGCTACAGCCTCATCAAAGGTCAAGTGAGAAATATGCTGCTCAAATTGCAGGGCATTGATCACTAAAGTTTTGGTACCTTTTATTTTTTCTTTTTCGATGTCTGACACTGTTTTAGCATCGGTGATATAGGTAAAATCGCCAATGCGGAAACCCAGGATAGGCAGCTTATAGTGCATTACCTCTATTGGGGTGAATTGAATGCCGCTCACATCAAAAGGCTCAGAGCCGATGGTATGCAGCACCAACTCGGGGATACCGGGATATTTAAACTCGTGAAAAACGTAAGAGAACTCGCGCTTCAGGGCTTCCTGCACGCGTAGTGTGGCATAAACATCAACCGGTGCTTTCTGGAAATAGTTAAAGGCGCGGATGTCATCCAGTCCGGCAATGTGGTCTTTATGCTCGTGGGTAAAAACAATGGCGTTGAGGTGCTTTACATGCTCGCGCAGCATCTGGTAACGAAAATCGGGACCAGAATCTATAACGATATTCTTACCGTCAGCCTCCAGCAAAATAGCCGTACGCAAACGATTATCGCGCGCATCGGTGCTGGCGCAAACTTCGCACGGACAAGCAATAACGGGCACGCCCTGAGATGTTCCGGTACCTAAAAATGTTACTGTCACAGCTCCAGGGTTGTTTGTTTTAGTGTTTGCAGAAAGGCAAATTGCCTATCGTCCAGCAGATTAATATCAATCTCTACTTCGCGGATCAGCTGCGCCACGGCATTAATGCGGCTTTCCAGATTGGCATACTTGTTTACCATTACCATTTTACTGCTCAGTAACATGCAGGCTCCTGTTTTAAAGTTTCCTTTCTCATAACGCACGCGGTAGCCAGCTGTTTTTAACAGCTGCTCTAATTTTTCGAGCGTATGGGTGGTCATGGTTAGCATGGTTTCAAAAATAGTTTTTTTGGTTCATGGTTCATAGATAATGGTTCATGGTTTTTAGATAATGACGATAAAAGGAATACATCGATTATTTAAAAGCCATCTTACCATCTATCAACTATGATCCGTGAACTATGGACCAAAGACTACCTCAAATCCACCAGCTCTACACCCGGATGTGCTGCTTTGTTCCACGTGAAAAGTGCATCTGTGGCCGGCGCATTGGGGGTAAACGTGTTGAGCGTATAGGTGTAATGCATGCCGCCTTTATCAAAAATAATGGCGCTGTAAATCTGTTTTTTTGCCTTATCAATCATCAGCCTTACTTTAAAAAAGTTTTTTGAGGCGTCAATCGGGCTCAGGTCTATCACCTGGCAAACACGGCCGCCAACTTTCTGATCGCCGGTGTACAGGTATTTGTAGCCGTGCTCATAGATGGTAAAAATGGTAGCAGGATTCAGTGCATCGTCGGTTTTGCCTGCGTTGTTTACCTGCACTTCTTTATCTGCTTTGAGATAGGTCCACTGGGTTTTGCCATCGCTGATGATCTCCTGCTCTACTGCCGTTTTTGATCCGGGGGCGTACATGGTCGCCTTAAACTTGTTCTGCTTAGGCCTGGTGATGAGCGTTCCGTTGGTGGTCGATTTATCGCCGGCCTGCGGGTTATCCAGCGTAAAAGTAAAATCGGTTTTAATGGAAGTATAGGTTTTATACTTCTGACTCACCTGGCTGAGTATGGTCTTGGCTTGCGCATCTTGCTGGGCCGAGGCTTTGAAACCAGCGGTTAGCAGCAGGGCAATATATAGGATGGTCTTTTTCATGTTTCTGTTAAATACTTGTTGGATGGATTTTGTTTGGCACCTCTCCCAACCCTCTCCAAAGGAGAGGGCTTTAAAAATCTTTTTGATTAGAGGAATCGCCCTAATATTGACTTTATTCATATTGGCGGGTTTAAACACCGTCTCTAAATAACAGCGGTTTCAACTCCCTCTCCTTCGGAGAGGGCCGGGGAGAGGTCTACTCCCCCTTCGCCAAACTTTCCAAATGTCTTTCCAGGCTATACTCATCCGGGTACAGCACATCGCGGGCTTTGCTGCCTTCAAACGGACCAACAATGCCGGCGGCTTCCAGTTGGTCAATAATACGGCCAGCGCGGTTGTAGCCCAGTTTTAGCTTGCGTTGGATGAGCGAGGTTGAGCCTTGCTGATGCAATACGATCAACCGGGCAGCGTCCTCAAACATTGGGTCGCGGTCTGATGCGTCAAACTCTTTCGGACTGTCATTACCATCACCATCGCCCACATATTCCGGCAGCAACAGGGCGGTTGGATAGCCGCGCTGATTACCGATAAAGTCTGAGATCTTCTCTACCTCCGGCGTATCCACAAAGGCACACTGCAAACGGATCAAGTCGCTGCCACTGGCCAGCAGCATATCACCACGACCGATCAGCTGGTCTGCACCGCCTGCGTCCAGGATGGTGCGCGAATCTATTTTAGACAATACGCGGAATGCCAAACGGGCCGGGAAGTTGGCCTTAATAGTACCCGTAATAATATTAACCGACGGGCGCTGCGTGGCAATAACCAGGTGTATACCAATGGCACGGGCCAACTGCGCCAAACGGGCAATAGGCTGCTCCACCTCTTTACCGGCGGTCATCATCAGGTCGGCAAACTCGTCTACCACCAGCACAATGAACGGCAGAAAACGGTGCCCGTCGTTCGGGTTCAGCTTGCGGTTAATAAATTTGGCGTTATACTCTTTCAGGTTTCGCACCTGCGCATCTTTCAGCAGGTCATAACGCTGATCCATCTCAATACAAAGCGAGTTGAGCGTGTTAATTACCTTCTTGGTATCGGTAATAATCGCATCGGCTTCATCAGGCAGTTTGGCCAGGAAGTGGCGCTCTATCTTGCGGAACAGGGTTAACTCTACCTTCTTAGGGTCAACCAATACAAACTTCAGTTCGGCCGGATGACGTTTATACAGCAACGATACCAGGATGGCGTTAATACCAACCGATTTGCCCTGACCGGTAGCACCAGCCACCAGTAAGTGCGGCATCTTGGCCAGATCGGCAATAAACACTTCATTGCTGATGGTTTTACCCAATGCTATTGGCAAATCCATGGTATTATTCAACCATTTCTCGGTAGCCAATACAGAGCGCATAGATACCATCTCCGGATTCTGGTTTGGCACCTCAATACCAATGGTTCCCTTGCCCGGCATCGGCGCAATAATGCGGATACCCAGCGCGGCCAGGCTCAGCGCAATATCATCTTCCAGGTTTTTGATCTTACTGATACGCACACCCGGCGCCGGGATGATCTCGTACAGGGTAACCGTCGGCCCGATGGTCGCCTTGATCTTCTCAATCTCTATGTTGTAGTGATTCAGCGTTTCAACAATCTTGTTCTTGTTGGCTTCCAGTTCATCAGAGTTTACTGCGATCTTGTTTGAGCCGTAGTTTTCCAGCAAATCAAGCGGCGGATGTTTATAGCTCGACAGATCCAGTTTAGGATCAAACGTGCCGAACTGGTCTACCAGTTCGTTTGCCTTCTTATCCGTATCGCTCATTTCAATGGCGGTTACCGGCGTTGGGCGCTCGGTTTCTACCGTCATCGGTATCTCGGTTTCTTCAGGTTCTTCTTCGGCAGTTACCTGCGGAGTCAGCGTCACAGGTTCGTGTCTAACCGTATTCTCTACCGGACTGGTAAATTGAGGCACCGCCGATTCCTCCTCGGCTGCTACCCGGCGCGGATTGATTACCGGCTCCTGTTGCATACGCTCACCACGATCCACTTCTGTGTCAATCGGCACATGTTGGCGGCCGTTTTTGCGCCATTCTACCGGTTCTGATATCTCTTCGTTTTCCAGTTCAACATCTGGCAAAACTATGTCATTGCCAAGGGCAACCGCGCTTTCACGTTTACGGCGCTCTGGCAATTTAAAGTCAATATTATAAGCAATTACCAGGGCAACCAGTAGTGCAAAAATGAGCAAACAGCCAGTGCCCGCCTGGCCTATCTGGGTATCCAGGTAGCGGTTAGTTACAAAGCCGAAGCCGCCCTCTGCAAAGTGCGGATAATCGCTCACAAAGCTGTGTATAAAACCAATGGTCATTGATATAAACACAATGCCAAAGCAGGCATAACCCAGCGTTTTGGTAATAGAGGCCAGCTTTACCTTGAACAGTAAACGATAGCCAATGATAAAGAACACCACAATAAAGATGAACGATGCCACACCGAACCACTCATAAATAAACTGGTTGGCCAGCAAGGCGCCAAATTTGCCCAGCCAGTTATCTACCACGGCATCCTGCGGACCGGCTAGCTGCGCGCTATGCTCGGTTTTTACAAAATTACCCCAGCCGCCATTAGCTGCGGCCACATAGCTCTGATCTTGTTCGCCGGTGAACAGGTATGATGTAAAGGCAATACAAAACAGTACAGAAAGGGCCAAAAACACCAATCCTGCAATTTTTATCAGCCTGCCTTCCTTCAAATTAAAAGTAGGCAAACTCTCCACACGCTGTTTAAACGGGCGCGAGCGCTTGGCTTTGCCTTTGACACTTTCGGTGCCTCTATCGTCCCTAAAACTATTTCCTTTAAACTGGTTTCCTCTTACCGGCATCCTATTTCACTTAGTACACAAATATAATTTTTTTATCAATACGTCATCCCGCGCTAAAATTTATGGTAAGAAGAAACCTCACCCCAGCCCTCTCCAAAGGAGAGGGAGATTTACTGGATTTCTTAGAAATACTCTCTCCTCTGTCCGTAGAACTCCTTTGGAGGAGAGGGTTTGGATTAGGCTTTTGAAAAGCACTGACAGTAATCCTTCGGCACCGATAGCCCCGTTTTCCGTTACAAGTCCTCATTCCGCTACGCTGCATTCCGGGCTTTCCACTGCAACCGGGTTTATGGGTGAGGGGCTATACAGTAATTCCCTTATGTCATGCTGAACGATAGTGAAGCATCTCTGAGGACTAGCAAATAGAACGGTCCTCAGAGATGCTTCGTTCCTCAACATGACATATTGGGACATACATTCGTAGAGATTTAATACTGGTTCACAAGTTTCCTCTCCTTCGGAGGAGAGGCCGGGAGGGGTTAAATCAGCCCTTCCGGATAAGCCGGGTTAGCCCCCCGTTGCGTAGTCACATAAGCACCCACTGCACAAGCTTTGTTCAATAACTTTTGAATATCCGTTTGCCCCGCCAGCAAGCCTGCCACAAACGTAGCCAGGAAAGAATCGCCGGCGCCAACCGTATCTACCACCTGTACCTGCTGGCCGGCATGTTCGTAAAATCGTCCGTCGTGCCATACCAGGGCGCCTTCTGCACCGCGGGTAACAATAATGGTTTGGTTATGATAAGTCTTTTGAAACTCTATTAGTTTTCCCCGCAAGTCATCATGGCTGCCACCAATAAGCATAACAGCTTCCTCCTCGTTCATCTTAATCACTTGTGATCGGGCGGCCAGCGCCTCGATGGTCGTCAACTCATAATGCGGCGGGCGCAGGTTCACATCAAAAACGCGCAGGTTATGGCTTTCATCGAGTAATGTATGCAGGGCAGCACGGGTATTATATTCGCGACAGGCAAGGCTGCCAAACACAATAGCATCGGCTTGTTTAGCAGCGGCAATCATTGCTGCATCAGCCTGCACATTATCCCACGATACCGGCTGCGGAATAATGTAGGCAGCCTGGTTCTGCTCATCCAGTTGAACCGTTACCTCGCAGGTAGGCAGCTCTTCATCACGCTGAATCAGGTTGGAGTGTAAGCCGGTACACGTTAAAAAAGCAACCAGTTCATCGCCAGAGGCATCGGCCCCTATCCTGCTGGTCATTTGCGCATCAATGCCTTGCTGCCGCAGATGCCGTGCCACGTTCATGGGCGCACCGCCTGGCTTCTTTTCATCGCCGAAGGCATCCCATAACACCTCACCGAAACATAATACTTTATTAGCCATTTTATTGCTTTTCAAAACCTGCACATGCAGGCATCAGGTTAAATATGGTTTCAATATCCATTAAATTAATGATATGAAAAAATGTTTGACACCGACGGATAAAGCCACGCCGCAACAGACGGCGGCATTAGAATATAATTAGAATCCTGAAAATCTTTCCAATCCCAAAAAATCATGATGCTGTTTTCGTTACATTTGGCACAGGCAATAACCCCTTATAAACCAAATAGAAACCTATGCCAAAACATTTGTTATGGCTTTTGCTGCTGCTTACCGTTTGCAGGGCAAAAGCGCAAACCGCTGCGCCGGTAAATCCCAACTTCAAATTATTTTTTGAGAAAACCTATCTGCACACAGACCGCGATGTTTACCTGCAGGGCGATACCCTCTGGTTTAAAGCCTACCTGGTAAACGCGCAGGATAACATCCCTATTGCTACCAGCAATAACCTGCATGTTGAACTGATTGATGCAGGCGCTACCATCCGCGGCAGCGAAGTAATCAAGTTAGATAACAGCTCGGGCCATGGTGATTTCATACTGGATACCGTACCCGCCGGCACCTATCGACTGCGTGCCTACACTAACTGGATGCGCAATTTTGGCGATAACTTTTTCTTTGAAAAACGTATCACCCTGCTACCATCAGCCAGCGGAAAGGCAACGGCTAACAATGCCGCAAAAGCTGGAACAGCCAGCGTTACACCTGCACCTGTTACAGCCCCTGCTACTCCTTCTGCCCCAACCGTTCGTTTCTTCCCGGAGGGCGGCTCGTTAGTTGAGGGACTGGGCAGCATTGTAGCCGTAAAAGCCGAAGATGGCGACGGACTAGGTTTGCCTGCCACAGGCGCAATACTCTCTGCCGCCGGCGATACCGTGGCTCATTTTAACTGCGATGCCGAAGGCATGGCACTATTTGCCTTGCTGCCTGTTGCGGGCCAGTCATACAAAGCGGTAGTACTGTTAAATAAAAAACCGGCAACCTTCCAGCTGCCGTCGGCATTAAAAGAAGGTTTGGCCTTGCAGATCAGGCAATCAGATAGCTTGTTGACAACGGTTATCTCGCGTAATAGCACATCGATGCCAACGGCGTATAGGTTAACGGTGAAACATGGTGGAGTATCGCTCATTAGTCAGGATATTCAGTTAACTGGTAACCAGCTGGCTGCGCGGATACCTACTGCCACCCTGCCAGAAGGTGTATCGGCAGTAACTATTTATGACGACCAAAACAAACCGCATTGCGAGCGCCTGGTGTACATCCATCATCCGGGACAAAGCAACATCAGCCTTAATACCAACAAAAAAGTTTACAAAACCAGCGAGCCGGTTACGCTTAACATCGGTACAAAACCCAACGCCAACCTTTCTGTAGCGGTGGTTGACCAAAGCGTTGCCCTGCAACAAGATGACATTGCCGCTTACCTGCTGCTGGGGTCTGAACTGCGCGGACAGATCCACCATGCAGCCCGCTATTTTGATACCACCAACGTTAACCGCTTTAAGCAGGTAGATATGCTGCTGCTTACCCAGGGCTGGCGCGATTTTGTGTGGCGCAGGCTCATTGACTCGGGCATCCATATTAGCTATATGATGGAAGAAGGCATACCTATTGACGGCAAAGTAACAGACGACAATACCGAGAGCCCTATACCTAACCTTAATCTATCTTTATTTGCGCCCGAAGCTAAGGGCGGTACCCTGCAATCTGCCCGCAGCGATGCCGACGGTCGCTTCCACTTCCCTGGATTGATCTGGTACGGCAAAGAAAATATTAAGATGGCCGCGTTAAACGATAAAGGCGTAAAACAAGGCAGCATCCAGTTAGATAAAAACTTGACGGTTGCGGCAGTTGCGCCCATGGCATTTAACAAGCTTGCAAAGCAAGACAGCATTGGCATAGCTAAAGCCGGCCAGGTGCAACTGGCTCTCGATGCTAAACGCCCCGACGTAACCCAACTAAAAGAAGTAAAAGTGCGGGCCAACAGAAGCAGTGTGGTGCTGCGCGGCGGCAAAGTGCTTACTACATGGGGCGACCAGCAAATGTTCAACATCACTCCGGATGACAAACAATACAAAACCTTAGAATGGTACCTGCTGCAAAAAATGAAAGGCGCAACGCAGGCCGGCGCAGATGATAACGGCATTTATTATATGCGTAAACAACCACTGCTGTTTATAAATGATGTGGAGCTGAATATGGACGATACCGCCCAGGCCAACGCCTACCGCATTCAATATTACAACATGCCTATTACCAAGTTTAAAAAGATTGTGTTTAAGCCGATGATTGGTACAGATCACTCGCTCAATGCCACTAAAATAACAGAGGGCCAGTTACAGGATTATTTCCTGCTCTACCTTTATCTGGTTGATGATGCCACGATAGACAACCCAGGCTCATTACAAACATTTAGAGACGGCTATTACCAGGCTAGGGTATTTTATAAACCAGCTAATGAGAAAGAGGTAACCAAGGCCGGCTACCGCCCTACCATCCACTGGGAACCAGACGTACATGCCGATGCCAGCGGCCATGCCAGCATCAACTTTTTAAACAATGGCGAAGCCGGAAAAGTTATTGTACAGGGCATTACCCCTGCGGGTGTTCCGGTTAGTGGGTCATTGGTGATCGGGCATTAGTCATTGGGCTACCTCATGTCATGCTGAGGAACGAAGCATCTCTGCCGCAAATCATTACGGACTGTCCTCAGAGATCCTTCGCTACCGCTCAGGATGACATAAAGTATAAAAACGAGAAAAGCGGCATAAGCCGCTTTTCTCGTTTTTATCAATATTTATGACTCACTATTCACCACTCACTACAAAACAAATTTGTAGCCAATGCCCCTTACCGTTTGCAGGTATTTAGGTGAATCTGGGTTGTCTTCTATCTTTTTACGCAGGCGCACAATGTGCATATCCAGTGTACGGGTATTTACATCGGCGTTATAGCCCCATACTTCCATCATCAGTTCTTCGCGGTTAATTACCTTGTTTTTGTTTTTGAGGAAGTATAGCAGAATGCGGTTTTCCAGTATGGTCAGCTCCACCTTGCGGCCGTCTTTGATCAGCGTGTGGGTATTAGGCTGATGCTCCATATTGGCAAACTTGTACGATTCGGTTTTCTCAATGCTCATCGAAAACTTGATCTTGTTATCAATCAAAGCCACCAGCACATCCATGTTAAACGGCTTGGTAATATAATCAGACACGCCGAAGTTGTAGGCCTCAATTTTATCAATATCCTGCGCTTTGGCCGTCATCATGATAATCAGCTTATCAAAACCTTTCTGCCTGATGTTGGCACAAACCTCAGAACCCTGCTTACCGGGCAACATCCAGTCGAGCAGAACAATATCGGGCTGCTCTTCCACAATCATTTTTTCGGCCTCGTCGCCATTGGCGGCCTCATAAACTTTGTAACCTTCAGTGTGCAGGCGCTCTGCTACCAGAAAACGCAGGTTCTCGTCGTCTTCAACCAGTGCAATTTTTATTTCTTTGTTCATTATTGGTTAGATATGAGATCTGAGATATGAGATTTGAGACAGAAGACTTGCAAACAGATCATTTATGACCAAACAAAATCTCATATCTCATATCTCACATCTCAAATCTAACTGTCAATAGGCAGGGTTACTATAAACTCCGAGCCTTCGTTCTCTTTACTTTTTACGGTGATATCGCCATCCATAAAATTAACCAGTTCTTTACAAAACGCCAGGCCCAGCCCCACGCTGCCATTCTGGTTGTATTTATTCTCTATGCGATAAAATTTCTTAAACACATTCTCCAACTCACTCTTGGGTATCCCAATCCCTTTATCAGCGAATGAAAATACAATATTCCTTCGCTCTGTCAAAATCCTGATCTTCACCTCACGCTTATCCGGTGCCGAATATTTGTAGGCATTCTCTATCAGGTTCTGGAAAAGGCTCCCCAACAGCACCGGGTCTGTTACAAACGTTTTCACCCCGGTTATCTTATAGCTCAGCTTCAGATCATGATACTTCAGCCTGAACATATCAAGGTAAGTGGTAATGAACTGTTCTACGTCAATTTCCTCTTTTTTAATCTGTATTGACCGATTTTCAATCTGTGTAAACGATAACAACTTGTTCATCAGATTGTTCAGCTTGTCGGCTTCCTCGTCCAGTATCTTGCCATAATGTTTACGCTGGCGTTCGGTCAGTTCGGCCTCGCTGCGCAGGTTTGAGCCGGCTATTTTTATCACACTTACGGGCGTTTTAAACTCGTGTGTAAAATTATTGATGAAATCGTATTGCAGCTTAAAAAGCCTGATGTTGATGTTGAGATTACGGTAAATGAGCCAGCCAATTACCACCAGAAACAGGTAGATGAGCAGGATGATAGCAGCCGTTGGCGTAAAGCGACGGGCCACCTCGCTGCCCAGGTAATCCCTGTCTGACCGGAAGTAGAGTTTATAGTTAGCAAACGCACCGGGGAAGGCGGCTTCAGTAGAGAGCTTGTCGGCGCCGGTATCCAGCGGGTCATAAACCACCGGCTGCACGCTTACTTCCTGGTAGAGTTCTTTGTGCGAATTTTTCACTTCCAGATCTGCAGCATCCAGAAAGAAGGTCATCATGTTCTGCGGATAGAAGGCGGACGGCCTGCCGCTACGCTGCAACTCGCGATAGGTTTTTATCTCTTGCGGGCGTGGGATATTGAGATAACTGATCTTGCCCGACTGCACATCATAAAACGTTTTAAACTGCTCGTCCTGGTTGGGGCCGCGGGTGGTATCGGCAGTGGCAATATAGTTACTCAGCCTGTCGGCCATCGGTTTAAAATCTGTTTCTTCTGATGGTCTGGCACGACGCACTTCGGCCAGTCTGCCGTTATGTTCCGTGTAAACGTAACTGGCCTTTACGGCAATACCCAGCTTACCCTTCATGTGCTCGGCAGATTGATTGCCGATAACGATGTTATAAAACACCATGCGGTTTACAAACGGATAGCTGATAAATACCGATGATGCATATTTAGCCGCCGAAGCCGAATCCAGGAAACCATTGTAGGAAGTGATCTCTGGAATCTTGTTCCTGAAAAAATCAAAGTAGGGTTTGGTGGTCTGTTCCAGGATATCGCTCTTGCGCGAGTCGAACTCGTTTTGTACGTATTTCTGGGTAAAGTTATAGGTAATGATAAGGGCAATAACCAAGCTTACCGATATCATGATCAGGAAGGTGATAATGAGCAGAAAATTTTTCCGGTAAGCGTTATCTGGAACCCGCATAAAGTACAAACCTACGGTTTAACGCGCATATTAGTATCCAGAAAGCGCTCTATTTCAGCATACATTTCCATGCGGTTATGGCCTCCCCAGCTTTGGCGTTCGTCTTTTTTATAAATGTATGTTACTGGCACCTTGCGGCGTTTCAGTTCGCTTACAAACTGGGTAAGCTCGCTCACGTTGGCACGCGGGTCTCGCCCTCCCTGGAATATCAGCAGCGGCGCCTTAAACTTATCGGTATGAAACACCGGCGAGATATTACGCAGTTGATCTGCATCGGTTTCGGGATTGCCTACCATCTCATACATCATCCTTACAGATGATTTAAAGTATGGCGGCACATCTTTAATATAAGTAAAGAAGTTGATTAAACCCGACTGCACCACCGCGCAGCTATACAGCTCCGGATGGGTTGATACGCCATACAGCGCGCTAAAACCACCAAAGCCACTACCCATAATGGCCACCTTTTTAGGATTGGCAATTTTTTGAGCGATGAGCCATTTCACGCCATCAGCAATGTCTTGCTGCATTTTGCCGCCTACCTGTTTAAAGCCTGCGCTGTAATAAGCCTTGCCGTAACCGGTAGAACCACGGTAATTTACCTGGAACACGGCATAGCCACGATTAGCCAAAAACTGCAGCTCGCTGTTATACCCCCAGCCATCGCGCCTCCACGGACCGTTATGCACCAGCACTACCACCGGCAGGTTGGTTTGCTTTTGGGTTTGCGGCAGGGTAAGGTACCCGTTGATCTGCATCCCGTCAGAAGCTTTGAATGAGATGGGTTTGATCTCACACAGCAGATCATGTTTCAGGCTGCTGTTCAGATCACCAATCTTGGTCAGTTTCTTGCCGTCTTTCTCGTACAGGTAGTATGAACCCGGATCACGATCGGCATAGGTATAAATGATAAACTTACGCTCGGCACTATCGCGATCGGTAATTTTTATTTTGATGCCATGCAGTTTGGCGCTAACGTCATCATAAATGGCTTTGGTAGCCGCATTCAGAAAGTAGGTTTGCTGCTTGGCATCCACCCATGATATAGACTCCATGCGGCGTTTGTTGCGCGAATAGCTATAATCGCTGATATCGGCTTTATCACTGGCGTAGTCTACCTTTTCTTCTTTCCCGGTTTCAGCATTGATTTCTACGAGGGCGGTTTTATCACGATCAACGTTTGATAGCGCATAAAACAGGTTCCCCTCGCCGGTAAAAGCAATAGGCACTACCGAGTTTTTAAAGTTGTTTTTGATGATGGTTTTAAACGGTGCCGACTCGGTATGCCGATACAAGATCGACTCGTTTACCCCGTCTGACGATTTGGCCAGGTGGATGCGCCCGTCAGGATCAGAGTACCACTCGGTAATATTACCGGGGTTAATGACGTAGGGCTTCAGCTCACCTGTCTGGATATTCAGTTTATAAACATCAAAATTGGTGGAGTCGCGTTTGTTCATCACCACGCTCAATATATCAGGTTGCTGCTTGGCACGGCCCAGTATTTTAATGCGGATCTTCTCCTGGGTAAGCAACACACGGTTCTTCATCGTCCCCAGATCAAACGCATACATCCTGAACTGGTCTATCGGCCTGTCGCCTGGGTTAGTAGCTTTTTTATCAGCGTTCTGGTAATAAACTATCTGGTTATCAAAGGTCCACACGTAATCGCGCACCGCAAAATCGGTGTAAGATGTTATTCTTTTCTCGGTACCGTCTGTCAGCGATTGGATGAAGATGTTCTGCTGATCTTTGTAGGGTTTCAGGTAGGAGATGTACTTACCGTCGGGCGAGATCTTGAAACTGCTTTTATCGGGGATCTTGAAGAAATTACGCACAGGTATCTCGCTCACCTGCTTGTCTTTACAAGCCTGCAAGACAATCATCAGCAAAAAAACACTCAGAAAATATATTTGCTTTGATGTTCTACGCACTTGTCACTAACTAATTAATCAGGTCAAAATAGCTATTTTAGTTCGACCGGGCCTAATGTCACTACAATTTTACCCGCTTTTAGCGTTAAGATATATATCTGTATTTTCATTTAAAATGATACTTTTAAGTAACCCAAATACGGAAAATAAACACCTTGTCATTGCGAGGAGGAACGACGAAGCAATCTCGTCATCTGCAATGTGACGAGATTGCTTCGTCACCCAGATGCTCATCCCCTGCCGTTCCTCGCAATGACAACATTGCAAACCTGTATAATACCAGCTACCAAAAACAAATGAAACGGGCGCTACTCATCTTCTTACTTTTCTTCGCTGTCAAAGCCTTTGCCCAAAGCGGAGAGATTGACCTGGCCCGCCAGTACAGTTCAAACGGCGAGGATGAAAAAGCGCAGGAAATTTACCAGAAGCTCTACCGCCAGAATAACGAGATTTATTATAACGATTACCTGGAAGGCCTGCTCAAGCTAAAGAAATATGACGAGGCCGAAAGCGCTACCAAGAAACTGTTGCGCAAACACCCCGGCACCATTCAGTACAATGTAGCACTGGCGCGCATCTATAAGGTCAGCGGCGCCAAAGACAAAGCCGAAGCCGTTTATGCCGATATTTTAAAAGATCTGCCCGCCGATTACAATAACATTGCCGGTCTGGCCACCCAGTTTTACCAGGGCGAGAACATGGATATGGCCGTCAGGGTATTTCTGCAAGGCCGCAAGGTGCTCAAGAACGATCAGGCTTTTACTATGGAACTCATCAGCCTGTATCGTTTTAAACGAGATAAGGCGGCTATGGTTAACGAGTTTCTGAACTTTTTGCCGGCCAATCCGGGCTATATCAGTCAGGCGGAAAATACCATCGCCACCACTTTTGAGCCGGGCGACTATGACATGCTACGTACTGAACTGCTGAAACACATACAGCAGGATCCGCAGCAGCTGGTTTTTCCCGAAATGCTTACCTGGCAATACCTGCAGCAAAAAGACTATGAGCAGGCGCTGAACCAGGCCCTGGCGCTGAGCCGCCGCCGTAATGATGGTGGCGAGAGTATTTTTGACCTGTGCCAGACGCTGATGGCCAATCAGGCTTATGACGAGGCCATACGCGGATATGAATACCTGATTGGCAAGGGCAGCAATAACCCGCTTTATTTGCAAGCCAAAATAGAACAGATCAACGCCAAAAACCTGAAGGTAACGGCCGATAAATACACCCAGGCTGATCTGCTGAGCTTGGAGAAAGATTATAACGATCTGCTCACTGAGTTTGGTCGGTCTTCGTCTACCGTGTTTGCCATGGAACGCCTGGCGCTACTGGAAGCATTTAAGCTACACAAACTGGAAGATGCCCAAAAACTGCTGGAAGATGCCATAAAAATCACCAACGTAAGTGGCAATATGCTGGCCATCTGCAAGCTTGATCTGGGTGATATTTACCTGATGACCAACCAGCCCTGGGAAGCCACCCTGTTGTACAGTCAGGTAGAGAAAAGCAATAACGATAACCTTGGACAGGACGCCAAGCTGCGTAACGCCAAGCTGGCTTACTATACCGGCGATTTTAAATGGGCCAAAGGCCAGCTGGATGTATTGAAGGCTGCTACCAGTCAGCTGATTGCCAATGATGCGCTAAACCTCTCCCTGCTCATTAGCGATAACACCGCCGGGGCCGACAGCGCCGGCCTGGCCCTGAAAATGTATGCCCGTGCAGATCTGCTGATCTTTATGCAACAGCCAGACAAAGCCATGATGACACTGGATAGCATCGACAAGAAATATCCCGGCAACTCACTGGTAGACGATATCCTGATGGCCAAAGCGCGCATCTACCTGCAACAAAAAGATTATAAAGCTGCCGTGCCCAATTTGAAGACCATTGCCGAGCAACACCAATACGGCCTTTGGGCCGATGATGCCGTTTTTATGCTGGGCGATATTTACGAGAACCAGCTCAATGATAAGGAACAGGCTAAAAGCTATTATCAGAAAATCATTACCGATTATCCTGGCAGCCTGTATATCAACGAGGCCCGCAAGCGTTTCAGAACGTTGAGGGGCGATAAGATGAATGGGACGTAAACCTCTCCTAAATCCTCTCCAAAGGAGAGGACTTTCTATGCAAATAAATATCTTTGCCCGATGATAGTTTACAATGAAACCTATGTGATGGATGAGGCCGTTCACCACCAGTGGGTGCAGTGGATGCAAGAAGAACAAATTCCGGCCATTATGAAAACCGGCTGGTTTAACTCATACACTATCCTGAGCGTGCTCGACTCGCCCAACGAAGGCGTTACCTATTGCGTACAATACGTAGCCGACTCGCGCCATAGTCTTGATTATTTCATGAAGAAACATTTCAACTGGTTTCAGCAATTGCAAGCGCAAAAATTTGAAAATCAGTTTGTGATGTTTAACTCGGTAATGAACCTGATAGCCAGCAGCGGAAAATAATTTGGTGAGTAGTGAATTGAGAGTAACGATTCCCCTCCACACTCACAACTCACAACTCACTACTCACCACTGACTACTGACAACTCACTTAATCCACCCTCAAATCTTTCGGCATCCGGCCGTATAATAAGAAACGGGCCGCATCTGTATTACCATTAGCTTTGGCGGCTTCTGATGCGGCATCCCAATCGTAAGTACATAGTACCTGCTCTATATTGATCTCGCCTTCATCGCCCACCGTTACAATAGCATATTTAGCGTGTGGCGAGTTTGACTCCATCGCAAAGCGATGCTTGCCTGTGCCCAGGTAAGCAGGCAAACCAACGCTGCCAGGATTTAAAATAATCTTACCATTGCTCAACCAAATCACCCGGTTTACATGCGAGTGTCCGCATAAAATTACCTGCTCTTTAATGTTGGCCGTTTTAGCTATCAGATCTTCATCATTATAAACAAAAACACCGTTGGGTGTCACCTTCTCCAGCAAGTATTCGTTATCGCTTTCGGGTGTACCATGACACACAAAGAAAACGCCGTCGGCGGTTGTGGTTTGAGGGAGCGAACGCATCCACTCTAAACTACCTTCAGATAGGTCGGCCACCACCCTATCCATCCCCGGCTTGCGCTTGGCCGATGGATCTGCAACTGCTTCCAATATTTCCCTATCGGTATTGCCGGTAATGCACAGCATCGGGTGCTCGCGCAATTGGGCCGCAACCTTCTCTGGCTCTAAAGCACCAAAAAAGAAATCGCCCAGGTTAATAATGGCGTTGATGCCGCGTTGCTGAATGTCTTCCAGTACTGCTTCCAATGCGCGTGAGTTTCCGTGAATGTCTGATATGATGGCGTATGGTTTCATTACCCCTCCTAACCTCCCCGAAGGGGAGGAACTGTTATTCATTATACTATATCGTTAAACAAAAAAGGCACAAATTGTTGTGCCTTTCTAAAAATTATCCGTTGTCCCCCGAGCCCTGATTGATGTGGGAAGGGTTGTCATGTTGAGCGTGTCGAAACACGCGCGACGGCCTTTCAAACATTTATGTCCGCCGGATAGGCCCGCCAGCACCCTTCGACAAGCTCAGGATGACACCTTACGCTTTTGATTGCTCATTAACTCCTCCCCTTCGGTCCGAAGGACTCCTTGGGAGGGAGGCCGGGAGGGGTATTACTTTGTTATCAAATTGTACAGCTCATCCAGTTTCGGACTCAGCACAATTTCAATGCGGCGGTTTTTGGCCAGCGCTTCTGGGGCGGTACCCGGGTCAATCGGCTGGTACTGGCTTTTACCGGTAGCAGTCAGGCGCTCTGGCGATACTTTCTCAGTCTCGGTCAAATAACGGGTTACTGATGTAGCGCGCAGTACGCTCAGGTCCCAGTTATCTTTGATCTGGCCCAGGTTAATTACCTTTTTGTTATCGGTATGGCCTTCAACAGCTATGTTAATTTCGGTTTCTTTGTTCAGCACAATAGCCAACTGCTTCAACGCCTGCTTGCCCTTCTCGTCAATCACAATACTGCCTGACGGGAATAACAGCTTATCAGCAAGCGATACGTACACTTTACCGTTACGGATATCAACCGATAAACCACTTTGCTGGAAGCCCAGAAGTGCTTTTTGCAGTTTATCTCTTAACGCGTTCGTAGCTTCATCGCGTTTACGCAGCGCGTCTTCTACCTCTTTCAGGCGGGCCTCACGTTTTTGCAGGTCGCCAGATAGCTGACTTACTTTGCTATCGTATTTATTGTTCAGCGCGTCTATGTTTTTGTTGGCGGCGGTCAGGTTGCCGTTAAGCTCGTTGTAGCTTTTCTGCAGATCGGCCATTTCGCGGTGCAGGCGAGCGGTATCGCTTTGCAGGCGCGAGCGTTCGGCCTCCAGATCGTTAGTGCGGGTTGACAGTGAATCGCGCTGGGCAACCAGGGCTTTGTATTTCTTTGGCGACATTACCACGCACGATTGCAGGGCGGCGGCCGCAATAACAACAAATAATAAGGACTTAATTTTCATGTATTGTAGAATTTTCAGGTGGTTGAAACTGCTTGTTGTAAAAAGGTGTTCAGCGGATAGATTTTTTCAAAGATAGCGGCAATCGTATCTATCAAATCCTTCTGCTGAAGCTCTTTATCTGTAATTGACTTAACGGCGGTAAAGCTTTTTAATTTTATCAGGCTTATATTTTCATCATCGGTCTGGTATCCTGCCGGTGCGCCTTTGAGTTGCTCCTGATCTCGAAACTCGCCGAACATGCTTTTAAAATCGGGCGCGTCTACTATCGCTTTCAGCTCATCGGCATTATAATCTACTTCCTGACGGATAGCTTTCAGATGATCGCCCTCGGGCAACCAGTAACCGCCACCAGCAAATGATTGCCCGGGTTGGATGTGGATATAATAGCCAATACCTCCGGTATACTTACCAGCGGTAAACTTATGAATGCCCAGCCAGGTTTTATATGGGGTTTTATCTTTGCTGAAACGGATATCGCGGTAAATGCGCATCACGCATTTTTTAGGATCGGTAGCAGGGTCTACCAGCGGGTCTATCTTGCTCAGGGACTTGATCACCTCGCCGGCAAAATCGGTGATGTTTTCTTTGACAACTTCAAACTCGTCTTTGTGCGCCATGAACCAGTCGCGGTGGTTATTCTCGGCTAAGGCCGTGAAGAATTTAAGCGTTTCACTTTTTATCATCGGTATCCAGGTAGGGTTGGTAATGTATCTTGGGCGACAGCCAATACAATAACACTATACGCGAATATCTGTAATTAAATGGCGCTAACAAAAGACATCCCACTAAAATTACACCCAGATACAACCACGGGGAATCTGACCCTCCGCTCAATACCGAGGTAGCAATGGCCATTGCTACCGCCTCGGCCACGTTGAATGCATAGCTCACATACATGGCAGCATAAAAGTAGCCTGGCTCAATCTCAAAAGTCAAGCCGCAATGCGGGCAGTGCTCGTGCATCTTATTGCCGCCAATGGTATAGGCAGGCCCCATAAACATGCGTCCGCGACGGCATCGCGGGCACCGCCCCTGCGACATTGCTTTCCATTGCGAAGTTTGAGCCATAGGTATATAAAAAATGAAAGCGCCGTATGGAACGGCGCTTGATCAAATATTAGTTTAAATGCAGCTTTTCGTTCCGCATGTTCAGATCAACATTTTTACGGCGATATTTTTTGTACCAGATAAAGCCAACCACGGCAACCGCAAGGTAAGGTGCAGCCAACAGGTACATAATACCATGGTTTAATCCGTTGGCAATGCTATCGCCATTCTGCTTGTTTGTTTCTACCTGGGCAGCACATTGTGCGCACTGCGCAGCGGCAGTCTGAACGCCTCCGGCCACAAAGACCAGCATCAGACAACAAAGTAGCATTTTCAATCGCTTCATAGTGTGCAAATTTATCGATTTTATTTTTTGCTTTATCATCAGAGAGACACAAATATGTGTCTCTGCAATTTCTTTAAAAATGATAATAAGGCGATATCATCAGATACACAATCACCCCGGTAACGGTAACATAGAGCCAGATAGGGAATGTCCAGCGCACTAATTTTTTATGGCGCTGTACCTGCATCGCAAACCCGCGGTAAAAGCTTAACAATACCAACGGAAGCACTACGGCCGCCAGCAAAATATGCGTGCCCAAAATGGCGAAATATACAAAACGGATACCACCGGCAGCGCCTTTCTCCATGGCATCTACCACGCCGTCACCGTTCAGATCACCATATAATGTTTCGGGAGCCAGGTAATGGAACAACACATATGAAAGTAGGAACACGGTTGACAGGCATCCGGCTATAAAATTTAAGGTTTTATGTATCTGGATCTGTTTGTATTTAATAAAAAACAAGGATACTACTAACAGTACACTACAGGTACCATTTAAAATAGCATTCAGTTTTGGTAAAAAATAAGCAAATGAAGGAACCACGGCGGGGCCGGGTATAACTTTGCGATTCAATAGAACAACCAAGGCAAAAACTACAATGGATATTGCCGCAACTGTTCTGTATAAAACTTTGTCTGTCATTTTTTTTTAAGCTGAAAGCTAAATGTCGAAAGCATAAAGCTTTTTTATTACATCCCCTATTATAGATCTGGGGCTTTGATCTTGCGCAGTTCTTCGGCAATCTGCACCTTCATTTCGTCGTTCAGGCGTTCCACCTCTTTCACATCGGTACCATTGTAATAACCGCGGATGCGATGCTCGGGATCAACCAGGATCAGTTTTTTGCTGTAGATGAAATCATTGCTACCATTCTGCAAGGCATCAACCAATAGTCCCTTTGAAGCCAGTGCGCTGATGGCCGAAGTATCCCCCGTCAGGAACAACCATTTTGATGACGGCAGATTAAACTTAGCCGCATACTGCTTCAAAGCCTCAGGCTTATCGCGCTGCGGGTCTACCGTTATACTGGCAAAAGTGATCAGCTTGTTTTTAGCATAAAACTTAGCCAGGCTATCCAGGTATCCATTGCTCACATCGCAGCCATCGGTACAATGGGTATAAAAGAAACTGAAAACAGTGATCTTGTTCCCGATGGTTTTGAAGGATGCAGGTTTACCGTCCTGATCGGTCAGATTAAAATCGGGAATGGTATGATACAGCGTATCCGGAATCTCCTTGCCATGAAATTTATGGAACGTACCCGAGAGCTGTTTGGGACCGTAAAAAGGCAGTGGCTTATAGCGATTTTTACCGCCAACGGTCAGTAAATAATACAAAAATCCTGGCACCGCTAAAATGGCTACCAGGATTAATATCTTTTTCAATAGAATGCTATTTATTTGGCCAGGTGCAAAACTTCGCGAAGGTCAATCCAGTGGTGGCTTTCGTTTGTTAATACCAGGATCAGGCCAATAATGAAAATAATAGGAATACCGATTGAGTAAATCAGACCTTTTTTCTCAAACTTCAAGTGCATAAAGAAAGCGATGATGTAGAAAGCTTTCAACAGCGTTAAAGTAATATAAATTGGGTTAGCCAGGTGCAAAGCAATAACACCTCTAGGTACCAGCACAAGGGCGATGACAAACTCAACTGCAGTGATAGCAGTTAGTATACCAGCCACTTTCAAGATGCGGCCTTTGGTCATTCCTTCGTGGTCATCGTGTCCGTGCTCAAGGTGAGCGTCGTGTGTATGTTCAGACATTGTGTCGTGTATTTTAAAGTAATTAAACTAAATAGAAGAAGGTAAATACGAATACCCAAACTAAGTCTACAAAGTGCCAGTACAGACCAACTTTTTCAACCATCAGGTAGCTGCCTCGTTTCTCGTAAGTACCTTTCAGTACGTTAATCAGGATGATGAAGTTAATCACTACACCGCTAAATACGTGGAAACCGTGGAAACCGGTAATGGTAAAGAACAGGTTGGCAAACTGTTGTGCGTAGGTTCTTGATGTTGCACCGTGGAAATACTCCTGCAGATCTTTTGGAGTGCTGCCCCACCAGAAACCATCGTGATGTAAGTGGCTCCACTCTAAAGCCTGACAACCCAGGAACATTAAACCAAATATAATAGTGGCTACCATCCAGCCCGCAGCTTCTTTACGTGAATTGCGATGACCGGCCTCAACCGCCAATACCATGGTAACAGAGCTTACGATGAGTATGAACGTCATGATACCTACGAAAACCAGCGGAGCGCCGTTTTCATACATGCCCGGTACCGACTGGAAAACCAGATCTGGTGCAGGCCATACATTAGAGCTGAAGCGCAGGGCGCCGTAAGCGATCAATAAAGAAGAAAAGGTAAAAGCATCTGAAAGCAGGAAGAACCACATCATCATTTTCCCGTACTCTACCGAAAATGGCGCTCTGCCACCGGCCCACGGTGTGGTCTTTACTTCATCAATTGGTGATACTGTTGTACTTGTACTCATCTGTACTTAATTAAAAGGGTTGTTTTAATGTTGGTTCAAAAGTAAAAAAACATAGAGATAAATCCATACAATATCGAGAAAATGCCAAAAAATCGATGACATTTCCATGCGATACAGGTTCCTCACTTGCGGTATCTTTCTGATGCTGCCGCTCACGGCATAAAACAGGAAGATCAGGCCGCCAATAATGTGCAGTAAGTGCATTAAAGTAATTACATACACAAAAGAGCGCGAGGCGTTAGGGTCTGTCAAAAAGATGCGCATGTTGTAAGCCAGTACATACCAGCCGTAAACCTGCATCACCAGAAATCCGAGTCCTAAAACAATGGTTATCCATAAAAATCGTTGTTGCTTGCCCAGGTCTGATGCCTTGGCCGCTTTTGACGATATAAACAGCGAAACGCTGCTCAAAATCAATATTAAAGTGCTGTATCTAAAGGCCGCCGGCAGCGTCACGTTCAGGCCGTGTCCACTCCCTCCCATGTAAACAATCATACCGCTGCTAAATGCCATAAATAGCATAAAAGAGCAGAACACGAAGATCCACATGTTGAATTTCTTGGCGCCGTAGTTTATTCTATCATTTTCTTGCTGTAACTGAGCCATCATTTCACTTTTCCGATAAAATCAAACAAAAACATTAATTGTACCACTGGCAGATAAAAGAACGAGCCGAACATCAGTTGACGGGCCGCCTTAATCTCACGGGTGCGCAAAAGTACAAAACCTTGGTATAAAAATATCAGGCTGCACAATAATGATACGCCACCCACCCAGTAACCACCAAAATTGTAAATAGTTGGCAGCAAACTAACTGGTAGTAAAACAATTAACAACACAAAGGTAATAACTGCACTACCCACATCGCGCTTGCCTGTAGGCAGTAAACGGAAGCCGGCCAATTTATAATCATCATCCAGCACCCAGGCAATGGCCCAGAAGTGTGGGAATTGCCATACAAATTGAATCAGGAACAGAATGACAGCTACCTCATCAATTTTTCCGTGCGCTGCTACATAGCCAATCAGCGGTGGCAATGCGCCAGGAAATGCACCTACAAATACTGCGATAGGCGATTTCTGTTTTAATGGCGTATAAGCAAATGCATAAAGTAATACAGAAAACACCGATAACAGACCTGTTAAGATATTTAAGCTACCTAACAGATAGGTACCCATAATACCCATAAACAAGCCTAGCACCAAACCCTGACCGGTGGTCATACGTCCGGCTGGCATTGGTCTGTCCATGGTGCGCTTCATCAGCTTGTCCAGATCTTTCTCAATTACTTCATTAAAGCAATTTGCTGCTGATGTTACCAGGAAACCACCGACGATCAGCTTTCCCCAGTTATACCAGTTAATGTCGCCGTTTCCGGTCATCTTAGAACCGATCAAGAAGGCTATAGAGGCCGAGAATGTAACCAGGAACGTGAGCCTGGTTTTAATCAGTTTTGAAAAATCGCTGCCTTTCATGCTTTCACCTCCTTCATGTTTGCTGTACGATACAGGTTAAGCAGCAGATAGAACTGTGCACCGAAAATCAGCGTTGATATTAAAATATGTGTAGCCTGCGCATATGGCGGCAACGCAAAATATGATAATGCAATACCGCTTAAAATTTGCAGCATGATCATTAAAAATGTAAAACTCATCAGTTGCTGATGAACGGAATGACGGCTATATCCTTTTCTGATCAGGGCGTAAAGTGCTACGTTAATGATCAGCACCAGTATAGCCGAATCACGGTGACGGGTAAAGATCCCCCCTGCCCTGCTCACCCAGTCCTGACGGTAACCTTGCAAATGAGCCGCTACTTCGTCAATACGCTCTCGCACATCGGTACCAAAGCAAATCTGCGTCACGGTCAAGATCAGCGCCAAAATAGTCATCGTCCAAACAATACCCTTGAATTGCAATTTGGGTTTTCCGTTAACCTTAGCGGCATGGTAGGTATAAATACTTAAAGCCACTAGTCCCAGGGCCAACAGCATATGTACAGTAACTACCCAGGGCACCAAATTTAAAGATACCACTACAGAACCCAACCAACCCTGAAAACCTACCAAAATCAGGTTACCAACAGAAGCTAGCACAATACCTTTGTTTAAGCTCCAGTAATTGAATGAGTAAATGGCGGTCAACAATAAAAATATGCCTGACACCACGCCCACCAGTCTGTTAGCGTACTCTATCCAGGTTTTAGCCGGATTAAAATCTTCGGGAATTAAAATGGATTTGTCTTCGCGGATGCGGTTAGCCAAATCATGATAGCCCAGTGCATCCAGAGTTTTAGCAAAGCGTTGGTTCTTTTTAACGCGACCGGCTACATATTTCTGTTTGTAATCGGCCGGTAATTGAGAGATGTTTGTTGGCGGCACCACGCAGCCAAAACATTTGGGCCAATCAGGGCAGCCCATACCAGAACCAGAACTGCGTACCACTCCGCCCGCCAAAATCACTAGAAACAACGTGATTACACCTCCAAGATTGAAGGATAAAAATCTTTTCCGGGAATTGGTAACGCTCATTTAAACTCTTAAAAATTTAGGGTACCTGTTAGGGGAAAACATCCCTGAAACAGATACCCTAAAAATGCAGATCAGTGTTAAAGCTGAACTGTTATTTTACTTCTTGATTATTAGCTTTTTGAGTATTTGTCCAGGTGTTGTGCAATTCTAAGCCAGCCGGATTGTCTTCAAAATCGTGCGGCAGGTTAGATGACATGGTCTCAGACAGTGGCACAGTTTGCGGAATGAAATCCGTTTCAGCACCAGGTTTGCTGTAGTCATACGGCCAACGGTAAACAGTTGGAATTTCGCCAGGCCAGTTACCGTGCAGGTGCTCAACAGGTGTAGTCCACTCCAGGGTGTTAGACTCCCATGGGTTCTGAGTAGCTTTCTTACCCCAGAAAATAGAGTAGATAAAGTTAACCAGGAACGCAACCTGAGCCAAAGCAGCCATAATAGCAGACCAGGTAATGAACACGTTTACAGACAGCCAACGAGCCATGCTTGGGAACTCGGTGAAAGCGTAGTAACGACGTGGCACACCATCCAGACCCATAAAGTGCATTGGGAAGAATACCAGGTAAGCACCAATGAAAGTTAACCAGAAGTGCAGGTAACCCAAACGCTCGTCCATCATACGACCGAACATTTTAGGGAACCAGTGGTAAACACCGGCCAACATACCAAAGATCGCGGCTGAACCCATTACCAGGTGGAAGTGAGCTACTACGAAATAAGTATCGTGCAGGTTGATATCCAAAGCAGCGTTACCAAGGAAGATACCGGTCAAACCACCAGAGATGAAGAATGATACCAGACCAATAGCAAACATCATAGCCGGAGTGAAACGCAGGTTACCGCGCCACAGGGTAGCTAACCAGTTAAAGGTTTTTACTGCTGAAGGTACCGCAATGATCAGCGTGGTGATCATGAACACACCGCCCAGGAACGGATTCATACCCGTAACGAACATGTGGTGACCCCATACGATGAATGACAGTACAGTAATACCAATCAGTGAGTAAACCATCGCATGGTAACCGAAGATTGGTTTACGTGCATTTACCGACATGATCTCTGAAGAGATACCCATGGCCGGCATAATTACGATGTATACCTCAGGGTGACCCAGGAACCAGAACAAGTGCTGGAACAGGATTGGGCTACCACCAGAGAACGGCTGCGGAGCGCCGCCGATAACAATATCAGATAAATAGAAGCTGGTACCAAAGCTGCGGTCAAAAATCAACAGAACCACACCTGCAACCAGTACAGGGAACGCCAGAACGCCCAGGATAGCAGTCAGGAAGAAAGCCCAAACGGTCAACGGCATTTTCCAAAGGTCCATACCTTTGGTACGCATGTTCAATACGGTTGATACGTAATTGATACCACCTAACAGTGAAGATGCGATGAAGAACACCATACTAATCAGCCACAGGGTCATACCTTCGCCAGAACCTTTCATTGCTTTTGGCAATGCAGAAAGCGGCGGATAGATAGTCCAACCCGGACCAGCAGGACCTTTCTCAATAAAGAAAGAGCTCAGCATAATCACGCTGGCGATAAAGAAGAACCAGTATGACAGCATGTTCATGAATGGAGAAGCCATATCACGAGCACCTACCTGAAGAGGAATCAACAGGTTACTGAAAGTACCGCTCAAACCAGCTGTCAATACAAAGAAGACCATGATGGTACCGTGGATGGTAACCAGCGACAGGTAAAACTCAGGATCCAGACGACCACCTGGGGCAAAACGGCCCAGCAGGGTTTCCAGCAGAGGGAAAGATTGGTCAGGATAGGCCAGCTGAATACGGAACAGGATCGATAAAATCATCGCGATAACCGCCATAGTAATCCCTGTGATCAGGAATTGCTTGCCGATCATCTTGTGATCCATGCTGAAGATATATTTGGACACGAATGTCTCATGGTGATGCTCGTGGCCGTGGCCGTGCTCATCATGATGTGTTCCGTGACCTTGAACTGCTAATGTTGACATAATTGCTATATGAAATATTAATTATTTAATGCTAACCTGTTTTTAACTTCACTATTCTGCTGACCGGCATCGGCTAATTTCAGCTCTTTTTTCAGCGGGTCGCTCAGGTATGGTTTCAGTGTAGTCAACCATTGCTGATATTCAGCATCGCTCACAACACGGATAATTTTTTGCATGTTATAGTGACCACCACCACAAATCTTAGCACAATACACTTTGTACTCGAAAGTCTGATCATTCAGTTTTTCGCGCATTTGTGCAGTAGTTACAGTCGGTACAAATTTAAAGAAGGTTGGCAAGCCCGGTACCGCGTTCAACTGTACACGGAAGTAAGGCATGTAAACACTATGGATTACGTCCTGAGCCAGGATATTCAGACGGATAGATTTGTTAACCGGAATTACCAGCGTATCGGCTTTCAGGTCATCAAAGCTATTTTTGTCTTTGTAATCGATACCTAAATTATTCAGGCCGGTTACCAGGGTATAGTTTTTAGTACCCAGTTTGCCGTCTTTACCAGGGTAACGTAACTCCCATGCAAACTGGTGACCGGTGATATCGATGTTGATATCGCCTTTTACCTCTGCAGAGTTCATTACTGAACGCCAGGTAGTGAAACCGAACACCACTAACACTGTCAATACTACAGCCGGAACGATAGTCCAAACTTTCTCAATGGTGTTGTTGTGCGGTAAGAAGTGTGCTTTACGTTTAGCAGTGCTTTTGTAAAGGAATGCAAAACCGAACAGTAATATCTGGGTAACAAAAAACACAAACATGGTGAACACCGTTGTTGTGGTGAACATGTGGTCAATTTGTACGCCGTGTTTAGAAGCTGCTTCTGGCAGTGTCATGCTACCTTGTACGGTAAATGACCAGTAAGCACCAACCAGACCAAAAGCCAGGAAGATAAGGAACAGCGTACCCATAACTTTGTTATAGTTCGTACCTGCCTTTTTACCTTGCAGATTATTAGTCAGCTCATATACTTTTAATATACGGCCAACAATAGCTACCACCAGACATATCAGCAGAAAAAGCAATACGTAATAACCGGCGTTAGTTAATGCCTGCGACTTTTGTTCATCGGTAATCTCAGACGATGCAGCGGTTTGTGCCATCAGCAGGTTGGTACCGCCAAGCATCATTACCGCTGTAAGTGCAGCAAGCTTTTTAGAATTTATGAAATTTTTGAATCCCATTATTGTTGTTCGTTTGGTATTCTCAGTTATTTGACAAAGTTAACAATTAAATATGGTGGTGCAGGCTCTCTTCCAGGAACGGATGTTTCTTTGGAATCAGTGATGAGAACTTGGCCAGCGCAGAGAACATCATGAAACAGAATAAACCTGCAAATGTTAAAAACGCGCCTATCTCAATGAAACCAAACATAGAGAAATGTTGCCACCAGTGCTCAGTTGTTCCCTGGGTACCAGGCATAATCATTACGTAATAATCTAACCAGTGACCAATCACCAGGATAGAAGCAATCCACTGTAACACATTGTAGTTACGTTTTGAATCGCGCATCATGATAACCAATAATGGTGCACAGAAGTTGATTACCAGGTTAGTCCAGAACAGGAACATATAATCAGGCTCCCAACGACGGTAGAAATATTCAACCTCCTCAGGGATGTTGGCATAATACTGTAACAGGAACTGAGCAAACCAGGTGTAAGTCCAGAAGATCGAGAACGCAAACATGAACAGACCCATGTTATGCAAATGACTTTCTGTTACCCATTGCATGTAACCTTGTTTGCGCAGGTAGATGATTACTAATGTCATTACTGACAGACCGCTCACCCACATGGCGGCAAAGTTATACCAGCCGAACATGGTAGAGAACCAGTGTGATTCTACAGACATGATGTTGTCAAATGCAAACAGCGGGAAGGTAAAGCCCAGGATAGCCAGGAACGTAGCAGAAATTTTGAATGATTTCTTGTAGTTCAGCATACCTCCTACTTCATCTTCGTTCAGTGAGTATCTTACCAGCATACGGCCAAACAGGGCGTAAGCAAATACCATCGCTGCAATACGGATGATGAAGAAAGGAATATTCAGGTAACCTGCTTTTTTAATTAAAACAGGATCGTAAATTTCACTGCCTTTAACAGTAGCATCTTTAGCGGCCCAGTGGTATAATGCCGGTAATACGTGTGTTTCGCCTTCAATATTTTTGAAAGGGAACTGAACATATAAACCAGCTATAACTACCAGTATCAGGATAACGCCGGCCCACAGTAATGTTTGAGCGAAAGCCTGCGGGATACGCAGAATAGATGCCGACCAACCTGCTTGAGCTACGTATTGCACGCCGCAGAAGAAAGCGCCGCAGATACAAACACAGGCGAAATAATAAGCCATCAGCAACAGGTTTGACATGGCATATGAACCTTGACCAAAAGCAAAGCCAAGTATTACCAGTAACGCACCAACTCCGATAGCAGCAAGGCTATAGGTTTTGAGCTTGCCACCAAACTCAAAACGCTCCTCTATATGATGATTGTGATCGTGAGTACTCATTAAATTTAAATCTTATAAGGTTTTTTGTAACTGGTGAACATACATTACTACTTTCCAGCGCTCCTCTGGCGACAGCTGCGAAGCGTATGAACCCATGGCGTTTACACCATAAGTAATGGTGTGGTAAATTTTGCCATCGGTCAGGTCGCTCATGTTACCGCCGCGAGACGACTGGCCTTTTGAGTATGAAGGCGGCGCAGGGAAACCGTGTGCTACTACCTCGCCGTCACCCTGACCGTGTTGGCCGTGGCATGGTGAGCAGAAGCTGGTAAACAATACTTTGCCTTCCTCAATATTTTTGCTGGTAAGGAATAACGGGCTCTTTACTTGCGCACCTGCCAGTTCGTATCCTTCTTTAGTGTTCGGGTAATCAAATTTTACAAAGCCAACCGGAATAGTACCTGCAGGCGGCACCTGTGCGGTTTTGCCGTCTTTAAAGTTAGGGTTTGCCTGATCCGGGTCATAGGCAATGTGTTCGTACATATTGGGAGCGTATTCCCAACCGGTGCTCCTTTTATCTTTGCACGATGACAGTACTACCGTGGCAGCGATAACGATGGCCGTTGCGCCCAATATTCTGTTTTTATTCATAGCTAACATATTTTCTGTCGTTATGCTTAATTTCTACGGCTCCTGCTTCTTTTAATATATTGTCGATATCTGCGTGCGGTACATTTCCTTTAGCATCGATGGCGATTACAAATCGGTCATCGGTTGCGCGCAGGTCCATCACGCGTGGTGTACGGCCCGGGAAAAGGTGCGTTGCATAGAAGAAAGTGAATGCCATACCGAAAGCAGTAAACAGTACGGTCCACTCAAAAGTGATTGGAATAAAATCCGGAACAGCAAAGTGCGGCTTACCACCAATGTTCATTGGCCAGTCATGCACCAGCATGTAGTACATAATGGTAAATACCACGGTACCACCTATACAACCAAACATAAAGGCTGCATAGCCCAGGCGAGAATCTTTAATGCCCAGTTTAGCCTCAATACCGTGAATAGGCATTGGTGAATATACATCATAGATAGGCACGCTGTTTTTCTGCAGCTTGTCAATCCCGTGCATCAGTTCATCAGGATCGTCAAAAAGGCCCAATATAAATTTAGTACTGCTCATCTTCGTTTATGCTTTTTCGTATTCAGCCAGTTCAACACTGTCAAATTTGGTTAATGAATCTTTGTAGAATTCAACATGCGAGTGATCCAGGTGACCGTCCGCAATCAATTTCTTCTTAGCCTGCTCGCTTGATGATTTCAGCAGCAGTTTCACCTCGGCGATAGCCACAGCTGGCAGCACGCGGATGAACAACAGGAACATGGTGAAGAACAAGCCGATTGAACCTACGAATATGCTCACGTCAACCCAGGTTGGATAGAACATTGCCCAGCTTGAAGGGATAAAGTCACGGTGCAGTGATACAACGATGATCACAAAACGTTCGAACCACATACCAATGTTTACGATGATAGATAAACACCATGACAGTGGAATGTTGGTACGGATACTCTTGAACCACATCAGCTGCGTCATCAGTACGTTACAGCCATACATCATACAACCTGCCCACCAGTACGGACCGATAAAGCGGTTTAAGAAGGTGTACTGCTCGTACTCGCTACCAGAGTAGTAAGCGATGAAGAACTCAGTGATATAAGCGATACCTACGATAGAGCCGGTAGTTAAGATGATCTTGTTCATCGACTCGATGTGGAACATCGTGATATAGTTTTCTAGGCCTAATACTTTACGTGCAACCAGCAACAGGGTTTGTACCATCGCGAAACCTGAGAAGATCGCGCCCGCAACGAAGTACGGAGGGAAGATGGTAGTGTGCCAGCCTGGTTCCAGTGAAGTTGCAAAGTCCATAGATACGATGGTGTGTACCGAAAGTACCAGTGGAGTTGAGATACCTGCCAGAATTAATGACACGGTCTCAAAACGTTGCCAGGTTTTAACTGAACCTGTCCAGCCGAAAGAGCAAACTGAATAGATTTTTTGTTTGATGCCAGTAGCGCGGTCACGGATGGCAGCGATATCTGGTAATAAACCAGTGTACCAGAATACCAATGATACTGAGAAGTAAGTAGAGATCGCAAATACGTCCCATACCAGTGGTGAGTTAAAGTTAACCGGTAACGTACCGTACTGGTTTGGCAAAGGCAGTGGATAGAAAGCTAACCAAGGACGGCCCATGTGTGATACTACGTAAGTAGCGGCACAGATAACCGCAAAGATCGTCATCGCTTCTGCAGAACGGTTGATAGAGTTACGCCAGTTTTGACGGAACAATAACAATACCGCCGAGATAAGCGTACCGGCGTGACCGATACCTACCCACCATACGAAGCCGGTGATGTCCCATGCCCAACCTACTGTTTTGTTCAAGCCCCAAGAGCCGATACCGAACCAGAAGGTCCAGCTTACAGCGAATACCCAAAGGCACGCGCCTAGAGAGGCAACCACAAAGCCTATCCACCAGGCTTTGTTAGGTTTATTTTCTACAGGGATCAGAATATCATTGGTAACCTTGGCATAGGTAATATCCTTGCCGGTAACTAACGGTTCCCTGAGTATTGATTCATTATGAGATGCCATATATGTTTATATCTCTTTGATGATAAATTAAGCTTCTAACTCGTTTACATTTCTAACTTTCACCTGGTAACCAATGCCTGGTTTCACGTTAAGCTCTTCCAGTACGTAGTAAGTACGTTCGCTGGCCAGTGCTTTAGCAACTTCAGAGTTAGGATCGTTTCTGTTACCGAAGATGATAGCGTTTGCAGAACAGGTTTGCTGACAAGCCATTTTAACGTCGCCATCTTTGTACGGACGGTTCTCCATTTTGGCTTTCAGTTTACCAGCCTGGATACGCTGGATACACATAGAACATTTCTCCATTACACCGCGGAAACGGGTAACAACGTCTGGGTTTAACACCAGCTGAGTATATTGCTCTTGCATGTAGTTTTCAAAGCGGGCATCGTTCCAGTAGTTAAACCAGTTGAAGCGACGTACTTTGTATGGACAGTTGTTAGCGCAGTAACGGGTACCAACGCAACGGTTGTAAGCCATGTGGTTCAAACCTTCGCTTGAGTGTACGGTAGCCAGTACCGGACATACAGTCTCGCACGGAGCGTGATCACAGTGCTGGCACAGCATTGGCTGGTGCACTACAGATACGTTATCCAGGTTTTTCAGTTTAGCAATTTCAGCTTCCTCTGTTACAGGCTCGCCTGCACCTTCGTTAAAGCTATAGTAACGGTCAATACGGATCCAGTGCATCTCGCGACGACGCATTACCTCGTCTTTACCAACTACCGGAACGTTGTTTTCTGCGTTACAAGCAACCACACAGGCGCCACAACCAGTACAAGCATTCAGGTCGATCGCCATAACCCAATCATAGGTAGGGCGTTCATACTCATCCCACATAGAAGCGTACTCTTTACGTTTCTCTGATTTACCGCTGGCAGCACCCGGATCTTTCAGGTATTTAGACAGGGTAGTTTCGCGGATAACGTTACGACCTTCGTATGAGTGGTGAGTTTGTGTTTGTGCAAGTGGAGATTTAACACCGGTTACTTTGATAGAAGCAACAGATGAAGTTTGGAAAGTACCATTCAACAGGCTGTAGAACGGATAAGCATTCTGACCTACGCCATCACCTACTTTGCCGGCAGCCGTACGACCGTAACCTAAAGCTATAGATACGGTACCAGATGCCTGGCCTGGTTGGAACAACAATGGTAATTTAACGCTGTAACCGTCAACAGTAATCTCAACAACATCGCCCTGCTCTGCTTTCAGTACGTCTCTGCCGTACAGTGGAGAAACAGCAGCAAAGTTGTCCCAGGTTACTTTTGAAACCGGATCAGGCAACTCCTGCAACCAAGGGTTATTGGCGCGGGCACCGCTACCTACAGATACGTTTTCGTAAAGGCTCAGCTCTACTTTATCAGCACCGCTGGTAGCTTGTTTTGCACTTTGTTGTGCAATGGTAGTAGCTACCGCGTTAAGATCTTTAGAGAAGGTATAAGAACCTGCAGTAACATCGGCAAATTTAACAAAGCCGGTTTGCAGTAATTTTTCCCATGCTGGCTGGCCGGTTGCACCTGTTTTAGGGAACACAGTGGCATCCCAGTTGTTACGTACAAAAGTGTAGTAATCTTTAACAGGGCTATCGCTCCAGTTCATCAAGCTTTGCTCAGCCTGACGGGTGTTGTATACCGGGTTAATAGTTGGCTGAATTACTGAATGGTAACCAGTCAATACCTGTGCATCACCCCATGATTCAAGGAAGTGGTTGTTGGCAGCAACAACGTCACACAGTTTTGCGGTTTCGTCCAGTTGCTCGGTCAAGCTCACTTTCAGGCGAACTTTTTTCAGGGCCGATGCAAACTCAGCAGGTTTGTAGTAGTTATAAGCAGGGTTAGTATTCAGGAAGAATACGGCATCAACTTCGCCGCGGTTCATCTCGCTTAACAGGTCGATGAAATCCTGATCGTTACCAGCAAATTTATTTACAGTGTTATCTAAGTCGATAGTAGTACCGTAGCTGCCCAACAGTGAGTTGATGGCGTTTACCAGTACCTGAGTAGCTACATCATTAGCACCTGCAACAACTAAGGCTTTACCTTTAGCAGCAACCAGCTCTTTAGCAGCAACTTTAACAGCAGCGTCTAATGCTTTGTTGTCTAAAGCTTTAGTGCCTGGCAGTGTAGTACCAGCAATAGCATTGTACAGCGCGATGATAGCCAAACCTTCTTCAGATGGTTTTAAAGGCACGCGGGTATCAGCATTAGAACCGGTTAAGCTCATGCCAGTTTCAAACTGAACGTGGCGTGACATCTTTTTAGCTTCCAGTGCTTTTTGACCGCGGTTAGAAACGTACTGACGGGTATACTCTTCGTTAGCCATCCAGCTACCTAAGAAATCGGCGCTGAAGCTTACAATTACATCGGCTTTATCAAAGTTATAATGCGGGATAACGGCTTTACCAAAGCTGTTCTCGTTAGCTTTGATGATACCGGTGTATGATACCGCATCATAATTAATGTGTTTTGTAGTTGGGTACTGAGCAGTGAACTGTGCAATTACAGCCTGAGTTGAAGGGCTGTAAACGGTTGAAGAAACGATACGGATCTTTTTACCGGCAGCTTTAATGGCAGTCAGCTCGGTTTTAACAAATGCATCTACGGCATCCCAACCAGCATCAGCACCGTTTTTTTGCGGAGCCTGCAGGCGGCCTGCGTTATACAGGTCTAAAACTGATGCCTGACCTTGTGAGCTTAAGCCACCTTTTGCCAGGATATCTTCAGGGTTACCTTCAATTTTGATAGGGCGACCTTCACGGGTTTTAACCAGGATAGGCTGACCTTCAAAACTTGACACATAGTAGTTAGGAATACCAGGAGTAACCTCTTCTGGCTTGATCAAGTAAGGGATTGATTTGTGCACAGGCACCGGCTGACAAGCAGCCAGGGCAACCGCACCTACACCAAAGCCCAGTGCTTTTAAGAAATCGCGGCGAGGGGTACGGCCCGATAAGCCGTCTCCGCTCAGCAAATCCTCGATAGGAATAGGCTCTGCGAATTCGTTTTTATTTTTCTCAACAAATTCTGGCGTGTTGTTTAGTTCTTCTAAACCTTTCCAGTATTTTTTATTGCTGTCCATTTAAGCTATATAAACTGTAATTGCTAAGTTTCTTTTAATTAATAGTGACATTTACCGCACTCGGTACCGCCCATTTCTTTCTCGGTCACTTTCTCGCCACGTTTAATTTTGTCGTGAACTTCTTCCAGGTGAGCGTAGTAAGCGTTGCCTTTGTAGTCAACCTCGGTGCGTTTGTGGCACTGGATACACCATTTCATGGTCAATGGTGAGTATTGGTAAACCTCTTTCATGGTTTCAATCGGACCGTGACACTGCTGACATTTGATTTTGCCAACTTTTACGTGCTGAGAGTGATTGAAGTAAGCCAGGTCTGGCAGGTTGTGTACCCTTACCCACTGCATTGGATGAGCTTTGGTGCTGTCATATTTAGCTGTCGACGGATCGTAACCTAGTGCGTCATAGATCTTGTGAATCTCTGGCGACTCAGTTTTAACCGTTTTGTGGCAGTTCATACAAATATTAAGTGAAGGAATGGTTGCATTTTTTGACTTGTATGCACCAGAGTGACAGTATTGACACTGTATCTTCATTACACCAGCATGCAGATCATGCGGGAATTTGATTGGCTGCACCGGCTGATAACCCTGGTGAACGTTGGTGTTCCACATGGTTACCCAAGCGTAGCTACCTAAAGCAAGTGTACCACAGAACACAAAGAAGAATACCAGTTTCTTGTTTTTGCTCAGCTTAACAACAGTTGCTAAAGCGCTGCCTTTCTCTGCCTGTTCAGCTTCTTCCTCGTCGGTAAGTAAGCCTTTTTTCTTTAACAGTAAGCGCTCCAGTGTACCGATAACTTTATTCAGTACCAGGATAACGATGAAAGCAATAACGATTACGCCCAGCAGGCCGTAGATCATCATGCTGCTTGGGCCTTTGTCTTCTGCTGCAGCACCTTTGGTAGGATCACCACCCTTAGGGGTTTCCTGCATTTTTTTGTACTCGGTGCGTACATAAGCAATAATGTTGGCCGCATCGCCGTCACTCAGATCGGCAAACACGGTCATACTGGCCTGGTTAAACTCGTTGTAGATCTTTAATGCTTTAGGATCTTTAGCGGCGATTACAGCCTGGTTGTTTTGAATCCACTTGGTTAACCATTTGTCATCAGTTTCTGCTGTAATGATTGGACCAAGGGCCGGACCGGTCATACGCTGATCGAGCTTATGACAAGCGGTACATTTGCTTTTAAACAGCGCCTCACCTTTTGCTGCGTCTCCCTGTGCACGGGCCGCAAGGCTCATCGCCGTTAAACCGGCAACCAGTAAAATCGACCTTGAAAGTTGTTTAAGAATCAATGAGATACTTCTCATAAAGTGTATTTGTGCTTAATAATTTTTAATTATTTGGTTGAAAATGCTGATAGATATCTAATACACCCGCTTATTTTCAGTGCACAAAAGTAAAATTTATTACAGTATAGCTGACAAATTAGTGACACTAAACTATAATTTATAATCTTTCTAAATAAAACACAAAAACCGCCTAAATGATATCAAAAACCGCGTTTTTACCCTAAAGCACCCTGGCGTTTTTTTTATCAACAAAAACTTAGAAGCCAAAAATATTGTTAAAAACCGTCGTCAATTGAAGTTGCCACTCGCATTTTTTATCATCATGGGGCAATTTGGGGGCATTCATAAAAAAAGCGCATCAAAACTGCGGGCAATTTTGATGCGCTTCATAAGATTAGCCTATCTCTGTACGTTATAAGGGTGTTATTCTGCTGGTTGATCTTTTACACAACGCACGCTGAGTTGCCAGGCTATCCCCTGCCGGTTGGTACGCAAAGTATTGTCGCCTTTATCTATATGCATGGTGATGAGGGGTGTGCCATCATGCGTGCTGGTATAAAATGTAGCCATACCCTCCAGGTATCTGAATTTGCCTGCACCATATTCGCCCCCGAAAGAAATTTTCAGTGTATTTACCAGATCAGGACACGCTTGTCCTAACTGCTCCCACTCTGCTGCAGTTGGCAAGTGCCACCCTTTGGGCACAGCCGCCTGTGCAGCGTAAAAGCCATATAGCCTGCCATAAATTTTGGCATTAGCCTCGTCGCCACCGTAATATTGGGCGCCGTCTGTTTTGTAGTTAAGGTTTTGGGCCATCCAAATTTGGTTACCAACTTTTACGGTTTGATAAACCTGACCATCGCGCTCATCAGTAAAAGTGCCATAGTTCTGGTTTGCCGGCTTCCGCTTCTCCTTTACAATTTTATCGGCGCCAGCATTATAATTCTTGGTAACAGTACTACCTATTTCATCTTTAACGCACCTCACACTTAGTTGCCAGCCAATTCCCTGCCGGTTGTTATACAAAGCAGGGTCGCCTTTATTTATATAGACCGTTATTACGGGCATCCCATCATGCGTAGAGGTATAAAACGTGGCCTTGCTGCCCAGATACATATGTTCACCTGCACTATATTCACCACCAAAACGAATGTTAAGCTTATTCACCAGATCAGGGCAATCGGCTTTTAACTGGTCCCACTCGGCAGCGGTTGGCAGGTGCCAGCCTTTGGGCACCGCAGCCTGTGCGGCATAAAAACTATATAACTGACCATAAATCTTGACGTCGGCCTGATCACTGGCATAACCCGTGGCGCCATCTACCTTGTAATTCAGATTCTGAGCCATCCAGGTATGTCCGCCAATTTTTATGGTTTTGTAAATCTGGCCGTCCCGCGCATCGGTAAAAGAACCATAGGCAGATTGGGTAGGCTTTTTAACAGCGCAGGCAGAGAGCAGCGACAGCGATAAAATTGTTAACAGAGGTTTTACTTTCATGATTTTAAGGTTTTATAGGTTATAGATGTTTAAATATAACTAATTCCATAAAGCCAAACATCATAAAGCAAAAAAGGGATAAACTGATAGTTTATCCCTTTGATAATTCTTTATAAAAGTAATTACTGATTCAATATCCAGGCAAAGATCAGCGGAGCCACGATGGTAGCATCACTCTCCACAATAAACTTAGGCGTATCAATATCCAGCTTACCCCAGGTAATCTTTTCGTTTGGCACAGCGCCAGAGTATGAACCGTAAGAAGTGGTTGAATCTGAAATTTGGCAGAAGTAGCTCCAGAACGGAATGTTTTCCATCTCCATATCCTGGTACAACATTGGCACTACACAAATTGGGAAATCGCCGGCAATACCGCCACCAATCTGGAAGAAACCGATGCCCTTGCCTTCTGAGTTTTGCACGTACCAGTCGGCCAACCAAGCCATATACTCGATACCGCTTTTCATGGTAGTGGCTTTGATCTCGTTTTTAATTACGTATGAGGCGAAGATGTTGCCCATGGTAGAGTCTTCCCATCCTGGTACCACAATTGGCAGGTTACGCTCTGCGGCGGCCAGCATCCATGAGTTTTTCGGGTCGATCTCGTAATACTGCTCCAGCTCGCCGCTCAGCAATATTTTGTACATGAACTCGTGCGGAAAATAACGCTCGCCGGCATCGTCGGCATCTTTCCAAATTTTATGAATATGTTTCTGCAAACGGCGGAAGGCTTCTTCTTCAGGAATGCAGGTATCGGTAACACGGTTGTAGTGGTTCTCTAACAGATCCCACTCATCCTGCGGTGACAGATCGCGATAGTTAGGTACACGTTTGTAGTGCGAGTGCGCAACCAGGTTCATGATATCTTCTTCCAGGTTAGCGCCGGTACAAGAAATGATATCAATTTTACCCTGACGGATCATCTCGGCCAGCGAGATACCCAGCTCTGCCGTACTCATGGCGCCGGCAAGGGTCACCATCATTTTGCCGCCTTCCAGCAGGTGTGTTTCATAACCTTTGGCCGCATCAACCAGCGCGGCAGCATTAAAGTGAAGGTAGTTTTTCTCGATAAACTGAGAAATAGGTCCTCTTGTATTGCTCATGATTTTGTTGATTTCTATTTTCGGCGCAAAGGTAGGCTTTTAGTTAAATAGTTGATTGGTTAATCAGACATTAGTTCTGAACGGAAAATAACGGAGGGCCTTAAAATTTTGTAGAGCCACATATTTGTGGCTCCCGCGTGTAATGACATCTGACAAATGAGCCACAAATATGTGGCTCTACGAAAACAGTTCCCCCTCACGCCCTCTGTGCTAGCCACAGTGTCTTCATTGTTTAATTCACCATCATCCCCGACAAATCAAACAAAATGGCGTTATCTTAGCCGCGCAATCTTACCATGAAAAAACTTCTACCTATTATTATACTGTCGCTTGCTATCGGCAACACGGCATCGGCCCAAAAAAACCTGCTCCCTAAATTTGTGCGCAAAATGTTGTTTGAGAAGGATAGCAGCAAGCACAGCAGCTTCTTCCTGTTGCCGGTATTCAGCTCGGCACCAGAAACCGGCGTTGAGGTGGGCGGCTCAGGTCTTTATTCTTTTTATACCGATACCGTGCATACCGACACCCGGGTATCAAACGTGTTTGGCTACGCAACCCTTACTACCAAGGGCCAGAACCGGCTTAGTTTGAGCACCAGCTACTGGACATCGCAAAACCAGTGGCACTATACCGGCTCGATTAGTTATATTAACTTCCCGTTCGATTTTTATGGCATAGGCCCAGATACTTATAAGGCCGATAAAGACCGCCTGGGCCAACACCGTTTTAAGTTAAACTTTGAGGCCGATAAGCGCATTACGCAAAATTTATATATAGGCGCCCTGCTAGGTGCATATGATTATCATTTTGAAAATAAAAATCCCGGCGGCAGCTTCGATACTAACCCGCTGGTGCAAAACCGCAATGGTGGCGGCGGGATGCTGGCTGGCGTAGCCCTGCAGTTTGACACGCGCAACAACAATACTTATACCACCAAAGGAATATTCATTAACACCTATTATTACTTAATGGGGGGCGTTAACCGCGATAATTACCTTTACACTCTGCCCGGACAAAACCCGCCCAGTAACAATAACTACCGGGGAGGCCTTCTTAATATAGAAATTACCCAATACAATAAGTTAAGTAAACGCTTTGTATTGGGTTTTGACATGCAGGAACAAAGCCTGACCGGCGGCCAGTCGCCCTTCTACCTCCTGCCCGCCCTGGGTAGCGACGAGATGATGCGCGGTTACTATAACGGCCGCTACCGCGACCGTAACATGGTTGCAGCTCAAACTGAACTGCGCTACCGTCTGAGCGACCGGATTGGCGTGGTAGGCTTTGCAGGTACGGGCACCGTGTTTAACAAATCACTCTCATTCGCTCAATTGAAACCCAATTATGGCGGCGGTCTGCGTTATTTCTTCGACGTTGAAAAAGGGCTTTCTATGCGTATGGACTACGGCGTGGGCCAGAAAGTGCCGGGCGAAGGCCGTCAAAGCGGCCTTTATCTAAGTTTGGGAGAAGCGTTCTAAGATTAAGTGAGTGATTTTTGAAGGAGTGAATGAGTGAGCATGGAATATGCCAGACGTGCTTGTTCGTTCATTCACTCATCCAAAATTCACTCATTCGCTCATTCAGAAAATCATTCGCTCATTATTTTTTTGCCGGTAATAATAATTCACTACCTTTATTCGTATTAGGTACAAGCCTTGCCTTTTTCGATGAACCAACGTCTGCGCTATCTATTTGTCGTTCTTGCTGTTGCAGCTGCCTTTGCAGCCTGTAAGAAAGAGGATGTGCAAACAGGTCTGTCGCAAATTAACGGCGAGGTAATGCAGGCCAACATCTCTGGCGTTAACGGGCCAACCAGCGGCAAACCCGGCGAAACGCTCACTTTTAACTTGCTTTGGCATAATACACAACAGGGGTTGTGGTTTGACCACGTAAGCGATAGCACTGCAGATGATGACACCCGTATTGTTAAACTATACAGCGTTATCCGCACAGATAGCATCCCTACAGATTCTGTGCCCCGCCCTATCAGCTACACCTTCAAGGCACCAACGGCCGGTACTTATTACCTTAAATTTTATAAGGTAGAGAATACCGATAAGTCGGCTATTATTGATACGGTGGTGATTAAATAGTTTGCGTTGTTAGAATTACAACTATTTTGCAATTACTTCGTTTCTTTCCAAACAAGACTGTGATTAATTATCTTTAATAAGATTCCATCCGTATCTAACCATAAACTCGTTGACTTCCTGGTCGAATGTTTTTTTGGCATGATGCTGTTCCTGATTGCTAATATAGGTTATAACTGCAGGAACTTGTGATTCGCTCACAGAAACAGCAAAATAATCGTCTTGCCAGCTGAATTTCTCTGAAGTTAGATTATTTTGATTGATCCAGTAAGATGATTCCCCTTTTATTAACTGGCTAATTTTGGCTATGTTTTGATCCTTTCCCAATGATATCAGGCAATGCAAATGATCGGCATAGCCATTTATCGCTTGCAAAAAGATATTTTTCTCGCTGCAATTTTGAGCAATATGCTTATAGACATCATATCTGATCTGTTTGCTCAATAACGGTTCGCGATTTTTGGTGGAAAATACAAGGTGTACCCAGATCTTTACAAACGACATAATTTAGGTTTAACAAAACCTAAAGATATAACTTAACTATTTAATTTTGGCTAAAGCCATTTTGTTGCATTAGCACCCCGTCCCATAAATGGGACGGCAATGAATAAATTCAGAAACTGATATAACAATTGTCTTAAAAATCATCATTCATTGCCGTTGACTAAAGTCAACGGCAAATTAAGGAGCCAACAATCGGCTTTAGCCAAAACAAAAAAGCAGCGCTAATTAAACGCTGCTTTTTATTCCTCCCTACTTCGCTCCGCCAAACTCCATCAGGTAAGCTTTCAGGAAATCATCCAGCTCGCCGTCAAGTACCGCCTGGGCGTTTGAGGTTTCATGATCTGTGCGCAAATCTTTCACCAGTTTGTATGGGTGCAGTACATAGTTACGGATCTGGCTACCCCATTCAATTTTCTTTTTGTTGCCCTCAATGGCATTGGTGGTTTCCTGGCGTTTGCGCATCTCAATTTCATACAACTGCGATTTCAGTAAGCGCATGGCATTATCTTTATTCTGCAGCTGCGAGCGCGACTCCTGGTTCTTGATAATGATACCCGATGGTTTGTGATACAAACGCACGGCAGTTTCTACCTTATTTACGTTCTGCCCACCGGCACCACCTGAGCGGAAGGTTTCAAACTCCACATCGGCAGGGTTAATCTCAATTTCAATGGTATCATCTACAAGTGGATACACGTAAACCGAGGCAAACGAGGTATGGCGCTTGGCATTGGCATCAAACGGCGATACGCGCACCAGGCGGTGCACCCCGTTCTCCCCTTTCAGGTAACCGTAAGCAAACTCGCCCTCAAACTGCAGGGTTACGGTTTTTATACCGGCCACATCACCTTCCTGGTAATCTTGCTCGGTAACTTTGTAGCCGTTTTTTTCACCCCACATAATGTACATACGCATCAGCATGCTGGCCCAATCGCAGCTTTCGGTACCACCGGCACCGGCAGTGATCTGCAATACGGCATTCAGCTGATCCTCTTCGCTCGAGAGCATATTTTTAAACTCCAGTTCCTCCACTGCTTTTAGCGCGGCATTGTATTGCTCTTGCATTTCGGCCTCGGTGGCATCGCCGCCCTGGTAAAATTCAAAAAGCACGCCCGTATCGTCAATAATGGCCGATAGTTTCTGAAACTGGTCTGTCCAAACTTTTTTTGTTTTGATGGAGGCCAATACCTTTTCGGCCTCTTTAGGATGATCCCAGAAATTGGGACCAATGGTAATTTCCTGTTCTTTGGCTAGTAAATCGAGCTTATTGTCGATGTCAAAGATGCCTCCTCAGGGAAGCAGTTCTATCCCTCAAGTCTTGTACTTGTTCTTTAGTCATACTGGCAAAGATAGTAACATTTCGGATTTGGAAATTTTGATTTCGGATTTGTTATGAGGCGAACTAAATGTAGAGGCGCATAATTGCGTCTCCCACTTGATGTTTCTGATAAATTATACACCTGCAAGTTTGGCTTATCTTCCTGGAGACGCAATTATGCGTCTCTACAAAAGTGATTCTGAACGATGAATCATAACCCAACAAAAAAGCCCGCCTGCAAAACAGACGGGCTTTCAAAGTATAAATTTTAAAGTAATCTCAAATTTAAGCAACCATCAGTTGGTTAACCAGCAGACTCAGGTCTGCACGATTACCGTTGAGGTTTGACAGCATGGTGCCAAGGGCAAAATCTTCTTTACCGCTACGGGTTTGCGTTACCAGCTGATCCATTATGCCTGGAATCAATTGCAGCGAGGTAGCCTGCGCGTCCTCGGGGTTAAGGCCATAAAACTTATTCAGTTTATTAGCAAAACGATTAACCATACTAGTAGTAAGGGCAGCACCATAGATGCCCGAATATCGGAAAAACTTAATCAGATCGTTTAACTTACCGCTCTCCATCTGGTTTTTTAACACCTCGATGATCGAGCTGGAAGCCTCGATAATTACTGCGTCACGGTCTTTTGCCGCAATCACCGGATTGTCAATAACTGCCTCTTTGGCGTTATTTTTAACAAGCAAAAAAAGTTTTTCAAACATGGTTAATTTTTCCTTTCCTGATTAATTAACAAATTGATGAAGTATTGTTTTATTAATTATCAATAAGACAAAGATAGCAATTGTTTATTTTGATTTTCAAAATAATATTTAAAAATTGTTAAAATATTGTCAAAATAGAATGTGTATTCAAAACACTAACCTCATGTGTGCTTTTTACACACAGAGACCGTGTTAATCAAACACTTAGCTAATGGCATAGCCGAAACACGCAAAACGGTCTTTCAGGTAGCATTTGCATAATTGCAGATTTTAACAAACAATAATGCGAGCTTAACCATTAACTTTTTAAATTTGACGAGATACAATTACCTCAACTATGTTGCCAAATACTGATTTTACCAGCACCGCAGCCTATAAATATCTTACAGATCACTTTATAGACATTGCCAAAACAGACCTTAAATCGCTTTTTTCATCTGACAATGAGCGTTTTAACAAATTTTCCTTCCAGTTTGAAGACATTCTGGTAGACTTTTCTAAAAACCGCATCACCGATGAAACTTTAGCGCTTTTAATACAGTTGGCGCGTGAGTGTTCACTAAACAGTGCAATTGAAGCGATGTTTAACGGTGAAAAAATTAACGCTACCGAAGGTCGCCAGGTGCTGCATACCGCCCTGCGTAACCGCAGTAACACTCCTGTTATTGTTGATGGAAAAGATGTGATGCCGGAGGTAAATGCCGTGCTGCAACACATGAAAGAGTTTAGCGACGCAGTGATAAGTGGCGCGTGGAAAGGTTTCAGCGGCAAAGAGATAACTGATGTTGTTAATATAGGCATTGGAGGTTCTGACCTGGGCCCGGTAATGGTTACCGAGGCATTAAAGTCATACAAAACCCGACTGAACCTGCACTTTGTATCAAACGTTGACGGTACACATATTGCCGAAACGTTGAAAGGTTTAAACCCTGAAACTACCCTGTTTCTGGTTGCCAGCAAAACGTTTACTACGCAAGAAACCATGGCCAACGCGCATTCTGCACGCGAGTGGTTCCTGGCCGGCGGCGCACAGGAAGCAGATATTGCCAAGCATTTTGCTGCCTTATCTACTAACTCTGCCGCGGTTGCGAAATTTGGTATCGATACCAAAAACATGTTTGAGTTTTGGGATTGGGTAGGTGGCCGTTACTCGCTGTGGAGCGCAATCGGTCTGTCTATCGCCCTGAGCATCGGTTTTGATAACTTTATTGAGTTACTTGACGGCGCACATGCGATGGACAATCACTTCCGCAATACCGAGTTTGAAGAGAATATCCCGGCTATACTGGCGCTGATCGGCATCTGGTACAATAACTTCTTTGATGCTGAAACCGAAGCCATCCTGCCATACGATCAGTACCTGCACCGCTTTGCCGCTTATTTCCAGCAGGGCGATATGGAAAGCAATGGTAAATCTACCGACCGTAACGGTAACATCATTGAGTACTCAACCGGCCCGATTATTTGGGGCGAGCCAGGCACCAACGGTCAGCACGCATTCTATCAACTGATTCACCAGGGTACCAAACTGATTCCTTGCGATTTCATCGCACCGGCACAAAGCCACAACCCGCTGGGCGAGCATCACCAGATGTTGTTATCAAACTTCTTTGCCCAAACCGAAGCGTTGATGAACGGCAAAAACTACGATGAAGTGGTAGCCGAACTGAAAGCAGCCGGTAAAAGCGAGGCCGAGATTGAGAAACTGGCGCCATTCAAAGTATTTGAAGGTAACCGCCCTACCAACTCTATCCTGGTAAAAATGATCACGCCGCGTAGTCTGGGTTCATTAATTGCTATGTATGAGCACAAAATATTTGTACAAGGCATTATCTGGAACATCTACAGCTTTGACCAATGGGGCGTAGAGCTGGGCAAACAACTGGCTGGCAAAATCCTGCCGGAGCTGAAAGGCAATGAAGATGTGTCATCACATGATTCATCTACCAATGGCCTGATCAACCAGTATAAAGCCTGGAGATAGTTATTGAAGATTAGAGTTTAAAGATTGGGCTTTGCCTATCTTTATAAATCAAAGCCATCCGCTAATAACGGGTGGCTTTTTGTTTGTAATCATTCGAGTCTACACCACAAGTGTTGGGAAGCGCTGAAATCTCCCCTTGAGAGGGGGCGTGTTGGACTGTGCGGCTGTAGGGGTGTGTCACGTCAATAAAGCCGCACATTAATTTTACACTGTTTCTGGGCAACAACGGTCTGTTTTTTTACCTTAGCTACATAGACCATTGTTTACCAAAAAATTATGAAAAAATCATTACTGCTATTAGCCATGCTGGCAGCTACTGTGGCCTTTGGCCAGGAAAAACCCATACCGCTTTATCCCAACGGTATCCCAAACTCAAAACCTGCACCTGCTACTTATAAAGAAAGCATTGTTAACGGCGGCGCCAGCAAGGTGACCGATCCGGAACTGACACCTTACCTGCCCGAGAAAGGCAAAGCCAACGGTACGGCCGTAATTGTTTGTCCGGGTGGTGGCTACGTGCACCTGTCTATGGTTAAAGAAGGCGCCGATATTGCCAAGCGCTTTAACTCTATTGGTGTTACTGCTTTCGTATTGAAATACCGCCTGCCGAGTGATTCTATCATGAAAGATAAAACCATCGGTCCGCTGCAGGATGCCCAACGCGCCATCCAGATGGTACGCGAGCGCGCAGCACAATGGGGCATTGACCCGGCAAAAGTGGGTATTATTGGCTTCTCGGCCGGTGGTCACCTGGCTTCTACCGCAGCTACTCACTTTGATAAAGTGGTAATTGACAATAAAAACAACACCAGCGTACGTCCAGATTTTGCGCTGCTTATCTATCCTGTAATTACCTTTGGCGATTTGGCTCACCGCGGCTCGCAAGTAGCGCTGACCGGTAAAGACGCTAGTCCGGAATTGATTAACCTGTACAGCAACGAGAAACAAGTGACCGCCAACACGCCTCCATGCTTTTTGGTACAGGCGGAGGACGACCACACGGTACCCGTACAAAACAGCCTGATGTTTTATGATGCGCTATTGAAAAATCACGTAAAAGCCGAGATGCATATTTATCAGGCTGGCGGCCATGGTTTTGGATTGAACAACAAAACCACTAAAGACGATTGGTTTGAACGTTGCGCGAACTTTTTAGCACAGAACGGGTTTTAAGTTAGATGTGAATAACCCAGCCATTTTTCCATAGCGTCATTGCGAGGCACGAAGCAATCTCTGTACATGCATGTCCGCTTAACATTTCCGAGTGTCCTTCGCAGAGATTGCTTCGTTCCTCGCAATGACGTATCGCTTTTACTGACAATACGGAATAAAGCATTTATTTGCACATAAATTGATCTGCACATCTGCCCAATGAAGTCTAAAGAAACTACCCAGGAAATTATATTTATCATCATTGGCATTTTCTCTGCCGGGATGGGTTTGAAAGGATTTTTGTTATCCAGCCATTTTATTGATGGCGGCGTAACAGGTATTTCCATGCTACTGGCAGATATTACGCCGGTACCCATCTCTATCTTCATCTTCGCTATCAACCTGCCTTTTTTATGGTTAGGTTATCGCAAACTGGGCAAAACTTTTGCCATTAAAAGTACGCTGGCTATTGGCGGCTTATCGCTCTGCCTGGCGCTGGTACACTTCCCCGATGTAACGCATGACAAGCTGTTAACAGCCGTGTTCGGCGGTATTTTTCTGGGGACAGGTATAGGTCTGGCTATTCGTGGTGGTGCTGTGCTGGATGGTACCGAGATTGCCGCTCTGCTGGTTAGCAAACGCTCGCAGTTACTAAAAGTAAGCGACGTGATCTTGTCGCTCAATGTGGTCATTTTTGGTGTAGCAGCTTTTGTGTTGGGGATTGAACAGGCCTTATACTCCATCCTCACCTACCTTTCGGCCTCAAAAATGATTGATTACATTCTGAATGGTATTGAGCAATACACCGGCCTCACTATTGTTTCTATCCATAGCGAAGTGATCCGTCAAACCATTACCGAAACACTGGGACGCGGTGTTACGATCTACGAAGGCAAAAACGGCTATGGCAAAGACGGTGCAATTAATGACCCGCGCGATATCATCTTCACGGTTGCCACCCGGTTGGAAATCCCATCCATCAAAAAAGAAGTATTGGCTATTGACCCAAAAGCTTTCATTGTTCAGCAAAGTATTGATGATACAACAGGCGGACTATTGAAAAGAAAAGGGTTGCACTAAGTACGGTTAATTGAAAATTTGCGGCCGAAAGTTAATTAAAAGCTGCGCGGCGGATGTCGTCCAGCATATTCAAGGGGCCCGCAAAAGCCGTGAAGCCACCTCTTCCACTCACTATTGACTACTCACAACTCACTACCCTACTCACTCACTATCGACAGCAACTCATTCAACTCCCGTGCTTTCTCTGTAGAGCCTAATTGCTCATATGCACTAATCAAATTGCGCAGCACACGCCGAACAATATCTACGTTGCTGCAGGGCTCATAAAACTGTTTGTCGGCCTTTACGCCCAGTTGCTTCAGAAACATATCTACATCCCTCCTGCCAAAGATAAAACCGCGGTTAAACGCATTGATGTAGAACATCACGCCGCCTTCAAATTCGCTCTCACCATTCTGATCCATATAGGCCAGGATAAAGTGCTGCGGCAGGTTTACGCCATAGATAGGAATATCCAGCTTTTGTGCAATGATGGAATAGATAATGGCCAGCGAGATCTGGTTCCCCTTCTTGCTCTCCAACACCTGGCTCAGGTAACTATTCTGCGGATCTTGATGATGAGTGGTATTGCCGCTAAAACCGTAGATATTATAAAAAATGTGATTGATGAGTTTCACCTGCTCAGCCGGACTGGCTTCATAGATCATCTGCATCCAGATATCGCGTTTAATAGCTTCTATCTGGTTAATTACTTTCTGCTCGTCCAGGTCAGGGTATTGGTATTTATTGATGGTAAGCACGCCCTGTAACAGATCAAACGCTCCGCCCTGATACCACAGCTGCAACTCTATTTTTACCTGATCAAACTGTATTTCGTGTACCAGATTTGCCAGCCTGTCTTGCAATACCGGGTCAAAAGCCTGCTCCCAGGCGCTCTCCAGATATTCAATTACCTCGCTGCCGTACGATTTTAACTTATCATGCACATGTGCAAACACTTCCGCGTCCTGATCGTCTAGTAGGCGGATGAGAGATGCTATTTCTGCAACGTTTATCATTTCAACCTCTCAGCTATATCAAATGTTTATCTAATTTTACCGCATGTTCAACATCAGGTTTGGTATAGACTACCTGCTGCATCGCCTAACAGCAAAAACACGCCACGGTACGCACTCTCCCTTTGTTTACAAATTAGTAGATGAGGTAATTTACGATTTTTCGTCCAAAAACGTATACAATTCCATAGAAGAAGCCAGAAAAAGACTGCTGCATGACAAGCATCGCATCACTGTAACAGACCTGGGCGCAGGCTCTCATATTGATAATAAAAGTGTGCGATCTGTTGCAGACATTGCTAAAAATGCAGTAAAATCACCCCGGCAGGCTCAACTGCTTTTTCGCCTGGCTGCCTATCATCAACCTGAAAACATAATTGAACTGGGTACCAGTCTGGGCGTTACCACGTTGTATTTGCAGGCTGCAGCCCCCAGGGCAAATGTTTATACCTTAGAAGGATGTACGGAAGTTGCGGTGTTAGCCAGTGAGCTCTTTAACCATCAAAAGGCTGATAGCATTAAACAAGTACCCGGCAATTTTGACGATACGTTGCAACCACTCATTAACAGCCTGCCAAAAGTTGACTTTGTGTATGTAGATGGCAATCATTTTTATGAAGCTACCATGCGCTATTTTAACTGTTGCCTGCCCAAAGTTCATGAAAACACCGTACTGGTTTTTGATGATATTTACTGGAGTGAAGGCATGAAACAGGCCTGGACCGAAATTAAGGCCCACCCACAGGTTACCGCCACGGTAGATTTGTTCTGGACCGGCCTGGTATACTTTCGCAAAGGCCAGGCGAAGGAGGATTTTAAGATCAGGTTTTGACAGACCAACAGACACGCCTGTTTATTCACCTCCACTTAACATACATTTCATCTAAGGCTGCTTATTTTAAGTATGAAAAACATTTGCATACTTATAATAGCCTTGTTGGTATCAGCAACAGCCTTTGCTCAAGATAAACTAACCTTTAAAGAAGGCTCTACACTGAATTATGATGTAAACTACGGCGGACAATCAATAGTGTTTGCCCTCACCATTAAAAGCCTGGGCGACCCAATCAAAATGGATTGGGATGTGCAAGGCACCGGCGGCAGCTACGAGATGACCAAAAAAGGTTTTGCCAGCGGCTCATCTTTCAACGCCCAACCCGTACAAGGAGGCATAGCCAAGCTAACAGATGATGAAACCTTCTGCGTAATCTCTCAATCGGCCTTTAAAAGCTTAACCGATACCAAATCATTCAACTACGGCGGTGTTACCTATACCGTTAAAGAAACCGGCACTTATAAGTTTAAAGATAGTACTGCCGATGATTTCTACGTAACATCTGCCGATGGCAAAACCGAAATGTGGATACTTAACAACCCAACCTTCCCGGTGTTGCTAAAAATAAAAGGAAACCCTAACGGGGTTGATTTTGCAGTGAGTGAAGTAAAGTGAGGGGCGAGTAGTACTTCGTTGCTGTAAGGAACAAAACAATCTCTGCAAATGCAAATCAATATGCTAAGTACAGAGATTGCTTCGTTCCTCGTAATGACGTAATGGATACTAAATCGTGTTAATCTTTAAAATCCTGGTTCAGACCATTTCCATCCATTCAACAACGGAATAGCGTGGTGGGCCGTCATATCAAACTGAACTGGGACCACTGACGCATAGCCATGCTCCAGCGCATGCACATCGGTGTCCTCGCCCTGGTCATTCATCTGGAAAACACCGGTGAGCCAGTAGTACGGACGCTTGTGCGGGTCCATACGCTCGTCAAACTCTTCGGCCCACTTGGCAGCCGCCTGCCGGCATACTTTAATGCCTTTGATATGTTTAATATTAGGAAAGTTAACGTTAAGCAGCGTAGCCGGAGGCAAATTGTTAGCCAGCACCTCCAACGCTATTGATTTTACAAATTTGAGGCAGTGACTAAAATCGGCCTGCAGGGTATAATCATCCAGTGAGAAGCCGATAGACGGAATGCCCTCAATAGCCCCCTCAACCGCAGCCGACATGGTGCCTGAGTACAGCACGTTGATAGAGTTATTCAGTCCGTGGTTAATGCCCGATACGCACAGATCGGGCTTCTGGCCTTTCAGCACCACATTAACGGCCAGCTTCACGCAATCTACCGGGGTGCCAGAGCAGCGGTACATCTCCATACCTTCATACAGATCAACCTTATCCAAACGGAGCGGCTTACCAATAGTGATAGCATGCCCCATACCCGATTGAGGGCTGTCTGGCGCTACTACCACAACGCGGCCTATCTCCTTCATTGTTTCCATCAGCGCCTTTATACCAGGCGCGGTGATGCCATCATCATTTATAACAAGTATGGTGGGTTGGTTTGTTTTGGTCATTCAACAAAGGTAGAGATATAATCTGCCTGTCGCAAAAGCACCCGTAAATTGACTGCTTTGGCACTCACGCAGCCCCGGCCCTGATGCTAATTTTGAATCGATGAAACAATTAGTATTAAAAACATTAACTTTAAGTATATAAACCAATTAACCATTACCAATCATCATGAAAAAAGTTAACACCTTTTACTGGATCTTTACCGGCTTGCTAAGCCTGGGCATGCTACTTTCGGCAGTTAGCGGCTTTGTACCTAACCCAAAAAGTATTGCCATGATGCAGCACATCGGTTTTGGACCGCATGTTTTACCACTGCTCAGCTTTTTAAAAGTACTGGGTGTAATTGCTCTATTGATTCAACGCTTCCCGCTATTAAAAGAATGGGCTTACGCCGGTTTTACGTTCGATCTGTTAGGCGCGATTTACTCTTTTATTATGGTCGGCGATCCGGCGAGCAACTGGGCACCTATCCTGCTGGGTTTTGTGCTGGTGTTTGGCTCGTACATCTTCTGGCATAAAAAATTAGCGCTGATGCAACAGCCGCAAACTATATAATACTTCCCTTAGCCTTTTCACTCTAAGAACAATCCGGCAGAAAGCTGTAGATTTGCGGTGCGAAAGCTCCCGTAATTCTACAGCTTTCTCTATTTCTGATGGCTGGCATTTATCTACATATTCCTTTCTGCAAACAAGCATGTCATTACTGCGATTTCCATTTCAGCACCTCGCTCAAGTATCGGGATGAAATGGTACAGTCGCTGGCCAAAGAGATCGCCCTGCAAAAAAACTACCTGAATGGTGAGACTATTGAGACCATCTACTTTGGCGGCGGCACCCCTTCCCTGCTCACCGCAGGCGAGGTAAATATGCTGATAGACACAGTTGGCAAACATCATTTTATTGCTGATGGCGCCGAGATCACGTTAGAAGCTAACCCTGACGATCTGGGTGCAGCACAGATTACTGCGTTGCGCCAAACGTCCGTCAACCGGTTTAGTATCGGCATACAGTCTTTTTTTGACGAAGATCTGCTGTGGATGAACCGCGCACATAAAGCTAACGAGGCAGAAACCTCCGTAAAACGTGCGCAGGATGCCGGGTTTGAAAACATCACTGCCGATTTGATCTATGGCTATCCCCTGCTAACCGACGCCAAATGGAAGCAGAATATTGAACGCATGTTTGCGCTGGAAATTCCGCATATCTCGGCCTATGCCTTAACCGTTGAGCCCCGCACCGCCCTGGCCAGTTTTATCAAAAAGAAACAACAGCCCCCGGTGAACGACCAGCAAAGCGCCGAGCAATTTTTGCTACTGATGAACGCCATGCAACAACAGCGTTTTGAGCACTATGAGATCTCTAACTATTGCATGCCAGGCCACTACTCTCGCCATAACTCCAACTATTGGAAGGGCGTAAAATACCTGGGTATCGGACCATCGGCACATAGCTTCAACGGTGAAACCCGCCAATGGAATGCCGCTAATAATGCCCTTTACCTGCGCGAATTGGAGAAAGGGTCCATCCCCTCTGAAACCGAGTTTTTAACCGAAGAAAACCGACTTAACGAGTACATCATGACCTCGTTGCGCACCATGTGGGGGCTGGATCTGCAACATCTGGAAGGCATCGCCGCAGGCACTGCCGCTGTTGTGCAAAAAGGAGCAACCGAGTTTTTAGAAAAAGAATGGCTGACCGGGAAAGATGGCAAACTCTACCTCACCCAAACAGGCAAGCTTTATGCAGATCATATAGCGGCAGAATTGTTTTTTTAACCCATCCCGTCATGGCATTTCGAGTGAGCCTAGGGCGGGCAATGAGCGTGAGAGCGACGAGAAATCTTATACAGTTGCAACCTTGGCACTGCAATACATCAAACGTCTAAGATCTTCTGCTATCGCTCTTACAAGATTCCTCCTCACTCCATCACACATCCCCGGGCAAGTTCGTTCGGAATGACAACAAGGTAAACCGGGCTTACTTCTCCCCAAAAAACCAGTTAATAGCGGCCCACCAAACCCTATTATTAGACACGCCCGACTCTATATCCGGGCTCTGTTTACCATCGGTTAAGATCATGCCAACCATATCGTTAGACTTAGTGCGGTCAAACACCACCTTTTTGCCATTGTTTAGTTTAATGACCAAGTAGCGTCGCTCATTCAGCTGGATCATATCGGCCCATTTGGTCTTTTTTAATGAGTCGACCATCGTATCACGGTAAGTACTAAACTGGGAGGCAATGGTAAAGAAGTTACTGTCCACACCATTGCGTTGCATTTCGGCATAGTCAGCCTGGGATGGTTGAAAGAAAATGATCCACTTCCCCTGCACGGTTAGCGTATCTTTACTGGCTGTGGCCTTATTAACCACCACAGCCTCGGCCGGGGCCGACTGCTTTTTTTCGGTATGGCTACAACTGGCCAAGGCCGATGTTAAAGCAAGTAAGACAATGAAAATCAGGTTTTTCATAAGCTCTAACATTTACTTAACAAAGATACAACATTTCATACGTCCCGGGCCAATTACCTGTTAACAATGCGGTATAACCGCGGGTTATAGATTATCAAAATTTTTCGTGAATGAAAGTGCCGTCAAACCAATACTATTTGCTGTTTTAATACTTAAATTGTTGTTGGATTAACTAAACATTAACAAAGTAACACCCTGCTTTTATGATACACATGCCATTGACGCACATTGGCACGGGCTCGCTTTTAACCCATTTGCAACTCATCACTTTTTGCCGAATACCGGTTTGCAGAAAACACACTTACCAAAGATGATCTGCTAAACCGTCCCACCAACATGTGGCGCTACCGCGAGTTTTTGCCGGTAATTGATCCGGCAAATATTGTTACGCTGGGCGAGGGCTTTACGCCTATCCTGCCACTGCAAAACCTGCGCAGCCAAACCGGCGATATAGAAGTGATGTGGAAAGACGAAGCCGGCAATCCAACGGGCTCGTTCAAGGCCCGGGGTATTGGCATGGCGGTATCTAAAGCTAAAGAACTGGGTATTAATACCATTGTGACCCCAACTGCAGGCAACGCCGGCGGCGCTTTAGCCGCCTACGCCGCGCGGGCAGGTATACGGGCCATCGTTTACCTGCCGGTACAAACACCACAGCTTTTTAAAGATGAATGCCGCCTTTATGGTGCTGAAGTAATTGAGGTTGATGGATCAATCAGCGATTGCGGCAGGCTGGCTAATGAAGAGGCGCTGAAGAACGGCTGGTTTCAGGTATCGACCCTGAAAGAACCTTACCGACTGGAAGGCAAAAAAACCATGGGCTATGAAATTGCCGAGCAATTTGACTGGCAACTGCCAGACGTAATTCTGTACCCCACCGGCGGTGGCACCGGCCTGATAGGCATCTGGAAAGCGTTTGATGAGCTGGAGCGCCTGGGCTGGATCGGTCCGAAACGGCCACAGATGGTGGCCGTGCAATCGCAAAGCTGCGCAGGTATTGTGGAGGCTTTTCAGGACAAGAAAGTGGTATCTGCATTTATGGATGGTGGCTTTACTATTGCCAACGGCCTGCGTGTACCCAAACCTTATGCAGATAGATTGATACTACGGGTGCTTTACCAAAGCCGCGGCACCGCCCTCAGCGTAAGTGATACCGATATGGCCGACGCATTAAAAGAAATTGCACGCCATGAAGGTATGCTGATTGCCCCCGAAGGCGCAGCACTATGGCACGCCTTTAAGCAATTAAAGGCAACGGGATGGCTGCGCAGCGGACAAAAAGTGCTGCTGTTAAACACGGGCAGCGGCTATAAGTACCTGGAAAATATCACCTGAAATACCCCAGCACTGTTGTTATAAATTAGTTTAGTTAGAGCACCGGGCAGCAATTGGCCGGTGCTTTGTGCATTTGTAACAACTGGGGCAATCTATTGTCATTTTGATTTAAAAAACACAATGTTTGTTTAAAAAAAACGTAGTTTAATTAAATTTGCACGTTAATTTTTTGTGAACATGGGTTTAATTTTGTCGGCCATAGATCGCGTCGATCATATTACTAAAGAAGACTTCGTTAACAACTACCTCATCCCACGTAAACCGCTGGTGATCCGTAAAGCAAGCGAAACTTGGCCGGCTTTACAGAAATGGACCTTTGAATATTTGAAAGAAGTAGTAGGTGACCGAACGGTGCCGCTGTACGATAGTTCAAAGGCCGACCCTTCTAAACCCATCAATGCATCGGCAGCTGAAATGAAGTTTGCCGACTACATTGATCTCATTCAAAAAGAACCTACAGACCTGCGCATTTTTCTGTTTGACCCGATTAAACAGGCGCCTGGGTTGTTGAATGATTACCGCTCCCCTACAGACCTGATGGGTGGCTTTTTGGATAAATACCCTAATATGTTTTTCGGCGGTGCGGGTTCGGTAACCTTCCTGCATTACGATATTGACCTGGCGCACATTTTCCATACCCATTTTAATGGCCGTAAACATGTTATCTTGTTTGATTACAAGTGGCGCGAGCGTTTGTACTGCATCCCTTTTGCTACTTACGCTTTAGAGGATTACAACATTGAGAGCCCTGACTTTGATAAGTTCCCTGCGCTGGATGGCGTAGAGGGCCAGGAAGCTATTCTAGAGCACGGTGATACCCTGTTTATGCCTACCGGTTTCTGGCATTGGATGAAGTATCTGGATGGCTCGTTCTCCATCTCGCTGCGTGCCTGGGATAAATCATGGGCCATTAAAGCGCAGAGCCTTTTTAACCTCACCGTGCAGCGTAAGTTTGATGATTTGATGAAAAAACGCTACAACGGACGCTACATGAGCTGGAAGGAAGGGCTGGCTGTTAAACGCGCCAACGAGGCTTTAGCTGCCGGCGAGCCGCGTGGCAATCGCAGGCCCGGCTCTTAACAAAAAATTAATTCCTGATTGACAATAAATTTGGGTTTATTTGAATTTTATTCTATTTACCCCTTGATATTGTAATGGGCTTTAAGCTAACCCCGGTAGACCAGGTTGATTATATCAACGCTGAAGATTTCAACGAAAAATACTTAAAGCCCCGTCGCCCGCTGGTGATTCGCGGACTGACAGAAAACTGGGCCGCACGCGAAAAGTGGACCACAGACTACCTAAAACAAACTATTGGCGACAAAGTGGTGCCGCTGTATGATAATTCTAAGGCCGATCCATCAAAACCCATTAACACCCGCGCGGCCGAGATGCCTTTTTGCGATTACATTGACCTGATTTCATCGCAGCCTACAGAGCTACGCATCTTTTTCTTCAACGTTTTCAAACAGGCGCCGCAATTGCTTGATGATATTGTGATCCCCAAAGATTTGATGGGTGGCTTTATTGAAAGCATGCCGGCCATGTTCTTTGGCGGCTCAAACTCAGTTACTTTTCTGCATTACGATATTGATCTGCCACACATTTTTCATACCCATTTTGGCGGGCGCAAGCACGTTATTTTGTTTGAGAACAAGTGGAAACAACGCCTCTACTGCCTACCCAACGCTACCTACGCGCTGGAAGATTATGACGTGCTCAACCCAGACATTGAACGCTTCCCCGCACTTGACGGCATTGAAGGACAGGAAGTGATACTGGAACATGGCGACACCCTGTTTATGCCTACCGGCTACTGGCACTGGATGAAATACCTGGACGGCTCGTTCTCACTCAGTCTGCGTGCCTGGGATGCTTCATTTAGCCGCAAGGCCGCCAGCGTGTATAACTTAGCCGTAAAGGGCGGTTTAGACAGCATGCTAAAGATGGCGCTCAAAGGCCGCTATGCCGGGTATAGGGAAAAGGTGGCGGTTAAACGGGCTAATAAGGCACTGGTAGCGGGAAAGCCTTATTAAGCAAGTTATTGATCTGAAATAAAAGGATCTGTCAGCAAGCGAAGGGCAGGAAATGAGCGAGGGCGCCACAAAAAATCTTTTCGATTATGCATCCCATCATATCGATCTGAAAAGATCTCTCCCGTTGGTGGAGATTACGTCAGGTTTTAATTAAATAACAATCTTTTGCTTCTCATAAACCGAAGCCAGGATAAAATCGCCATAAAAACCTTTTTCCTTCACCACATCGTAGTCCAGTTGACGAAACTGATTGGCAATTTGTGGCAACGATATCGTATCGGTACATCCCATCAACCTGAAAAAGAAATACATAGATTTTAGCAGCGGCTTTTGCCACCATTTGCCGGTAAGTTGAAAATCTGTATTGAGCCAGATACCACCTGGCTTAAGCAACTGATGCATGTGATTAAACACTTGCGGGAAAATCACGGGATTCAGGCTATCAAGCAGAAAAGGCGTTATCACCACATCAAATACCTCCTGCCCTGCCACATGTTCTACGGCATCATTTACAAACGTCACCTCATTCTGGCCGGCATTTCTTTGACGGGCGCGAGCTATCATTTTAGAGGAGATCTCGGCATAAGTAATCTTCAATCTCTGTGGATGAACGGCGGCAATACTTTCAAGCAGTTTACCTGTGCCTCCGCCGGCTATGAGCACATTTGCGCCAGCCGGTATAGCAGATAAAAACCGGGTTTGCGCCCGCACCAGCGCCTGACCGAACACAACGCGCGAAAGGTTGTCATAAAACCAGGCCGCGTTACTGTAATCAGAGGCCACTATATTTAAATATCAAGTTAAAAGCCACCAGCACCACATATTGCAGTATAAGCACACCATCCATATAGAAAAAATAGTAGTATTCGTCCTTCTTGTGCTTAGATTTAAAGATGAGCCGCCCGGTAAGAATTACAGTTAGGGTGAGCGCAAAAAAATCGATACTGAAGCCGCTATTTCTGAAAATAAACAGCAAAAACACGTAACCCGCCAGCAATAGCTGGCAAAACAGATACGCATTTTTCTCGCCCCAGGCTACCGGGATGGTTTTAAGACCGGTTTGCTTATCATGATAAAGATCGCGAATATCAAATGGAATGGTAAGTGCACCAATAAACAGGAAGCGTTTGGCAATCAAAATAGTAGTATCGCGCATAGAGATGGAGGCCAGATGCATGTCCTGAGCTTCAAGTATGGGTAATAATACAATGCTCAAGGTCCATACCAGCGTAATCAGAAATGGCTTAAGGCCGGGGATATGACGTAAGCCAAACTTATGATCGCCTATACTGAACAGCGGCAGGCTATACCCTACAGATAATAACCCCAAAAAGATCAGCAAAATGCGCGACTCGAATGAAATAATAAGAAACAGGGGAATCAGCATTAAAACTGACACAATGGTAAATGACACCATTAACCTGTGATGATTAAAAAACCAGCGCACCCTTGCAAACGGCGATTGTTGTGGCTTATCTGGCTTTGAAATAAGTATAGAAAAATTATACTCGGCCAATGTACCGGCAAACAATATGCCCAACACACTGTAAACGGGTTTTGAACCTACTAAATGAAACGTTATAAGTGCCTGAGCTACGGCACAAAGCGCCATAAACACGTTGCTAAACAAAAAAAAGTCTAGTATAGAATGCAGCAGTTTCTTCATGAATTAAGATAAATGCACTGCCGCAAACGGGAAGCTCAGATGGTTAAGAAATTAAACCACGCTTCGGGTCTGTACCGGCTTTTAATGTAAATATCGTAATCTCCGGCAATATTCCAACCCTTCCAGGCATTCCTAAAAAACCATAACCTACGTTTACATAAATTTGCTGGTGCCCTTCGCGGTACAAACCGGCCCATTCGCGGTAAACATACTGAATGGGGCTCCATTGATAATTGTCTGTACGCACGCCAAATTGCATGCCATGGGTATGCCCGGCAAACACCATATCTATCTGCGGATAATCTGGCAATACCTCGGCACGCCAATGAGAAGGATCATGCGAGAGGAGTAGTTTTACCGGCAAATCATCGGTATTTCTGGTGGTCAATTCCATGTCGCCATATTTAGGATTTCCGCCCAATACGCCCCAGTTTTGCATCCCCAGAATACCTATTTCCTCGTTATCAATTTTCAATCTGCGGTTCTCATTACGTAATAATTCCCATCCCATGTGCCGGTGTATGTCCACCATATTTTGCAGGTTTCGGGCTTTAGCCGGCCAGTTATTCCACCACTCGTAATAATCGCCATAATCATGATTACCAAACACCGAGTACACACCCAGCGGGGCTTTAACTTTGCCAAAGATATCCTGATAATGGCGCATCTCGCTGGCAATAGAATTAACCAGATCGCCGGTGAAGAAAACCATATCGCATCTTTCTTTCAGCAGCATATCAACACCACCCTGTACGGCCGTTTTATTATAGAAGCTACCGCTATGGATATCTGACAACTGCCCTAATTTCAAACCATCAAAAGCTTTTGGCAGATTGGGTAAATAAAGGTTTACCCTTTTTATCTGGTAATCATAAGCCCAACTACGCAACCCGGCTGCAACAGCAATAAGCGGCACGGTTGATGCCATTACACCGGCCTTCATTAAAAAAGCCGACCGGCCCATCAGTACATGTTCCTCCTCGGGTTGTTCTTCCTGCGGTATTCCAGCTGCAGCCTTGCGCTTTTTAAACCAATCACTGATGCGCTGAAGATCATTAGCAAGAATAAACGGGATGAAGCAGAATTTAGCCATCTGCAACAAAAAGAACACCATCATCAGCGCAGCTTTAAAGCCTACACCTAATCCGGTATATATGCTGGCAAACAGCCCTACCGTTAACGCGAACGAGAAAACACCATAGCTAAAGCCAAACCACTTTTTATGGACGAAGTTTTTTTTCTTGAATGCGTCACGCAGCCCTCCCATCACATACCAGTCGGCGATGAAAAGAATGCAGACGATAAATATGCGATACAATAACCGATGAGGCATCGTGTGTGTTTAAATCGTGCGTTTAAGTCGCTATAAATTTAGAAAAATTCTTAATACAGTCGGTCATCTTCGTTCAAATCATCATCCTCATCCGGGGCCAGATTAAACAAGCTATCAAACATGTCTGAAAAAGCGAAGCCATTATCCAGGAAGCCCTTGTTGAGTTGAGAAAACTCAGCCAAACCGTGTAGCACAAACTCCATCAACAATAGTTGCTGATGCTCGCTCAGGTTTGGATGAAACTGTTTTACCAAATCTTTCAAGCCGGTAACGCCGTTAAGTTCTTTTTTGTACTCATCGGCAGGCAAGTCATCAATCAGTGCCAGGTTATTGCCCTCACTAAACCAGTTGATAACATGAGCGTACGGATTGGCTTTCTTTGATTTCTTGGCTTTCTCTGGGTCAGGGAAAAATTGCTGCATCAGTGATTTGATGGCTTTACCAACCAAAATGTTGGCCACCTTAGCCGGCCCTTCCAGCTCGCCCTCATAAACCAGCTCTATTTTACCGGTAATGGCCGGGATAACACCCAGAAAATCAGAGATGCGTACAAAGGTTCTTTTCTCGCCATTGATGATCATGCGGCGCTCGGCGTTGCTGATCAGGTTCTCGTAAGCCGAGATAGTTAAGCGGGCCGACACCCCCGACTTTTTATCGATATATTCTGAGTTACGGGCCTCAAAAGCAATTTGCTCTACCAGGTCTTTTACCAAACCATCAGCCTCGACCGCTTCGCGCTGCTCGTCTGTCAACAAAGCCTCCTGCTGGGTGATCTTGCGCGAAATCTCTACCGAACGTGGGTAGTGAGTTAATATCTGGCTCTCTATACGGTCTTTCAACGGCGTAACGATAGAGCCGCGATTTGTATAGTCTTCTGGGTTGGCAGTAAACACAAACTGGATATCCAACGGCAGACGCAATTTAAAGCCACGGATCTGGATATCTTTCTCTTGCAGGATATTGAACAGTGAAACCTGGATACGGGCCTGCAGATCGGGCAACTCGTTAATTACAAAAATGCCGCGGTGCGCGCGTGGAATGAGCCCGAAGTGGATTACGCGCTCGTCCGAATAAGTCAACTTCATGGTGGCCGCCTTGATTGGGTCAACATCGCCAATCAAATCGGCTACGGTAACATCCGGCGTGGCCAGTTTTTCGGTATAACGTTCTGAGCGATGGATCCAGCCGATGGGCGTGTTATCGCCATGAATCTCAATCTGGTTGCGGGCGAACCACGAAATAGGATTCAGCGGATCATCAAATAATTCAGATCCTTCTATATAAGGCACATACTCATCCAGCAGATTGACCAGCAAACGGGCAATACGGGTTTTGGCCTGACCGCGCAAACCCAGCAACAAAATGTTGTGGCGCGACAGGATAGCCGTTTGCAGATCAGGAATCACGGTATCTTCATAACCGATAATGCCTTCAAAACCACCCTCGTGCTTTTTTTGCAACTGGGCTATTAAATTTTCACGTAATTCTTCTTTTACCGAGCGACTGCGATAGCCTGTTTGCTTCAGCTCGCCCAGAGTTTTTATGTTGTTAGTCATTAGTCAATTGTCATTAGTCATTGGTTCTCCAACAATGTCATTCTGAGCGATAGCGAGGAATCTCTGTTGCATATCTAAAGACCTGTTCTCAGAGATGCTTCGTTCCTCAGCATGACATAATTGTATCAACGTACCGTCCTGCGTCTGTTCTTTATATAATCCTCAAAAATATATTCACCCAAACCGTTTAGCGAACTGTAGAACGCTTTGCCGCCGTTGGTTTCGGTAAACTTGCGTACAAACTGCTGCAGATATGGGTCTTTAGCAATCATAAATGTGGTAATGGGTATTTTGAGGCGCTTGCATTGCGCAGCCATATTCAGGGTTTTATTGACCACCTTGCGGTCCAGCCCGATGCTGTTCTTATAATAACGTGTGCCCTCTTTTAAGCAAGTAGGCTTGCCATCGGTTATCATAAAAATTTGCTTGTTGTGGGTTTTGCGGCGGCGCAACAGATCTGTAGCCAGCTCAAGCCCTGCATAGGTATTGGTATGGTACGGACCAACCTGCAAATAAGGCAAGTCTTGCAACGTGATGGGCCAGGCATCGTTACCAAACACCACAATATCCAGCGTATCCTTAGGATATTTGGTGCGAATCAGTTCCGCCAGCGCCATGGCCACTTTTTTGGCCGGGGTGATGCGATCTTCGCCGTAAAGAATCATAGAGTGCGAGATATCGATCATCAGCACCGTGCTGGTAAGCGTTTTGTAGTCCATCTCCTCTACCTCCAGATCGCGCTCGGTCATCATAAAATCACCGATGCCGTGATTAACCTGGGCGTTGTGGATAGACTGCGTCATATCTATCTGATCCAGACTGTCGCCAAACTCAAACTCGCGGCGCTCGGCATTTTTTTCATCGCCCTGCCCAGATTGCGGCGAACGGTGATTGCCCTTGCCCGACTTTTTGAGCTTGCCAAAAATCTCTTCCAGCGCACTCTGCCTTATACTCTGCTCTGTTTTTGCGGTGATACTGAACTGGCCGTTCTGATTATCTTCGCTCAGATAGCCTTTTTGCTTCAGCTCGTCAATAAAATCGCCCATGCCATACTCATCATCAGTGAGATTGTATTGCTTGTCAAGCTCATTCATCCACGCTAAAGCTTCGCCGGCATCGCCAGCGGTATAGTTCAGCAATTCAAGAAATAATTTTAGTAGTTCATCAAACCCGCCACGTTTTATCTGGCGGGGTACAAATTTTGAAAATCCGAAACCACGCATGGGTAGCCCTTTCTATATGTATAAAGGAACGCAAATTTTAACGGAATGTATATTAATACACCATTAAAAATGGAATTGTTAGCTAAGTATGACAAACAAAGGGCTTTTAGTCGTCCGGTTGTAAATCTATCAGCCATATTGCATATTATTTAATATTTTCATAGTATATTGGCACTCGGGCTATCTAGAATATGAATTTTTTATCGCATTATTATTTTGACCGTACCAGCACAGACTGTTACCATATACTGGGAACGGCATTGCCCGACCTGCTCAAGAATGCCGATAAATCTATCATCCTGCATCCTGAAAAACTCGTCCATACCGATAGCCGCATTAACAGCCTGATTGCCGGCTGGAGCAGACACCTGGAGGTTGACCGCCATTATCACTGTTCTGAGTTTTTTGAACATCACTCGCGCGCTATTAAACTGCAGTTACTGCCGGCTATTGAAGGCTCGCCGGTTAAACCATTCTTTCTGGGGCACGTGGCCATTGAGCTCATACTGGATAACCTGTTGCTAACTACCGGCAAAATAAGCGTCGACGAGTTTTATAAACACCTGAACAATTGCGATGAAGAAGTGATCCGCGAGTTCCTTGAATTTAGCGGATTGCACAATACCGATGTTTTTCTCACCTTTTTTGAAGGCTTTAAGAAACACCGTTATTTAGAAACCTATACCGAAACTGCCCAGGTGGCCTACGCCTTGAAACGCATCTGCATGCGCATCTGGCACCATCCTTTTACTGCAGAACAGGAAGCCAGCATGAACGAGGTGATTGCCCAATATCGCCTGGAGCTGTTGGATAATTTTATGGGGATATTTGAGCAGATTGAGGAGAAGCTATAGGTCCGATTTCAAATTTCGGATGTTCGATTTCGGATTTACTCACAATTTCATACACTTTGCCATCGAACAAACTTGCGGAACTGATTTCTTTGGTGATTAGAAATCTTACCGATGTAATGCACCACCCTGAATACCTTACAGTTGCATAAAATTCCTTCTGCTGACCAAAATAACAACATAAAGCAAAGACCCTAAACCGAGCCTTGCTAACAGTGTATTTCCTCCCTCAAAATCCGAAATCGAACATTCGAAATCCGAAATCACTAAAGATCAGCATTTAACATTAAAATAACTTTTATTAGTCAAATATTTATCTGTACCTTTGCAGTCCCAATTGAATTGGGAAAAGGAGAACAAATTTTTAATGTCAAAAAAACAAGAAGCAGAAAACGAATTAAAAGCAAAAGAGGCTGAACTGGGTTCGGCAGATGTTGCTACTGAGGACAGAATTGAGTCTGAAGCAGATTCATTATCTATCGAAGAGATCAAATCACAGATCGCACAAAACAACCAGGATTTTGACTGGGATGCCGACGATAAAAAGTTTGGCAACTACAGCGCTGCAGAGCGCGAGAAAATGGAGCAGATGTATGATGTTACTTTCAGCTCTATTAACCAGGGAGAAATCATCGTTGGTACAGTAGTAAACATCAACAACAAAGACGTGGTATTGAACATCGGTTTCAAATCTGATGGTATGGTATCATTGTCTGAGTTCCGCGACATGCCTGAGCTGAAAATCGGCGATCAGGTTGACGTGTTCGTTGAATCGCAGGAAGATGCTAACGGTCAGTTAGTACTTTCTCGCAAACGTGCTAAAACGCAAAAATCATGGGAGCGCATTAACCAGGCTCTTGAAAATGACGAGATCATCACCGGCTTTGTGAAGAGCAGAACCAAAGGTGGTTTGATCGTTGATATTATGGGCGTTGAAGCCTTCTTACCAGGTTCACAAATCGATATCAAACCAATCCGTGATTACGATGTGTACGTTGGTAAAACAATGGAATTCAAAGTTGTTAAGATCAACCACGAGTTTAAAAACGTAGTGGTATCGCACAAAGTGCTGATCGAAGACGATTTGGAAAACCAAAAAACTGAGATTGTGGCCAAACTTGAAAAAGGCCAGGTATTGGAAGGTACCGTTAAAAACATTACTGACTTTGGTGTATTCATTGACCTTGGTGGTGTTGACGGCTTACTGCACATTACTGATATCTCTTGGGGCCGTATTGAGCACCCACGTGAAGTATTGGCGCTGGATCAAAAGATCAACGTTGTTGTTCTGGATTTCGACGACGAGAAAAAACGTATCGCTCTGGGCTTAAAACAATTAACTCCACACCCTTGGCAGTCGCTTGACGAAGCTATCCAGGTTGGATCAATCGTTAAAGGTAAAATTGTTACCGTTGCTGATTACGGTGCATTCCTTGAAATCATCCCTGGCGTTGAAGGTCTGATCCACGTATCAGAAATGTCATGGTCTCAAAACCTGCGTAACCCTCAGGAATTCCTGAAAGTTAGCGACGAGATCGAAGCTCAGGTATTGACCCTGGACCGCGAAGAGCGCAAAATGTCATTAGGTATTAAACAACTTACTCCTGATCCATGGCAGAACGCTGGCGACAAATACGCCATCGGCACTCAGCACGTTGCTACTGTTAAAAACATGACCAACTTTGGCGTGTTTGTTGAACTGGAAGACGGCATTGACGGCTTAGTTCACATTAGCGACCTGTCTTGGAGCAAAAAGATCAACCACCCTAACGAGTTTACGAAAGTAGGCGAGAAACTGGATGTTGTTGTTCTGGAACTTGATATTGAAAACCGCAAACTGAGCTTAGGCCACAAACAGCTGGAAGAAAACCCTTGGGATACTTTCGAAACCATCTTCAACGTAGATTCAGTTCATGAAGGTACCGTGCTGAAAGTGACCGACAAAGGTGCTATCGTTGCCCTGCCATACGGTGTTGAAGGCTTTGCGCCAACCAAACACCTCGTGAAAGAAGACGGTAAAGCTTTGAAAGCTGACGAAACTGCTGAATTCAAAATCATCGAGTTCAACAAAGATTCAAAACGCATCGTTATCTCTCACTCACGTATCTGGGAAGACCTGCGCAACGAAGCCCGTATCCAGGACTTTGAAAACCGCAAAAAAGAAGCAAAAGCTACTACTAGCGCGGTGAAAAAAGTGAAGGATTCTGTTGAGAAATCAACTTTAGGCGACCTGAGCGTACTGGCCCAACTGAAAGAGCAGATGGAAGGCGCTGAGAAAAAATCTAAAGAGACTAAATAAGTCATTAAATAGATAAATCCTTTTTAAAAGCCCCGGCCGCAAGGTTGGGGCTTTTTTTGTGGAACCAATTACTTTTGTTAATACCTTTGGGCAACTTTTTCAATAAGATAAGTGAAACCTAAATATATCCCTCTGGTACTGGTCTGCTTCTTACTATTTGGTCTGGCAGTTCAAGTTATCACCAGGCAAATACAACAAGAACGGCTACAGAAAAGACGAATCATTCTTGGCGATCTGTTTTTTAAAGGCCGGGTAATAAATTCAAAGATCTATGACTATGGCGGACGTAATTACAGATTGGTTTGTCTTAAATTAGACAGCGGCAATCGCAAAGATCTCTATATATTTAACGATCGCTGCGCCATCAAAATCAAAGACAGTATTGCCACATTTTCAGCTGGCGGGGATGATCCAAACTTTGTGATCGATTATATAATGGTGAACGTGCAGAAAAATGTATCGACATACCATTATAAAAATGGCAATACAACAACGGATGTAATTGACCTGGAACCACAAGGCCTATCAGTCAGCGATATGAACTTTTGCCGGTAAAATTGACCTGGCCGCCGTCCACTTGACAAAAAACCAAACGCGCTAATCTTGCTGAGTAAAGAATGGCCCCTTTTCCTATTTTTACACCATGAACCTTGATACAATATTTTCCTTTCTTGCCCCCATGGCGGTTATTTTTCTCGGCTTGATGACTAGGTTTTCAAATAGCCCGGGCTGGCAGTCAGCTAAAAAGTACTCTACTCTATTGCTCTTAGTTGGTGCACTTTCACTAATAATAAGAATTGCAAAATACATGTTGTAATTAAGACCAATTTAATATTGAGTTAATGAAGAAATTTCTTCCCTTTATTTTAATTGTCGGCATAGTCATCTATCTCATAAAACCATTTATCGAGAATTTGTTATTGCGCTACTATGGTACATGTGTTAATGCAATAATAATAAATAACTCTATAAGAGTTCGCTATCATAAAGCTGAGTTTAAATATCGCTTTATGATAAATGGAACATATTATGAGGGCAATTCATTAATAACCGATAACAACCAAATAGGCGACAGCATTTGCGTTATCTATTTAAAAGGTTCCCCTTCTACTAACCGTCCCGAAAACCTGCTTGGCGGCAAGCATTGTAGATGTAAGAATTAATACATTACGGATCAAGCGGAGACGCTTAATCGGGCAATATATAAAAACCCCTGTCGCCATCTACCCCACAATTGCCGCAAATACCCCTTTGCCAACCGCCACTACATTGCTATGTTTGTTTATCACTTATAAACAAAAAATAAAAAGATATGGAAAGTCTTAGTCCTTATGTAAGTTTTACTGGCAAATGCCGCGAAGCCATGAATTTTTACCAATCCATCTTTGGCGGAGAACTGGAATTGAATGAAGTGGAAGGCTCGCCTATGGAGCAATACTGGCCAGATGGAAAAGGTCAAATATTTCATTCGGCGCTTACCCTTAACGGCAAGCCGCTGATCATGGCTACAGACATGACCGGCCCTGCAGGCCAAACTGTTGGCAACAACATCCAACTGGCCATCGGCTGTAGCAGTGAGGATGAAATTCATCGCCTGGCAAATCAATTGGCAGAAGGCGGTCAGGTGCTTGCCCCTGTAGCAGACACTTTCTGGAATGCCCTGTTTGGATCAGTGCAAGACAAATTCGGCATCAACTGGATGTTGAATTATGATAAGTAATCTGAGAGTTTCAGTATAACCTAACGATAAGAGCCACAAATATGTGGCTCTACGTATTTTATTCAATTACTAAACACTACAGAAAACACGCCCTCTTTAACATTTAGCTGCGCGCCCGTCGCGCTCTGTAACTTGCCGCTAAAACTGCCGTTTAGGGTACCGCCTTGTATGTAGGCTATGCTGGAGAAATAAACATAAAACGGATCATCATTCACATACCGTGAGGAATAGACCACTCCCGAGGCATCTGTATATTCAATATAATCAGCGGGATAAGTAGCGTTATTGTTGCCAATGTTAACGCCCTGCACAAAGCCAATTATGCTTTCTTCGGCATGAAAGGTAAATTTAGGGTTGCCGCCATTTTTTGCCGTCCCAGCGATATCAAGCGTACGTGGCCGCACATCGGCACTGCGCAGGCCCTGGGCCAGATCAATATTAACAGTAGCGTTGCCAGCCTTGAAGGTAATGAAGCCGTTATTGGGATTTACGGGGACAATAGTTTTTATCGGCTGCTCATCTGCCAGGTGGGCAAAGTCAACCGCATCCATGCCTTTGCAAGCAGCAGCCAGCACGCCCACGGCGGTGATAAGGGTTAAGGTAATCTTGTTCAATTTTACTAATTAGGGGTACGTAAAAATAAGCCAAGTCTGCTTAGCTAACAAATTCATTTTAAAGCTTATATTAAAATATTAAGTACAATTAAGAGTAAAAGCCATGCACCGAACAATCAACTAATCGCTAATCTGTCATTAACTAATCACCAAAATCACTACCTTTGCCCAAATCAACCCTACGATGCTGAACTCCATATTGCTCGACGGACCGAAATTTCAGATCACCATACAGCGCCTGTGTCGTCAGTTAATTGAAAACCATAACGACTTTTCTAACACCGTACTCATAGGCATTCAACCGCGTGGCATTTATCTGGCCAAACGCATTGCTGAAGAACTGCGCGCCATTTTACCCGATAAAACCATTTTGCAGGGCGACCTGGATATCACCTTCTATCGCGATGATTTCCGTCGCCGTGATCAGCTGGTGCCCAATCAAACCCGTATTGATTTTATTGTGGAAGGCAAAAACGTAATCCTGATGGATGACGTACTGTGGACCGGCCGCACCGTGCGCGCCGCCATGGATGCCATGCTCGCCTTCGGCAGACCGGAGAAGATGGAATACCTGACGCTGGTAGACCGCCGTTACTCGCGCCACATCCCGATATCGGCAGATTATACCGGTATCGAAGTAGACTCAATCGCCTCGCAAAAAGTGGTGGTAAGTTGGAAAGAGACGGATGGAGAGGACAAGATTTTGTTAATATCAGAAGTAAAATAATTTCGGATTTCGAATGTTCAATTTCGAATTTGAGAATTAAGTTATGGATTCAACTGAACTAAAACGAAGGACTAAACAGTTCGCTGTAGACGTTATAAGGTTTACAGAAGGCTTGCCGTCAAATCGCTCTTTAAACGTTTTGGTAAATCAGATATTAAGAAGTTCATCATCCATAGGAGCTAATTACAGATCTGCCTGCAGAGGCAAATCAACAGCAGATTTTATCAATAAAATTGTAATTGTAGAAGAAGAAGCTGACGAGTGCGCCTATTGGCTTGAGTTGATGGATGAATCGGGGCTAGTAAAGCTCGATTTGATAAACACGCTTAAGAAAGAAGCGAATGAGCTTACTGCAATTTTTACCGCTATAGGTAAAACTGCGAAGCAAAATCAAAGAAATATAAAATCAGGTAATAGTAAATAAATCCGAAATCGAACATCCGAATTTCGACATCAAAAATCATGGCAGGATTAAGCACGCGACATTTATTAGGTATCAAAGATTTAAAAGAATCTGATCTGCACCTTATTTTTGAAACAGCCGACAACTTTAAAACGGTATTGAACCGACCGATAAAGAAAGTGCCGTCGCTGCGCGATGTAACTATTGCTAATATCTTTTTTGAAAACTCTACGCGTACACGTTTATCGTTCGAGCTGGCAGAGAAACGCCTCTCGGCAGATGTGGTAAACTTTGCGGCCTCATCATCATCGGTAAGCAAAGGCGAAACGCTGATTGATACCGTAAACAACATTCTGGCTATGAAGGTGGATATGGTGGTCATGCGCCACCCTTATGCAGGCGCCGGTGTGTTTCTGTCTAAACACGTAAAAGCCCAGATAGTAAACGCCGGCGACGGCGCGCATGAGCACCCAACTCAGGCCCTGCTGGATGCTTTCTCTATCCGCGAAAAATATGGCGATGTGGCCGGCAAAAAAGTAGTGATTGTGGGCGATATCCTGCACTCGCGTGTAGCGCTGTCAAACATCCTGTGCCTTAAAATGCTGGGCGCTGAGGTAATGGTTTGCGGCCCGACTACGCTGATCCCTAAATATATCACCTCGCTGGGTGTTAAGGTTGAGCACAACCTCATCAAGGCCCTCAACTGGTGTGATGTGGCCAACATGCTGCGCATCCAACTGGAGCGTCAGGATATCAAGTACTTCCCTACCCTGCGAGAGTACACCATGCTTTACGGCCTGAATAAAGAGATTCTCGACTCACTCGATAAAGAGATTACCGTGATGCACCCAGGCCCTATCAACCGCGGCGTAGAGATTACCAGCGACGTAGCCGACAGCAAGCAATCTATCATCCTTGATCAGGTAGAAAACGGCGTGGCTGTCCGCATGGCGGTGTTGTTTTTACTGGCTGGGCAAACGGAGTAATTTTTATTTTGGATTTCGAATTTTCGAGTTCGGATTTATTAGTTCAAATCTTTAAATTCCAAATTGAACATCCGAAGTCCGAAATCATCTCTTCCAACAATTCCCGCTAATCACCATCATATCCAACAGCTTAATGCTGTTATCGTAATAATCATAATCCTTCATTTTAAAAGCCACCAGGTAATCCCAAACGTGGTTTAGCCATTGCTGGTTCCTCGCATCAACCGAGGCCGACGTAGCAAACGGACCAATAAAACTCAGGGCTTCAAAATACCGTTTGGGCAGATCGTTTCCTTCTAAAGAGTATCCGGCAGAAATATTATCGGGATTATTGTTCGTCGTAGCGCGTAGCCACTTGTTAATCCTGTCGCACATGGTTTTGGCACGAGAATCACCGTAAAGCAGGTAATCCATGGCCAATCGCCAGGGCACACGGCAGGCGTTATAGTTGTAGGCACCGTCATATTTAGCTTCCAGGTAATTGGGTTTAGCCGGGCGTGGATGCCTTACATTCTGGATAAAATCGGGAACCAGGCCAGCTTCAGGACTGTAGTGCCTCACCATCTCAGCAAACAACCGGTAAGTATTATCCGTCACCTTTTGCCAACGGATATCGCCGGTTGCTTTGGCAAAAGCCTTGAAGTGTGAGGGCATAAAGTCAGATGTACGGGTATCGTAATAATCCTCACTGTCATACTCGGCACCGTTGCTTAGCAAAATGGTGTAAGTTTTGGGATTGATCTCGTACTTCATGATATCGCCCAATAAAGCTTTAGCGGCTTGCAGATAATTGATGGCACCGTTACTGCCCCATTGTTTATCGGCCAGCAGCAGCGCATAGGTAATATCCATATCGCCATCGGTGGCCGATGAATTGTCGGTATTTTTACACTGATAATTCTGCGCCCAACTCATCAACAACTCCCCTTTTTTGGCGGGGTGGGCAGCATAGTACCGATACAAACCATCAAAAGTGGTTTTAGCCTGATGATCATAACCCGCCATCAACGCGGTGATCATCATGCCATAACCCTGCCCTTCAGATACGCATTGTTTATTGCCTGGCTTTTCAAACCAGATAAAACACTGATCATTTGCATTGCAGGCTTTACGCACGTAACGCGCTTTCCATTGGTTGTAGAAAGAGGTAACCTGCCCGTCTAATTGCTTTTGTGTTAGATGACTGGGCCTGATGCTGCCTTTGGCATATTGCACATGCTGCGGAAAGGGGTAGTGCTGCGCAAATGAAATATGCGGAGACAAGACCAATACAGACAGAATGAAAGCAAGATACTTAACGATGCTCTCCAATTTGTCATTGCGAGGAGCGTGGGCGGAAAAAGGGCGCAATGACATACTTTTTAAAAACTATTCTTATCCTAATACCGCTTTTAATTCTTCCTCCTGCAACATTTCATTCTCGGCAAAGTAATGTTTCAGGCAGGCCAGAAAATTAACAATGGCCGGGGTTTGCTGCATGGTGGCGGCATACCAGGCGCGTTTGGCTATTATGGCAGGCAACGCACGGGTAACCAGATTGCGGCCCTGCAGGTAAGGCTTTACAATCCAATCGGCCATTACGGTAATGCCCAGGCCTGCGTTCACCATCTCAATGGTGGCATCGGTATAATGCACACGGTGCAGGTTACGTGGTTTTACCTGCTGCGCCTGTATCAGCGCCTCCACCACTGGCGTATCCTGATACGATGGATCATAAGAAGCGAGGATGAGTTCCTGATCCTGAAAATCGGCAATTTCAATTACACGTTTAGCTGCCAGAGGATGATCTGCATGCATAATTACCTGCAGCTGGTCTTCAAATATCTTTTCATACTGTATACGGGTGTTGACCATCTGGGTACGCACAATACCCATATCCAGTTCGCCGCGTAGCAGATACTCCAGTGGCCTGCGCGTAGCGTCTGATACAATATGGATGTTAATATCGGGCCAGCGACTTTTATATTCTTTTATAATACCCGGCAGCCAGTGATAAGCGGTGTAACACTGCATGCTGATGTTAAGCTTGCCGGTCTGCCCGTTTTTAAAGTTATTGATATCTTCCTCCATCGATTTGATCTCGGCCAGTATCTTCTTGGCGCTCTGCAAAAAGCGGTCGCCCTGCTCGCTCAGGTGCAGGCGGCGGCCCTGGCGATGAAACACCTCCACCCCTAACTCGCTCTCCAATTCTTTTAACTGATGACTCAGGGCAGATTGTGTGAGGTGCAAACTTTCGGCAGCTTTGGTTAAAGTGCCTTCTTTGTATATGGTATCAACCAGACGGAAGTGATGCAGTGCAATATTCATCTATTACTTTTATTAATGAAGTTTACAAAATTAATTCATTTTTTTCATAAGTTATAACATTTTACTTTTGTGCGTACCATCTACACATACCCCTACATGTTAAGAAAAAATACGCGAAGTGTTTTTTTAGGTTTAGCGGTTTGTTGTTCATACTTAAGCGCAAGCGGCCAGCAGGTTTTAACCATGAAACAGGCCATCCAGACAGCGCTGGACAACTATGGAACTATTAAGGCAAGAACCAACCAGCTAAATGCTTCAAAAGCATTCTTAAAAGAAACAAAATCTGAGTATCTGCCTGATGTGAGCCTTTCGGCGCAGCAGGATTACGGTACCATTAACGGAACAAACGGACCATTGTTCGGCTACCACGGCCTTAGTGTAGCCTCATCCGGCCCATCACTCGCCAATCAGAACTGGAACGCTGCCTTTGGCTCATTGTACCTTGCCAACGTAAACTGGGATTTTTTCAGCTTTGGCAAAAGCAAAGAGAAGATCAAGGTGCAGCAATCTGTTGTCAACCTTAACCAGACAGATCTGGTGCAGGAGCAATTTCAGCACGAAGTACGTGTGGCAACTGCTTACCTCAATCTGCTGGCTGCACAGCGCCTCAGCAAATCGCAACAGCAAAACCTGGATCGTGCCAGCGAACTGCGCCGCGTGGTGGTTACCCGTGTAAAAAACGGACTGAACGCAGGCGTAGATTCATCTTTGGCTAACGCCGAGGTTTCAAGCGCCAAAATTGCCCTCACCCGCGCACAGGATGTGGAGCAGGAGCAAGCCAACATACTGGCCCAATACCTGGGTGTAGAGCCGCAGCAGTTTACGTTGGACAGTGTGTTTGTAAGCAGTCAGCCAAAATCTATTGAGCAGCAGCCGGGTGTTAAGCCAGAGAACCATCCCTTGCTGCAATATTATCAGAACCGTATAGCTATCAGCGATGAGCAGGCCAAGTATTATAAAACTTTTGCCTACCCTACCTTCAGCTTGTTTGGTGTGTTTCAGGGCAGAGGCTCGGGCTTTAATGCCGATTATGCTTCAAACCTGAGCAGCTACTCAAGTTCTTATGGTGCAGGTGCAGACCCAACCCGCTATAACTATTTGTTTGGCGTGGGCATGGTATGGAACATCACCAATCCGTTCCGCATCCATTACCAGGTAAAATCGCAAAAATATACCTCGATGCAGCTGCATGACGAGTATGACGTAGTGAGCCAGCGCCTGCGCGATCAGCAGGTACTGGCCGAAACCCGTATTGGCAACGCGTTGAAGAATTACAACGAAGCGCCCATACAGGTTAAAGCCGCTAATGATGCTTACGTCCAGAAAAATGCGCTTTACAAGAACGGCCTGAGCAACATTGTTGACCTCACCACCGCCTTGTTTACCCTGAACCGTGCCGAAACCGACCGCGACATTGCCTACAACAATGTGTGGCAGGCGCTGCTGTACAAGGCAGCCTCAAGCGGCGATTTCGGAATCTTTATCAATAATTTTTAAGCAATAAAAAATGGGAATGATTAAAGGCGCTTTGCGGAAACCCATCACCGTACTGGTGTTGGTGGCCGGTCTCTTCTTCTTTGGCATCGGCGCCATCCGCAGCATCAAAATAGATATTTTCCCTGATCTTAACTTGCCGGTGATCTACATATCACACCCTTACGGCGGTTTCACCCCAGATCAGATGGAATCTTACTTCGGCAGGCAGTATGTAAACTTACTGCTCTACGTATCGGGTGTAAAAAGTATCGAGACTAAAAACATACAGGGCTTAACGCTCCTGAAACTGACATTTTATGAGGGCACCAATATGGCCCAGGCGGCAGCGGAGGTGTCGGCCTTTAGTAACAGGGCCCAGGCTATCTTCCCCAATGGGTCGCAGCCACCGTTCATTATCAGGTTTGATGCCTCAACCCTGCCGGTCGGCCAGTTGGTATTAACCAGTCCGAAGCGCAGTAATAACGAACTGCTCGATCTGGCCAACGTTTACGTGCGCTCGCAGTTTACCTCAATCCCCGGCCTGGTGGCACCAGCTCCGTTTGGTGGTAACGTGCGCACCATTGTAATTAAAGCAGATCCGGAGCTGCTACGCTCGCACAACCTTACGCCAGATCAGCTGGTGGCGGCCCTGCGCGATAACAACCAAACATCGCCTGCGGGTAACGTGCGCATTGGCGACTATAACTACCTTACCCCAAGTAATACCAGCGTTGGCCCGATTGCCGATTTTGGCAACATCCCACTTTACAAAAACGGTGTACAAACGCTGTTTATGAAAGATGTGGCCACCATTGAAGATGGTGCCGACGTAACCGCCGGTTACGCACTGGTAAACGGCAAACGTTCGGTTTACCTGCCCATCACCAAATCGGCAGATGCCTCTACCTGGGAGGTGGTGCAGAACCTGAAAAAGGCGCTCCCAAGTTTCCAGGCCAACCTGCCCGACGATGTAAAGCTGAACTACGTATTTGACCAATCGGTTTACGTAATCAATGCCGTAAAATCGCTTATCAGCGAGGGTGCCATCGGTGCAATATTAACCGGATTGATGGTATTACTCTTCCTGGGTGATAAACGTGGCGCGTTGATTGTAATTCTTACCATCCCTACATCTATCATCTCGGGTATCCTGTTCCTCAACCTGTTCCATCAAACTATAAATATCATGACGCTGAGCGGCTTGTCGCTGGCGGTAGGTATTCTGGTAGATGAATCGACGGTGACGATTGAGAACATACACCAGCACTTTGATATGGGCAAACCCAAGGCACTGGCCATTTGGGATGCCTGTAAGGAGATTGCCTTCCCTAAATTGCTTATTCTGTTCTGTATCCTGGCGGTATTTGCGCCGGCCTTCACTATGAAGGGTATTCCGGGCGCGCTGTTCCTGCCGCTTTCGCTGGCTATCGGCTTCAGCATGATCATCTCTTACCTGTTGGCACAAACCTTCGTACCAATCATGGCTAACTGGATCATGATCAACAAGCACGAGCATAAAAACTATGCCGAGGAAGTAACCGTAGAAGACGAAGAAGACACCTGGGACCAGAAGAAAATTCTGGTAGAACACCCTGAGGTTGGTGCCGATGGTAAGCTAAAAGGGTTCGACCGTTTCCGCCAGCGTTACATGGCCTTTATGGATCGTAACCTGCCACGCCGCAAGTTCATTGTATCGGCCTACATTATTGGTGCATTGGCTATTGTGGTATTATTACTAACCACCATTGGCCGTGATGTATTGCCGAAGGTAAACTCGGGCACTTTCCAGGTACGCTTGCGTGCACAGGATGGCACGCGTTTGGAGCGTACGGAGATCATTACCCTGAACGCTATTAAGGTACTTGAAGATATAGTGGGTAAAAAGAATATCGAGGTAACATCGGCTATGGTTGGCCAGCACCCCGGTCAGTTTTCTACCGCGCCTATTTACCTGTTTATGGCTGGCCCTCAGGAGGCCGTATTACAGGTGAACCTGAAAGAAGATTACAAGGTAAAAAACCTTGACGATCTGAAAGACAAGTTTCGCGATGCGATGCATAAAAAGATGCCGGGCATCCAGCTTTCTTTTGAGCCGATTGAGCTGACTGACAAAATTCTGAGCCAGGGATCGCCTACGCCGGTAGAGGTGGTTATTCAGTCTAAAAACAAAAAGAATAACATTGCCTACGCCTACAAGGTGATGGAGCAACTGAAAAAGATCCCTTACCTGCGCGATGTGCAGATTGGGCAATCTATCCATTACCCGGCCATCAACATTAATATAGACCGGGAGCGTACAGCGCAATTGGGACTGAGCGTTACCGACGTATCGCGCTCGCTAACGGCTTCTACCTCATCATCTCGCTTTACCGAGAAGAACGTTTGGATTGACCCTAAAATAGGACTAAGCTATAACGTTCAGGTAGAGGTACCTGAGTACCAGATGAATAATGCCAACACCATCAAAGAAATTCCATTGATGAGTAACAACCCGCGCCCGGTTTTAGGTGATGTGGCTGATATTAAGGAAGGGGTTACTTTTGGTGAGGATGACGATATTGGTTCGATGCCTATCCTCAGCGTTACAGCTAACATTAGCAATATGGACCTGGGTACCGCGGCAAAAGATGTAGACAAAGCTATTGCCTCCATAGGCAAGCCGCCACGTGGCTTAACCATAGCCCCACGCGGTTTAACGCAAACCCTTACAGATACACTTGACAGCTTACAGAACGGCTTATTAGTAGCGGTAATAGTGATTTTCCTGATGCTGGCGGCCAACTTCCAAAGCTTCAAGGTTTCGGCCGTGGTGCTATCTACGGTGCCTGCCGTATTGCTGGGTTCGCTGCTGTTGGTTAAGTTAACGGGCTCTACACTCAACCTGCAATCATACATGGGTATGATCATGAGCGTGGGTGTATCCATTGCCAACTCGGTACTGTTGATTACCAATGCCGAGGAGTTGCGCAAGCACAATGGCGATGCCCTGAAATCTGCCCGCGAAGCTGCGGCCCTGCGCCTACGTCCTATTTTGATGACCAGCGTGGCCATGATTGTAGGTATGATCCCGATGGCATCTGGCCTGGGTGAGGGCGGCGATCAAACCTCACCACTAGGCCGTGCGGTTATTGGTGGTCTGTTGGCCTCAACCTTTGCAGCTTTACTAATTTTACCTATGGTATTTGCCTGGGTACAAGGCAAAACCACCACCGACTCTGTATCATTAGATCCTGAAGATAAAGACAGTAAATTTTATATACCCCTGCACCATGCACACCATGAATAAAAACATCATCAACCTATTTATAATGGCTTCTGCCATGAGCCTCCTGTCGGCTTGCGGTTCGGGGCAGAAAGAAAAAGAAGGCGATGCCGACTCAACCCAAACTGCCGCGCCGGTAGAGGTTGTGAGCGTAACCAAAGGCAAGCTGAGCACCAGCCTGCAAGTACCTGGCGAACTGCAGCCCTACCAACAGGTAGACCTTTATGCCAAAGTAAACAGCTTTGTAAAAAAACTGCTGGTTGACGTTGGCTCTGAAGTGCACGAAGGCCAGCTACTGGTAACGTTGGAAGCACCCGAGATTAACTCGCAACTGGCGGGCGCACAATCGCGCATTAAGCAAATGCAGGCATTATACCTGGCCAGCAAAGCCAATTACGACCGCCTGCTGAACACCAGCAAAACCCCGGGTACCATCTCTCAAAATGATCTGGACCAGGCAGAGGCCCGTCAAAATGCCGACCTGGCTAATTGGGAAGCCGCAAAATCTGCTGCACAGGAGGTAACGGCCAATCGCAATTATCTGGAAATCCGCGCACCGTTCAGCGGCATTATTACCGCACGTAACGTAAATGCAGGTGCCTATGTAGGTCCGTCTGGCAAAGGCAGTGATCTCCCCCTGCTGGTATTGCAACAACAAAGCAAACTCCGTTTGGTGATTTCTATCCCCGAAGCTTCAACCGGCGGGCTGGGCAATAAAGACGAAGTTAGCTTTAACGTGCGCGCATTACCTAACCAGAAATTCACTGCTAAAGTAGCCCGCATGGCCGGTGCACTTGACCAAAAACTGCGCAGCGAGCGCCTGGAGATGGATGTGCTGAACACCAATAAAAAACTATTACCGGGCATGTATGCCGAGGTTGACGTACCGGTACCTAACCGCGACAGCACCTTTGTGATCCCGAGAAAAGCGCTTGTAATATCTACAGAGAAAGTATTTGTGATTAAGGTAGACAACCACAAAGCCGTTTGGGTTGATGTACAAAAAGGCATGCAAACCGATAGCCTGGTTGAAGTTTATGGCGACCTGAAACCCGGCGACCAACTAATTCAGAACGCCAGCGATGAAATTAGAGATGGCCAAACGGTAGCAGAAAAACCAGCCGGCAAAGCCAAAGAATAACCCAGCCACTCAAATTTAAACAACTATAATGCGAAGCGGTGAGCGTAATGCTCATCGCTTTTTTTTGTGTCTGGCTTGGGCAAAGAAAGAGCGTGGGATGTCATGTTGAGCCTGTCGAAACACGTGCGTTGGGCTTGATGGCGACAGTCCACCGCACGCCCTTCGACAAGCTCAGGGTGACAGCCTTTTTATCTTTGCCCCCTCTCCCCCTTCCTTCTAACTAAAACTTTTCGTAACATTGAGTTAATGAACATCGATCAACTGGAAGATTACATTGCTACGGCCAACCTGGCTGCCATTACTCAACTCCTCAATCAACAACCGCAATTGGTTAAGGAATCAACCAGTCATGGCGTGTCGCCATTGATGTTATCGTGCTACTATAAAAAGCCGGAGGTGACTACCCTGTTGATGAGGTATGTGGATGAGATCAATTTCTTTGAAGCAGCCGCAGCAGGTAAGCTGGACGTGGTGGCCTATGTAATCTCCAATCACCCAGAATCTATAGATGATTTTGCACCCGATGGATTTACCCCACTGGGACTGGCCTGCTACTTCGGACAGGCAGAGGTAGCCCGATACCTGGTACTGAAAGGTGCCGATGTAAACCTGCCATCAAACAATGGTTACCGGGTTTTTCCGCTGCACTCGGCTACGGCTAATAATTATACAGATATTGCCCGCATGCTCATTAATGAAGGCGCGCTGGTAAACGTGCAGCAACAAGCTGGCGTTACCCCCATGCACTCGGCAGCACAAAATGGCAATATCGACCTGCTGATTGCCCTGCTGGAACATGGCGCCGAAGTAAGCACCCGCATGGAAGGCGGCAAGCTACCTGCCGATCTGGCCCGCGAGAAAGGGTTTAATGAGATTGCGGAGATTTTGAGCTAGTCCGGAAGACGGGAAAACGGGAAGTCCGAAAGACGGAAAGTCCGTAAGTCCGTAAGATTTTTTGCAAACTGGGATTTATCAATTCTCAATTTCAACTTACTACCTCCTAATTTCTGTCTTCCGGACTTCCCGACTTTCGGACTTCCGGACAATCAATTTCAACTTACTACCTCCCCAACTTCTGTCTTTCGGACTTTCGGACTTCCGGACTTTCGGACTTTCGGACTTTCCCGACTAGTTTGATTTTTCAAACAAAAATCGCTTACCTTTGCTTAGTTATAAAACCAATTATGTTCGCTCCCCCGCGGACAAACCACTTCTAAACAAAGGATTATGAAAGCAGAGAAAACCATTATGGTGACTGGCAAAGAGTACCAGCACATTAAAGACTATTTAAAAGATCACGAGAGTTACACCTACCATAACGGCAACGAAGACATAGACGTAACCGAGATATACCTGGACACCGATCCTGATTTTACACGCAACCCCAAACAATTTGCCAAAGTAACCGACAACCTGTGCGTACAGGTAAAGGTGGAATATGAGGCAGCGTAGTTTGATCAACCGATATAACCAACTTGTCATTCCGAACGAACCTGCAGAGGTTTGAGCGGTGGCGTGAGGAGGAATCTTAGATGATTGCAAAGCCAATCGGGTGGGACAGTATACGTCTAAGATTTTTTCACTTCGTTCAAGAGAGTAGTTCTCCCTTTGGTCGAAATGACAAGCTTTTTTATTTATCCCCTACCCTTTCCTCATCAATGCTATCGCCGCCTCCGCGGCCTTCAAGCCACTGCTGAGCGCCGCTTCTACCGTGCCCATGGCCGGACCATCATACAAGTATTCACCCGCAAAATGAATCTGCTTATTAAACGGCTGTGCCAGTATGCTGCGCGCCTGCGCCGATGCAATGGTATCATAAGCATAAGAACCGCGGGTGTAAGGCTCATTAGTCCAGTTGCTGACGTGCCAGGCCACTATTTTATCTTTTAAATCATCGGTATTAAACAGATTAGCGAGTGATTGCAGCGCCTTTTGCCAAATCTCCTCATCCGTGGCATGTTGCAGATCCCAGGCTTTGAGGCCGCCCAGCCAGCCGGTTAATAGTGGTGTATGTGCTGGTGCTTGCGTCCACCAGGTGGGGATGGCTTCGTCTGAGAAGAAGAACGAGGCGGTTTGCATTTCGCCGCCTTGCAGTTGCTCCCAAAATGGTTCATTAAACTGCACCAGCACTTTGATGATCGCCCCGAAACCAATCTCTTTAAAGGCCAGTTGGTGCTCAGGCAATTCAGGCTCAAACTTGATGGCGCCGGGCTCTCCATAACCGGTTTGCAAAACGCCCAATGGCAAGGCAATGATGACTTGCTGTGCACGATAGACCGCACCATCAGCAGTAGTTACCGTTACCCCATCGGCACCAGAATTAACACTTTTTACAGCAGCATTTAGGATGATCTCTCCACCGTTTGCTTTACACTCCTCGGCCAGGTAACTGATCATGGCGCAATAGCCTTCAGGGATACGATACTGGGCATCATTGTCATCAGCCTCCCACTCGCGGCGCAGGGCCAGCGCACTGGCACGGGCCGGATCGGCACTATCATACCCGGCTACAAACTGGCGCACGGTTTTCTGAAGCTGATTGTATTTGGCCTCGGTAAAATGATGATTGAGGAACGAATCGATATCAATATCATCCTTCAGTTCCGCCAATCGTTCCAGGAGTAAATCCCAGCCCTCGGTTTGCTCTTCCTCAAACTTAAAACCACCGTTTTCATACCGCCACATTTCAAAGTAAGCCTTCTGGTAAGCAATACCGGCCTCATTTAATAAGCCCAGCGTCACCGGCAAATCACCATGAATAAACTCAGCGCCTGCCTCTGCCTGATGAAAAAACGACGCATCGCTCAGCGTGTGGATGCGCCCGCCGGTGCGGTCGCGCGCTTCTAAAACGGTTACCTTAACTCCGGCTTTTGCCAACGTGCGCGCCGCCATTAAACCGGCAGCACCGGCACCAATAATCAGAACAGATTGCTCCATAATTTACGTAGATGTACGTGCTAAGATAAGCACGCCAGATGAACCTTGGGTTAACAAAAAGGGTAAGGGTTGGTTTCGCTCACCTCACCTGTCATCCCGAACGAAGCGAGGGATCTTTTCGGAGCGATACGTTGGGATGCACAATCAAAAAGATCCCTCCCTTTGGTCGGGATGACAAAAAACAGCCTCAGTCCTACCGCCTCGCCGCCTCCCCCAATCCAACTGAACATCCTGCATATATTGCTGAATTTTTATAAATCTGGTTAATTATCTTTGGCTTGGATTTCCCCGCATTTATATAACCAACCAGTATTACTTTATGAACAAACGGTTTAAAACCAGCGTTTGTCTGGCAACTGCTTTGCTGTCATTTTCTGCCTTGACAGCATCGGCCCAGCAACAAAACATTTACCACAAGGGGTGGATCGATTTTAACAAGAACGGAAAGAAAGATGTATTTGAAGACCCTGCACAGCCCATTGATGCAAGGGTGAACGATCTGCTAAGCCAGATGACCGTGAACGAGAAAACCTGCCAAATGGTAACCCTCTACGGCTACAGCCGGGTACTAAAACAAGAACAACCTGTACCCGAGTGGAAAAACGAACTTTGGAAAGATGGCATTGCCAACATTGATGAGGATATGAACTCTGTGGCCTTTCATAAACCCGAGTCGCAATACTCTTATCCTTTTAGCAAACATGCCACGGCCATTAATAATGTACAGCGTTGGTTTGTAGAGGAAACCCGACTGGGCATCCCTGTTGATTTTACCAACGAGGGTGTGCACGGGCTGACGCATGATCGTGCCACATCGCTGCCTGCCCCTATTGGCATTGGTAGTACCTGGGATAAAGCCCTGGTGCGTCGTGCCGGACAAACTGAAGGCCGCGAGGCTAAAGCCCTGGGCTACACCAACATCTACGCACCGATACTTGACCCCGCCCGCGACCAGCGCTGGGGACGCGTTGTAGAATGCTATGGCGAAGACCCTTACCACATTGCCGAACTAGGCAAGCAAATGGTATTGGGCATTCAGGAGCAAGGCGTGGCTGCTACCCTTAAACACTTTGCGGTTTACAGTATGCCCAAAGGCGCCCGCGATGGCAATGCCCGTACAGACCCGCATGTGGCTCCGCGCGAGATGTATCAGTTGTATTTGTATCCGTTCCGCCGGGTAATTCAGGAGGCCCAGCCAATGGGTGTGATGAGCAGTTATAACGATTGGAACGGCGAGCCCATTACCGGCAGCTATTTCTTTCTGACCGAACTGCTGCGTCAGAAATTTGGCTTCACCGGATACGTGGTGAGCGATAGCGAGGCGGTTGAATACCTGTATAGCAAACACCATGTGGCCGATACTTATAAAGAAGCCGTGCGCCAGGTGGTTGAGGCCGGCCTGAATGTGCGCACCAACTTTACCATGCCGCAAACCTATGTTACCCCACTGCGTGAACTGGTGAACGAGGGCAAGATATCGATGAAAACGCTGGACAGCCGTGTGGGTGATGTGCTTAGGGTGAAGTTTAAGCTGGGCCTGTTTGATCAGCCGTATGTGGCCGACCCTAAAGCTGCCGATAAACTGGTACACACCGCTGCCGATGCCGAGATGGCCCTGCAAATGAATCGCGAGAGCATGGTGTTGCTGAAAAATCAGGATAACCTGCTGCCGCTGGATAAAAGCAAGCTGAAAAACATACTGGTAACCGGTCCGCTGGCTACTGCAGAAAACTATGCCATCAGTCGTTACGGACCATCTAACAACCCCGTAACCACCATCCTTAATGGCATTAAAAACCATGTGGGCAGCGGCGTAAACGTTACCTACGCCAAAGGCTGCGATGTGGTGGATGCCACCTGGCCCGAAAGCGAGATTATTGAAACACCGCTTACCGCGCAAGAGCAAAAAGATATTGACGATGCCGTGGCCGCTGCCCGCAACGCCGATGTTATTATTGCCGCCGTTGGCGAAGACGAGAAACGTGTGGGCGAAAGCCTGTCGCGCACCGGGCTTAACCTGCCGGGCCGTCAGCTCAAGTTGATACAGGCTTTGCAGGCAACCGGCAAACCGGTAGTAATGGTGATGATTAACGGTCAGCCGCTTACCATTAACTGGGAGAACCGCTACGTGCCCGCTATTCTGGAAGCCTGGTTCCCGGGACCGGAGAGCGGCCGTGTAATTGCCGAAACTTTGTTTGGCGATAACAACCCCGGCGGCAAGCTGTCTATCACCTTCCCCAAAACTACGGGGCAAATTGAGTTTAACTTTCCGTACAAACCGGGCTCGCAGGCCAGTCAGCCTACCAGTGGCGATAACGGCTACGGCAAAACCAGCGTGAACGATGCCCTGTATCCCTTTGGTTACGGCCTAAGCTATACCACTTTTGCATACAGCAACCTTACCGTATCGCCAGAGAAAGCCCAGAACCAGCAGCAGGTTAAAGTAACCGTTGATGTAACCAACACCGGCAAACGCGCAGGCGACAACGTGGTGCAGCTATACCTCAAAGACAAGGTAAGCAGCGTAACCACCTACGATAGCGACCTGCGCGGTTTCGAGCGCATTACCCTGGCCCCCGGCGAAAAGAAAACCGTAACTTTTACCCTTACCCCAGACGATTTAGCCCTGCTGGACAAAAACATGAACTGGACCGTAGAACCCGGCGCTTTCGAGGTACGCATTGGCGCCAGCTGCGAGGATATTAAGTTGAAGAAAGAGTTCTCCGTGGAGTAGTGAGTTGTGAATTGTGAGTAGAAAATAGGAAAGGCGCTTTAGGGCGCCTTTTTTGTTTGGGGGCACAGTTATTGCATAATAGTAACACGAGGCTTATTTAATTGCTTAGTATTTTTGCTTAAATTCGTATTAATAAAATAACGGTTATGGATCTGATAATTGATTTTGATAAGATTAAAGACCCTTCTAAACGGGAGTGGTTAATTAATTCTTTGAAATTGATGCAGATCAGCTTTCAAACCATTGAAAAACCACAAACTGTTGCTCAGTACAACAAGGATCTTGAAAAGGGAGACGCCGAAATTGAAAAAGGCGAATATACGACTGCTACAGACCTGAAAGCAGAAGCCAGTAAATGGTAGTTGTTTGGAGCAAGAGCGCCATAGCTGAACTAAGAAAGGCATTCAATTACATCGCGCTCGATTCATTAAAAAATGCCGAGATGGTTAGAGATACTTTAATCGATATGACCATCGATCTAACCAAAGATCCTGAAAACATCCATTAGACCATTTCAAGAAAGAGAACGACGGTAGTTGGAGAGCTTTTGAGAAATATCATTACCGTATTTCGTACCGTATCCTGAAAGATCAGATCCGTATTGTGCGTTGCAGACATACCAGTAGATCGCCGCTGAATTATTAATCAGGTTACAAATAAAAAGACACACCCCTGCTTTATTTATGCTAACTCACAGGGGCATGTCGCTATGTTGGGTGTTTCTTAACATTTTTTACTCTACCCTCAACACGGCCTCATCAATTTCAAACCGGTCGGCATCTTTTAAGAAAGGCATGGCGCGGCGTACGCGTTTCAGTTCATCGGCACTGATGCTGAAGGTGTAGAGGTCTTCCTCGTCTCGGCGGTAGTAAACAACATCGCCATTGGGGCTTACGCAGGTGCTGTCGCCGCTGTGGTAAACTTCGTTACCATCGTGCCCAACGCGGTTTACGCCTATTACGTAGGCCTGATTTTCTACCGCACGGGCAGGCAGCAGGGTGCGCCAGTGCAGGGCGCGTTTCTCTGGCCAGTTGGCTACTATCAGCAGCAGATCATAAGCGGCGTCTACATTGCGCATCCATACCGGGAAACGCAGATCATAGCAAATCATGGGGCAAACTTTCCAGCCTTTTAGCTCGGTAATCAGCTTTTTGCTGCCGGCCGTGTAGGTAAGGTGCTCTTTGCCCATGGCAAACAGGTGGCGCTTATCATAATGCTCATAAGTGCCATCGGGCCGCATCCATATCAGGCGGTTATAGTATTTGCCACCCTCGGCAACAATAAAGCTGCCGGTAATAACGCAGGCGTATTTGGCGGCTATATCGGTCATCCATTGCATGGTTTTACCGCCCATAGGCTCGGCCAGGCGAGCGGCATCCATACTAAAACCGGTATTAAACATTTCGGGCAGGATGATCAGATCGGTCTTTTCCCGCAGGCCGCCTTGCAGGCGCAGCGCAATGTTTTGCAGGTTCTTATCAATATTCTCCCAAAATAAATATCCCTGAAAAACAGTGATCTTTAAGTTCTCCATAAGCTGGTTGGTTGATTAGGTAATAATTGGTAATTAGATGTGGAATGATCAACTATTTACCACATCTAACCATCTTATACGATATTAACTGATAAATAGATATTGTATAAGGTTACTCACATTCGCCCGGGATAGCTGTATTGCAAAACAACTCTGCCAGTCCGGCTGATTAACTTATCTCTAATTAACCAGCAATCTAATTACTAAATTTAAACTTTAATTAATCTTTCAACGGCATTATCCAACGTTTCTTGTCTTTTGGCAAAACAAAAACGTAAAATATGATGATCTGTACCCCGGTTATAGAACACCGAAACCGGGATTGAAGCTACTTTAAACTCTTTTGTAAGCCTGATAGCCAGGTCGGTATCTTTTTCACTGCTCATGTGCCCATAGCTTACGCACTGGAAGTATGATCCCTCGCAGGGCAGCAGCTTAAAACGCGTTTGCTCCAACCCGGCCCTGAAGTGATCGCGCTTTTGCTGGAAGAAGCTGGCCAGCCCCAGATACGTATTTTCATCCTTCAGATAAGCCGCAATGCCTGCCTGCATGGGCGTGTTAACGCTAAACACCAGGTACTGATGTATTTTTCTAAACTCCTGCATCAGCTTGGCAGGCGCCAGGCAGTAGCCCAGTTTCCAGCCCGTGTTATGGAACAGCTTACCGAATGATACGGTGATAAAACTACGATCGCGCAGTTCTGGATGCAGGGCCATGCTTTGGTGGCGGTTACCATCATACACCAGGTGCTCATAAACCTCATCGCTCAAAATCATAATATCCTGATTTTTTACCAGGGCCACCAGCTGATCAATATCCTCCTGATGCAAAATAGTAGCCGTAGGGTTTTGCGGTGTGTTGAGGATGATCATGCGCGTGCGGTTGGTAATCAGCCGCCTCACCATATCCCAGGGGATGCGGTAATTGGGTGGCTCCAACTCCAGCGATTTTACCACGCCGCCCATCAAACGGATGGTGGGGGCATAGCTATCATAAGCCGGCTCAAAAATAATCACCTCATCATTAGGGTGAATTACGGCACTAATGGCTGTAAAAATGGCTTGTGTGCCGCCGGCAGTAACCGTTACTTCGGTATCGGGGTTATAGGTGGCACCATACAGGCGCTCAACTTTTTGGGCAATCTGCTCGCGCAGTTCAATCAGTCCGGCCATGGGGGCGTATTGATTTTGCCCGCGCTGCATGGCTTCGCACACCTGGGCAACCAGCTCGGGCGGGCAATCATAATCAGGAAAACCCTGCGACAGGTTGATGGCGCCAACCTCTTGCGCGAGGGCGCTCATTACAGTAAAAATGGTGGTGCCCGTATGGGGCAATTTAGATGTTACAGGTATCATGCGCTTGCAAAGTAGGCAAAATAAGCGTTGGCGGGTGTTATTATATGTTAAAAAACCCTCCCAACTCCTCTTCTGTAGAGAGTGGCTTTACTAAATTATGTCATGCTGAGGAACGAAGCATCTCTGAGGACCGTCTAAAAGATTTGCATCAGAGATGCTTCGCTATCGCTCAGCATGACATGTTAAAAAAGGATGTCATGCTAAGTAATAGAATCCCGTCTGCGGGACTATGAAGGTGAAATGACATGATTAGCCGTTAACCAACAGCGTCGGGCTTCGGGCGAAAGCGGGCAGCACAGGAAGGGTCTGTGTGGTGGAAGAGGGCATTCAATTGCCGCCTGAAGCGCAGGATTTGTGTGCTGCGACAGCGGGGGCGGCAATTGCGGCCCTGTGGTGCTGACTGATTTGCAGGGTAAGGCTTTGTGCGGCAAAGAAGCCATTACGCTGTTAAGCGCTTTGGTTACTTTGCCGCCTCAAAGTAACAGCCTTCCGGCGGCGACTGAGCCGGACTGACGTTCAACATCTGCACTAACCTTACCAACAAAAGTGGGTGGGCCTCTCCGCGCGAGTCTTCGACAAGCTCAGACTGACAGCCCTCTCGTTTGTCATTGCACATTCACAGTCCCACCGCCGGGATTCTATCGCTCAGCACAACATAAAGGCCATCAATCCTAAACATAAATCTGCTTTTGCTGTTTATGCAAAACGGCTCACGCCGTCAACCGAAACTTTCAGGCTAAGAAAACAAACACGCAGGCTATAAACTTGCCATACATAAAAACATTGGTGTACTTTAGTAATTTGCCTTATATCTACTTAAATCATTTCTATGCAGCAATTCCAGGTTGATCTGACCAACTGTGATAAAGAGCCTATACATATCCCCGGTAAGGTGCAGCCCCACGGCTTCCTGGTATCGGTATCATCGGCCGATCTATTGATTACCTACATTAGCCAAAATACCGGGCATTTTGCCGGCATGAACGCCCAGGACTTGCTGGGTAAACACATTAATGAGCTGAGCATAGCCCTTAACCCCACCGCCCCTGCCGAGCAACTCTCTCAATTGCTGAGTGTTGGCAAACACAACAAGAGCTTTGAGAATATCAACCCCTTCGGCATTGATATTAATGGCCAGGCCTGGTATATCATCATCAATCCATCCGGCAATCAACTGGTAATGGAGTTTGAACCCGCCGAATCAAACCTGGCGCTGGATGTGCAGAAAGTGATCGGTCGGTCGGTAACAGAAATTCTGTCTGGCCGTAACCTGGAAACGCTGCTTACCAATGCCGCTGCCGAAGTGAAGAAAGTGATAGCTTATGACCGCGTGATGATCTACCGCTTTAATGACGATGGCCACGGCGAGGTGGTTGCCGAGGTAAAGAATGATGATCTGGAACCATTCTTCGGCCTGCATTATCCGGCAAGCGATATACCGCGACAGGCTCGTGAGCTATACAAGATCAATCTTACCCGCATCATTGCCGATGTTTATGCCGAGGACGCCCCCATCATTACCTATCAGAAAGATGCCGCCCCGCTTGATCTGACGCATTCGGGCCTGCGGGCCGTATCGCCCATCCACATTCAATATTTAAAAAACATGGGCGTGGCGTCCAGCTTCAGTATCTCGCTCATCGCCCACGGCGAGCTTTGGGGACTGATTGCCTGCCATAACTACTCGCCCCGTTTTATTAACTATAAGGCGCGCGATGCCGCCAAACTGATCGGTCAGCTGCTATCATCGGCCTTAGAGTATCGCCAGGATGAAGAGGATACCGAGAAGCTGCAACAACTCATTGCCGCGGCCAATACCGTATCTGGCAACCTCAAAAACTATGGCAACCTGCAGGAGGCTTTAGTTGCCGGCAAAACCACCATTAAAGATATTACCGAGGCCGCCGGCGCCGCCGTTATCTTTAACAACACCATTACCACCATTGGCAACACCCCAACCGATGAACAGATTGCCGACATTGCCACCTGGCTGCAGGCCAACATGAGCGATGCCATTTACTATACCAACCGTTTCCCGGAGATACATACCGCTGCCCGCGCCTATAGCAACACGGCCAGCGGCATTATGGCCTGCAGTCTTTCTAAAGACCTGAGCGAACTGGTTATATGGTTCAAACCCGAGCAACTCACCTCCATTAGCTGGGCGGGCAAACCTGATAAACCTGTTGAAAAAGGCGAGGACGGACTATTGTACCTCAATCCGCGGCAATCATTTGAGGCGTGGACCGAGATTGTCAAACACACCTCAGACCGGTGGAGTAATGAGGAAGTATCGGCAGTGGTAAAAATACGCGAGGAGATTATCTACGCCATCAACAGAAAGGCTAATGAGATCAGGCTGCTCAATGAGCGCTTGCAACTGGCTTATGAAGAACTGGATACTTTTAGCTACACCATCTCGCACGATCTGCGTACACCGCTGTCGTCTATCAAAAGTTATTCAGAATTTTTGCTGCAATCTAATACAAGTTTAGATGATAATGCCCGCCGCATTCTGGGCCGTGTAGTTAACGGGGCCGACAAAATGAACCTGCTGATCCAGGAAATACTGAACTATACCCGCGTGGGGCGTGCTGACGTAAAATACAATAAGATTGATATGGCAGCCCTGCTCAAAGAGATAACCGGCGAGGTGATGAACGCCCTTAATCCGCCAAACCTCAAACTGGTTATTGGCGATACCCCCAACATCTATGGCGACCAGATAATGATTACCCAGGTGTTTACCAACCTGATTAATAATGCGGTTAAATACTCATCGCGTGCTAACCCGGGTTTAGTAGAGGTAAAAGGAGTGGTAGAGCATAATGAAACCATCTACAGTGTATCAGACAACGGCGTGGGGATTGACGTCAACTACTTCAGCAGGGTGTTTGAACTCTTTAAACGCATGGATAATGTGAAGGATTTTGATGGCACCGGCGTAGGTCTTGCCATTGTTAAACGCATAGTTGAAAAACACCAGGCACGCATTTGGTTTGATAGCAAGCTAAAAGTTGGCACAGTTTTTTACGTAGCTTTTAGAAATTTATAGAGATGAGCGCGCCCGATATTTTTTATGTTGAAGACGATACTGACTTTGCTTTTATAATGCAACAGGCCGTTAAAGAGGTTGACGATAGGGTATCTATCAGCATTATTGAAAATGGCATTGATGCACTTGAAATGCTGCACCAGCTAACCACCAATAGTGTTAAACCAAAACTAATTTTGTTAGACCTGAATTTGCCTGGTCTTTCTGGCCTTGATCTGGTTCGTCGCATCCGCGAGATACCTTACCTCAAGTATGTGCCAGTGATATTTTTCACCACATCAGAAAACCCCAAAGATATTAAGGCGTCGATGGAGTTTGGCGCAAATGCCTATTTAACCAAGCCATCGGGGTATTTAAACCTCATATCTTGCCTGCGGTCGTTGCATGATTTCTGGTTCACCAAGCACCTTAACGTTAATTAAAACGATGAAAAAGATATTGGTAATAGATGATGACAGAGATTTGGCTGAAACCGTAGAAACGGTGCTTTCTGGCTTATATGATGTTTCTATTGAAACGGATAACGCCAATATTGTTAACCGCTGCGGAGAGGTAATGCCAGATCTGATTATCCTGGACAACTGGATAGGCCAGCAGGATGCCGCCGGTATTTTGGCCGAGTTGCGTTTACATGCGGCCTTCAACAATACCCCCATCGTGCTATTTTCAGGACATCCACAGGTGTCTGTTTTAGCAGCCAGCCTACATGCAGATGCCTGGTTGCCCAAACCTTTTGTACTAAAAGATTTATATAATTGCGTAAATAATCTGCTGAATTAATCGGCGGTCTTCCTACTTTCTAAAATGCTGCAAGAACTACTAAAACAAGCCACATCAACCCAACATAATGACCTGGAGCAACTGATGTTTGTGAACGATATTATGCACGGCACCTTAACTGCCGATCAGTATAAAAAACTGTTACTCACCAACTACCTCAGTCATGCTATTTTTGAGGACGACCTGCTGAACAACCTCTCTCCCGCCCTGCGCCATGAATTACAGGCCGATGAACGCGCCAAGTTTCAGGCACTGGAAAAAGATCTGGAAGAGATGCAGGTCTCAGTCCCCAAAAACAATCCCGATCTAAAAGCTATCCCAACCGATGACGCCTCTATACTGGGAGCCATGTACGTATTAGAAGGTGCCACCTTGGGCGGCAACGTTATTGTAAAGCGCCTGAAAGTGAACCCGCAACTGGAACCCCTGCAACTGGGCTACCATTACTACCAGGTTTATGGCGATAAACTGGTTGACCGCTGGAAACAGTTTGTACAAATACTCAACACCCGCATCCCCCAGGCAGAACATCCCAAAGCTGCACAAGCCGCTAAAGATATGTTTGAGAATATTAAGCTACTGAGCACGGCGGTTTAGTAAACTTATACTTGCAGTCGCTCGGCTCCAGCCGAGTGACCATTATCTCGCGGCCTCTGGCAGCCGCAAACATATGGTTTAACGTACGGCGGCCAGAGGCCGCGTGATAGTCGTCACTCGCGAAGACGCGAGCGACTGCAAACAATGCCTTGCATCTGGCCCCAACCGCAATACCCAAGTAAAATTCCCAGGTTTTACCATCACTGCATCAACCTTAGCAACAAAAAGGTTATTTTCGTTCTATGAAGCCTTTGAAAACTTTTTTATACGTGGCGCTGGTTGCCGCGCTGGCCTCTTGCGGGCAGCAACAGAAATCATCATCGTCTGTACCGGTAGTTGGTTTTGTGGAAGCTTTTCCAGATGAAACTATTGCACAGGCCCGCATTGGTTTTACCGACGCATTGAAGGACAAAGGCTACAGTGAGGAGCAGCATACGGTTAAAATTGAATATGGCAACGCACAGGGCAGCGAGGTAACGCTCACCCAGATCATCAACAACTACATTAGCAAACCGGTTGATCTGCTGGCTACCAGCACCACGGTATCGTCACTGGCAGCGGTGCAACGCACCAAAACCATTCCTATCTGTGAGATGGTATCGCCTACGCCTGCGCGTATGAAGGTTTTAGATGCCAACGGCAAAGCCCCGGCCAATCTGTTCGGCGTAATTGAAGATCTGCCTTATATTGATACCTCTTTCGCGCTCATCCCAAAACTATTAAAACCGGGAATGGGTAAATTAAAGGTTGGTATGATCTATAACCAGGCCGAGCCGCAATCGGTAGACGCCATGCAACGCATCAAAGAGCAATCTGACAAATTAGGCATTACCCTGATTGCCATGCCGCTCAATAGTTCGGCCGATGCCAAATTGGTTACCCAATCATTACTGGATAAAAATATCGACGCATTTTTTGCCAATCCGGATAACGTGGTATTCTCGGCGTTCGAGACCATCAAGCAAAGCTGTGATGCCAAGTTTGTACCCATCTTTACCAGCGAAGCCGGTTTAGTAAAACGTGGCGCAGTAGCGGCTTTCGGTGCCGATATTTATCAATGGGGTTACCAGGCGGGCTTGCAAGCCGCGCAATACCTCAAAACCCGCAAAATGGATGGATTGAAACCAGAAATGGTAAAAATTCGCAAGCGTGTTTACAATAAAGCCGCGGCAGCTAAATATCACATTACTGTACCTGCAAACTACCAGGCTATCTAAAAATGGGTTTCTACCTCAGTGCGTTAATTATGGGTCTTTGCCTCAGTATGCTGGCGCTGGGCATCTTCATTTCTATGAAGATTTTTAATATCCCGGATATTACTACCGATGGCAGTTATACACTTGGCGGGGCGGTGACTGCCGTGATGTTTATGCATCAGCAGAACATCTGGCTGGTATTGCTGGCCGTAGCGGCGTCCGGCGCTATTGCCGGGGCATTAACCGGGTTGATCCATACCAAACTCAAAATCAACGCGCTATTGGCAGGAATACTGGTTATGACGGCATTGTATTCCGTCAACCTCATCATCATGCAGCGCTCAAACATCCCGCTCACTGACGCTTCTAAATTGTTATTCGGCCTGATCCATATCAGTAAGGTTGATGATCAGAATACTTTGCTCATTGTCTTACTGTTTGTAGTGGCCGCCACGCTCATCATAGGTTATTTATTGAAAACCGATTTTGGCGTGGCCATGCGTGCCACCGGTAACAGCGAAAGCATGGTACGCGCGCTGGGCGTAAACACCGATAGGATGAAAATAATTGGGCTGGCACTGGCCAATGCACTTACCGCATTGAGCGGGTTCCTGGTTACGCAGTTTCAGTTATTTGCTGATATCAGCATGGGCATAGGTGTGGTAATTGTGGGACTAGGATCGGTAATTATAGCAGAGACGGTGATCAACTGGCTGCGCATTACCTCGGTTTGGGCTAGTTTGGCGCTGGTATTGGCTGGCGCTATCATCTTTCAGTTTGTGCTGGCCTTTACCCTCAGCATCGGCATTGATGCCAATTATCTAAAAATGGTTACTGCAGCCTTTGTATTACTGATTGTAAGCTTGCCGCGCATCACCTTAAGAGGGAGGGCAGCATGATTGATATCCAATCCCTTTACAAAACTTTCAATAAAGGCTTGCCTAATGAGGTGCAAGCCATCAATGGCATCAACCTGAATATTGCCAATGGCGATTATTTGGTAATTGTGGGCTCTAACGGCTCGGGCAAGTCAACCTTGCTTAATCTGATTGCGGGCAGCATATTGCCATCATCCGGTTCAGTAAGTATTGATAGGAACGATGTGAGCCGATTGCATGATTATCAACGCAGCCGGTGGGTGGCCAGGGTATTTCAAAACCCATTGAGCGGTACAGCGCCTGATCTGAGCATCCTTGACAACTTTCGCCTGGCTGCTTTGCGCACCAAACGCAAGGGATTCAGCATCGGCATCAACGATGGCTTTAAAAGCAAAGTAAAAGAACAGATAGCCCGCCTGGGCATGGGACTGGAAAATAAAACCGGTCAGCTAATGGGTACGCTTTCCGGTGGACAACGCCAGGCGCTTACCCTACTGATGAGTGTGATGGATGATTGCAAAATCTTGCTGCTGGATGAGCCCTCAGCCGCACTCGACCCCCGCTCTGCCGATCTGGTGATGCAAACGGCCGATCAGTTGGTTAAAGATTATAGCCTCACTGGCATCCTCATCACCCATAATCTGAAAGACGCCTTTACCTACGGTAACCGCATCATCCAGATGGCCGAAGGTAAAATACTGCACGATCTGAGTTCAGAAAAAAAGACAGCCCTCACCCAAAACGAGCTGTTTAGCTGGTTTAGCTGAGGCATCTGGTGCTTTGGCAAAGAAATTGCACTAGCCAAAGCACTATGAAAGACATGACATTTAATGCCATACAAGATGCCTATCAGTTAGTGCAAGGCGCTAAAATTAAAGGCAAAAAACACGAAGAGATTTTTGAACTAGGCGCCTATGATGCCAACAAACGCGGCTATACCGTTTACCCCTTTGAGAACGGCATGGCCTATACCGATTTTGCCATGATTATGGCCGAAAAAGAACTGATGACTCATTACCTAATTGAAACTATTAAAGTTTCAAAAGCAGCCTAATCAGTGAGTTGCGAATGGCGAGTTTGAGTTGTTGCCTCATCAGTCTTGCTTTCATCATCATGCGGGCGATAAAGGAGAAGAGGAGGCGGAGAAATAATTTCGGATCTGGGATGGTCGATTTCGGATTTTGAATTTCAAATTATCGTAAATCTAGATTTTAAAATAGATAAATTCGAAATTGAACATTCGAAATTCGAAATACACTACGCCTGCTTTCGATCAGGCAGTGCATTACGCACCTCGCTCAGCTCCATCTCGTAGGCTTTCATACGGGCCTGTAAAATGTCTACTTCGGTACGCAGCATTTGTATTTCGGTAATCAGTTTGGCTGATTCTTGCTTGAGGATCTGTTTGTTGCCCGTCCCCAGAATGAGCCACTCTGGCGAATATTTGAGTTGAAAGCAGAGCTTTTTGATGAGATAGTAGCTTACATCCTGCTTTTTGTTGATCACCTTGCTGATGAAACCTTGATCTACGCCAATCAGGTTGGCCAGGGCCAGCTGTCCGCCGTGATCTTTTACAATCACTTTAAGCCTTTTTACAACGCCGTCGTCTGCTGCTGATGCCATATAAGCTGTTTGAGCTGCAATGATATAAAATAACAGCTGCAAATGGCAAATAAAATAAATTATTGAGCGTGGTGGTCTTTCATCATAATATCCAGACTGGCTTCATACTCATCTACATTAATTACATGCTCGTCATAATCATGTTTCAGTTGCTCCAGTTGCGCCAGGGCATCAGCATGAACTTGCAGTAAATCGTGCAGGGTATGATATTTAATCTGGGTGGATCGCTCTTTGAACAGCGGTTGTACGCCATGGCGACTCTGCATAAAGTGATCCACTTCCCGGCTATGCGATTTTCTGAAAATCAGAATCGCGCCCAGCAGCAAAAAGCCGAATGCCAGCAACACTATAATATCCATGGGTTACGTTTATATTGGTAACCCTAAAGTTATAGCTTTGTTGGTTATCTGCACGGTTAAACTTCAATATTTAGCTTATTGATTAACGCGTCCAGCTTATCGTTGTACTCTTTAATGCTAATTTTTTTGTTCTGATAATCATTTACCAGGCGTTGAAGTTGTCTTTGGCCTGCCTCATTGTATTGAGTGGCCTCCTGTAAGCGTGTTAATTTTAGCTGGGTTGATCTTTGCAGCATCAAAGGTGGTACGGTATTGTTTTGCTGCAATACCTTATTTACCTTTTTTCGGCGCAATAGTGTATAAACAAGTGTTGTTGCCAGCACTACAGCAGCGGCACCAAGAAGAGTATCTACATTCATGAGGGGTTTAATGCAAATGTTTAAATTAATCGGTATGCCGAAAGTATAAATTTTCTGTTACAAAGAAAAAATATTATCTACTTCTTTTTGCGCTAAACTTTCATTCACAGCATCTTGCGTCAACCCATGCACCTCCCTTAGTGTATTTAATGATTATGCTTTTTATGGATGTCTTTTACCAGGCAGAGTTTCTTAATATCGGCCAGTTTTATAACAAATGGCGCATATTTTAGGCGGTTGCCAATCATCTCAGTCGTGTTGTCTGAGTGCGCAATCACCTCGTCAACGTTATCGCCGGCCAGCAGGCGTTTATACATACGATAATCGCCCCACTCTATATAATACACCTCGCCGGGCAAAATCTTCATATCATGAATTATTTTTAGCGCTACCCAACAACCGTTTTCCAGGTACGGATACATAGAGTGTCCCCAAACCGGCAGAGCAAAATCGCAATCTTCAATCCCCGGAAAATTCATGTGCCCTACCGGACTGGTGTCATTAATATCATTATAAACCTCAACGCCGCTGGCTGTTGCTGTAACCTCGTACATAGGTATGCCCACAAAAACATTTTTTGCAGGAGCGACTACTACACTTTCCGTATTTTTTACAGGATATAAAAATTCTCTGTATTTATCTTTAAATATCTGTAATTTTTCTGGATCTATATTTTGCCTGCTTTTGGTAATTTCTGTAATACTGCTAGCCGAGTTAAACCCCAGCACCTCAGCCAATTCAATATTACCACTAAAGGCTTTTCCCTTTAATTGATTATATAGAATGATAAACTCCAGCGTTTCGGGCCTGATCTTTTTAATCTTCGATGATTTTTCGGGTGCATCCATATCCAGAAAATTATTTTAAAATTTCTTGATTTAAATAAAGATTATTCTTTATATTTGTATTGTCAATAAACGAAGTTAATACTTATACCTGAACTGACAAAATTTAACAATAAAGAATTAACACAGAATTTACAGAAGCAATTAAAGATTACTTTCCTAAACCTGAAAACACCATGTATATCGCCTACTCTGCACTTAGCCAAACCCAATCATCGCCCCAAACCGAACGACTTGATGGCTACACCGTTGCTTGCCTTAAACATCGCGATACCATTGCGGCTATCCAGCAATACATACCTGGATGGATGCCACCATTGCATCAGCCTGCAAATCATACATCACTGAAAGCTTGCAGCAACCGATAAACCAATCACCCGATAAATTCTAGACCGATGATAAATATCTCACACAAACTAAAAAATGAGCTTTGGTGGCTCATTATCTCTGTTGATTTTGATTATAGCCGCATTGCCATTGCAGATCATGAGCTGAGTAGCGATACGCTTACCCTTTGGCTGGAAGACAAGCAGGATTACAAAAACAGCCTTGACGAATGCCTGCAGTTAACCATTCATGCAAAGCAGTTTGCACGCCTTATTAAGGCAGAAAATTTGAATAGCTATGAGGGTACAAAAATTCACCCTAAAAAGAAGTTTGTTTACCAATCGCGCATCACCATTAACGAGCCCCTTCAATGGTACAAAGACGACGCAAGCCCGGCAGAGCAGCAATGGGCACGCGAAGCAATGCTAAAGAAGTTGCTTACGCAGTTGGTAGAGACAGAGATCTATGCCGAGCGCGAGTATTGATCGCGCACACATCTCCTCCCTCCGGGACGAATACCGGATACGATAATTAACCGACAAGGATGCGTTAACACATCACTCTTCGCCAAAGGCTTTGTTAAACAGAATTGCCACTTCATTCCTTACGGCGCCAGGGCAACCATCATTAAACGTAAGCTCGGGGCGAAACCTCTCGGGATGTTTCACTACCGGGTGAGCAGGCAACAGTACGGTGAAATAGTCGGCCATATCCAGTTGACGCTCGCGGCTGCAGGACATAACCAGCGAGCCGAACTTTGTTAACTTTCTATAAAACGCATTCATAATCAATAGCACTTAACAGTCCAAATCTTTTCGTAACACCAATTTAAAATAAATAACATGTAGTTAATTTTCTTGTTGAATAAGATAAGGGACTTTTTACCAACAGGTTATTAACCGAAAAGAGAAGATTTTTAACAGCATATTAACAAGGACTGTTAATAATTTATACTGAAAATGAGGATTTTGACCGAAAGTAGCCATCGGCAAGCGCATTCGCAAATTAATTGTAAATAAAAATTGTAAAGTGTATAACACACCAATTTCGGGTTAAAAAAGCGCGTAAACTGCAAAAAAGTCAACAATAATTTAACACAGTAATCTATGCTAAAAACACTTGCAATTGCTAATTATTTTCGCTATCTTTATATCATATTTATGCCATTCGGCATTTTAAACATAAACACTTTATTTCATGATATTTAGCTCTGCCAGGCAACTGCAAAAGTTGATAGGCAATTACTTTGCGCACGCCGCCGGCGAGTGGCACATGGCAAGCGTGCCGTTAAAAGGTAAGGCCGCTGATGATACATCGCTCCAAAAAATATGGGACCGCGAGCCTGAACCTCCTACCCTTAGCGGTCTGGCGCTATTCCTGGGCTTTGAAAGTCTCGATGATTTTGAGACCTACGAACGCGAAGGAGAATATGCCAATTTTTTAAAACGCGGGCGCCTGCAGGTGGAAGCTGAATATGAAAAGAAACTGCACGCACAATCTGCCGGTATCATCTTCGCACTGAAAAAATTGGGGTGGACAGATAAGGGCGATAGCAACACCACATCAGCCCAGTCCCATTTAGAGATTAAGCTGATTGAAAGCGGTCCGCAACCTGTTGGCAGCGAGAAAGATGTGCCGCTCTAAACCAATAACTATTGACCAATGACCAACAAATGGAAACCGGCATCTTATTTAAATATAATTACAACGCCACTGCCCCCGTGGTAATTAATCAGGGCGGCACCAGCTCTGGCAAAACCTATGCTATACAACAAGTATTGTTTTGCCTGGCCTGTACAGAAAAAGTGGTGATTACCGTGGTGGGTCAGGATATTCCCAACCTTAAGGCCGGTGTGCTGCGCGATGCCCACAATATCTGCGAACGTTCTCAACCATTGCAGCAAATGATCAAAAACTTTAACCGGACAGATCGTGTGTTTGAGTTTAGAAACGGCAGCGCAGGAAGCACAAGCTCGTGTCAGCGAAATCCGTTTAAAAGTTCTTGAGGGCCAGGTGGCCGTATTGCAAACCGAGGTGGAACTATTGAAGAAAGCCACTTTTAAAATTAAATGATAATGAGTCTGATCTCTTTCCTGAAAAAATTATGGGCCAGCGTCAAAAGCCTTTTTGACAGCCTGCCAACCGAATATCAATCGGCTATCCACCTTGGTGTGATCGTTGCGGAAAACATCAAAAAAGCTGTTGATTCTCCTACCGCTGATATACTTACCGCAATTATCCCCGGCGATGTTGATGATAAAATTAAAACCGTTTTAAGACAGCAATTACCGCAATTACTCGCCGAGCTTAAACTGGCCGATAATTGTGGCGAACTAACGGAACCGGAAGCCATTGCCAATTGCGCTATACAAACCTTGCAGCAACTTGAAGGTGATATTAAGAGTGCATTTCTGCACAACATTGCCATCCTTGTCGCGCAAATTGCAGCCGATGGTAAATTAACGTGGAGCGATGGCGTTTACTTACTCGAATGGTATTATAAAAACAAGTTTGAGCCTGCCGAATAATCGTCACTAGCCCTCTTTCTGCTTAAACAGCAAAGCGGCAGATGAGTTAATCACCTACCGCTTTGCTTTCTATAGAATCATCGATTTATATCTCGCGGGCATCTGTACTGATAATCCAGCCTTCGGTACCGTTGGGAAGTTTAATTTTGGTCCATCCGGCATTGCGTCCGGTGATAGAAACCTTGGTTCCATCGTGCAATACAAACAGATTTTTTGCTGCGTTTGATGGCGCACTTTTTACGGTTACTGATGCCGTAAAGATCACCGCCTCGCGGTTATTATTAAAATAATCAGATTGGCTGCTGGCTAAAACAATAGAAAATACACCGATGGCAAACAACACTATTGCTCCGTAAAAAGAGCCTTTTTTAACGCCAACCGAAACAGCATATAAATAGCTGATCAATGCGCCCGAAGCCAGCAAGAAACAAACTATGCTGAAAATGGCCAGCCCTTTTAACGAGAAGCCAAGCATCAACCCTTGCCACCAGCGGGTAAGGAAAAACTGTGTGGGCTGATCAAGTTTATCGGCAGTTTTAAGACGGGCAAACTGTAGGTTAATGTTTACATCCTCATCACCAGGTGAGAGTTTGTGCGCTTTCTCAAAGTAATAAACGGCTTCAGTATTATCACCATTTTTATAATGGGCATTGCCTAAGTTATAGTATAAAGCTTCTGATGTATATCCGTCTTTCAGTAAACTATTGTATGCCCCAATGGCACCCTTATAATTGCCCTTAGCGTATAGACCATTTCCCTGCTCAAACTTAGCAGAATCTGCAGCAAAAGCCAGTACCGGCAGCAACAGTACCACCAGCAGGCAAGCCATGCGGTTATATCTTATCTTCAATGCCATCTATTGTAACTTTTGCTTTTTCAAAAACTTCTTGTTCTGATATGCCTGATACCGGCGCATAGCGGGCCATCTCGCATAAATCTAATGTATCCGTCAACTGACTGATCAGCGGCTCATCAACGCCGCGTTTACGCAAGCCTGCAGCGATGTTTTCTTTAGTCAATTCGGCTACGGGGATGTTCAGCTTGTCGCTCAGATAGCCATACAATCCGCGGAATACGGCCTCATAGTACAGTTTGGAGTTACCAGCAGCCAACTGCTTTTTGGCGTTAGCCAAGTGCTTAGCCGCAACCTTACTTGCCCTGCGGCCTTTTACTTTCACCACATCGGCATTGTACTGGGCATGCCATTTACGGTACCACCAGGCACCACCAAAGGCCAGCGGCCCAAGTAATAACAGTATATAATAAGAAATGGAACCAAAGAACGGCTCATTCCCTTTTTGCAAATCGCCACTGCCAGTCTTGATGTAGCGAATATCCTTACCTAACTGTTTGACGTCTTGCTGATCCGAATAGGCAGTCACACTGTTTTCATGCAAACCCTTCTTTACTTTAATCTTAAAGCTTTGACCGGGCAAGCTTACATAGCTGCCCGTTGATGGGTTATAATAAGAAAACTTTATAGGGTCGATAGTAAAATCGCCTTCATGCCGCGGAATAATCAGATAAGTAAACGTCCGATAGCCCGTCACTCCTTTCTCGGTTGTAATAGTACTATCAGTAACTTTTGGATCGTACTTCTCAAAATCGGCAGGAAAAACAAGTGTCGGCGCGGTGAGCAATTTAATATTACCAGAACCTCTAATAGTTACTTTATAATTTAAAGTCTCGTTGGCACGCAGTTCATTTTTATCCACCGATGTTGACACGGTAAACTTTCCAACTGCACCATTAAACCCTTCAGGTTTACCAGCATCTGGCAAGGGTTTTACATGCACTACCACCTTATTGCTTTTTGCGGGATATTTTACCGGTTTGATGTTATGGCCAAAGAACTGCTCCATAATATCGCGTGCGGGCATTGGTTGATCTACCACCAGCGTCATGGCCATCGGTTCAATGGTGATATCGCCGGCGTGGTCAGGAAATAAGATCACCTGTTTCAGATCACCTACGTTATATTCTTTGCCATTATAAACTTCGGTGCGCCACTGTACATTCTGGCTTGGCTGTTTAATCTCTTCGTTCCAGAAACCATTAAAATCCGGCATCTTATCCAGCTGACTACCCTCCAGGTTCAAACGGGTATACAGTTTGTAGGTCAGCATTAGCTGATCGCCCTGGTAAACCGATGGGCGACTCACCACGGCACGTATAAATACCGACTTACTGATATCAGAAGAAGCCTCATCCAAATCGCCAATTGAACTACCGCCATTAGGATTGGCGCCTCCTTGCCCCTGGCTTTGCCTTTGCTGCCTTACCGGCGCGCCTTTTACAACCTTAATATGGATTGGCTGTGTGGTATATTTTTTTCCGTTGATAGTGATACTGGCGGCGCCGATGTTATAATCGCCAACCTTAACCGGCATCAAATCATAACTGTACCCCATGCTCATGGTGGTGTTACCATTGATTGAGGTCATGCTTTGCGATACGTTCGGTCCACCTGCTACCTGGAAACCGCTGAATGATGGTGGCGTAAAGTTCTCGGCATTGCCGTTAACAGAGAATGTTACCTCGAAGATCTCCCCAGTCGCTACCTGATTTTTACTGGCCGACGCACTGAAATGCACATCTTGCGCCAGGGCAACGCTGGTTATCCACGTTAAAAAAAACAATATGTAATAGCGGGCGCGCATTTTTATATAATTACCAATCTTTTGCAACACGTACTTTTTGTCCCTTCAGTTTCTCGTTCTTCAGTTTATCCTGTGTTTGCTGTTCGTTATTGTTCAGGGCATCCAGCATGCGTTGTGCATCTTGCTTAGATAACTGAGGTTGCTGTTGTTGTTGCTGCTGCTGGTTTTGATTCTGTTTGTCCTGATTATTTTTATTCTGGTTGTTCTTGTCCTGGTCCTTCTTATCCTTGTCCTTATCGTTCTTGTTATCCTTATTCTTATCGTTTTTATTTTTGTCTTTATCCTTGTTCTTATCTTTATTCTTGTCCTTATTCTTATCGTTCTTGTTTTTGTTCTTGTCGTTTTTGTTCTGGTTCTTCAGTTTCTCCTGTGCATAGGCTAGGTTGTAACGAGTCTGCTCATCATTCGGATTGTTCAGTAACGATTTTTTGTACGATGTAATGGCATCCTCATACTTTTTCTGCTCCATCAATGAGTTACCCTGGTTATGCCAAGCTGATGCCGCCACACCGGTATTCTTTACTTTCGAGCCTATTTTATTAAACAACTTATCGGCTGCGTCATACTGTTTCTGCTTATACATCGCATCTGCCAGGTTAAAATTAGCCTCGGCACTTGTTTGTTTCTTTTTAACGGCTTGCTGGTAACTGGCCTGAGCCTCTTTATACTTCTTCTGATTATAAAGCTCGTTACCTTTACGGATATCTTTTTTCTCCTGCTGTGCAAAAAGCAGCGATACCTGTAATAAAAATATCAGGGTGATAATTAGCTGCTTCATTTGTTTTCTACCTCAAATAATTTAATCCTGCTCAAGCGCATATTTCTGCGTGCCGATATAAAGAACTCCACCGCCAGCAGCACCAGGGCCAGGCCAATGAAATACTGAAAACGGTCTTCAAAATCTTTGAATGATTTGCTGCCGTACATTTTGCGCTGCACTTTTCCTATCTGCGTCATCACTACCCCTAAACCACTGTTCGCATTAGTAGCTCGAGTGTACACACCGCCGCCCGCAGCTGCAATCTCCTTACAGGCCTCCTCGTTCATTTTGGTGATAACCTGTTTACCGTTCTCGTCCAGGTGATACCCCTGACGCTGGCCATTTGGCAATACAACCGGAATTGGCGCACCTTCCTGCGAACCAATGCCTACCACATTAATCATCACATTGCTATCGTGCGCGGCTTTGGCAGCGGCAACGGCATCATCCTCATGGTTCTCACCGTCAGTAATAATGATCATCGCTTTACCGGTGCCATTCTTAAAATCAAACGATTTCATGCCCAGATTGATAGCATCGCCAATGGCTGTACCCTGTGTAGGCACCATATTAGTGTTGATAGTACCTAGAAACAGTTTGGCAGCAGAGTAATCAGTGGTTACCGGCATCTGCACATAGGCCTGACCGGCAAATACAATCAAACCGATACGATCATTATCGTGCAGATTATCAACCAGCTGAGTTAAGGCGCGTTTGGCGTTTTCCAGTCGGCTTGGGGCTATGTCTTCGGCCAACATGCTGTTAGATACATCCAGCAGTACCATCAGATCTGCACCTTTGCGTTTTACATCTTCGGTATGCGAACCCAGCTGCGGATCGGCTAAGCCAATGATCAAAAAGGTAAATGCCGATAACCACAGAATGACTTTTAACCAGGGGCGCGAAAACGATACCTCGGGCATCATTTTATGCACCACCTGTTTATCGCCCAGACGGGTAAGGGCTTTCTGTTTCCAGCGGGTAACCCAGATAAAGAGCAGCAGCAACAAAGGTACGCCTGCCAATCCCCACAAAAATTCTATATGTGCAAAACGTAGCATCAGGTTAAAGCTCCTTTAAATAATGTGTTGCGTGAAATAAACTCGGCCAACAAGAACACCAAACCCAGCAGTGCAAACGGAAAGAAACATTCCGTTTTCTTGTGATACTGGGTAACGTCAATCTTGGCTTTCTCCAACTTATCAATCTGACTGTAAATGCTTTGCAATGCCTGATTGTTGGTAGCTCGGAAATACTTGCCGCCAGTAGCATTAGCAATTTTACTCAGCGTACCCTCGTCAATATCAACCGGGATGCGCTGATACTGCACTCCCATTGGCGTGGGCACGGGGTAAGGTGCAAAACCAGTTGTACCAATACCAACGGCATAAACACGGATACCAAACTGATGGGCAATCTCTGCAGCCGTTAACGGTGGTATAGAACCGGCGTTGTTAGAGCCATCAGTCAGCAAGATGATCACTTTACTTTTGGCCTTGCTGTCTTTAATACGATTAACAGCTGTAGCTAAACCCATACCAATGGCGGTACCATCCTGGATCATGCCGTTGTGGATATCGTTATACAGGTTCACCAATACATCATGATCAATGGTTAATGGGCACTGCGTAAACGCCTCACCACTGAAGATGACCAGACCGATACGATCGTTAGGTCTATTTTTGATAAAATCGATAGCGATGTTTTTGCCGGCCTCTAATCGGTTAGGCTTAAAATCTTCTGCCAACATACTGGCCGAGATATCTGATGCGATGATGATATCAATCCCCTCAGTAGTGCTATCTTGCCAGCTTAATGATGATTGCGGGCGGGCCATGGCCACAATCAGCATGATCATTCCTAAACAACGCAGCACAATACCGCTGTGGCGCATTTTAGTGAACAGTTTTTTCTTGGGCAGGTCAAATCCTTTTATCACCGGCACGCTCAGCGTACCGTACAGCCGCTGCTGTTTCCAGATGTACCAGCCCACCATGGCAGGGATGAGCAGCAAGGCCCAGAAAAAGCCTTTATGCGCAAACTCCAAACTCTTAAACCACTCCATCTGCGGCGCCTCCTTCTTGTTGCTTAGGTGGTTCTACTTTTGGCTGTACCGATTTTACAAATGCAATGGCGTTATCCATGCTCTGCTCGTTTTCTGCAGCTACAGGCTTGGCTTTGGCAAATTTTACAAGATCGGCCAGTACAAACATTTGTTGCAGGCGGGTATAGTCTGCCTGATCGAGGTTATGGCGCAGGGCAGTTAATATCTCGTCGGTAGTTTTCTCTTGCGCGGCTATACCATAGCGGATGGTTAAGTAATCGCGGATAATATCGGTGAGCTCAACGTGGTATTCTTTAATAAAATCCATCTGCCATAACTTTTTATCGCGCAGCTCATTTAGGCGGTTGATGGTAGCAATATGCGGTGGCACGGCCGGTTTTGGCGGCGCAACTACAATTGGCTCTTTCTTTTTGCGATTTTTAAGATAGAGGACGATACCGGCAATAAGTGCTATAATCAACAGCGGAATAACCACAAATGGCCAATTATCACGCAGCCAGTCCCATAGCGTGTAAGGCACAGCCAGGGGCTGCTTGATATCATAAATAGCTTTGGTGGTATCAACCTTGACGGTTTTAACCTCCAGCGTAATAGGCTCGGTAGCTACGGTATCGTTTCCTATCTTAAACTTGACCGGCGGAATGGTATATGAACCCTCATCAAAAGAAGTGATGACATAATTTCTGCGGATAATCTGCTGACCAGGCTCATTACTGTCTGTTACGGTATCTGTTTTATCAGGACGAACGATCAGTACTTTAGATGTCAGACTGTCTTTCAGCGCAGGGTAACCGATGGGGGCATTTCTTGGTCCGTGGATAAAAAAGTGCAGCAGCGTTTGCTGACCAATTTTTATAACCGGGCTGTCAATCTTGGCTGTTACCAGCGGCGCCTGGGCAAATACCTTCAGCCCGAAAGTCAGCGACAGTAAAATTAAAAGGGGGTATTTCAAAAAACTCTTCATGCGCTATCGCTTGCTCCCACGTTTTTTAAACAATGTCATTAATGGCTTTACGTATGATTCATGCGTGCCGATGGTGGCATAATCTACACCCGTGCGTTTAAAAGTATCCTGCAACATTCTGTTCCGCTTGATGGCTTGTGCACTGAAAGCTTTTCTCACCTCTTTATCGCCGGTGTTTACCCACATCACTTCGCCACTCTCCTCATCCTTCATCGGGATCAATCCCAGATCCGGAAATTCCTCCTCATGCTTGTCAAACAGTTTCAGAGCAATGATATCGTGCTTCTTGTTGGCAATCTTCAGCTCATCCTCAAACGCCGGACTAATAAAATCCGAGATCACAAAAGCCGTACAGCGCTTCTTAATCACGCCCGAAAAGTATTTGATGGCTCCCGCAATATCGGTCCCTTTACTCTCTGGTTTAAAATCAATCAGCTCACGGATAATCATCAGAATATGACTCCTGCCTTTTTTTGGCGGGATGAATTTTTCAATCTTATCGCTAAAAAAGATCACCCCTACTTTATCGTTATTCTGAATAGCCGAAAAGGCCAGCACGGCACACAGTTCCGTTGCCAATTCCTGTTTCAGTTGATGCTGGGTACCAAAAAGTTCAGACCCACTCACATCCATCAACAGCATAAAGGTCAGTTCGCGCTCTTCATCAAACACTTTAACGTATGGGTGATTAAAGCGCGCGGTCACGTTCCAGTCAATGGTACGAATCTCATCGCCTACCTGGTACTCGCGCACCTCGCTAAAGGCCATACCCCTGCCCTTAAAGGCCGAGTGGTACTCGCCCTGGAACAGGTGACTGCTTAGTCCCCGCGTTTTTATCTCAATCTTTCTAACCTTGCTCAGCAGGTCTTTGGTGTCTTTAGCCATAGAACCCCTCTAGATCTCCCCAAAGGGGAGACTTTCTTTGCTTATTTGTCTATTATATTACAAACCATCACGCCTTCAACTCCTCCCCTTCGGTCCGAAGGACTCCTTGAGAGGGCGGCCGGGAGGGGTGTTACGGTACATCAACCGTATTCAAAATCCCGGTAATAATATCCTCGGTAGTAATGTTCTCAGCCTCGGCTTCATAGCTAAGGCCAATACGATGACGCATTACGTCATGCGCCACGGCGCGCACATCCTCCGGAATAACATAACCACGGCGTTTGATAAACGCATAGGCTTTTGAAGCCAAGGCCAGGTTGATACTGGCACGAGGTGAGCCACCGTAGGTAATGAGGTTTTTGTATTGCCCCAGTTTATACTGATCAGGGTAGCGGGTAGCAAAAACAATATCAATGATGTATTGCTCAATCTTCTCATCCATATAAACCTCGCGGGCTACCTGGCGGGCACGAACAATATCTTCTGGTTTGATGATAGCATTTGGCTTCGCCATGCCTTGTGACGATACATTGCTGCGGATAATCTTCTTCTCTTCCTCCTTATTAGGATAACCAATCACCACCTTCAGCATAAAGCGGTCCAACTGCGCCTCTGGCAGCGGGTAAGTACCCTCCTGCTCCAGCGGATTTTGAGTTGCCAGTACCAGGAATGGCTTTGGCAGCGGGAAAGTATTATCGCCAATAGTGATCTGGCGCTCCTGCATGGCTTCCAGCAAGGCGGCCTGTACCTTGGCCGGGGCACGGTTAATCTCATCGGCCAAAACAAAGTTGGCAAACAACGGACCTTTACGCACCACAAATTCTTCTTTCTTCTGGTTGTAGATCATGGTACCCAGCAAATCCGCCGGTAACAGGTCTGGCGTAAACTGCACGCGACTAAAATCTGCCTGGATGGCCTTGCTCAGGGTGTTAATAGCCAGCGTTTTTGCCAGGCCGGGTACACCTTCCAACAGAATGTGGCCATCGGCCAGCAGGCCTATCAGCAGGCGGTCTACCATGTTTTTCTGCCCTACAATCACTTTGTCCATCTCCATCTTCAGCAGATCGATGAACTCGCTCTCGCGTTGTATCATTTCGTTCAAGGCCCTGATATCGGTTGAATACGATACGGGCGTTGCGGTGGTATTTGACTCTTCCATTCAATATTTGATTTGGGTAGGCAAACTTAATCAGCCTGTAATTTTTTTGCCACTTAATTGGGGCCCTAAAATGTTAAAAAATGTTAAAAGGGCAAAGGAAGGTGAAAGGTAAAAGGATAAAAGCGAAAGGTTTTTGATTAAATTGGACTGTTCGACCGCTTGATTATAGGCAACAAGGAATCTCTGTGGATTGCTTACAGTATCCGAACAATCGATTGTAACATCCGTAATACATTTCAATAGTTCCGTTGCAAGCTTTAGATTTGGGTACCAATTGACACCATAATATGAAGAAAAATTTTGTAGGCGCCGCGGCTCTTGTTACCGCCTGCTTTGTATTGATAGCAGCAACTGGCAAAGCACAGGTTGCGCCGGCAAAATATCCGTCTAATAAAACCGTAAAAGATTACCCGCATACCGGCGAGCCGCCCATGCCCGAGGTGCACGCCATATTAGATGAACCGCTGCGCGATGTAAGCATTTGCAAAGGTGGCGATGGAGCCTATTATTTAACCGGCACCCTCGGTCCGCAGTTTATGACGGATAATGAGGGCATTAAACTATGGCGATCAAAAGACCTGAAAAACTGGCAACCGCTGGGCCTGGTATGGGGCATTGACCGCGATGGCACCTGGCAAAAACAGTGGACCGAAAAAAACGGTCAGAAACGCCGCGCACTGTGGGCGCCCGAAATCCACTACTTGAAAGGCAACTATTACATTGCCTATTGCATTACCGGACTGGGCACCGGCTTACTACGCAGCACCAGTGGTAAGCCCGAGGGCCCGTACACTAGTGTTAACAAACCTGATGCACCACTTACCAAAGGCATAGATGCCTCGTTGTTTCAGGATGATGACGGCACCGTTTATTTCCTGAGTGGCAGCGGTATGATCTCTAAAATGAACAGTGATATGACGGCCCTGGTAACCAAACCCGTGCAACTTACCTGTGTGCCCGATTCTGATATTGATCATCACCATCCGTCGCGTCCCTGCACACAATTGAACCATGTGGGATTTGAGGGCGTGTTTATGTTTAAACGCAACGGCCGCTACTATCTATCGTGCGCCGAACGCTATTTTGAGCGCTACCATTGTATGACTGCCGAAGCTACCAACATTATGGGCCCATACTCCGCCCGTTATGTTTCTGTGCCTTATGCCGGCCACAATACTTTTTTCCAGGATGATAAGGGTCAATGGATCAGCACGTTGTTTGGCAATGATGCCGATGCGCCAATCCAGAAACATGCCGGATTAGTACCGGTTGAGTTTGATAAAGATGGCCATATCAGACCAAAAGTAAACTAATAAAATTCGAACTTTATAACCTGGCGACCGCATCAGTTGCCGGGTACAATACCCCCCTTTTTTAGTTTGATGAAGAAAAGATGAACATGCCCTGATTGTAGTTAAACCAAGCACGGCTGTAATTGTCTTAATGTTCACAAAACCGATCAAATGAATACCCAAAGCCTACTGAGAGGAGCCGCTCGTCCGGATCTGATCAAACCTGAAACCTTAGCCAGTCTGATCCGTCAATCGGCAGACCATTATAAAAACAAAACCGCCCTCATTTTTGGGGACGCCCACCTTACTTACGCCGAGCTTGACCGCTGGAGCGATCGCATCGCTGCATTTATTGCCCAACAGGACATTGGCAACGGCCAGGCTATTGGTGTTTGGCATACTCGCGGACTTGAACTACATGCCGTTATATTGGGCATTGCTAAATCTGGCGCGGCCTACGTTCCGCTGGACAGGGAGATGCCCGAAGAGCGCTTGCAAACCGTGATGCAGGAGGTTGGTGCGTCGGCCTGTTTTAGTGATGGCAGCCCAACACTCAACTGCCTTGTTTTTAAAGTACCCCGTTTCCCTAAGGCTGATGATGAGTTTGAAGTCCCTTCCGGCCCACAACCTGATGATCGTGCTTACGTACTTTATACATCGGGCAGTACAGGTAAACCCAAAGGCATTCCTATCCTGCACCGCAATATTTGTCACCTCATCAGGTCAGAGCAAAGTGTAATCAACATACAGCCTGAAGACAAAGTATACCAGGGCTTCTCAGTTTCTTTTGATATGTGGTGCGAAGAAACCTGGATTAGCCTGCTGGCCGGAGCCACCATTTGGGTGGCCGATGCCACTACTGCCAAATCTGTAGATGAACTGAGCGATATACTGCGCAGCAATCAGATCACCATATTACATGCTGTACCCAGCCTGCTGGCCGTGATGGACGACAACATCCCCACCCTGCGTATGGTAAACGCCGGTGGCGAGGCCTGCACACCTGCTGTATTGAACCGCTGGAGTAAGCCCGGGAAAAACACATTTTACAACAGCTATGGCCCTACCGAAACCACGGTAACCAGCACCATGGCCCCCCTTCATCCTGGCGATGCCATTAGCATTGGCGGGCCACTGCCTAACTATGATCTGGCGGTGGTTGATGACGATTTTAATTTGCTCGATTACGGCCAACAGGGTCAATTGGTAATTTCTGGTCCCGGCGTGTGCGAGGGCTATGTAAATCGTCCTGAGCTTACCCATGAAAAATTTCTGCACAAACCCGCCACGCTGAACGCCATGAATGGCGATACCATTTACCTGAGCGGTGATGCCGTGGTAATGCAAGCCGATGGCCGCATTGATTTCCACGGCCGCCTGGATGACCAGGTGAAACTGCGCGGCTACCGTATTGAACTGGGCGAGATAGAAGTAAAACTGAGCGAGCTACCGGGCGTATCGGCAGCTGCCGTAGCTTTAAAGAAAGACGCCGCCGGACAAGACCAAATGGCCGGTTTTGTTACCCTGAAGCCCGGTGCTACTTTTACCGAGCACGATGCACGCACCGCACTGTCTGCCGTTCTACCTGCTTACATGGTGCCGCTGGCTATTGTGGTGCTGGATGCCATGCCTCGTTTATCCAGCGGGAAGATTGACCGTAAATCATTACCTGTGCCCGAGCTCTTCCTGCAAATGGAAGCTCGTGAGCCCTTGGCAATAGACCCTAATGCGCCATTGGCCGAACGGGTGATGGCGGCATTATCTAATGTTTTCCCCGGCAGGAAGATTTCGCCGGAGATGGATTTCTTTAATGACCTTGGCGGGCACTCACTGCTGGCGGCATCTTTTACATCGATGTTGCGTCAGCAAGCCGCTGTTGAACATGCATCGCTTAAAGATGTTTATACCCAACGCCCGCTGGCTAAACTCATAGATACCTGGGAGCAAGCTGCCGGACAGAAAGAGGCGACCGAACAAGAACAACCAATCTTTAACAAGATCCCGCCGTTGCGTTATTTTCTTTGCGGGCTGGCGCAGGGCGTATCTTTACTGTTTATCTACAGCTTGTTTGCCATCCAGATATTTGTGCCTTACCTGGGCTACTACTACGTGGTTGCCCGTACAGAATCAGGACGTACAGATCGTGGCATAGCCGTTGTTGTAGCCCTGCTGCTGTATTGTGTGGTGCCTCCGTTTATTTCGTTCCTGGGCATCGGCCTTAAATGGTTGCTGCTGGGCAAAGTAAAAGAGGGCGATCATCCGTTGTGGGGCTGGTATTACTTCCGCTACTGGCTCGTAAAACGCGTGTTAGACCTGGCACCTGCCCAGTTTATGAACGGTACGCCCATTTATCCTATTTACCTGCGCCTATTGGGTACAAAAGTGGCTAAAGATGCACAACTGAGCGCCATTACCATTGGCGCGCATGATTTGGCCGAGATTGGCTCCGATGCCAGCCTGAGCTCTGGCGTGGTGCTGGACAATGTTACGGTAGAGCGGGGCCTGATCCGTTTTAGCAAGATCACTGTTGGCGATCATGCTTACATCGGCAGTAACGCGGTGATCTCTGGCGGTAGCCACGTAAAAGCCTGGGGCGAGCTGCAAGATCTGAGTCACCTATCAGCCGGACAGGTAATTGCCGAGCGTGAGGTTTGGAAAGGTAGCCCGGCGGAAAAAATCCACGTTGCTGCCGAGCACGAGTTACCGCAACCACTGGCAGCATCACAGATCAGGACCGGCAAATATGGCGCGCTCTATACATTGCTGCTGGTTATCTTCCCAGTAGTGGTACTATTACCATTGCTCCCTGTTATTGAGATATTGAACTACCTGGATTTACAGGCGCCCGACTATAACTTTAACTATTTTATCCATGTACCGCTGCTTACCTTGCTGTACATTGTACTGTACGCACTGGAAACCGTGGCGCTATCGCGCTTGTTGGTCTGGGGTATTAAACCGGGCGTTTATCCTATCTACAGCAAAACTTATGTACGCAAATGGCTGTCAGACCAGTTAATTGCCGTGGCGCTTATTGTGCTGCACCCCATTTATGCTACTGTGTTTATTTCGTTCTTCTTCCGTTTACTGGGCGCCAAAATTGGTAAGAATACAGAAATCTCTACCGCCAGCAACGTAACCCATACCATGTTGGAGATTGGCGACGAAAGCTTTATTGCCGACGCCGTAACCCTGGGCGAAGAGGATATCCGCGGACAGCGCCTTATCCTCAACCGTACCAGAATTGGCAACAGCAGCTTTGTGGGCAACAGTGCGCTCATCCCGCAAGGGTATCAGTTAGGCGATAACATGCTCATCGGTGTGTTGTCTGTACCTCCTACTGCGGCACAACTGGCGGCTCAGCCTGCCGGCGATTGGTTTGGCTCGCCAGCCATTGCGTTGCCTAAGCGTCAAAGCAGTGGCAACTATCCGGCATCATTAACCACCAAACCCAGCTGGCAGCGCAAACTGGCGCGCGGACTGGTAGAAACCATCCGTATTATATTGCCAGAAACGGTGGTGATCTGTTGTAGCGTATTGTTCATCGCTTATTGTCACGATTTGGTGAAAGACCGCACCGCGCTGCAAGTGTTAATGCAAATGCCTAAGCTGCCGTTCTACTACCTGTTTTATATGGGTATGCCGGCATTACTTATTACCGCTATTATTAAATGGGCTACCGTGGGCGTTTACAAAGCCAGCCAGAAACCGATGTGGACACACCACGTTTGGCGCAGCGAGGCCATTACCACCACTTATGAAGCGCTGGCCGTTCCCTTTATGCTCGACTTTTTGAAAGGCACCCCGTTCTTACCCATCGCCCTGCGCTTGTTCGGTGTAAGAATTGGTAAACGCGTTTGGCTGGACACTACCGATATTACCGAGTATGACATGGTAACCATTGGCGATGACGCTGCCCTGAACGAAGACTGCGGTCCGCAAACTCACTTGTTTGAGGACAGGGTGATGAAGATTGGCTCCGTACATATTGGCGCACGCACCAGCATTGGCACACGCACCATTATATTATACGATAGCGTTATTGGCGATGATGTGACTCTGAAACCGCTCTCGCTGGTAATGAAAGGCGAACAGCTGGCCCCAGGCACCCAATGGGAAGGCAGCCCCGTTAGACCAGCCGCTAAGTCTAAAACAGTAGCTGTAAAAAGCGCTGAAAACTTGAATGTACTTGCAGATACGCAGGAGGCAAAGCTGGCAGCACCAAGCAATCTTTGTTTGCTATAAACGATATCAACTTATAAAAGCAAAAGGCGCAATTTCTTGCGCCTTTTGCTTTTATGTCAAATCTATCTTAGTACTTTAAAAATCTTCCTTAACCTCAAAACTCATTTTCTCTCCAGATGCCGGATGCACAAACTCCAGATAGGCTGCATGCAGGTATAATCTTTCGGCAGCGGTACCATACAGGTCATCTCCTACAATAGCAGCGTTGAGGCCCTGCTCATGGGCTGAGTGGACACGTAATTGGTGTGTGCGGCCTGTTAGAGGCCAAAAATGAATTTTGGTTTTGCCGTCTTTATATTCAATCACCTTCCAACGGGTAATGGCTTTTTTTCCGTGTTCAAAGCATACTAATTGCCGGGGGCGGTCATCCAGATCGCCGCGCAACGGCAGGTTTATCTCACCCTCCTGCCCTTCTATTATTTTACTTAGCAATGCGGTGTAACGTTTGGTTACGGTTCGCTTTAGAAACTGTTGTTGTATCAACTTATGTGCCTCACGCGTTTTGGCAACAACCAATAAGCCTGAGGTTGCCATATCCAACCGGTGAATGATAAGCGGTTCGATTGTTTTAAAAGTTTGCTTTAGCCTACTGTAAACAGAATCGCTGATATTAATGCCAGGTACAGAGAGGAGGCCAGAGGGCTTATTGACTATTACAAAGTAATCATCCTCAAAAATAATATCCAGCGGCTTGTTTTCTCCAGGATTAACGAGCAGCGGGTCTTCATCCAGCTCAATCCCTTCCAGCATGTGCTTTAGAATAGGCTTGCATTTTCCCGTACAGGCCGGATAAAACTGCCCGTGCGCTCTGATCTCTGATTTTGGTGATGCACCCCACCAAAACTCGGCCATGGCCAACGGCTTGTAGCCATTCAGAAAAGCGTATTGCAGCAGTTTAGGCGTAGCACACTCGCCGGCAGCCGAGGGAGGCGTACCAAAAACAGTTTCGCTGAAAATATCATACAGGCTCCTGGTATGCCCATACTGGTTAAGGAAAGCGTACTGCTCAAAAAGCTGCTGTTGCAATGCTGCCGATTTCTCTTTGCGCTCCTTTTTCAGCGCTTCCAGGCGATCCTCAAACGGCGCTAGTTGTTGGCGCAGTTTGTTTAACCGGGCTTCGCAGTCGCCAACTAAAACGTTTAATTGGTGCTTATCATGCAGACTGTGCTTGACCATATAAGCCTCAAATTCCATATACGCCTCAGGTGTCAGCGTGGCTTTTTGCTCGTCACGCTGCTTCTTTCTATCTGCCTTATTAGCTTTCAGCAGCTTCTTAAAATCACCTATTTGTTTTTCTGTTTGCGCAGTCAGGCCTTTAAGCTCATGTTGCAGGGTTAGATAATCCTGGTTGGTTTCAATGTCTTTAACCTGACCATTGATATCATTAAGCACATATTGCTCTTTGAGGAAGAAACTGTCCTCGGCCAACATATCAAAAACAGGCGGAACAAAACGCGGGTGATCATTAGAATTGGCCAGCTTTCCGGAAAAGGCAGATAGATACCCCTGGCGGCCATCACCATCTTGTATAATCAAAACGCCAAACATTTTGCCAATAGCCATACCTTGTGCATCGCTATCAAGCCCAAAATTATGGTCAAGCCTGGCTTGATTTTCCAGGTAATGCTTTAGATCATCTGCGGCAATTTTAGCCAAAGGATGGGGCTCGTAGAAAAAAGGAAAGGTAAAACGGCCGGGTAAGGAGATACCAGAAATTTTACTTTCATTAAAATAGATAACCTTTCCATCCATATTTCTAAAACCCAATTTCCGTAAAAAAGTTAAAAGGCACTCAACAGAAAAAGCCTAAATGCAAAAAAAGGGAAGCATTTCTGCTTCCCTTTGTGATCCCGCTGGGATTCGAACCCAGGACCACTACATTAAAAGTGTAATGCTCTACCAGCTGAGCTACGGAATCGTAATTGTTACCCCTCTACTTAAACGAAAGAAGGGAAGCATCTCTGCTTCCCTTTGTGATCCCGCTGGGACTCGAACCCAGGACCCCAACATTAAAAGTGTTATGCTCTACCGGCTGAGCTACGGAATCATCACTTTTACTTTCGTTCGGAACGTTTAACCGTTTCCTTTAAAGTGGTGCAAATATAGGGCGAATATCTATTACTGCAAATTATTTTTTCAAATAATTCTAAGGCCCCATTTAAGCCACTAATATACAGGAAACTAATTTTTCAGCAAGCCAATTTTTCCCTTATCTCCGGCCAATAACACCAGTTTTCCCTGTTTAGATTTACGACAAACGTTAAAACTTTCGCCATCTATTTGTCGCCATGTTTGGCCACTATCGGTACTGATATTGCTCCCAGAGGTGCCGGTTGAAAGGTTTGCGCCATCGCCAATGTACTCCACGCACGATTGAAAGCCGGACGGAATGCTTGCTGCCCCATAAGGCGCAGATGGGTTTAAAGGTATCTGCAGATGACCGGCATTCTTTACAGTATCCTTGCTGTTGGCATAGTCGCCGCCTACAAATACAAAGCCCGGCAGGTTAACAGAAAAGGCACCCTGGCTCTCTTTACCCTGTTTAATGGGCAGCACCGCAGCGTTCCACTTCTTATATGGCGCAGTGGCCGACAGGTAACGAGCCACACTGCCGCCGGTTACAATGCCTATATCATTTTTATTTACGCGCAAACAGGTGCCGCTGGCGGCAAATGCTGCCTCGCCATCCATCGCCGCAGGCATGTTGGTAAAGGGGTGCCAGCTCTCTCCCGCGTCGGTAGTTTCTAACAGCAGGAATTTTTTATTGATCGGGTCGCCCAGTGCAAAGCCGTGTTTGGGGCCATCAAAATCAATAGCGTCCAAAAAGCAGGCTTTGTCATCATTCCTATATTTCAATTTCCAGGTAACACCTCCATCGGTTGTTTTGAGGATAAGCGCAGGCGTGCCCGAACTCATGACAATGGCGTCTTTATCACTAAAAGCCTCAATGTCCCTAAAATCGGCCTGCTCATAACCTGGCACCTGCTGCCATTGCCAGGTATGGCCACCATCTGTAGTATGGGCTATATAACCTTTGCTACCGCTTACCCATGCTGTTTTATCGTCCACCACAGAAAGGCCGCGCAAGCTGGTGGGCTTGCCCTGGTCCAGAATTTCAACTTTCTGAGCCCTTGCCGGACCAATAAAAAATAAAAAAGCAGCAAAAATAAGAGGGGCAATGTGGGGCATGAGGTTGATTATTAAAATGTTTGCTAATTTACTTTTATAGCCGTTTTTAACAAATTTGTATTTTTTAATTTTAGGGGTTGACAAATAAAAAGTAAAAGCTATATTTGCACCCTCTTTCAGCAGGAAAGCTTTCTTAAGGAGCTGATAGCTAAACGAGCCCAGGTGGCGAAATTGGTAAACGTTGCGGTCTCAGAAGCCGTTGAGAATTGTCTCTTGAGAGTTCGAGTCTCTCCCTGGGCACACCACTTAAAAGATATGAGATGTGAGATTTGAGATAGGAGAATCTCACGTTTCAAAGTCTTACAAATCCACAAATCAATATGAGATAATGCAGACAAGCATTATTCTTCATATCTAAAATCTCAAATCTTTTTAAAATAGGCCCAGGTGGCGAAATTGGTAGACGCACCATCTTGAGGGGGTGGCATCTGTATGGATGTACGAGTTCGAATCTCGTTCTGGGCACTTCTAACCATATTTAAACGGCTTTTCAGGCCGTTTTTTTGTTTAAATCCCTTATTTTACCAGCCTTCCGTATCTGTATATTTATGCGGTTTAAAAGCAAATATGGTTGTAGTAATATTTGCCTTTGCATCACTTTTACTTCGACTTAAAATAGCAGAATACCCCATCGTTCTGGAAGGTGTAAAAGACAGTTGTTCAAGGTTAAGGCAAGCTGTTTCCAGGCCATCAGAGGTGGGTTTGTAGTATAACGGAAAAAATTGATTCTTTATAAGCAGCCCGGTTTTGCAAACAAAACTATACTGCTTAGGTGCCCCCGATTCTGTCAGTTGATTTTTAAGTGTAATTGTAAAATTCCAACCATGTTCATAAGCACAGCGCTCAAATATAGGATCGACGTCCTTCGAGCGATCAACGTCATTATCTTGTACACAGTGGAGTATATCACAAGGACATAGAGCAACCAAAAAATCTTTGGTACTAGCTTCTACATTACTGGTTAGCTCTACAACTTTATCAAGCCGGGGTCTGCTTTGGAAATGAAATTCAAGCTTATCTACACGCTGATTAGCTTTTTGAATCTTAATTATCCGATAACCGATAAACAGATTAAGTCCGCTCACCACAATCTCTTTATCGGCGCCTTTATCATATTCACCAGTAAAATTAACAGTGTTGAACAACTTTGAAAGCTCAGTTTTAGCATTTACTAAGTTGGCTTTTTTTATGATTAGTTTAATGTTATCCACTTTCAAAGCTTCGTAAATAACATCGTTACCAATATTGTTTTTTAACAGACTAAGGTCATTAAATCCAACAATGCTAAGATTTGCCAGTTCTATAGATTGGGTTGTAAGAGATTTAAAATACCCTCCGCTTTTTAAAAAACTCAACACGCCTAACTCCAGGGTTGCTTTACTTGTATCTGTAATAAAAGAACTCAAATTACTAAACGAACCCACTGTAATCAGCTGCTGCGGGCTGGCTCCGGCGCCATTAGGACCAGTTACATCGTTCCAAACAGCCCCCACTGGTAATTCACGCCGAGGAAGCGATAAAAATCTAAATCCGGCAAGCTTAGTGTTGTTTATAATGATTTGAGCTTGAGCAGCTACGGAACAAGCTATAAAAAGGAGTAACCAAATAGTTCTTTTCATATTGCAATAAGGATTTAGTGCTATAATAGCAAAATAGATCCAACTTGCAAAGCACTGACAAGTATTATCGTCAAGAAAATCAACGCTTTAAAATCAGAAAGTACAGCACGATAATACTGTTTGCAGTTAAGGCTGTGCCGGGCTTTAAATTTCGGGCACAAAAAAACCGCCCTGCTAACCAAAACAGGGCGGTACGAGTATGAAACTATTACAGGCTAACCAATCACCTGTAATTATTTCTGATATATTTTTTAGTAACCGTTGTTACCGAATTCTTTATAGTTAAGAATAGCATCCAGGAATGATTGCGGGATTGGTCTTCTCAGGTGCTTGGCAGGGTTAAAATTAACTGCAGCCTGAGGGTTGGTTAACGTCAGGTAATCTTTAGTCAGATAACCGGTACGTTTCAGGTCAATCCAGCGGGTGTGCTCGCCGGCCAGTTCGCGACCTCGCTCATCAAGGATAAATTTAACGGTCATCTGTGCCGGTGTAACCACCATCTCTGTTTCGCGGGTAGTTACGGCAGCTCGTTTGCGGATAACGTTTACATAATTAGCAGCCGTGGCCTGGTCATTGTTGTATAACAGGGCAGCTTCGGCAGCAATCAGGTAAACTTCGCCAAGGCGCAGGATGCCTATATCGCCCAACCAATACTGGTTGTTATAAGAGTACATTTTGTTTGAGTACTTTTTGAATGAGGGGAAGATACCGCTGTAGTTTACATCATTCGGAAACTTGGTATAATCTTTATAAGTACCGGTTGCAGGGTCAAACAAATCGCTCGGATCAACCACCATGGCGGTCATTTTCGATTTGGTTACCGGATCAATGGTCCAGTTTGGCGTAAAGATGGCCAGGCCGGCATCATTTGTCATATTCTTCTCTTCCTCAAAGGTGGCAGAGATAATGGCGTTAGGGCCAGAATATGCTGCTGCAGTACCCAAAATAGTTTTACCTACAACAGACGCATCTTTATGATATGCTGTGGCAATGGCCTGTGTTATGGTCTTATCGCTGTAAGCATAATATTTATAAGTGAACGTGTTGGCAAAACGAGTGTCAGGCGTAGTCTCACGCGGGTCAAACAAGGTTGTCAGCAGATAGGCTGATGGTTTGTATTGTTTGGTATTGGCACGGCCGTACAAGATACTGGTTGCACTGGTACCAAAATCAACACCTTTACCGGCAAGATCGGCCTCATAATACTGGCGGGTACGGCCACGGTTAAAACCATCAGGGTTCAGACCGGTAAGATCTATCGCCTGGGTCCACAAAAACTCGGTGTTAGTTTTGTTGTTGGCAGCGCTAAATACTTTAGAGAAGCCCGATGTGGTGGCATCGCTCAGGTACAGCGCGCAGTTGTATTTGCCCGGATTGTTGATCAGCTCTTGAGAGGCATCAAGCGCCATTTTAGCATATTTCTCTTTATCGCCTAAGCGGGTGCGCTGTAAGCAAACCTTAGCTAACAGACCGTAAGCAGCTTTTTTAGCTACGCGGCCACGCAAAGTTTGGCTAACAGGCAGGTTAGCGCAGGCAAACTGCAAATCAGAGATGATCTGATCATAAAAAGCGGTTTCAGGGGTACGCACCGGGTTAAGGTCAGCATCACTTACTGCTGATGAGTTAGTGTTTAAAACCACATCGCCAAATTGCTCAACCAGGTTAAAATTAGCCCAGGCACGCATAAAATAAGCCTCGGCTACTTTAGCGTTTACATCAGCCTGGCTGGCATAGCCCTGTACCGTTTTAGAGAAGTAAATAGCGGTGTTACACAGGTTAATACATGAGTACCAGCCACCCCAACAAGTTTTTACGGTACCATAGGTTGGAATTAAGGTAGCATCGTAATTGGTCATACCAGAATCCTGACCGCTATAGGTGGTCCAAAGATCGGTACCCATTTCAGACGGACCGATCCAGTCTACCTTACCGTAAAAGAAGTACATATCGGTATAGCAAGAGTTGATCAGACCTTCATAACCGGTTTTATTGCCATAAGCCAAATTAACGGTTACTGTGGTTGGGTTATATTCTTCAAGTTGTTTACGGCAAGACGAGGTGCAAATACCAGCAGCTGCAATAAGCGCAATGGCTATATTTTTATATTGCTGTTTCATTTTCTTTAATTTCTTTTTTGTTAAAAACTAACGTTAATACCAAATACTATCTGTTTGTACAGCGGGAACGAGTCTGCTCCACCGTTTTCTGGATCCACACCTTTAAGCATTTTGTTACGGGTGTAGATGAATGGGTTGTAAGCGGTTCCATATATACGCAGGTTTTTGATGCTTACCTTCTGGCTCCATTTAACTGGCAGGGTATAACCCAATGTCAGGTTTTTGATTTTCCAGTATGAGCCGTCTACCGTGGTTAAAGAAGTACCGTATGTTTTGTAATCGTTATTGGTCGAACCCGAAGTTGGCTGCGGGAATGCGTTTGTTGGGTTGTTAGGCGTCCAGTAATCATAAGTTACCGGCTGCGCTACGGCGTTGTAATAACCCAGTACAGAAGCATTAGCCAATGTTTGACCGAAACGGGCTGTCAGGTAAACAGTCAGGTCAATGCCTTTATAGGTAAAGGTGTTTTGCCAGCCGCCCATCCAGTTAGGGTTTTGGTGACCAATAATTTGTCTGTCGTTTGCGCTGTAAGTGTGCACGCCATTGTCAGACACGCCGTTTACAACCTGTGGCACCGTAGCCAGTTTAATATCACCCGGTTTTGCACCATACAAAGCTGCTTCCGTAGCTTCTGATGTTTGCCAGATGCCTACTTTTTTGTAACCGTAAACGGTTTTGATTGGACTGCCCACAAACAGGTTAAGCGCAATGTAACCGGCTGCGTTTACAGAGTTACCCAAGTCAAGACTTGTTAATTTTTCGTCTGCACGGGTATAGGTCAAGCTGGTGTTCCAGGTAAAACCTTTTTTCTGCAATACCAGACCACTGGCGGTTAACTCAATACCGCGGTTAACTGATGTACCAATGTTCTGCGTAATTACGTAAGGTGTTTTGGCATCAAAACCACCAGATGTTGACGGCAGGTTACGGTTGTATAACAAACCGGTAGTATTTGTATAATAAGCCTCTGCCGAGAACTGAATACGGTCTCTTAAGAACGATGCATCAAAACCGATGTTGGTATTATCAGAACGTTCCCATTTCAAATTAGGGTTAGATACCGCTTTGGTCAAAATATAAATTGGTAACTGAGAGGCGCCGCCCAAAGTTAACGGCGTGGTGTTTCTGCTGTCGGTAACTTGGGTTTGGCTTGAGTATGGTGAAATACCGCCAGAGTTACCCACGCTACCCCAACCTGCACGCAGTTTTAAGTTGCTTAACCAGGTTTTAGTTTGGTCCATAAACTTCTCTTCAGTGATGTTCCAGCCGGCTGATACCGATGGGAATTGCGACCATTTATGCACTAACTGAGAAGCGCCGTCTATACGCCAGCTGGCTTCTAACAGGTATTTACCTTTATAGTTGTAGTTGAACCTACCGGCTACCGACGCCAGGTTTGATTGCACATAACCGGTTGACTTGCTGGTAACCAAATTAACCGCCCCCATATCATAAAACAAAAAGCCGTCGTAATCCAGGCCCTGGCCTGCAATAGATTCTGTTTCTGATCTGTTATCGCCGTAAGAGGTGATGCCGGTTAAACCAAAGTTATGGTCTTTATTAATGGTGAAATTATAGTTGATGATGTTCTCCCACAGGTAACTGTAATCCATCTTGGTTGCGTAAGATGCATCTTTCTGACCGCCAGAACCTAATGAGGCAACGTTATAAGAGCGCTCGTTCTCAAACAAGCCATTGCGGTTCCATGTGTAATTAACACTCAGATTGGAGCGGATAGAAAGGTTTTTTATTGGCGTAATAATCAGGTAAGGATTTACCGACAGGTTTAAATTCTTGCTGTTGCTTACGTAAACACCAGGCTGATAGTTGGCAATCGGGCTGATGGTATTCGGGTCGCCAGGCAGTGGTGTCAGGTTTACGTTGCCATCGGCATCATAAGGGGTACCCAATGGTAATATACCATAAGCCTTATTAATACGGCTATTGGTTGTGTTACCGTCTTTCCAGGTAACGGAGTTACGGATACCACCCAGGATAAATTTATTGAACTGAACCTCGGCGCCAGAGCGTGAGTTGTAGGTTTTTACTTCATCGCCTTTGTAAACGCCTTTCTCATCAATCAAACCCAAAGCAAAATCGCCGCGCACTTTCTCGCTACCGCCCCTAATAGCAATGTGATGATTTTGCTGGCTGCCTTGTTTCAACGTTTCGCCAACCCAATCTACATACTGCTTGTTGTTTATAGCGTCAACAGCGGCAGGTGTAAGGCCCAGCTGCGCAACAATATCTGTAGCGTATGAGCCATGGGCTGCATAATATTTATCTTGCTGGTATTGCAACCATGCATCACCCATTAAAGGTTTAGGGTAAGAGGCAAAGCCGTTGATACCATAATAAGAGTTAACATCTATCTGCGTACTGCCTGCTTTTGCCTTTTTGGTAGTAATAATAATTACACCATTGGCCGCCTGCGAACCATAGATAGCCGTAGACGATGCATCTTTCAGCACCTCTATATTCTCAATATCATTTGGGTTGATGTTGGCAGCGCTTGCACCCTGTATGCCGTCAACAATGTATAGTGGATCTGCACCGCCGTTAAGGGTACGGGTACCACGAATGGTGATGTTTGGAGATGCCCCAGCCTGACCGCTTGAGCGTTCAACGTCAACACCAGACACACGGCCTTGTAATGCCTCAATAGGGTTACTTACCGGGTTCTGTGCAATATCTGCACCTTTTACGGTACCAATAGCACCGGTTAAATCGCGCTTTTTCATTACGCCGTAACCAATTACTACTACCTCGTCAAGGCTTGAGGTACCTTCTTCCAATTTAATACTGAAGTTTTTCTGACCGCTAGCCGGAATTTCCTGTGTTTTATAGCCTATGAAGCTAAAAACCAGCACTTCATTACCAACAGGCAGGTTAACGTGAAACTTGCCGCTAACATCTGTACTGGTAACAATGTTAGTGCCTTTTACCTTTACCGTAACGCCAGGCAGTGTTGCGCCGGTAGCATCTGTAACGGTACCTGTAACCGGTCCGGCCGTGGCCGCTCTTTTGGTTACAACGATGGTTTGATCTTCAATAACATACCCTAACGGCTGATCTGCAAATACCTGATCGAGCGTTTCTTTAAGTGGCTTAGCATTTACATCAATATTTACCGGCGCAGATTTTTTGATCATAGCCGAGTTGTAAATAAAATTATAGCCGGTTTGCTGGTGTATAGCATTGAAAACTTCTTCCAGCGAGCCGGGTGCTGCTTTAATGGTTACGTTTTGTGCTTTTGAAATAGCCGATGCCTGAACCACAGTCACTATAAGGAAGGCTATGATCAATTTCATAATTATCAGGGGTTTTAACAACACACGCAAGCCGGGGCGCCTGCATGGAAATACAAGGTTATCTGTGTACATTTGGGTGTTAAGTAAATTGTGTAACGAACTTTTTCTTGACGTTGCCCACTTCGGGCATAGGATTGGGGGTGTTGCAGCACTCCCTTTCTTTTTTTCAATAAAATGTTGTGGAGCGTAAAAATTATTTCATAACCAGGATTCTCCTTCCGTCAATCTTAAAGTGTACAGTATTGGTTAGTTGTAATTTACTGAGTACTTTGGTTATATCAGCAAAACGCGAAACAGTTCCACCAAAGCGTATGTCGCTCACATCGTCATTATAAACAATGTCTACGTCATACCACCTTGATATCTTTTTCATTATACTCGTTATTGGCTCATTATCAAAAGAGAAAGTACCGGTTTCCCAGGCAATGGCGTTGCCGGTATCGGCTTTATGCACCTGTATGCCGGTTTGCCTCAACACCGCTTGCTGACCGGGCTTAATGATTTTGGCTGCGCCAGATGTGGTGGCCGTAATCTTAATACTACCCTTTAGCAGCGTGGTCCTGAAATTGGGCTCATCAGCATAGGCATTTACGTTAAAATGCGTACCCAATACTTCAATTTCCTGGTCTTTACTAATTACCTTAAACGGCTTTGCCGGGTTGTGTGCTACTTCAAAATAGGCCTCACCACTTAGCTCCACCCTGCGCTCATGACCGGTAAAAGCCACCGGATAAGTAAGCTTGGTGGCCGAGTTTAACCAAACGTGCGTACCATCAGGCAAATAGATCTGGTAGATGCCGCCGCGCGGCGTTTCCATCGTGTTCAGCTGCTTGCCGTTGGCAGGCTCGCCGGCCACACTAATTACCCGGTAAATAAGCTGGCCATCTTTGGTAGTTGAGATCTTTACCCCCGGCAATTTGCTCAGCGCAGCGATAGAATGATCGCCCAGTGATATTTTGCGACCATCGGCCAGGGTTAAAGTTGCTTTATTGCCGCCAGGCACAATGGGGCGTGCGCTGGCGGACAGGTTTTGTTTTGAGTTTGCAATGATAAAATGCTTATAAGCCGCCCAGAAACCAAATGCAAATACCAATGCTAAGCTGGCAGCAATTGGGTAAAACTTCATTTGCCTTAGCATGCCATAGCGTTTGCCGGTAGTGTGGTCAAGCCGTGCTTTAATTTCTTCGGCCAGTTGTTGTGCATCGCCGGCAGGCAAATCATCTGCTTTATTTTGCGGACTATCAAAAACATCATAATAGCTGTCAAGAAAAGCTTTCTCGGCAGGCGTAGCTTTTCCGCTCAGTACCTTTGCGGCTAATTGCTGCAATTGTTTAACGCCGGGTTTCTTTGATTTCATGACAGCTTTATAGCTAATGTTTTCAATAATAAATACAGGGTGCAGCTATGCCCAAAGCACTAGCAATTCACTATTAAGTTTTATTTATTGTACGGTTTATAAAAGGCAACAGACCGGTGCGATCTTCGGGCCTTCATTAACATTGTCTTGCAGAAATTAAAATCTCCCAAAAAAATTTTAACTTTTTTTTCTGCGGATAGAAAACGCTGTTATTTATTGAAGAAACCCAGAATAATAAGGATGGTGAGGTAATGACTCAGGTAGCCACGCAAACCGCTTATGCTGTTGAGCAGCTGGTTCTGCACGGTTTTTTGCGAAATATTGAGTTGCTCGCTAATGGCTTTGGTAGAAAGATTTTCCTCGTAACGCATTTTAAAGATCTGCTGGCGCTTTTTGGGCAGGGTATCCAGCCAAAGGCCAATCAGGCGTTCCAGTTCGTCTGCTTCCAGCCAACTGTCTGCCATTACCGGCGATACGGCCATATCTTCAAACGGTTCTACAAAATGTGGTGCCGCGTTGCCCTTTGCTAATAACGTATAAATTTTATACCGAACGGCGGTGTGCAGGTAAGGCTGCAAATCGGCAATATCCTTCTCGGCGCATTTGTTCCACAAGTCGGCAAACACGTCATGTATCACGTCTTTGCAAAGCTCGCGATCTTTTAAACGACGGTAAGCGGTTTGGTAAAGTTGCTGCCAGTTACGACTATAAATCTCATTAAAGGCAATTGCGTCCCCTTCTTTTAAAAGGAGCATCAGCACGTTGTCGCTATAATGGGAGTAAGCGGGCATTAGATAATTGGTGGGACAATAATACGTAATTGATAATTTTATTTTTATATGATATAACCCAGTAATTGTAGAATATTATCACACATTTATAAATTATTTCCTAGAACGATACCCTAATCTGGTGGCATTGCAAAACAATTGTTGCAAAACTTCATGAAAAATTCCCACAAATAGCTTTTACTTTGTGTGTTGAAATGAACTACCGTTTAAAAAAGAAGGAACACAAGGCCATGCTGTCATTACTGATGGCCTGTTTGTACTTTACCATAGCGGTATGTCATATCTTTCATTTACCCTGCTTAACCACAACGCAGCCCGTAAAAACGGTTATCAGTCATAACTCTTTATTTAAAAGAAAGACCGAAAACCTTAATAATACCACAGACTGTGTGGGCCTGCTGCAGCGCACCTATAAATCGGTAACAAATGATAAACGTTCGGTAACTGACTTTCTGAAAGGATTCAGCGCCTGCGTTATTTTGCTGTTTTGCGTGCTGCCGGTTTGGAAACTGCGCAAATCACTGTGGATTACGCTATTGGATCATCGCGATGATTCACCGCAACCTGTTTACCTCACCATCCGCTCACTACGGATCTGATGACCTGTCGCGCAGGCACATACCTGCCTGCACTCTCCATTTAAACATTTATTTACCGGCACTTACCTGTTGCGTAGCCTTGTTTTGCTGCGCAGTCTGATTTGAGCCGATTTTTCTGATTGATTACTCATCAATTTTATGACAGGTTTAAAGAAATTCTTATACGGGGTTTTGATACTAATTGCCGGCACACCCGCTTATGCGCAAACGCCGGTTACCCTGGGCCAACTGCTGGACCGGGTAAACACCAACGCCCCTACCCTGATAACAGACTCTGCCGCCATACTGGTGCGGCAAAGCCAGGCCGCAGAAGTGCGCAACAACTGGCTACCTAATTTAAAACTGAATTACCAGGCCGATATTGGTACCAACAACAATGTTGCCGGTCCATATTTTGGTTTCGGCATCATCCCTTCTAACTCGCGTGGTGTACGGGTAGATAACAATACTACCACCGTATCTGCCAACGTAGGTGTGGCTGCGCTTGACTGGGAAGTATACAACTTTGGCTCATATGGCGCCCAAAACCGCGTAGCCGAAGCCGATGTAAGTACCGAGCAAAAGCAGTTTGCCCGCTCTAAATTTGCGTTGCAGGCTTATGCCATTAACAACTATCTGGCCCTGCTGCGCCTGCAACAGCTGATGGAGATCCAGTCGGCCAATATTAAGCGCAACCAGGAGATTGAGCGTTCGGTGTATTCACTTGCCAAAAGTGGCGTACGTGCCGGGGTTGATACCAGCATTGCCGAAGCCGAACTCTCCAAATCGCGCTTAAACTACCTCGAACTGGCCGACCAGCTAAAACAGGTGCAGTTACAGCTGGCCACCATCAGCGGTCTGCCCTATCAATCTATCGTTGCCGATACTTTGATAGAACACCGTCTGATTGCCCAGTCAAACAGCCTGCCCATGATGAATACCGATACGGCCGGGCACCCGCTCATCAATTACTATCAATCGCTTTATAACGGCAGTTTGCAGCGCGAGGATATGGTGAAGAAAAGCTATAACCCCAAAATCTCGCTGGAGGCCGCGGCCTGGGGTCGTGGCTCAAGCGTAGATGCGAACGATCATTTCAACCCGCTATCATCAGGCTGGGGTTTTGATCGAGACAACTACCTGGTGGGCGTGGGTATCAGCTATAATTTATTTGATTTACGCCGCCGCCACCTCAAGCTGCACAGCCAGAAGGTGGAGACCGATTACAGCCTCAAAAAACTACAAGAGCAAAAGCAACTACTGGCCGCCAACGCAAGCCTGGCCGATGCCCAGTTGAATACGGCCGTGCTGCGTTTGGACGAAATTCCACGCCAGCTGAGGGCCGCCAATGCAGGCTATCGCCAGAAGCTATCGCTCTATCGCAATGGCTTGACTGATATTATTGAGCTGAACGCTGCCCTGAATATTCTTTACCGCGCCGAGACCGATGCCGTGCAGGCCCGCTATGCGTATGCCGCGGCACTGTTCCAAAAAGCGGTGACCGATAACCAGGTTGGCTCTGTTTTAACCCTAATAAAGTAAACAATTATGTCTATAGTAACATCAGCGCTAAAACGGCCGGTTACAACGGTGGTTATCACCATCAGCTTGCTGATCTTCGCCGTGCTGAGCGCCATCAAAATACCCATTGATATCTTCCCGCAGCTTAACCTGCCCACCATTTATGTCATTGAATCATACGGGGGTATGTCGCCCCAGCAAATGGAGGGTTTCTTTTCTACCCGTATGCAGGATCAGTTTCTGTACATTAACGGTGTAAAAAGTATTACCAGTAAAAACATCCAGGGCTTAACGCTCTTAAAACTCACCTTCTACGAGTCTACCAATATGGCCGAAGCATCTGCACAGGTGGCCTTACAGGTAAACCGTGTAATGAGTTTCTTCCCGCCGGGTGCACTGCCGCCGCAGGTAATCAGGTTTGATGCCTCGTCGCTGCCGGTTGGTCAGCTGGTTTTCTCCAGCCCTACACGTAGTTTGAAGGATATATACGATTTGGCGTCTACCCGTATTCGTCCAACTTTTGCTACTATTCCGGGCCTTTCTGCGCCGCCGCCATTTGGCTCAAACGCCCGTTCTATTACCGTGAGTGTTAACCCCAATAAACTGCGCAGTTATAACCTGACGCCAGATGAGGTGGTAGAAGCGCTGGCCAAGTTTAACGTCATGTCGCCGTCTGGTAACCTGCGCTTAAACAACACCATGTTCCTCACATCAATGAATACCCTTATTGGCAAGTCTAACAACTTTGGGGATATCCCGATCAAGACCCAAAACGGTGTTCCTATACTGATTAAAGACGTTGCCCGCGTAGCCGACGCTACCGACGTAACGGTTGACTATGCCCTCATTAACGGCAAACGCTCGGTTTATATGCCGGTGGTAAAAACGGCCGATGCTTCTACCTGGTCTGTAGTAAGTGCGCTTAAAGCCAAACTGCCCGAAATGCAGAACCTGCTGCCCGATGACGTAAAAATTTCTTACGAGTTTGACCAATCGGTATTTGTAATCAATGCGGTAAAAAGTTTGATGACCGAGGGCGGCCTTGGCGCGCTGCTTACCGGTTTAATGGTACTGCTCTTTTTGCGCGACTGGCGTTCCAGCCTCATTGTGGTTATCACCATTCCGGTATCCATCCTGATTGGGGTGCTGTTGATGGGCATGTTTGGGCAAACCATCAACATTATGACGTTGAGCGGCTTGGCACTGGCCATCGGTATCCTCGTCGATCAGGCCACGGTGACGATAGAGAATATCCACCAGCACCTGGAGATGGGCAAAGATAAAGCCCAGGCTATTTATGATGCCTGCGAGGAAATATCCTTCCCGCTGTTACTCATCCTGCTGTGTATTCTGGCCGTATTTGCCCCGTCATTTATGATGAATGGCGTACCTAAAGCCATGTTCCTGCCGCTGTCGCTATCCATCGGTTTAACCATGATCGTGTCTTACGTGCTGGCGCAAACGCTGGTGCCTATTCTTTCTAACTGGATTATCAAAGCCGAAAGATACCAGCACTACGAGCACGGCAAAGTACATGCGCACGCCGGCGAATCTATGGATGCGGAGGAAGGGAAACAGATAGAACGCCACCTGCAAAATGAGCGCGAGCATCCTGAAAAAAATGATCTGTTTGAACGCGTTAAGCTGCGTTACATGCGCATTATTTCACGCTGGATGCCTAAGAAAAAAATCATTGTGCCTTTATACCTCGTGGGGGTATTGGTGCTGGCCGGTGTTTGTTTTGTGGTGATTGGCAAAGACATGATGCCGAAACTAAATAACGGCCAGTTTCAGCTACGCATTAAAGAGCCGGAGGGTACCCGTTTAGAGCGCACCGAAGAGAAATTTAAGGATGTGCTGAAAATTATTGACCAAACGGTAGATCATCATGTGGCTATTACCTCTGGTTACGTGGGCCTGGTGCCCAGCAGTTTTGGCAGCAGTAACTTGTATGTATTTAATACAGGCACACATGAAGCCGTGGTTCAGGTAAACCTTGACGAAGGTTATAAAATGAACATGGATGAGCTGAAAGATGCGCTCCGCAAAAACATCGCTTATAAAATGCCCGAAATGCAGGTAAGCTTTGAGCCGATAGACATGACCGAGAAAATTATGAGTCAGGGCGCATCAACACCAATAGAGGTGCAGGTGGCCGGAAAAGACATGGCTCAGATTGAAGATTATGCCAACAAGGTGGTAAACAAGCTAAAGCATATTACCTACCTGCGCGATGTGCAGATAACCCAGCCGCTTAGGTTCCCGGTAATTACCATCACGCTTGATCGGTTAAAGGCATCGCAACTGGGCCTGGATACCAAAAGCATTGCGGCCTCTGTTACGGCCAGCACTTCATCCAGCCGCTTTACCAATAAAAACCTTTGGCTGGATGCTAACAACTCCTACACCTACCAGGTGCAGGTGCAGGTACCAGAGTACGTGATGAACACCATGGAAGAGTTGCGCGAAATTCCGCTGGTAAAAGGGCAAAGCACACCGGTGCTTGGCGATGTGGCCGATTTTAAAACTACTTACGTACCCGGCGAGTACGACAGAAGCGGTCCGCGCCGTTACTTAACGGTGAGCGCCAACATCTACAAAAAAGATTTGGGCACTGCTACGTCTGATGTTAACAAAGCACTTGCCGCTGTTGGTAAACCACCCAAGGGCTTACTGGCAACCGTAGAAGGCATGTCTGGCCTGCTGATTGAAACATTAAGCAGCTTACAAAACGGCCTGGCTATAGCCATTTTAGTAATCTTGCTGTTGTTAACGGCCAACTACCAGAGCTTTAAGCTGGCTGCGACGGTATTATCTACCGTTCCGGCGGTAATTCTGGGGTCATTGCTGGCCTTGCTGGCCGCGGGGTCTACCCTCAACCTGCAATCGTACATGGGTATGATCATGTCTACCGGTGTATCTGTTGCCAACGCAATTCTGATTGTAACCAATGCCGAGTTGTTGCGCAATGAGTATAAAGACGCTACACGCTCATCAATAACGGCAGCATCTATCAGGCTCCGCCCTATTTTGATGACCAGTTTGGCTATGATGGCCGGTATGATCCCTATGGCATCGGGCCTTGGCGAAGCGGGCGAACAGACCGCGCCGCTGGGTCGTGCGGTTATCGGGGGCTTATTTTTCTCTACCCTGGCCGCCCTGTTTATCCTGCCGCTGGTATTTGCCTGGATGCAGGAAAAAACCGGCTACAAATCGCCGTCATTATTGGAAGGCGTTAAACTCAATGGCGATAAAAGTGCCGAAACAGGTCAGCATCACCCCGAGTTAAACGGCGTTCATCAACATCAGGCAGAAACTATTATCAATTAATTATCCACCACAAATCATGAAAATAAAACCCATCATTATATTATCTACCGCGGCGTTGCTGGCAGCATGCTCCAACAACCACCCGGTTGATATGACCAAAACTACCACCGGCACTAAAAACAGCGCACCCGAAAATCCGGTGGGCGTTGTAGCTGAACGCGCGCTTACCAATACGTTGCGCGTACCCGGCCAACTTAAATCATTTAACCAGGTGTTCATCTTTCCCAAAGTGAACGGCTTTGTAAAAAATATTTATGTTGACCGCGGCAGCGTTGTGCATAAAGGTCAACTGCTAATGACGCTGGAGGCCCCTGAAATGGAGGGCCAACTGCAGGCGGCTACCTCGCGCTATACCCAGGCACAGGAAAATGCCGCCGCCAGCAAAGAGAAATACAACCGACTAAAGGATGCAGCCAAAGAACCGGGATCGGTATCGCCATTGGAGTTAGACAATGCGCTGGCGCGGATGAAAGCCGACGATGCTATTGCCAGATCAGAACAATCAAACGTTACCTCGGTAAAAGCCGTGCAGGATTACCTGAACATACGCGCGCCGTTTGACGGCACCATTACCCAGCGTAATGTATCGCCGGGGGCACTGGTATCACCAGGCAAAGGCGCTGATCAACCAATGTTAATACTGCAAGACACCCGTAAACTGCGCCTGGAGGTTTACATACCCGAAGATTTTGCCGATAAGATTGACCGCAAGCAGCAGGTAAGCTTTGTGCTGAACGCCATGCCGGGTACAACACATAAGGCCAAAATTAGTCGCGCAGCCAACGCATTGAGTGGTCTGCGTTCTGAAGCGGTTGAGATTGACGTTGAAAACAATGACGATACCATGAAGCCAGGCATGTATGCCGAGGTTACCGTACCGATGCAAAGCGGTGTAAAAACCCTCGCCGTACCTAACAGCGCCATCGTACGCTCTACCGAGCGCGAGTACGTGGTAACTGTTGACCAGGGCCGCGCGCACCTGACCGATATTAAAGAAGGCTTGGCGGGCCGTGATTCTACCGAAGTTTTTGGGGCGTTGAAACCCGGTGAGCAGATCATGACCAAACCGAGCGATGAGGTAAAAGAAGGTGATGCCGTGAAGTAATATCATCGTAAAAAGCCTAACAAGGTTGTCATTTCGATGAGCACGAGCGGGGAATAAGCGTAAGCGCGGAAGAGAAATCTTATACGCGCGACAGGCTTATCGTTCGGGTTGCAATCGTATAAGATTTTTCACTCCGTTCAAGAGAGTAGTTCCCCCGTTGGTCGAAATGACATGTTATTAAGAAAACAGCCCTTGCTTTACAGCAAGGGCTGTTTTCTTAGTTCAAGCGTTGACGCCTGAACGAGCATGCTTTAAAACTACTTCCTCATATCCATGGCATGGTCCAAATGCATGTCCTGGCCGCTCCAAACTTTTACTGCAGTCCACGGCGCATCTGGTTTGCTCCAGAAATCATCAGTTGCGGGCAGTCCCAGCGGCAGGAAAATTTCGGCGCACAGATACTCGCTGCCGGTAGTAATATAAGCATCGGCTAGGCCGGGTTGAGCGCCATAAACACCCAGACTCAGCCAACCTTTCTCATTGATGGTACCGGGAGCGCCAACGGTTTTCTTCAGCATGGCTTCCAGCGCGCAGCGCACCTGAGCCGGGTTTAAGCTGGCCGGCAGTTGCTTTTTCAATGCCAGATTAGCCAGGTGATGGAAACTACCGCAACGATACGTGATTGACCTGCCGGTGATAGGATAAGTACCATCTGTGCTGATCAATCGCTCCAAAATTTCGGCATAACGCCTGCCGGCCATATCCTCTGCGGTTTGTTCTGCGACGTAAGTTTTCTTTTTCGCATTTACCTCCTCAAGTATGGTGCTGAGGTATGGGTGGATGACAATGCTGTTGTAATAATCGAAATGAAAGTTCATCCCATCGGCATACATGCCATCACCCACGTACCAGTGTTTGTTAAACTCGCGCACGCCATATTCAATGCGCACGGGGTCATAATCCAGTCCGTATTTGCAAAAGAAGGTTTCAATCATACCCGTGAACAGTACCCAATTGCTATAGCCGGGCACCGTAGCACGAGTGGTTTTAAAAGCGGCTACTAATTGCTCTCGTGCGGTTGCATCCAGATGCTCCCATAACCATGGCGCACGCACCAGGGCCAACGCCAAAAAAGAGGCGTCAACCAAAGGCTGCCCGCCTGTCCATTGCAGGTAATCCTTAGCTTTGGGATTTACTGAATTGGCTATAGCTTTTAAAGCCCAGGCGCGGTATTGGTTCCGCAGCTTTACCTCATCAGCATCGCCGCCTTCCAGTTGCAGCCAGGGCGCAATGCCGCTCATGGTCCTACCGAAAGCTTCCAGATAGGCCACTTTGCTGCGGCTTTCCTTATTATCAATCCGCTCAGAAAGCATAACCGGCATATTGGCTTTCAGCTCGTCGGCAGCCAGGTTGGACAGTACCGGGCGAGCCACTTTGTCCATATAATTCAGCCAAAGCTTTCTGCCTGATAAAGCCACCGCCTTATTTCTATTTTGTGCCGATACCGACAGCACCGGGATCAGCAGTAGTAAACACATTAGCTTTCTCATTCCTTTATTTCTACAGGTTTAATCTCTTCAAATACATCCACCGGCAAGATATTTCCTTTATCATCAAAATGTAGCGATGAGATACAGGTTTCGCGGTTATAGCCATTGCCGTCCGGGATTTTAAAACGATGATAAGCAATGTACCACTCATCTTTACCAGGCACCTGCACCACCGAGTGGTGGCCGGCGCCTTTTACCACACCGCGACCTTTCAATATTGGGCCGCCCGGAGCTTTAACAAACGGCCCCAGCGGAGACGTGGAGGTAGCGTACCAAACCGAATACCGCGGATCGCGGGTATCAAACTCAGACCACATTAAATAGTAAATACCTTTGCGCTTAATAACAAACGGACCCTCGTTATAATCCTGCGGCTTAAAGGATACTATTTTGGTGCTATCATAGCTAATCATATCCTCATTCAGTTTTACCACATGGCAGCTGCCGTTACCCCAGTACAGGTAGCTTGAGCCGTCATCGTCGGTAAACACCGCAGGATCAATCATCTGGCCCTTAAACATCCCTCTTTTTATCAGCGGCTTGCCCAGCGGATCTTTGAACGGACCGGTCGGTTTATCGGCTACCGCTACGCCAATGTTGGTATCGGCAGCGTAGTAGTAATAATATTTGCCATTTTTTGTGCCGATGGTGGGTGCCCAGGCGCGCGCGGCGGCCCAGGTAAGATCGCGCGGCAGATCGAGGATCTTGCCCTCATCTTTCCATTGTACCAAATCTGCAGAAGACCAGCAGGTAAAATAAGTTGATTGCCAGCCTTCGGTACCATCCGTAGTTGGATAGATATAAAACCTGTTGCCAAAAACTGCAATATTCGGATCAGCATAAACACCGGGCAATACCGGGGCCGGTGCTTTGGTGGTATCGGTTTGGGCAAAGCCGCTTAACGTGCAGCTTGCCAGCAGGGCCAAAAGGCTGGTGAGTTTCTTCATTTATTTGGCAAAGTTTTTATAACGAAGCATCGCTTCAACAAAATAATAATCGGCATAAGTTAATGGCACATCAATCTCTGTTTGATTAGGGAAGTGGCCAACGCTATGCTTCAATATAAAACCACCGTTGGTGCCGGCCGCCGCTTTATATTTTGGAGCCGAAAGGTTTCTCAGAATCGTCTCGGCTACCTTGAAATATGTTTTTGCGTCGGCTGCATCGGTATATTTACACAACTCCAACAGGGCCGAGCTCATCACTGCTGCGGCCGAAGCATCGCGCAGGGCGTTTGGAATATTGGGCGCATTGAAATCCCAGTAAGGTATCTTATCTGCCGGCAGATTTGGGTTGTTCAAAATGAATTTGGCAATATGGTTAGCCTGCTGCAGGTACTTTTTGTCTTTGGTTTCGCGATACAGGGTGGTGTAACCATACAGTCCCCATGCTTGTCCCCTAGCCCAAGCCGACTCGTTGGCGTAGCCTTGTGCGGTACGTCTTTCCTTCACAGCACCAGTTTCAGGATCATAAACCACCACGTGGTAAGAGCTATAATCCGGGCGGAAGTGGTTTTTCATGGTAGTGTTGGCGTGCGCAACGGCAATCTTATAATAGCTGGAATCGCCGGTGGCATGGGTGGCCCAGAACAGCAGTTCAAGGTTCATCATGTTATCAATAATCACCAGGTACTCGGGTTTATTGGAGTTCCATGATTTGATGACGCCCATTTTGGGGTTAAAGCGGGTAGAGAGTGATTTGGCGCTGTTAATAAGAATTTGCTTATACTCATCTTTCGGCTCTACTTTCATGGCATTGCCAAAGCTGCAATACATCATAAAACCCAAGTCGTGCGTGCCTTTGTTGTATTGCTCTTTGGCTAAATAACCTAACGATTTATTGGCATCGGCCAGTAAAGCCATGTCTTTGGTTTGCTGATACAGATATAACGCAGTGCCCGAATAAAAGCCGCTGCACCACCAACCGGACGCGCTGGTTTCCAGGCTGTCTTTATCGGCATAGTAAGTTTTGGGGAAACGATCTGGCTTTAACCGGCCGGCTAAAACTTTGTATTGGGCATCGGCATCAGTAAAATTTTTATTGATGGTTTTTAACAGCGCGGGGTCTGTTTTAAAGGTTTGCGCCTGCAAGCTGCTGGTGTATAAAGCACACACCATAGCCAGAGGAGCTAATAGCTTGATTCTGACAGTCATTTTCTCAGGTTAGTTGATTTGGTTTGAACCACAATAATACTCAAAACGACCGTAAAAAACACTAAAACAAGTGCGTAAATCATTCTGTTAATTATTCCTTTCAGCACCACAACAATTTGGGCTTTGGACCATTTACTTCTCTGCCAGTTGCAAGCCCGTTTCGGCAAGCGCAGCTTTAATAATGGGGATAGCCGACGGACCTAATCCGTGCAGTTGCAACAATTGCTTTTCGGTCCAACCGGAGAGTTGCTGCAACGACAAAATACCGGCATTGGCCAAAGCCCGATGGGCCGGTTGGGAAATTTTGAGCAAGGCGAGATCTTTTTCCATTTTTTAGACCGGCAATTTTAAGGTTAGCAATAAAAGTATTAAAATAGCACAAACACAATTATTTATCTATAGTTCAACCTTTCTACATGAAAATAAAGCTCCTAAACCTTAGCGCGCTGGGCTTTGCCTTGCTGCTTGGGTTACCCGTTGCACAGGCTCAGCAAACCGACAAACAAACTGATGCCAAAATAAAACGGCTGCTTAAACAGCTAACCCTCGACGAAAAAATCACCATGCTGCATGCCGACAGCAAGTTTGGCACGGGTGCTGTACCGCGCTTGCATATCCCGGCCTTACTGACAGATGACGGCCCGTTGGGGGTGCGCGAGGAAGTTGATGACCATTGGGCACCGCGCAAGTTAACTACAGACTCGGCCACGTTCTTCCCTAACGGATCGGCCATTGCGGCTACGTGGAACCCAGCGCTGGCCCTGCGCTACGGGCAGGATCTGGGCGAAGAATCACGCGCCCGCAAAAAGGATGTGATACTGGCGCCGGCTTTCAATATTGCCCGCACACCACTTAACGGACGTACTTATGAATATCTGTCAGAAGACCCTGTACTTAATTCGACATTAGCTGTGCAAACCGTCAAAGGGATTCAACAATGGCATGTGGCCGCCTGTATTAAACACTACGCCGTTAACAACCAGGAGACCGACCGCTACAAGGTAAGTGCTGAACTCAGCGAACGTGCGCTGCGCGAAATTTACCTGCCTGCTTTTAAAGCCGCGGTGGAGCAGGCCGACGCATGGTCGCTCATGAGTGCGTACAACAAAGTACGCGGCAGTTATTGTGCCGAGAACAGCTACCTACTCAACGATATCCTGAAAAAAGAATGGGGTTTTAAAGGCGTGGTGATCTCCGACTGGGGCGGAGTGCACAGCACGGTCAACTCGGCACTTAACGGACTGGACATAGAGATGGGCTCTCCCGGTAGTTATGATAAATACTTTTTTGCTGCGCCACTCAAAACCGCGGTTCAGGAAGGCATTGTACCAGTGAAGGTGATTGATGATAAGATCTATCGCATTCTTAACCTGCTTTATCATACAGCTTTGGCTGCTGATACAAAGAAACCGCAACTTAACTCGCCTGCGCATTACAAAACAGCGTATGACATTGCATCAGAGTCTGTTGTACTCCTGAAAAAAGATGCCCGTTTGTTACCGCTCAACCTATCAAGTGTAAAAAACATTGCTGTTATTGGCGACAATGCGGTCCATCATTTTGCATTGGAAGGTTACGGAGCCGGAGTAAAAGCCAAATACGAAGTTGATGTTTTGCAGGGACTAAAAAACCGCCTGCCTAGCGTTAACATTACCTTTGCCCGTGGCTACAACGGCAACTACAAAGCCAACGCACCCGATTCTGTAAAAGCAGCCAGTAACAGGCCCAATGCCAAACTAATTGCCGAGGCCGTTGCTATGGCCAGCAAAGCCAACCTGGTGATTTTGTGCATTGGCGGCAATCGTAGTTACGAAACCGAAAACACGGATCGCAAAGATTTGAGCATCCCGTTCGGCGGGCAGGAACTGGCCGACGCTGTGCTGGCAGCCAACCCCAACACCATCGTAGTGTTTACCGGCGGCGCACCTTATGATCTGGGCAAACTGAAACAGCAAGCCCCTGCCCTGTTATGGGATTGGTACAACGGTTCTGAGCACGGCAACGCCCTGGCCGATGTGCTGCTGGGGCGCGTTAATCCATCAGGCAAACTGCCGTTTACGTTCCCCGCATCACTGGATGATTCACCGGCCCATGCCCTGCACACCTATCCCGGCAACAATGATATAGCCGAGTATAAAGAAGGCATTCTGGTAGGCTATCGCTGGTTTGATACCAAAAAGATTGATCCACTGTATTGCTTTGGTTATGGGTTATCGTACACCACATTCTCGCTTTCAAACTTCACTACTGATAAAGTCAGCTATACTTCAAACGATGTTATTACCGCCAGTGTAACCCTTAACAACACTGGCAAGAGTTCTGGTAAAGAGGTGGTACAACTGTATGTGCATAAAGATGGATCGGCTGTAGAGCGGCCGGAACAAGAGCTAAAAGCTTTCCAAAAGGTATTGGTGCCTGCGGGTAAATCAATTAAAGTGTCGCTAAAATTAAAAGCATCTGATCTGGCTTATTACAACGAGAAAGATAAGAAGTGGACGGTAGAGCCGGGCAAATATGTGCTGATGGCGGGAACGTCATCAAGAGATTTGGAGGGGAAAGTTACGGTTAGTGTGCGGTAATTACATTGCAACTAGGCCTTCCCGCGCCCTTCGACGATGCTCAGGATGACACCCGACGCCCTTTATCTTTTATACTTTTAAAAGTAGGGGGATGTCATGTTGAGCTTTGTCGAAACACGCGCGGGGGCATTTGATGTCACGCTTTCGCCACAAGCGCTCAAGATTATCATCTCCCTCAAACTTGTTGCAATGTCGCCAACTCATAATTACCTATTTTTGACCGGCCGATGGCAAAACCCGGAAATTATTTGCAGGCCGATTTCGTTTGTTAGATAAAATGATCATCAATATGAAAAAAATAACCGGCCTGCTGTTGCTGGCCCTGATGCTGCCTTTTGGCGGCCGCGCTTTTGCTCAAGCCAAACCTGTTACCGATACCGCTACTTTTGGCATGGGCTGCTTCTGGTGTTCTGAAGCTATTTTTCAACGTGTTAAAGGTGTGGTTAAAACCGAATCGGGTTTCTCAGGCGGTACCGTACGTAACCCAAGTTATGAGGATGTGTGCACCGGCAACACCGGCCATGCCGAGGTGGTGAATATTATTTACAACCCCAAAGTGGTGAGTTATAATGATCTGCTGGAGATTTTCTTCAAAATGCACGATCCAACTACCTTAAACCGTCAGGGTGATGACGAGGGCACACAATACCGCTCTGCCATTTTCTATCACGGTGCAGAGCAGAAAGCCTTAGCTGCCAAAGCCAAGGCCGAGCTGAACAAAGCCAAAGTGTATCCAGACCCAATCGTAACGGAGATCACCCCATTCAAAGCATTCTACAAAGCCGAGGGCTATCATCAAAACTACTTTAACCTGAATGGCAGCAAACCTTACTGCCGCCTGGTTATTTTACCTAAAGTACAGAAACTGGAAGCAGTGTTTAAAGCGAAGCTGAAGAATTGAGTACAATTGATCAGCTTAAAACAGAAGTGGCCCGGGCATTACCCGGGCCACTTTTGTTTATACAACTTGTCATTGCGAGGAACGAAGCAATCTCGTCGCAAGATCGTCGGATAAATGCATGTCCGTCATGCATCAGACGAGATTGCTTCGTTCCTCGCAATGACAATAAAGATAACCGCGCGCCAACAAAAAAGCCCGGCAAATGCCAGGCTCAAGGTTTAGGATTTCCCCATTGCTTATTTAAAAATCAGTTGAGCGGTTTGATCGCCCGCCATTATCTTGAATTCGCCTGGCTCTGTTACCGTTTTCAGGTCGGCGTTTACAAAGGCCAGGTCATTTGGTGTTAGCTTAAAGGTTACGGTTTTAGTTTGACCGGGTTGCAGGTCAATCTTATCAAAACCACGCAGGCGTTTTACATCCGGGGTGATGCTGGCTACCAAATCACTGCTGAACAATAACACCGCCTCTTTACCCTCACGCTGACCGGTGTTGGTTACATCAACAGTTACCGTCAACGTCTGACCGGCGCTCAACGTCGGGCTGCTCAATTTCAGGTTGCTGTATTTAAAAGTGGTATAGCTCAAGCCATCACCAAACTTAAACTGCGGGTTGTAGTCGGCCTCATAGTTATAGGCCCCTTCCATGGTGGCACGCTCTTCAGCAGGTTTGTGATAGTAAGTAATAATTGCGTTTGCGTAGCGCGGATAGGTATAAGGCAGTTTACCCGATGGGTTTACATCGCCATACAGAATATCAACCAATGCATCACCACCAAAGTTGCCCGGTAAAAAGGTTTGCACAATGGCTTTAGCCCCTTCGGCAAACTCGCTGATCACCCGCGGGCGGCCTTCATTCAGCACCAGGATTACCGGCTTACCAGATGCCATTACCTTTTTAGCCAGCTGGATCTGTAGGTCAGAAATACGCAGATCATTCAGGTTACCCGGTGTTTCGGTATAACTGTTCTCGCCCAGGCAAAGCACCACTACATCGGCACGGGTGGCGGCATCCGCAGCATCTTCCATCTTGTCGGGATATTCTTCCCAATATTTGCCGTCGTTCTTATAGCTCACACCCGGTACGTAGTTGATGTTTTCTTTACCAGCCTTGTTTTGCAGCGCTTCCAGTATGGTGTTGTATTGACCGGCAAACTCTTCGGTCAGGTTACCCTGCCATGAGTAGGTCCAGGCGCCGTTCAAGGCACGCATCGAGTTAGCATTTGGACCGGTTACCAGCACTTTTACGCCTTTCTTCAGTGGAAGCACATTATCAGTATTCTTTAACAGGGTGATAGATTCTGCAGCAGTATTATAGGCCGCCTGCTCAAACTCTTTGCTGCCAAATTTTGGATAATCATGGTAATCAGTATTCGGGCGGGTAAACAGACCTGCAGCATATTTCACTTTCAGAATGCGGGCCACAGCATTATCAATACGGGCTTGCTTTACTTTCCCTTCTTTTACCAGGGCAATCAGATCATCACAAAAGGTTTTGTAGTCATAGGCAATCATAGACATATCCACACCTGCGTTAATGGCTATCATAATAGCCTCTTTCTCGCTCGATGCAATATGATCGCGCTTATAGAGATTATCTATATCTCCCCAATCGGTTACTACCAGACCCTTAAAACCCAACTCGGTTTTAAGCAAGTCAGTCAGCAATTTCTTGTTAGAGTGCACCGGAATGTTGTTGATGATAGATGAGTTTACCATCACCGCGTGCGAACCGGCCTCAACACCCAGCTTAAACGGCGGCAGGTGATACTCGCGCAGCGCCTGGTCTGATATAAACGCCGGCGTGCGGTCTTTACCCGATAGCGGCACCTGGTAACCCAGGTAATGTTTAATGGATGACACCACATGCTCCGGATTATCGGCATCATTATTATCGCCCTCAAAACCTTTTACGGCTTGATAACCCAACTGACCATCCAGATAAGGGTCTTCACCAAATGATTCCCATTGGCGGGGAGAGCGTGGGTCGGCGCCCAGATCCAGCAGCGGCGAGAACACCCATGGGGTATTGCTGGCACGAACTTCATAAGCGGTCACTTGTGCCGCACGTTTTACCAGTGAGCGGTTAAATGAAGCAGCCTGATTGATTTGCTGCGGAAACATAGTTGCACCGGCAGTATAGGTAGCACCGTGAATGGCATCAATCCCATAAATAATGGGGATTTTAAGGCGTGTTTTTAACGCCCGATCTTGCAGTGTGCTAATCACACTAAACCATTCTTCTTTGGTTTTAGCGCGATTATTGGAAGCATTGAGTATAGAGCCCAGGTAATATTTACCAACGGCATCCTCTACCTTGGCGGGGTCCAGCTCAAAAGCTTTAGGTTGATTTTTGGGAACCGGTTTGGCCAGCGCATCCAGTGTGATCTGCGCCATCTGGCCCACCTTTTCCTCCAGCGTCATTTGTTTCAGCAACTGGGCTACCTGGGCATCGTACTTACTTTGAGCCGTAGCCCCGTAGCCCGATGCCAGCAACGCCAGCGCAATAGCATATTTTTTTATTTCTGTTGATGAGAGAGGCATTAGTGTAGATTATTATTGATTATAACAGGTATGCCGGCCGTCGCAAGACCGGCATACCTGTGGCTTTGGTTGTTTAGTTTAAGCTGATATTTTATTGCACCTTGTCCAGCGGCGCCACGTTTGATTCAGAACCGGAGTAGCCTTTGTTCTGGTTAATATGACCGTTTACATTCAGGTTGATATCTGCCTGAGGTATTGGCCACAGCACGTGGTATGGCGATATGGTAAAGTGGTTACCCGAGTTGGTAACAACGTTAGGGTTACGATAGAAATCGTTCTTCTCCATAATCCTGTCATAAAAGAAGTTATTGGTAGAGAAGCTGGCCACGTTGTAAGTTTTACCATTATATGCTGGGATACCGGTTTGCGCAAAAATGAAGGCAATGCGGGTCAGCTCGGTTTTGCGCGGCTCTTCCCAATACAGTTCGCGCTGGCGCTCATCCAGTATGGTACCGATGTTCACCTGTGATGGATCGGTTAACAAGGTAGCCTGTGCACGGGCGCGTACCACATTAAGATCAGCCATAGCCTGTGCAGTCTGGCCTTTCCAAACGTAGGCCTCGGCACGCAGCAAATAGGTTTCGGCCAGGCGGAATACGTACCAATCGGTGTTAGTGCCGCGTGGCGGGGTCCACCATTTGTCAATCGCTGTGTTGCCGCCTCCCGGGTTTACAAACACTTTGTAATGCGGCCAGCTAAACCATGCACGGATACTATCTGCCGGACCATTTTTAAATACTTTACCCGGAACTTTAGCATCGGCATCAGTCCACTGAGTTAAGTGCTGACCGTATTCAGACGGATCATAATCTGGTTTTGCAGAATTGTTCAGATCCGGATTATTAAACACCAGATCGGTCATATTCATCCAGTTGCCTGGTGCGTGGCGCAAGTCGCCACCTGCATTTTTCCAGATGGCCTGGGTGGCGTAAGAAGTAGCTCTTGCCCTGCCGATACCACGACCATACCATAATGTGAGTGGATATTGCGCGGTAACCGCATCTACAATACCTGGTTTGTGGTTAATTGGGGTAAGGATACTACCGTTATGCCACATCGGCACGATGTTACGCATAATCTGCGATCCGTGGTCATAGGCACCTTCCAGCGACTCGCGGTCAATTACGTTGTATAAGGCCTCGGTGTTATTGGCTAATGATTTGTTATCAGGGCGATGCAAATCCCAGATTACGTTGCGGGTAGCATCACTGGCAACAATACCAAAACGGCTGGTCATCAGGTGGTACGGGCCATTTATAACGGCAGTGGTTGCGGTAATAGCATCATCAAACAAACCCAGGGCCAGGTCAATCTTAGCCAGCAGGTGGTAAGCAGCACCTTTAGATACTTCGCCTTTGTCTACACCATCGGTCAGATAGGTAACGGCCAGCTCCATATCGGTTTTCATTTGTTTCAGGATGACGATACGCTGAGTTGAAAAATAGTTGGTTACTACACCGGTTTCTTCTTTCAGGATCAATGGCACATCGCCAAACTGATGCGTTAAACGATAGTAGCAGTAAGCACGGTGAAAGTAAGCTGCACCCAACACCGCGTTACGCGCCGCCTGAGTTGGCCATTTGGCGTTATCAATGCGGCTGATAACCGTGTTGGCATAATGCACGCCAGACCACCAGATATACCAGTAACGGCCAATCTTGTTATAGTCATCACTATCCAGGTTGGCGGTTGGGGTAATACGCACGTTCAAATCCTGTGCGGGGGTGGTTTTATCGGTTGTACCCTCAACGCCCGAGTCGGTAAAGATCGACTCGGTCAGCATCGGTGCAGAATCTCCAAAAAACTCAATGCGCACATTGGCGTTCATCGCCTCTAACGCAGCCTTAAAAGCTGCAGGCGAGTTCAGCGTATTGTCTGGCGAAAAGTTTGATAGCGTTTGCGGGTCAAGCTCGCTACGTTTGGTACAGCCATCGGTTACCAGGGCCACCGCTGCCATTACCAAACCGGCTATAATATTTTTATTTAATGTTCTCATTTCTCTCTGTTCTAAATCTGTATTAAAGTGTAGCGTTCAAACCAATCTGGAAGATTCTTGGCGTCGGGCCAGCGTTTGAGCCGGTGTTCTGCGGATCCCAGAACGGGTACGAGGTAAACACATACGCGTTGTTGGCACTGGCAAATATTTTGGCGCTCTTAATACCAAAGCGTTGCAGCAGCTGTGGATTGAAAGTGTAACCTAAGGCTACCGTGTTCACCCTTACAAATGACGATTTGCGCCAAACGTTAAAGCTGGTACCGTTTGAGCCTGATGCCAGACGGGCATAATCATCAATTGGGTTGGCTGCCGTCCAGTAAGGCAATTTGTATGAGCTTTGACGCAGGAAGCCTACACTGCCCGGGCTGTTTTTAGCCTCGTTAAACTGTGACAGTTGGCCCATGCTTGAAACCAGCAGGAATGAAAAATCAAAGTGTTGCAGGAAGTTGATATCGTTACGTAATGACCATTGGAACTTAGGCGATGTGCTGCCCAAAAACTGTTTATCGTTATCATCATATTTATGGTCGCCGTTTACGTCTTGCAGCTTAAAGTCGCCGGGACGGATACCTGCGCCAGTGTACAAGGCGGCATCAGCAGTTTCGTTGCTTTGCCACACTCCCAGAATTTTGTAATCCCAAACGGCATTAATATCATGACCGATAAACCAGCCGTTGGTTTTATCGTCGGCCTCGGTGGTTACGCTGTTGCCGTTGGCATCGGTAGTAGTAACCGGACCATACAAGTGAATCAGTTTATTACGGTTGATGGTAAAGGTAGCAGCCGAACTCCAGTTGAAGTTTTTGCTTTTGATGTTCACACTGTTTAGCGCAATCTCCAAACCTTTGTTATTTACCTGGCCAACGTTGGTTAATACAGACGATTTGTTCCAATCGGTACCAGCTAAACCGAGAATGTAGTTAGCGTTGTAGCCCTGGATAGATGAGATAGAGCGATTAACCAGCAGGTCAGTAGTATTACGGTTATACACATCGATAGAACCACTCAGGCGGTTATTCAGCACCGTAAAATCCAGACCGATGTTGGTACCGGTAGTACGCTCCCAGGTCAGATCAGGGTTTTGCAATGTACTTGTATAAATGGCGGTATTGTTAACCACGGCACTGCCCACGGTTGGATATTTGATTAACTTGAGCAATGCCAGCTGGATGGCCGGATCTATTGTTCCCTGCGGCGGACGATTACCGTTAACGCCGTAGCTGATACGCAGTTTACCATAGTTTAACCAGGTAAACCTTTTCATAAATTTCTCGTCGCTAAACACCCAGGCCAGCGCTCCTGACGGATAGTTGGCATACGGATTTTTCAAACCAAACGGCGAATAACCGTCACGACGGATTGAACCGGTTAAGATATAACGGCCCAGCAAGGTGTAGTTAATACGACCTAAGATGGCGCTGCCATTGGCCACGCGGTCATCACTGCTTTCTACCGGTAATGAGCCGGCGCCAATGTTATGGTAACTTAAGGCGTCGCTTGGGCTAAAGCCCTGATTAGAAGTGTTGGTATACCACGACTGATATTTCTCGCGGTTAAGCAGGAAAGTGACATCAATGTTATGGATACCAAAAGTTTTGTTCCAGGTCAGCAAGTTATCCAGGTTGTAGCGGTACCTGTTCTCCATACTGCGGGTACCTTCGCCACCAACAGCTGCATTTTCATCAGGGTCTGCCAGCGGTTTAAAGGTGAAGTTTCTGTACGACTCGATATCCGGGCTGTAAGTCAACTGATATTTGATATCAAACGGCAGCGATACTTTCACAAACATGTTTGCAAACAAGGTATTCTGCACGGCCACCTTAGCATCATAGGTATAAGCAAGCAGCGGATTACGCTGGTTCAAACCATTATCATAAGTGGTGTAGATACGGGTAAGCGTACCGTCAGGGTTGTAAACATTACCGTAAGGCGATGAGTTGATAATCTGCTTCCAATCGGCAGCGTTGCCACCTTCATCGCGCTGGGCGTATTGTGCGTTTACGCCCAGGGCAACATATTTACCAGCCTTACCTTCCAGGTTTACACGGAAACGGTAGTTGGTGTACTGGTCGCCCACAATCTCGTTCTGGTTACGGGTAAAGTTGCCAGACATGTAGTAGCTGATGTTATCATTTTTGCCTGATAAGCTGGCGGTATAATCCTGACGCTTGCCATTACGGAAAACCAGTTTACTCCAATCAGTTACGTTACCAGATTTATAGTTGGCAATTTCATCAGGCTGCAAACCTATACGGGTAAGCCAGGTAGTGGTAGGGTCGCTGGTTGATGAACCCATGAACTGCGCCAGGGTAACACCATCAGGCAGGTGATTAGGATCGCTATAGAAATAATACGGGTTATTAACATTGGTAGCACGCGCCGCGTCTGAACGCCAGGTCAGGAAATCATAACCCTGATAGTACTGCTGTTTCTTTTCCAGCTGAGTGATACCATAGTTGGCGTTGATAGAAATTTGTGGCGCACCATTTTTACCCTTCTTGGTAGTAATAGCTACCACACCCGCAGCAGATACCGAACCGTAAACGGCCAGCGCGCTGGCATCTTTCAAGATGTCGATACGCTCAATATCGTTAGGGTTGATATCAGAGATCACACCGTTGTAGATCACACCATCAAGTACAATGAGCGGTTGAGTGTTGCCTGTTAGCGTGGCTTTACCACGTACCAGCAGGTCGCCGGCGCCACCGCCGCGTGCAGAGGTGTTCATACCTACGTTGATGCCGGGTGCGTTGCCTTTAATCAGGTCGGTAACGCTCACCGGGTTTTCGTTCTCCATCTTTTCGGCTTTGATACTGGTAATAGCGCCGGTAACATCTTTTACCGCGCGGGTACCATAACCTATTACCACCACTTCTGTCAGCTGCTTATTGTCATCGGCCAGGGTGATGTTAATGTTAGTGCGACCGTTTATCGCTATCTCCTGGCTGTTGTAGCCTACGCTGCTAATATGCAGTGCATCATTACTTGAAGCCGGTATGGTAAAGGCACCGTTAAGATCTGTAGCTGCGGCTTTATGTGTTCTTTGGTTAGTAACGGTTGCCCCAGGTATGCCGAGGCCCTTGCTATCTTTTACTACACCCTTCACTGGATGATCCTGTGCGTACGACAGCATGATAGTGGTGAGTAAAAAGGAAATAAGTAAAGTAATTCTTTTTTTCATAATCAGTTATTTCAACATTGGTTTGTTTATGGCAGGCAACGGGAGTTACCTGGTTAATACGTGCCAGCAAACCTGGCTTGCTAACACGTTTAAGCAATCGGAAGCGTTGCTTTCTCTCAGCTATTCATTCTTGATTTAAAGATTAATAATTGGTTTTCTAATAATCGGTGAGGTAAAGTTACGGGTGTTTTAAGCTAAAAAACAAGTTAAAAATATCATAAATAACTGATTATTAATAAGTTATATACTATTTTAATACACTTAAATCACAAACCGTAAAAGCATCAAAAAGCCTGTTTTTAACTTAGTAATGCGCAAAACCAAGTCTATCATGCGCAAATACCGATACGCTTCCCTCACAATAAAAAAAAGTTAAAAAAAGCAATAAAAAAGCGCATTTAGAGCACAAAAAAGAGGTTTTATGTGCAATTGACATTTAAAAAAACGGACGTAAAAATGCGTAAATGTGATTAAAGCGTGTCAGGGAGGAAATTAAGAATGTGATGGTATGATTTAAAACACTGTCATTGCGAGCAGGGCCGTAGAGTCGGATTGAGCGCGAAGCAATCTCGTCGCACGCATAAACACGCGACGAGATTGCTTCGTCACGCCTCGCACATCCCCTTCTGTTCCTCGCAATGACAAATGGTTGAAGATTACAATCAGGCCCCAATAACCAAACGGCTCCAGCCCTGCTGACCGCCTTTTTTGGCTTCTTTTTTATGCTCCTGCATGGCTTTCTTTACTTTGATAGAGTAAGACCAGCAGGTACTTTGCCTGATATCCAGCTTTTCAGATAGCTGATGCGATGAGATAGTGCCCTTGCTGGTATACATCAAATAAACCAGGTAAAAAGCCTTATTAATAGGTATGCGGTTATTATGGAAAATGGTGCGCTGCAGAACAGACTCCTCATAGGTGCATTTAGTACAACGCCTGCTGTAAGGCATGCGGCCTGCGCAGTAATTGGTGTTAGCACAACGCGAGCATTGGTAACCCACGGCCCATTTCAGGTCCGACAGGAATTTGTAGCAGGTTTCCTGATCAGGGTATTGCGCGCTGAATTCTTCAAAACTCAGCTCTTTGGATTGGGCGCGATCGTCCGTTACCTTGGCAATGTTGGTTTTAAGCTGAATATTGTCTTTCTCCAGCAGCAAATTCATGCGCGATATTTCTTCGGCCTGTAGCTCTAATTGTTCGTTTATCGCCAGCAATTCTTCATTCTGAGCTTCAATAGTGGCATTCTGATCCAGAATCTCATTAGCCTGACGTACTACTTCCGAGGTACGGATACGCACCTGCTCTTCCAGCTCGCGGTTAATGGAATCTTTAAGGCGCAGGGTTTCTTCGTGCGCGGCATCTTTCTCCTTTCGCAACAGCCGCACCTGATCGCCTATGGAGAACGAGAGCAACATCATCTCCATCATAAAGCCCAGGGTTAAACTATAATGGCCCAATATGCGGCCCACTATCGGGTAGTTTAAACCCAAAACCGTTGCAGCTTTCAGCAAGAATCCGAAGAAGAGAAATGCGTAGCCCAACACAAAGAAACGTGCGGGTTTGAAGCCAGAACGCAAAATGTATATACCGGTACCAAAGGCAATCAGCAGCGGTATTACATCTACATATTTGAGAATGAACAGATTTCTAAAGAAAAAGAAGCACAGTAGAAAGTAAATGCCCCGGGCCGTCAGCGTGATATTAATCAGTTTATATAATAGCGGCGACCTGGTTTTTACCTGCAACAGTTCCTTAGTAAACTCTAGCGCAAAAACACTCATCAAAAACAATGCAGTGCCGTAAGCATACTCGTTCCAGTTGGGCGAGTTTGGCCAAACGTATTGAAAGGCAATGCCGTCCACACTCATCTCGTAAATGCCCACACTTAAAATGTACCCAACATAGAAGATGTATTGCAGGCGTTTTACTGCAATAAACATCAGCAGGTTGTGCAGGCAAAAAATGAGGATCATGCCGTAGAAGATCCCGTAGGTAAGATACTCGGAGAGCGCGTAATGAATAAAGTAATCAATGGTGCGGTAAACAATAATCACATTCACCTGCTCTTTAGAACGCACCCTGAAATAGTAGGTATAAACACCGTTATGCCTATCTAAGATCCTGAATTCAAAATTCTTGTGCTTATAAAGCCGTCTATCAAAGTTGAACGACGCGCCTGCCCGCTCCATGTGGTAGACACCGTTACTGTCTGGAATGTAAGAGGTAATATCATCCGTAGTCTGGTCAAAAAACTCAATCAGGCTCTCTTTGTTAGCGGTAACATTATTAAGCCGCACCCTGATGCGATACCAGTAATAGGATTGATTATTAAAGTTTTTAGGATAAACGCCACTGTTCTCTTTAAACTGCCTGTCAAACACTGCCGACCGGACCTGGTCCAACGTTAGCTTACCGTCTTTATCTTCCAACCATCGCAGTTCCTGGTGGGTAAAAACATGTTCGTTAGTGGTATTATCTGCAGTGACAATCTGTTGCGCACGCAGGTTCAGTCCAAACGCTATCATCAGCATTATCAATACCAGCCATTTCTTACAAGCAGCGCTCAGCATAAAAGTTTAATCAATAAAAATTAGTTTATGTGGTTGGTCCTGGTTAGGGATCCGGGTAATTGGTCTTGGCAAATCGCTTCAAAACAGCGTTAAAACCTGTATTTGCTTTAAAATAAGTACAAAGTTTTAATCTTGAGATTGATGCGTATTGGCTTACAGGTACAATAATACTGAATTTGCAATCAGGTGCAACATTTTCAAGCTTTTGCACGGGCTAATTACCTGTGCGTAAAGCGTATCAAACAAATATATAAGTATTTAATAATCAATATTTTATGTTATTTTTATTTCGTAATTCAAGGCAATTTTCAATAGTTTTGGAATATCGGGCGCAGCTTTTCACCAATTAAACTGAATTTTTTGATGGCGAGTAAGGGATGCTGCCGGCTGATACGTCTATACTTTTAAAACCATCAAACCGTATTTATAAACCAATTTGTATGATCAAAAAATTTAGCTGTTATGCCGTTGCGACCGGCATTTTAGCGTTTACTCAACTGGTCCAGGCACAAACCACCGCGCCAAAAATCGCCGAGGTATACACCACCGCCAAAAGCACCGATTACAAGCTCAGCCCAACCGGAACGCTTACGTTTGTAGACAAGCCGCAACCATTGGAAACTGATATCTCGGTATTTATAGACCCGGGAAAAACCTTCCAGTCTATGGTGGGCATTGGCGGTGCCCTTACTGACGCAGCGGCAGAAACTTACTACAAGCTACCTAAAGACAAACAACAAGAGTTTATGCGCGCCTATTACGACCCCACAGCGGGCATTGGCTACACCCTGGGCCGCACCAACATACAAAGCTGCGATTTTAGCAGCGACAGCTACGCCTACGTACAACCTGGTGATGGCTCGCTCAAAACATTTTCAATTGCGCACGATTTGAAATACCGCGTACCGTTTATAAAAGACGCCATTAAAGCTGCAGGTGGTAAGCTCACCATGTTTGCCAGTCCGTGGAGCCCGCCGGCGTTTATGAAAACCAATAACGATGTACTGCACGGCGGCAAACTGAAGCCGGAGTATATGCAAAGCTGGGCCAACTTGTTTATAAAGTTTATCAAAGCCTATCAGCAGCAAGGCATCCCCCTGTGGGCAATAACGGTACAGAACGAGCCCATGGCCACGCAAAAATGGGAATCGTGCGTTTTTACTGCCGAGGAAGAGCGCGATTTTGTAAAGAAATACATGGGGCCAACCTTTGCCAAAGCCAAAATGAATACCAAAATCATCGCCTGGGATCATAACCGTGACGAGGTTTATCAGCAAGCCAGCGTTATCCTGAGCGATCCGGAAGCAGCCAAATACATCTGGGGTATTGGCTACCACTGGTATGAAACCTGGACCGGCAGCAGCATGCGTTTTGATAACGTTAAGCTGGTTAACGCGGCTTTCCCCAACAAAAACCTGATCTTCACCGAGGGCTGCATCGAACGCTTTGACCTGAACCGCGTAGACGATTGGAACCTGGGCGAAAAGTACGGCTACTCCATGATTAACGATTTTAACAGCGGCGCCACCGGCTGGACGGATTGGAACGTTTTGTTAGACGAGCAAGGCGGTCCTAACCATGTAGGTAACTACTGCTTCGCCCCTATCATCGGCAACACCAAAACCGGTCAGCTGATCTATACCAACGAGTATTATTACCTGGGCCATTTCTCCAAATTTGTGCGTCCCGGTGCTAAACGCGTAGCCGCTTCGGTAAGCCGCGATAAGTTGTTGAGCACGGCATTCAAAAATGCTAATGGCCAGTTAGTGGTTGTGGTGATGAATAACAGCGATGACAAGGTGCCTTACCTGCTATGGATGAAAGGCAAAGCTGCACAGGCTACGGCGCTGCCGCATTCTATTGCTACAATGATTGTTAAGTAAGCAAAACATAAAACATTTGTCATTGCGAGGAACGGGAATTGCCTGGCGCGGGGCGTGACGAAGCAATCTCGTCGCACGGAAAGAGATGCGACGAGATTACTTCGCGCACAGTCCGTCCCTCTACCCTGCTCGCAATGACAAGTTTCAAATCACTCCACATTCAATGAAAATCAAACATACTGTATTTGTATCGCTATGCGCACTCGTCGGCCTTGGGCCGGCGGGCTTTGCGCAGAAAAAAACGGTGAGCTGCTGGCTCACCAATGCAGACCGATCTGCGCTGTTTGCCCACCAAAAAGAACCGTTAACCTTTGAACCGGCCAACACCAACAACTACCCGGTTATTAAAGTTGATGACCACACCAAATACCAACCGATAGACGGTTTTGGCTTTGCGCTTACCGGCGGCAGCGCCATGCACATTGTGCGCATGAGCGCCCCGGCACGGGCAGCATTGCTCAAAAAAGTTTTTGCTACCGATGCCGATAACATTGGCGTGAGTTACCTGCGTTTGAGCATCGGCGCAAGTGATTTAAATGATCATGTTTTTTCTTATGACGATGTGCCCGCAGGCTCAGTAGACCCGCAATTGAAAGCCTTTGATCTTGGCCCGGATAAGGTGGATGTGATACCGGTTTTAAAAGAGATCTTGAAAATCAACCCAAAGATCATGATCCTGGGCTCACCGTGGTCTGCCCCCGCCTGGATGAAGAGCAACGGCGATACCCGCGGCGGCGTTTTGAAGCCCGAGTATTACCAGACCTATGCCAATTACCTGGTTAAATATATTCAGGCCTATAAAGCGCAGGGCATCAGCATTGACGCCATTACTGTGCAGAACGAGCCACTCAACCCCAAAAACAACCCAAGCATGGTGATGGAGGCGCATGAGCAGGCTGATTTTATTAAGAACAATCTTGGTCCGGCGTTTCAATCGGCAGGCATCAAAACCAAGATCATCGTTTACGATCATAATTGCGACAGACCCGATTATGCCGATTCAATCCTGAACGATAAAGCAGCAGCCCGCTATGTGGATGGCTCCGGCTTTCACCTCTATGGCGGCAAGATTGAGGCACTGACTGATCTGCACAATGCTCATCCTGATAAAAACCTGTATTTCACCGAGCAAATGGTGATTGAGAAAGACGGTAGCCCGACTATCAACATCATCAACCCAGTACGTCGCCTGTTTATTGGCGCTACCCGCAACTGGTGCCGCAACGTACTGGAATGGAACCTGGCTGCCGACGCACAGAACCAGCCCCATACAGATCGCGGTGGTTGCCCTATGTGCCAGGGCGCGGTGACCATTGATAAAGACAATTACACACCCAACATTGCTTATTATGCTATGGCCCATGCCTCCAAGTTTGTGCGCCCGGGCTCGGTGCGGGTGGCCTCTACAGATATTGATCCGCTGCCTAACGTGGCATTTACTACTCCCGACGGCAGGAAGGTTTTAATAGTGGCCAACGTGAGCGATAAAACCCAAGGCTTCAACATTGGCTATAACGGTCGCGTGGCGGCGGCATCGCTTAGCAGCGGTGCGGTGGCTACTTACGTTTGGCAATAAATCTCAATCAACATGTATCAGCATAAACTAAAATATATTTTGGGCGCTGCTTGTCTATTCGCCATGCAACAAGCTCACAGCCAGGGCTTTCTTAAAGCCGACGGCAAACTGATTGTAAACGAAAAAGGCCAGAAAGTAATACTGCGCGGCGTTGGCCTGGGCGGCGATATGCTGCAGGAAGGCTATATGTTCCGTCTCGGCAATATCGGTCAGCAGCATAAGATCAAAGCCGGAATTGAGGATTTGATCGGGCCGGAGAAAACCAAGACCTTTTATGAAAAATGGCTGGCCAATAATACCCGCAAGATAGATGTGGACTCGATGGCACGCTGGGGTTTCAACTCCATCCGCCTGCCCATGCACTTTAACCTGTTTACCCTGCCGGTTGAAGAAGAACCCGTAGCAGGCCAGAACACCTGGCTTGATAAAGGTTTTAACATGGTAGATGATTTATTAAAATGGTGCAAGGCCAACCACATGTATCTCATCCTTGATCTGCACGCCACTCCGGGCGGACAGGGAAATGACCTGCCGATATCAGACCGTTACCCTGAAAAACCATCGCTGTGGCAAAGCGAAGCCAATCAGCAAAAGATGGTTGCCCTTTGGCACAAGCTGGCCCAGCGCTATGCCAACGAGCCTAATATTGGCGGATATGATATTATTAACGAACCCAACTGGGGCTTCGATGATGCGAAAGACATCCGTGGCACAGCCGAGAAAACTAACGCACCGTTAAAGAAACTGATGATGGAAGTTACCGCTGCCATCCGCGAGGTAGATAAAAAACATATTGTGATTATTGAGGGCAACGGCTTCGGCAATAACTACAACGGTATTTTGCCCGCCTGGGATAATAACATGGTGCTGAGCTTCCACAAATACGGCAATTTTAATAGCCAGAAAGCGATACAGGGCTTCCTTGATCTGCGCGAGAAATATAACGTGCCGCTGTGGATGGGCGAGTCTGGCGAGAACTCCAATACCTGGTTTACCGAGGCCATTGGCTTGGTAGAACGCAATAACATCGGCTGGTCATGGTGGCCATGGAAAAAGATGGGCATCAACAACCCGGTAGCAATCAAACAGCCCGAAGGCTGGCAAAAACTGGTTGATTACTGGGCAGGCAGGGGCGCAAAGCCATCATCAGAAGAAGCACAGAAAACGCTCGATCAGCTACTGGAAAATCTCAAATTTGAGAACAACATTAAACACCCGGATGTGGTAGATGCCCTGTTCAGACAGGTACAATCGGCAGAAACCAAACCTTTTATAAATCTAACCATCCAGGGCAAAAGCACCGTAATCAACGCGGCTGATTTTGATATGGGCAGGCAGCGTTCGGCTTATTACGATAAGGATACATCGAGCTATCAGTTTACCCCGGGCGTGAACACTCAAGGCAACCGCGGGCATGCTTACCGTAATGATGGCGTTGATATCAAGGTTGATGATAATGGTCCTTACGTTTTCAATATTGAAGAGGGCGAGTGGATGCAGTATACAGTGAATGTGAAACAGGCTGGCACTTATTCGGTGAAACTTACTGTTTCTGCAGATAATGGTGATGGTAGGTTATCGTTATTGAATGGCTTTGATAAGTTGACTGATACCCAGATTATACCCAATACTGGTGGAGTTGATAAATGGTCAACCATCAAAATAAAGGATATCAAGCTGAAAGCGGGGGTGCAGCAATTGCGCGTGTTGGTGGATAAAGGCGGGTTTCAGTTGAGGAGTATGACGTTTGAGAAGGAGTAAAAACATAATCGCTGCTTGTCATTCCGAACGAACAAGGAGGGGTTGTGCGATGGCGTGAGGAGGAATCTTGTACGATTGATAAACCACATGGAAAGCATGAGAGCTAAGATTTCTCAGTCGCCCTTACGCGCATTCCCGCCGCGGCTTCTTCGAAATGACCTATTATTTATACAAGATCGGCGCTCATAAATGAGCGCCGATCTTGTATGTTTTCTTTTAGACTTTAGTCCCAGTGGGACGATATGTTAATAGCATTTCTATAGGAAGGTAAACAAGCTCCGGCGGAGCGGCATGTTTAATGAACCACCTTTTTCCTGAAGACTAATGCTTTTTAATAAATAACGCTTAATGAATCTTTCGTATAAGTTTCCTTTACTCGTAACTTAAGTTAACTAAAGCGCAGCGCTTATTAAAACACACCCTCATCATTTCAAAATAAAGCCTACTCATTAAGTAATCTTTATATATTTGAAACCGATATACCGAATACTGAAGCAATGACAAATACTTTGAGCGATAAATATGAACTGGTGGTAGGGCTGGAAGTGCACGCACAGTTATCCACTCAAAGCAAGGCTTTTTCATCTGATTCTGCTGCTTTTGGCGGCGGCCCCAATCAGCATATCAGCATGGTATCGCTGGGGCATCCGGGTACCTTGCCTTTCTTAAACAAAAAGGCGGTTGAGTATGCCATTAAAATGGGACTGGCCTGCAACTGCCACATCAACCTGGAAAACCATTTTGCCCGCAAAAACTATTTCTATGCCGATTTGCCGAAAGGTTACCAGATCAGTCAGGATCAGCAACCAATCTGCATTGGCGGCCATGTAACCGTTAAACTGCATGACGGTACGCAGAAGCAAATTGCCATCCATCACATCCACATGGAAGAAGATGCCGGCAAAAGCATGCACGACAATCACTCGTCTGATTCACTCATCGACCTGAACCGTGCCGGTGTGCCACTGGTAGAAATTGTATCTGAACCAGATCTGCGCAGCGCCGAAGAAGCCGGCCAATATTTAACCGAAATCAGGCGACTGGTGCGCTACCTTGACATTTGCGATGGCAATATGGAAGAGGGCAGCCTGCGTTGCGATGCCAATATATCTGTACGCTTGCGTGGCGCTACCACTTACGGTAACCGTTGCGAGGTAAAAAACCTCAACTCTATCCGTAACCTGCAACGTGCTATTGAGCACGAGTTTCAGCGCCAGGTACAGGTAATTGAGGCAGGCGGCCGTATTGATCAAAACACTCTGAACTTTGATGCAGATACCGGCGAAACATCGGTACTGCGTACCAAAGAGATGGCTAATGATTACCGCTATTTCCCAGAGCCCGATCTGCCACCGTTGAAGATCAGCCAGGAGTACGTTGATCAGATCCGCGCGCAAATGCCGGCGCTGCCTGAAGAGTTGTATCAGAAGTATGTTACCCAATTCGGCCTTTCTGATTACGATGCTTCCGTCATCACCGCAGACCCGGCTTTGGCTCATTATTACGATGAATTAATTAAGTGTACCACTCACTATAAAACTGCCGCCAACTGGCTGATGGGCCCGGTAAAATCGGCCATGAATGACCATTGGGGTATTAATGTAAAACCGCAAACCTTAGCCGGTTTGATTCAACTGGTTGAGGAAGGTAAGGTTAACAACACCGTTGCCGGTCATAAAATATTACCAGAGCTACTAAAAGGCGGCGACAAAACTGCCGAGCAGGTAGCCACCGAGTTGAACCTGATCATTAATGAAGATGGCGACGAGGTACAAGGTTTTATTGAGGCAGCCCTGGCCAAACTACCGCAAAAGGTGATTGAATACCAAAAAGGCAAAAAAGGCGTTTTAGGCCTGTTTATGGCCGAGATTATGAAAAGCTCAAAAGGCCGTATAGACCCTAAGAAAACCAATCAGCTACTGGTTAAAGCGTTAGAGAAAAAATAAACCACATGCGTTGTTCACCGTTCAGCTTTGCGCAACGTACTGTTTTACAAAAAATATCATTTACCCATTTATATGAAAAACAGCATTAAAGTGTTGGGTGCCGCATTGCTGGCGCTGAGCATTTACTCTTGCAAAGACAAAAACTCGTTCTCTATTAACGGTGAGCTAAAAAATCCTGGCAACGTAAAAAAGATTTACCTGCTTGCAGCCGATACTAACCGTATTACCGTGGTTGACTCTACCAACCTAAGCGAAGACGGCAAGTTTACCTTTAAGCACGCCAGCCCCTACCCTAACATTTACAAAATGCGTGTAGGTGGTACCGTGTTTGACCTGATTGCCGAGAACGGGCAGGAAATTACCTTTAAAACAGACTTAACAGATAATACCCACCTGTACAGCATCTCTGGCTCAATGGAATCGGTAAAAATCCAGGAGTTTAACCAGTTGAGCAACGGCTTTATGGAGCGCAGCAACAAAGTTTCTGCCGCTTACCAGGAGGCTGCCCAGAAACTGGGGCACGAGTCTGACTCATTGGCTGCACGGTTTATTCCGCAATACAAACAGATTCAGGACGAGTACAGCACCGAAGTAATCAAATTCATCCGCAATAACGAGGCCCAACTGGCTGCGTTTTATGCAGCTACCACCCTTGATCAGAATAAATATGAGCGCCAGCTGATTGCTTATGCTGATGATTTGGGTAAAGATGATTTTAACGGCAACCCGGCTGTATTAGCCTTCAAAAAAGCAATGGCCGAGGCAAAACCGCTATCGATTGGTCATATCGCGCCTGATTTTACTATCGGCTCTATTGATGGCAAGCCTATCAAACTATCAGACTATAACGGCAAATACGTGATGCTTGATTTCTGGGCTTCATGGTGCGGTCCGTGCGTGCAGGAGATGCCAAACGTGGTAAAACAGTATGCCGCTTTTAAAGATAAAGGTCTGAACATTCTGGGTATTTCACTGGATGAAGATAAAGCCGCATGGCAAGGAGCTGTTAAGCGCCTGAACATGACCTGGCCACAGGCATCAGACTTAAAGAAATGGGAAGGCCCTACCGAGATGACTTATCGCATCATGGCTATCCCCTCAAACTTCATCATTGGCCCTGATGGTAAGATTGTTGCAAAGAACCTTACCGGACCAGAGCTTGAAGATTTTTTAAAGAAAACGTTTAGCAAGTGAGAGTACAATGTTAATAAAAAGTAACGTTTAACAATTTCTTAATATTAACATAATCACTATGTGCAATTAAGCCGGTACTTTTATTCCAAAATTCAACCTCATGAGCACATCTTCAAAACAAAAGATATTAATTGTTGATGATGAACCAGATATTCTCGAGCTGATCGAGTATAATCTAAAAAAGGAAGGATACCAGGTTTATTCGGCTCGCAACGGCCAGGAAGCTGTTACCGAGGCTAAAAAAGTTCAGCCAGACCTTATCGTTCTAGACATTATGATGCCCAAAATGGATGGCATCGAAGCATGCCGCATTATGCGTACCATGCCAGAGTTTAAAAATACCTTTATGGTGTTCTTAACCGCCCGTAGCGAAGAGTACTCTGAAATTGCCGGCTTTAACGTAGGCGCCGATGATTACATTGCCAAGCCAATCAAGCCACGTGCACTGGTAAGCCGCATTAACGCCATCCTGCGCCGCAACAGCGCACCGGAAGAAGTTACCGACAACAAACTTGAAATTGGCGACCTGGTAATTGACCGCGAAGCTTACCTGGTTTACAAAGCAGGCCAGAAAACTGTACTGGCTAAAAAAGAGTTTGAGCTGTTATACCTGCTAGCCTCAAAACCAGGCAAGGTTTACACCCGCGAAGTGATCCTGAAAAACATTTGGGAAGACTCTGTAGTGGTAACCAACCGTACCATTGACGTACACATCCGCAAAATCCGCGAGAAACTGGGCGAAAACTATGTTTCCACCGTAAAAGGCGTTGGCTACAAGTTTGAGATTCTGTAAAGCGGCCTCAGCCCGCTCCCTCCAAAGGGAGAGGCTGTTATAAAGATAATAGTTTAGTTAGTAGAACGGCATCGATACATCGATGCCGTTTCTGTTTTACGATCGTGATGTCTCCTCAGAAGCCAATAGCTCCCTCTCCTTCGGAGAGGGCTGGGGAGAGGTATTATTTCTTTGCCGCGGCTGCTTTTTTCTTCACCGCATCGGCAGCACTTTCTACTTTGGCAGCTGCCTTTTTCTTAGCGGCTGTAACAGTAGCTTTTACTTTAGCTGTAGTTTTAGCCGCATCTTGCTTCACGTTTGCGGCCGTTTTAGCAGCTTCTACTTTAACGTGGTCCATTTCTTTAACGGCTTTGGCTTTTAAGTTGGCAGCCTTAGTTTTAGCAGCAGTGCTTACCTCGGCAGTTTTGCTGGCCACTTTTGCTTTCGTTTCAGCCATTTTCTTGTTGGTTGCGGCCTTTATTTCTGTGGCTTTCCGCTCGGCTGCCGCCCTGGTGACTTTAGACTTTGCCTTTACTTCGTCCATTTTTTCGACTGCCTTCTCCTGCACTTCGTCGGCGGCATCGGTGCCATGCTCCCACAGGCTGGCAATGCTGTCTTTAACCTTCTCAAAAAATCCTTTTTCTTCGGGTTGATGATTATTTGTACTCATATTGGTATGATGTTAAATAGGTATTTAGATAACCATACCGAGTTCACAATTGTTTGATATTGGGGTAAACGGGCAGATGATGCTTGAGACGAAAGCATGTTAAGGATGGATTAAGCTCTTTAATATTTAATACTACCGTAAAAGATTTTATTAACTAAAGCCCTATCTTCAGCACATCTAAATTATTTCACAAATATGATCAAAAAATTATCGCTGTTTGCCGCCTTAAGTATAAGCGCGTGTACAGCTTTCGCCCAAAAGATTGACTACAATTCGGGTACCATTAAGGTAGATGGAAAAGACGTTGCTAAAGTGATACGCATAAAAGACAAAGGAAACTTTGGCCTCACCTCTTCTTACGAGTTAGACAATATGGCCGGTGCCAAACTGGTTATTGCTACCATAGCTACAGATTTTGTCCCATCTCGTAACGATGGCGATGGTTTTTATTATCGTTTTACCTTTCTTACCTCTGGCCAGGTAGCCATTTTGGGGCTGAGTAAACTTGGTCCCGAAAAATCATTCGCTAAATTAATGGGCGAAAGCGGCATTGTAGTGAACGATCAGTTAGATGCGGCCAAAGTGAACGAGTTAATAGCATTGAGGAGCAAGAACCCTAAAGTACAAATTGAGTACAACCTGGTTCATCGTAGCCCCCTGGTTAATGTAACGGTTAAAGACCACAAGATTTTTCAGGACGTGCAAATTGGCACGTTTAAAGACATTACCCGTCCCGCCGGCGACTTTGATGCCTATGAATTTGCTTTACCCAGCGGATTAATAGTTGCCCGCGTTACCTTTAAAGCCGGTACCAAGTATGTTGAAAATTGTGTAATCAGCACCAATAAAGACGCCGCAACTTATAACGTTGATCTAAGAGCCGGCGGCAGCTACGGAGAAGCAATTGCAGCGTCAGAAGGGGTTGACCGTCATGAGGAAACCATTAAGAAAATTGCCAACTGGCTGGTGCAGCACAGCTATCTATAACAACAACTTATTACAAAAAAAGAGGCTGTCTCATAAGTATGAAAACAGCCTCTTTTCCTAAACGTATTTGGAGCTAGGTTTACTCGCCCGACTGTTTAGCTTCTTGTTTCATCTGGTCATTAGCCACAATAGCAATTTCTACGCGGCGGTTTTGCGCACGGCCATCAGCTGTGTTGTTATCGGCAATTGGCTCGTTTTTTCCTTTACCCTGTGTACTCAATCGAGAGCCGTCCACACCATTTTTTACCAGGTATGATTTCACGGCTTCGGCTCGACGGATGGACAAATCCATATTATGCTCATCGCTACCGGTAGCATCGGTATGGCCCACAATCAGGATGTTAGTTTGCGGATTGTTTTCCAGGGATTTAGACAATTGAGTCAGGTTAGTTTGTGCAGCAGGTTTCAATCCGGTTTTGTCAACATCAAACAAAATACCTGAATCAAACTTCACAATTATACCTTCGCCCTGACGCACCACAGTGGCACCCGGAACGGTTTGCTTAATCTCGTTAGCCTGGCGGTCCATGTTACGGCCGATGAAAGCGCCTGCAGTACCGCCCACAGCACCACCAATAATAGCACCCAGTGCGGTGTTGCCGGCAGCTTTGCCAATAAACGCACCTATAGTACCACCAGCGCCGGCACCAATAGCAGCACCTTTTTGGGTTTTGGTTAAAGAGTTACAACCCGGTCCGGCCAGGCCTGCTACTATCGCCATACCAATAATGGCGGTTTTAATCTGCATAGTTTTCATATGTATTGAGGTTGATATTTTAAGACTGTAAATATATTTACAAAGCCGGTGCCAAACTTAATTTTTGACGGTTATTAAATAATAATGCTTTAAAATTGTTTTAAAACAGCATCAATGACCTGCAAACACAAGTTTAACTATTTCATAATCATTACTATAATGCTTACATGCCTAATTACAGCCTGTAAGCAAAAATCTACACCCGTTCGCCTTACACTTAGTAAAGACCGCAAATCGATAACCGTTTCTGGTCTTTCTGAAATCGAATTAAACGGCATTGCGCGCGATTCTATGCCGATGGAAGCATGGCAATCGTTACTGGCAGTAACAAAATCTGACACCGCAGATACGGCCTCCTTTGAACCCGTTTTAATCGGCCGTTACAGCATCGCCAATCACCTCATCATTTTCACTCCTGATTCAGGTTTTAAAAAAGATGTGCATTACAACGCCCGCTTTTATTTGCTTAATGAGGATGACGGGCCGTTGGATATGGTTTTTAAACACCGGAAGTTAGGGCAGCCGGCATATATTGAGATGAGATTTTGAACCAGAGTTTAACGAATTATCAGGATCTACGGAATTGCCCGTTCTTCCTTTTTAATTTTAACTTTTCACTTCCCTTCTCACACCCAAATCTTTAACCGCCTCCCCTCTTGCACTTTGCAAAATAATTTTCTACATTTGCATAATTGAAAATCGAAAAGACGGAGAGGGGGCGGTAGCCCCCTCTTTTATTTTACCTGTATTAACGGCTATATGAATATTGAACAACGTGTTAAGGCACTGGCCGAAGAAAAAATTGAAGAAATTAACAGGCCCGACCTTTTTGTGGTTGAAGTAAAGATCAGTCCGGCTGGCAATCGCATCGGCATTGCGCTTGATGGCGATAAAGGTGCCGGGATTGATGATTGCGCCGCCGTGAGCCGTTACGTTGGCTTTAAGCTGGAAGAAGAAAATGCGATAGAGCATGCCTACAACCTGGAAGTATCATCAGCAGGGATTGATAGCCCGCTGTTGCTTGTACGTCAATATGTTAAGAACATTGGCCGTCAAGTTTCCGTAAAAACACCGGATGGTAACAAAAAGGAAGGCAAACTGCTAAATGTAACCGGCGAGGGCATCGTAATTGAGGAAACGGTAAAAGAAAAAGGCAAAAAAGCCCAGTTAGTAGAAACATTGCTGCCGATGGAGCAGATCAAGGAAATAAAAGTTTTAATATCATTCAAGTAAAATGAGCAGTATTAATTTGATAGAGTCCTTTCAGGAGTTTAAGGACTTCAAAAACATCGACCGCCCAACTATGATGAGCGTTCTGGAAGATGTATTCAGAAGCATGATCCGTAAAAAATATGGCACCGATGAGAATTGCGACGTAATTGTGAACACGGATAACGGTGACTTGGAGATATGGCGTACCCGTACTATAATGGAAGATGGCTTTAGTGAGGATGATGACCTGGAGATTGAATTGGCCGAAGCTCATTTAGTTGACCCTGATCTGGAAGTTGGCGACGAGTTTGTAGAGCAGATCACCCTTGAAAGCTTTGGCCGTCGTGCTATTTTAGCTGCGCGCCAAACGCTGGTATCAAAAATTCTGGAACTGGAGAAAGACGAGATCTTCAAAAAATATAAAGACCGCGTAGGCGAGATCATTACCGGCGAAGTTTACCAGGTTTGGAAAAAAGAAACTCTGGTATTGGACGACGAAGGTAACGAGCTGTTGCTGCCAAAATCTGAGCAGATCCCTGCCGACTACTTCAAAAAAGGCGACAACGTTAAGGCTGTTGTACACAAGGTAGATATGATGAACAGCAACCCTAAGATCATCATCTCACGTACTGCACCTGAGTTTTTACAACGTTTGTTTGAACTTGAAGTACCAGAGATTTTTGATGGCTTGATTACCATTAAAAAGATTGTTCGCGAACCGGGCGAGCGTGCTAAAGTAGCCGTTGAATCATACGATGATCGTATTGATCCGGTAGGTGCTTGTGTGGGTATGAAAGGTTCACGTATTCATGGTATCGTTCGCGAGTTGAAGAACGAGAACATCGACGTAATAAACTATACCAACAATATTCAATTATATATTCAGCGTGCACTTTCGCCTGCAAAAATCACATCTATTAAACTGGATGACGAGAAAAAAACTGCGGCAGTGTATCTGAAACCAGATCAGGTATCTTTGGCTATCGGCCGTGGTGGTCATAACATTAAACTGGCAGGTAAGCTAACCGGCTATGAAATTGATGTTTACCGTGAGGCAGACGAAGCTGAGGAAGACGTGGATATTGAGGAATTCTCAGACGAGATTGAAAGTTGGATCATTGATGAATTCAAACGCATTGGTTTGGATACTGCAAAATCAGTACTGGCGCTGAGCGTTGGCGAACTGGTTAAACGTACCGACCTTGAGGAAGAAACTGTTCGCGAGGTACTTTCTGTACTTCAGGCAGAATTTGAATAAGCATGATTACCAATTAAAAAATCGTATTTTTGCATTAATAACAATAAAAAGAAAGACCGAAAGAGGTAATAAATGTCAGAAGACAAATCCATAAAATTAATTAAGGCAGTAAAGGAACTGAACATTGGTATGAGTACCATTGTCGATTTTCTGGCAGCCAAAGGGTACAAAGTAGACAAGCACCCTATGGCCAAGCTGGATGGCGACATGTATACCGTTTTGCTCAAAGAGTTTGCTGCCGACAAGATCATTAAGGAAGAAGCTAAGCAGATCAACATCGGCAAGATCCGTCGCGATGACGCTGTGCAGCCTCCAACCGACAGGCCAGCAGACAGTCATCGTAACAAAGAGTTTGACAACGAGGAGATACTGATTAAAAATACAGGACATTTTGCGCCGCCACAAAACGACAAACCAAAGCCTAAGGAAGAAGCGCCTAAGGCCGAGGAGCAGCGTAATGAGGCAGCGTTGCCAGGTGTAACCGTAGTTGGAAAAATCAACCTGGATGAGCTGCATGGTAAAAAACCAGCAGAGCAACCAGCGGTTAAAAAAGAAGAAACACCGGCGCCTCCGGCACCACCAAAAGCAGAAGAAAAACCGGTAGTACCAGAGCCGGCACCAGCTCCTGCTCCAACACCAGCCCCTGAACCAGAGGCTGTTAAACCCGTTGCAGCACCAGAGCCGCCAAAACCGGTAGCCGAAGTTAAACCGGCCGAGCAGCCAGCACCAACACCAGCGCCAGAGAAACAACCGGAACCAAAACCGGCTGCACAAGCTCCGGCAGCGCCTGCACCTGCCGCTCCAACAACGCCGGCAGCACCAGCTGCCCCTGCAACACCTGCAACACCTGCCGCCACCAATACTAACGATGGCGAAGGAAGCAATGACAACGGTAATGAAGTGATCCGTGCTAAGGCAGAGCGCCTGAGCGGTCCAAATATCATCGGTAAAATTCAATTACCGGTAGAGCAGCCGCGTCGTAGTGGTCCGGTAGCATCGTCGTCTAACGCCGGTAATGCAGACCATAAACGTAAGCGTAAGCGCAAAGAAGGCCCGGGCAATCACCCACAGGGTGGCCAGGGTCAGCAAGGTCAGGGCCAACAAGGCCAGGGCCAGGGTGGCGGTCAACATGGTCAGGGTGGCGGTCAGCACGGCAATCGTCCGGGCGGTGGCCAGCATGGCGGTAATCGTCAGGGCGGCGGTCAGCACGGCGGTGGTCGTAATGATTTCCGTAACCGTAACCAGGCCCCTTCTACTCCAAAAGAAGAGCCAACAGAAAAAGAGATACAAGACCAGATTAAGGCTACACTGGCCCGCTTGAGCGGTGCTGGTAAGTCGGGCAAATTTGCACAGCGCGCTAAATTCCGTCGTCAGAAACGTGATGATGTAGCCGCATCGGCAGAAGAAGCAGCACTGGAAGAAGCAGCACAATCAAGAGTATTAAAGGTAACCGAGTTTGTAACTGCAAACGAGCTGGCCAATATGATTGATGAGCCTGTTACCAAGATCATCTCTACCTGTATGAGCCTGGGCATGTTCGTATCCATCAACCAGCGTCTGGACGCGGAAACGCTCACCATTGTTGCTGATGAGTTTGGCTACGAAATACAATTTGTTAAACCAGAAGACGAGGAAACCAACCTTGACGAGCCGGATGCACCAGAAGATCTGATTCCGCGTGCACCAATCGTTACCATCATGGGTCACGTTGACCACGGTAAAACCTCGTTGCTCGATTTTATACGCAAAACCAAGGTAGTAGCCGGTGAAGCCGGTGGTATTACCCAGCACATTGGTGCTTATGACGTTAATCTGGAAGATGGCCGTAAGATCACCTTCCTGGATACACCGGGTCACGAAGCGTTTACCGCCATGCGTGCACGTGGTGCCCAGGTAACAGATATTGTAATTATTGTGATTGCCGGTGACGACAGTGTGATGCCGCAAACCCGCGAGGCTATAAACCACGCGCAGGCTGCAGGTGTACCTATCATCTTCGCCTTCAACAAAATGGATAAACCCGGCGCTAATGCCGACAAGATCCGCGAGCAACTTTCTGCCATGAATATCCTGGTAGAAGAGTGGGGTGGTAAATACCAAACGCAGGAAATATCGGCCAAAACTGGTATGAACGTAGACCTGCTGCTGGAAAAAGTATTGCTGGAAGCCGAGCTGTTAGAGCTGAAAGCCAACCCGAACAAACGTGCCGTTGGTACCGTTATCGAGGCAGCGTTAGACAAAGGCCGTGGTATTGTTACCACCATCCTGGTACAAGCAGGTACCCTGCGCGTAGGCGATCCAATTCTGGCAGGCTGTTACTCAGGCCGTGTTAAGGCATTGAGCAACTCCCGCGGTCAGCGTATTGATACTGTTGGTCCGTCTACACCGGTACAGGTACTGGGTATGCAGGGCGCGCCAACAGCCGGCGATAAATTCAACGTACTGGAGAGCGAGGTTGAAGCCCGCGAGATTGCCAACAAACGCCTGCAATTGCAGCGCGAGCAAGGCCTGCGTACGCAGAAACACATCACGCTTGATGAGATCGGTCGTCGTTTGGCTATCGGTAACTTTAAAGAGCTTAACATCATCGTTAAAGGTGACGTGGATGGTTCTATCGAAGCATTGTCAGATTCATTACTGAAACTGTCAACCGATCAGATCCAGGTAAACATCATCTCTAAAGCAGTAGGTCAGATCTCCGAGTCAGACGTATTGCTGGCTTCTGCATCAGATGCCATCATCATCGGTTTCCAGGTGCGTCCGTCAACAAGCGCACGCAAACTGGCCGAGCAGGAGCAGATCGATATCCGCCTGTACTCTATCATCTACGACGCGATCAACGAGATCAAAGCTGCGATGGAAGGCATGCTGGCACCAACATTCGAAGAGAAGATTGTGGCCAACGTGGAGATCCGCGAAACGTTCAAGATCAGCAAAGTGGGCACCATTGCCGGCTGTATGGTACTGGACGGCAAGATTACCCGCAACAGCAAGATCCGTATCATTCGCGATGGCGTTGTAGTATACACCGGCGAGCTGGCCTCATTGAAACGCTACAAAGACGACGTGAAAGAAGTGAACCAAGGTTACGAGTGTGGTCTGAACATCCAAAACTTCAACAACATTGAAGTGGGCGATATAGTTGAGGCTTACGAAAACGTAGAGGTTAAACGGAAACTGTAATCACAGTGATTGGTTAATTAGAGATTAGCTAATCAAGCTAGATGAAATATTGAAGAGCGGCCCGCAAGGCCGCTCTTTTTGTATGGCCATTCTCCTTGTAGCGATGGGTTTCAAACCCATCGCTACAGATATTATTGCATGCCCTCCAATTTGTCATTGCGAGGAACGAAGCAATCCCTGTACTAGCAAATGTCGATTTGCATTTCGGATTGTTCTTCGCAGAGATTGCTTCGTGCCTCGCAATGACGTGATGGAGACATCTCCCCGTCCCTAAAATTTCATTACCTTTGCGGCTTATGAAAATACCAAGGTTTGCCGATTTAATTTTATTTGAGAACGATGATGTAATTGTGGTGAACAAACCGCCCTTTATCAGTACTCTTGATGAACGGGGCGACGGTAGCAGCGAGATCAATATGCTGCGCCTGGCCAAAGGCTACAGTGCCGATGCCCAGATCTGTCACCGGTTGGATAAAGAAACCTCAGGCGCACTTATTATTGCCAAAAATCCGGAGGCTTACCGTAATGTATCCATTCAGTTTGAGAAACGTAAGGTAAATAAGGTATATCATGCCATTATTGAAGGCACACATGTGTTTGATAACCTGCTGGTAGATCTGCCTATCCTTAACACGGGCAAGGGCCACGTGTCTATCAGCCGTCAGGATGGTAAACGTGCCGAAACCTGGTTCAGCTCGCTTAAATATTTTAAGCACTATACATTGGTAGAGTGCCGCCCGGTAACCGGCCGTATGCACCAGATCCGCATCCACCTGGCCACCCAACAGGCAGCCATTGCGGGTGATGATATGTATCGTGCCAAACCGGTATTTCTATCGCAACTGAAACGCAAATATCATCTGGGTAAAGACCAGGAAGAACTGCCTATCATGAAGCGCTTTGCGCTACATGCATATGAGGTTACCTTTAAACCCAATACCGAGGAGAGCATAACCATCCACGCCCCCTACCCTAAAGACTTTGAAACTTTGTTAAAATTGCTCGACAAGTTTGACAGCTAAAAAGAAAGCCCCTTGCCTATTCAGCAAGGGGCTTTCTTTTTAAACTTATTCTAAGTTTTAGAAGCTGTACCCAATACGGGCCGCAACCATACCATAGTTAAAACTCTGGCCCGAAAAATTCTCATAGCGGATACTCAGGTCCCACTCCTTAGTTGCATAACCTAGCGCAGGCGATACAATAAGCTTGGTGCTGCCACCGCTGTGGGTTTCAAAACCGGCACCCAGTTCTGCACCGAAATAAGCGTTCTTATCAAAAAACGCTTTAACACCGGCTTTTAAAGGCACAATACCCTCGTCATCGGCCTTAAATCCGTTGCCATAGGTTTTACCAAAAAAGTTGTAGAAACCAGTTGTTGCCGTAAAGGCCACATTGCTGCCCAAGCCCATTTGTAAACGAGCCGTGGCCCCAAGTGCGAAGCTGGAAAAATTGTTAATACTGCCCGTAGGGATCCCCAGATCAAGACCTACATTAAACCTTGTACGATCGCTGTACATTTGGGCTTTGGCACTTTGCACGCCTGCTAGTGTAAGCAATAATACTGCAAAGCCAATTAATCGGATAGTAAATTTACTTTTCATAGTATTAAGGGGTTGATTATGTTACGTAATATCATTTCTTAACAAATTGTTTTAAATAAAATAACCCCGCGTTTCACAACGCAGGGTTATTTTATTTCTTTCTATTGATTGTCTAATTGTTTACAGACCGAAACCGTAAGCCAAACGCAGACCTACCAGGCCGTAGTTATCGCTCTGTCCAGAGTAGTTTTCATAACGAACGCCTACATCCCAGCTTTTGTTAGCCCAACCTAAGGCTGGCGATAACAGCAATTTAGTATTACCACCTGTTCCGGTTTCAAAACCAGCACCGGCCTCGGCACCAAAGTAAACGTTTTGTGCAAAAAAGGCTTTGATACCAGCCTTTACCGGAACCACGCCCCAGCCAGCATATTTAACACCGGTGTTGCCAATTTCTTTACCAAAAAAACGGGTATAACCAGAGGTTAATGTAATGCCCAGGTTTTCTGCGGCACCATATTGTAAACGTAAATCGCCGCCCAGGGCAAATTTAGAAACGTTGTTTGCGTTGCCTGTTGGAATGGCTGGACTAACGCCAATACCTAAGCGCCATTGATTTGATGGGGTAGTTTGAGCTTTTACTTGAGTTCCGAATAGCATAGCAACCGCCGCTATGGCTGCTGCTACTAATTTAGTTGAGTTTTTCATTGTCGTTTTTCGTTAGTGAACAATTATTAGATTGTTACCCCAACAATTACAAATACTTTGCCAACGCAGCCCGTCAAACCTGCATTTATTACCTGTTTCGCAGTTTCAAAACGCTTACATTAACAACTTCACAATCGGCTTATCCACTGTAAATCAACCTTTAAACGCCGTTTTTTATTTAAGGTATTTTTACATTGTTCATCAAAAAGTCAAAAACCAATGCGCTGTTTATGGCACAGATTTATTTGCCAAAAAGTGTTCAGTTTCGCTGTCAAACACTGTATAGGAAAGCGGAAATTAGATGAAATTTAAATGAAATAAGGCAAAACAGACCGCTTTATATAATCGGTCTACACGAAAAGTTGATATAAGTGTAATCAGAAAATCGACGGATAGTAGCCCTTCGGTAGCTACAGTCCCACTATCCGCTCATACGCCTTAAGGCATTAGCCACGGGCCGGTATCTCAATGTCATTAAGTTAAGTCCCCTGTATGTCATGCTGAGGCACGAAGCATCTCGAAGGACTAGCCTGTTCGCTTGTCCTCAGAGATTCTTCACTATCGTTCAGAATGACATCCTCTTAACTAAACGACACAAAAAAAGAGGCGCAAATTATTGCGCCTCCATATAATCAATCCGAAATCGAAGTTCCGAAATCCGAAATCAATATCACGTCTGCGGATCGTCCTCAGTCGGCTTGTAATGATCGTGCAGTTCTTTCAGCTGTTTCTTGCCGTAAGCTGCCTTAGTAATGATGTAGAACAGCACCGGCACAATAAATATAGCCAGCGATGTTGCCGTAAGCATACCGCCAAACACCGTCCAGCCGATGGTTTTACGAGCCTCAGCACCGGCACCAGATGCAAACAACAGCGGCGCCACACCCAGGATGAACGCCATAGACGTCATGATGATTGGGCGTAAGCGCAGTCGTACGGCTTCCAATACAGACTCTTCCAGCTCCATACCCCTATCCACACGCTCTTTGGCAAACTCCACAATCAGGATGGCGTTCTTGGCTGCCAAACCAATTAGCGTTATCAAACCAATCTGCGCATAAATATTATTATTCAATGTTGGGTGGAACCACAAGAACAAAATAGCGCCGAAGGCCCCCAGCGGCACGGCCAACAGCACCGAGAACGGCACAGACCAACTCTCGTACAGCGCAGACAGGAACAAGAACACAAACCCTACCGACAGCAGGAAGATGTACAAAGTTTTTGAACCCGACAGCAACTCCTCACGACTCAGGCCCGAGAATTCATAACCATACCCCTGCGGTAGCGTTTGCGCAGCTACCTCCTGCAAGGCTTTCAAAGCATCGCCAGAGCTGTAACCATCTCTCGGGTTGCCATCCACTTCTGCCGAGCGGAACAGGTTGTAGTGGGAGATCAATGGCGCATTCTCAATCATTTTATAAGATGTCAGCGTGCTGAGCGGCACCATCTGCCCGGCCTGGTTACGCACAAAGTACTGCCCCAGGTTGTCGAGGTTTGTACGATAGTTGGTATCGGCCTGAGCCACCACGTGGAAGTTACGTCCGTAGATGGTAAAGTCGTTAATAAACGCACTACCCATATAGGTTTGCAGCGCTGTATTTACGTCTGATAGCTGAACGCCCAATCGCTTGGTCTTTTCACGGTCAATGGTTAACTGATATGCCGGCGTGCGTGCAGTGAAGAACGAGAAAGCTTTACCAATTTCCGGTCGTTTGTTGGCCGCAGCCACAAAGTTTTGCAGCACTTTCTCAAAGTTTTTGATATCGCCGCCTGCCTGTTTTTCTTCCAGGATGAAAGAGAAACCAGCCGTACTACCCAAACCCGGAATAGCCGGCGGTGGAATTACTACCACTGTAGCACCTTTAAAATGTGATAATTTTTTTTGCAGCACACCTACCAGTTGCAGCGAGGTAACTTTACGCTCTTCCCATGGCTTCAACTGCACAAATATGGTTGCACTGTTTGATTTGGTGGCAAAGCTCACCACGTTCAAACCGCCCAGAGCCGCATAATGATCAATATCTTTTACCGTCTTTAGCGTATCCATCATCTGGTGCAGCGTAGCTACTGTGCGCTCTGTTGATGATGCCTCGGGCAAATCATACGTAATATAGATACGACCCTCATCTTCGGTAGGGATAAAGCCCGTTGGCTTATGCGCAAACAACAGGATGGTACCTACAATGATACATACCAATATAACCACTACAAATTTGGCATTCTTGATGCCGCGGTGCACACCGTTTTTATACTTGCCGGTCACACGGTCAAACCATGCATTAAAACGGGCAAACATCCGGTCAAGCCAACTATCTTTATGATGATCGTCGTGCGGCTTCAGCAACAAGGTACATAACGCAGGCGTTAACGAAAGCGCCACAAAAGCCGAGATCAGTACCGATATGGCAATGGTAATTGCAAACTGTTGATACAGCCTGCCCACAATACCGGGTATAAAACCAACCGGCACAAACACCGCTGCCAAAATAAGGGCGATGGCAATAACCGGTGCCGAAATATCGCGCATGGCATGCAGCGTCGCCTCTTTCGGCGTCATCTTTCGCTCCTGTATATAATGCTCTACCGCCTCTACCACTACAATGGCATCATCTACCACAATACCGATGGCCAGTACGAAACCGAACAGTGTCAGTGTATTAATGGTAAAGCCCAACGGTATAAAGAAGATAAACGTACCGATGATAGATACCGGGATAGCCAGCACCGGGATCAGCGTGGTACGCCATCCCTGCAGGAAGATGAACACCACAATAATTACCAGCACCAACGCTATAATCAGCGTTTCTACCACCTCATGTACCGATACCTTTACCACGGTTACAGACTCAAACGGAACAACGTAATCAACCCCGGCAGGGAATGATTTCTTCAGCTCGGCCATGGTTTTGTAAACGTTGTCGGCTGTTTCTACCGCGTTACTGTTTGGCGCCTGGTAAACCAGCAGGTATGATGCACGCTTACCATCAACAAAAGAGTTACCAGAGTAGTTAAATTTACCCAACTCTACGCGGGCTACATCTTTTAAATGCACAACAGCACCATTACCCGGCTGTGTACGCACAATTACGTTTCCAAACTCCTCAGGCGTCATTAAACGGCCTTTTACAATTACAGAGTATTCAAACGTTTGGCCTTTCTCCTGCGGCGTAGCACCTACCGAACCGGCAGCTACCTGCGCGTTTTGCTCTTGCAGGGCTGCGGTAATGTCATTAGCAGTCATACCCAGCGCGGCCAGTTTATCTGGTTTGAGCCAGATACGCATACTAAAGTCGTCAGCACGGGTAAATACGTCGCCCACACCTTTGGTACGCAGCACGGCATCGCGCACAAAAACGTTGGTGTAGTTATCCAAAAAGGTTACGTTGTGCGAGCCGTTGGGCGAGTACATTGCCACCAGCATCAAAATGCTGGGGTTACGTTTACGCACCGTTAAGCCCAGGCGCTGCACCTCTTGGGGCAGGGTTGGCGTGGCAATACCCACGCGGTTTTGCACGTCAAGTGCGGCAATGTTAATATCGGTACCCACCTCAAAATTTACCGTCATGCTCAGTGCACCGTTGTTGGTGCTGTTACTTTGCAGGTAGGTCATACCCGGCGTACCGTTCACCTGTGTTTCTATAGGCGTGGCTACCGTTTGCTCTACTGTCTGCGCATCGGCGCCGGTGTAGGTACCTGTTATTTGCACAGTAGGCGGCGTAATATCAGGGTATTGACCAACGGGCAGGTTGCTCATAGCCAGTATACCTACAATTACTATTACTATGGAAATAACAATGGCCGTGATAGGCCTTTTTATAAAGGTTTCTGCTATCATTCTTAGATCTTTATCGGGTTAACCCTTATTGTTTTTTCTGCTGACCGGCTGCACCACCTTGTTTGCCGCTGGCAGCGCCTTGAGCGGGCAATTGAGACGGATCTACCAGGGTAACGCGACCACTATCACGCAAGCGCTGGAAACCATCGGTAATAATTTTATCGCCGGTGGTTACGCCATCCATCACCACTACACTGTCTTTTAACCGCGGACCGAGGGTAATTTTCTTTTGCAGGGCAATAGTATCTTGTTGTTTAAACACAAAAAACTCGCCCATCTGCTCGGTAACAGCGCGGTAAGGGATAATTACACGATGGCCCGAGTCATCGTTCAATACTTTCAGTGCGGCGCTCATGCCATCCTTCAAAACATCCTGCGAGTTATCAAACTGTACACGCACTTTAATGGTGCCGGTCTGGTTATTCACGCCACGGTCAATAGCGAAGATCTTGCCCGGCTTGTTGTAAATGGTATTATCAGACAACACCAAACGGAACGTGCTGTCAGTTGCGTGCGATTGCAGTTTATAGAAACGAGAGATATCCTGCTCGTTCACCACCACATCTACGCCTATTGGATTTTCTGACGAGATAGTGTTCAACAAAGTAGTACCCGGCGTAACCTGTGCACCCAACTTTACCTGAGAGATACCAATGCGACCAGTAAACGGTGCTTTGATAACCGAGTATGACAGATCTGTAGATGCCGATTCCAGCCCGGCTTTGGCTACTGCTACCTGGCTTTTGGCTGCCGCATAAACTGCCTCGGCATTATCAACCGTTTGGCGTGCAACCGCATCCTGCTTTAGCAACATGTTGTAACGATCGATGTCCTTTTGTGCTTTCACCAGGTTGGCCTGGGCGGTTACTACGTTAGCCTGTGCCTGATCATACGCTGCCTGGTATTTGCGGCGATCAATCTCATATAACGGCTTGCCTTTCTGCACTACCTCACCTTCCTTAAAAAAGATACCAGTGATATAGCCGGATACCTGCGCACGCAGTTCAACACTGTTAAGCGCCACCACGGTGCCCTGGTACTGGTCATAATAAACGGCTTCGCCTTCGCGGGCGGTAGCTACCGACACCGGGGTTGGCGGCAAGGCGGCATTTTGTTGCGCCGATTTATTGCCACCGCATGATGCGAGGGCCATGGCAGCTACAGGGGTAATGATGCAGAGATATATTTTTTTCATAACAGAAATTGCGTTCAGTAGTATTTAAAGGTTAGCAGGACTCAGGTTACCCAATGCTTTTTGCAGATCTATCTTAGCCGATAGTACCTGGAACAGGGCGTTAAAATAATTCAGTTCGGCGGTGCGCAGGTCAGACTGGGCTACAATCACATCCAGATAGGTTTTTATCCCCTCGCGATATTGCAGGCTCACTACCTTGTATACATCGTTAGCCAAATCAACATTTTGTTTCAGCAACTGGTAGTTGGTGTAATTGCTTTTATAACCGGCCAGCGCCTGTACATACTGGGTGTTGATGCTGTTGCGCAGGTTAAGCAGATCCAGATCGGTACGATCTATCTGCAGGCGGGCCTTGGCCAGGTTTTGCAGTCGGCGGGTACCGGTAAAAATCGGGATGTTCAACGTCAGGCCCACATAAGCTTGCGGGTACGATGTATTATAAAGATCGCCCAGCTTGCTGCTGAAGTAAGCCAGATTATAAGCACCGTTAGCTGATAGTGACGGCAGAAAACCATATTTATAATAGTTCACATTCAGCTGATCCAGGTTTTTCTGCGACAGTAGCTGCTGATATTCAATCCGGTGACTAAAATCCAGCACCTGCATGGTATCGGCATGGGTTTCTGCCTCGTATCGGGTGGAGTCATACACCAGGTTCAGCTCATGCTCTGCGGTAAGGCCCATCACCTGTTTCAGGTAAGCCAGCTTGCTTTTATAAGCCTCTTCGGTTGATTTACGCTGAGCGATAGAATTATTCAGAGAGATGGTTGCCTGCTTATAGTCGGTTTTATCAACCACACCGGCCTGGTAGCGGGCGTAGGCATCTTTCAGGCTGCGTTGCAGGCGTACAATGTCCTCGCGGATAATCTGTAGTTGCTTGTCAGACAGCAGCACATCAAAGAAAGCCTTGCTTACATCGGCCACCACATCAATCTGGCTGCTTTGTGTGTTTTGCTTATAATACTGTCTGGAAAAACGGGCAGCTCGCGATGCCAGCATCACATCATTATTATAAATAGTCTGCGTTGCCTGCACCCCGATGGTAGAAATGTTACGAATATCTGCCGCGGTAGTACCGGATGAACCAGTGGCCGCAGCAGCGCCCCCATTAACAGGCGAACCTTTAAAATAATGACTGGCACTGTTGGCAGAGTTTACCTGAGGCAACCATCCGGCAAGGCCAATGTGGATGTCGCGCTCGTTAATTGCTTCATCAATAGAAGCCTGGCGCACAGCCGGTTGATTACGCAAGGCATACTCAATGCATTGCCTTAAGCCAAGTGCAGTTGGCACAGTGTCTGCAGGTGCCTGGGCTAACAAACTCAAAGGCGACAAAAGAAAGAACAGGATCAAGATCCGGTGAAATATTTTCATACGGTGTATAAATGTGCCACAAAATAACATGGACAGCGGTAAAGAGTTTTACCAATTAGGGGAATTGGTCAAATATTCAAATTAAATTAACAATGTGTTGTAACATCATAATTCTGTTACAATCTTATGACAGAATACCGACGTATAGCGGGCCCGTGCGAACTTTTCTAAAGAAAATACAATTTTATGGCACGATTTTAAATAAAAATTTGATTAATTTGCATGTTGGGAAAAAACCCAATACCGGTTAAGCCGTTGTTAAAAAAATTATAATGATATATTAGTTATTACCTTTTTCATGGTATTTTTACAAAAAATTTAAGCAGAGTTAATACATGGGTAAAAAGCTACATGATAAAATTGCTCAGTTCAAAGATGCGGCAATTATAAAGGAGAAAGGAATCTACCCTTTTTTCAGGCCCATTGAGTCTGGACAAGACACCGAAGTGATAATCAATGGAAAGCGGGTGTTGATGTTTGGCTCTAACTCTTATTTAGGACTAACAAACCATCCTAAAATCAAGGAGGCGTCTAAAAAGGCAACGGATAAGTATGGGACAGGGTGCGCAGGATCGCGCTTTTTAAACGGAACGCTTGATATTCACATTGAACTGGAAGAGCGCCTGGCCAAATATGTTGGCAAAGAGGCAGCCGTGCTTTTCAGCACCGGTTTCCAGGTTAATTTAGGTGTGTTATCATGCATCACCGGCCGTAATGATTATCTAATCTTAGACGAATATGACCACGCTTCGCTGATTGACGGCAGCCGTTTGTCATTCTCGCGCGTTATTAAATACGCGCACAATGACATGGCCGACCTGGAACGCAAGCTGGCTATGCTGCCGGAAGAAGCCGTAAAACTGATTGTGGTTGACGGTATCTTCAGCATGGAAGGCGATATTGTTAAGCTGCCAGAGATTGTTGAGCTATCTCATCGCTATGGTGCTAACATTATGGTTGACGATGCACACAGCTTAGGCGTTATTGGCCATAACGGTGCCGGTACAGCATCGCACTTTGGTTTAACTGATGATGTTGACCTGATTATGGGTACCTTCAGTAAATCACTGGCATCATTAGGTGGTTTTATTGCTGCCGATGCTGCTACTATTGATTATTTGAAACACCGCGCACGCGCCCTGATGTTCAGCGCTAGTATGCCGCCGGCATCTGTAGCCAGCGTTATTGCTGCCCTTGACATTATTGAGAGCGAGCCAGACCGCATAGAGAAACTGTGGGCAAACACTAACTATGCAATGCGTTTGCTGCAAGACGAAGGCTTTGACCTGGGCCCAACAGAAAGCCCTATCCTGCCTATCTATGTTCGTGATAACGATAAAACATTCCTGGTAACTAAATACCTGCAGGATGACGGCATCTTTGTAAACCCTGTGGTTTCTCCGGCCGTACCTTCAGACTCGTCTTTACTACGCTTCTCGCTGATGGCTACCCATACCTTCGCGCAGATTGATGAGGCTATCGAAAAGATAACCAAAGCTTTCAAAGAAGTTGGTGTAACTACCGTTAAGGAAAAAATATAAAAATACCGCATGGCGCGCAGTTAGCTTTTACTTAAAAAGGCTAACTTGCGCGCTTTATATTTTAATCCGATTTTTCCAGAGGATAGTAGTTCGAACCAAAGATCCAGTTATGAAGACAGTTGTTCCTGTAAACTCCAAGAGTGATTTAGCCGCGTTTATTGATTTCCCGCACGAGCTTTACAAAAACGACCCTTACTACGTCCCTGAACTTTTCATCGCCCAGCGCGATCTGCTTACCAAGCATCCTTTCCATCAACATAATAAGCTACAATGCTTTCTGGCCTATGAAGGCGGTAAGGTTGTTGGCCGTATAGCTGCTATTCTTAACAATGGCCACAATCAGTTTAACCATGCCAGCGATGGCTTCTTTGGTTTTTTTGATTGTGTGAACGATAAGGAAGTAGCCAAACTGCTGTTTGATACCGTTACCGGCTGGTTGAAAGACCGCGGCGTAACCCAGAAGCTGAAAGGCCCTGTAAACTTTTCTACCAATGAGCCTTGCGGTTTGCTGATAGAAGGTTTTGACAGCTCGCCATTCCTGATGCAGACCTATAACTACCCCTACTATGCCGATCTGATTGACAGCTACGGTTTCAGCAAGGAGGTTGACCTGATTGCCTGGCATTGGGAAGGTGGTAATTATGACGATAAATCTGTGCGCCTGCTGGACGCTTTACAGGAGCGTTTGAAACGCAACAACATCGTTATCCGCAAGGTAAATCTGAAAGATTTTAAGAACGAAACCGTTAGGCTCCGCGAGGTATATAACTCAGCCTGGGATCAAAACACTGGCTTTGTTCCGCTAACAGATGATGAGTTTGATTACCTGGCCAAAGACCTCAAATTAATCCTCGACCCTGACTTTGCTTTGGTGGCCGAACAAAATGGCAAGATTGTTGCCTTTGGTTTAGCATTGCCAAACTATAACGAGATATTTAAAACCATTAAAAAAGGACGCCTGCTCCCCTCGGGCCTCTTTAAACTATTGTTTAATAAAAGTAAGATACAGAGCATCCGCATTTACGCCCTTGGCGTGGTAGAAGGCTACCGCAAAATGGGTATTGAAGCCTGCCTGTATGGAACTATTATAAAGGAATACAAGCGTAAAGGATTTAAACATGCCGAGGCCGGCTGGACTTTGGAGAACAACACCATGATCAACGAAGCCATTAAAGCCATCAAAGGCGATCCGTACAAGAAATACCGATTATACGAAAAAGCTATATGAGGGAACGGGTACTTATAACCGGCGCAAGCGGTTTTGTAGGATATCACCTGATACAGGAAGCACTAAAAAACAATCTGGAAGTATTTGCGGCAGTACGCAAAAGCAGCGATATTGAACACCTCAAGGGACTGAACATCAGCTTCACCCACCTTGATTTTAACGATGTAGCAGCACTGAAGCTGGATATTGAAAACAACCGCTACAGTTACATTATCCATGCTGCGGGTATGACCAGCGCGCCTAATATGGCTACCTATAACAAGGTGAATGCAGATTACTCGGTAAACCTGGCCAATGCGGCAGCGGCAGCCGGCCGTATAAAACGCTTTGTATTTATGAGCAGTTTGGCCGCACTCGGTCCGCTGCATACGCAAACCGGCATTATTGAGAACGATAGTATTCCGCACCCGGTAACCGCTTACGGTAAAAGTAAATTGTTAGCAGAGCAGAAGCTAAGCCACGTAACTAAACTGGATATAACCACCCTGCGCCCAACGGCTGTTTATGGTCCGCGCGATAAGGGCATCTATATTATACTAAAGCAATTTGCCAAGGGATTGGAGCCATACATTGGCCGCGCCCCGCAAAAACTAAGCTTTGTGTATGTTAAAGACCTTGCTGCGGTATGCATCAGGGCGCTATACAACGGCAAGAACAAAACCTATAATATTAGCGACGGCAATTTTTACAGTCGTTATGAATTGGCTGAACTTAGCAGGCATATTTTACGCAACAAGACCATGAAAATTCATCTTCCGGTCAACTTTGTAAAATTTATTGCCTCGGTTTCTGAATTTGTTGGTTCTTTACGCGGCCAAACGCCGCCGTTGAACCGCGAAAAACTAAACGAACTAACAGCAGCAAACTGGACTTGCAGTATAGACGAGGCCAAACATGATCTGGGTTATTACCCGCGTTATGATCTGGAGGCCGGCTTAAATGAAACGCTCACCTGGTACAGGGCCAATAAATGGCTTTAATACCGGGTTTTACTTAAAATAAACTAACAATTTGCAAATGAAAACTGAAATTCAACCTGCCCAGGGCAAGTTAGGTATCTTGATACCTGGCCTTGGCGCTGTTGCAACAACACTTATTGCTGGTGTTGAAGCTGTGAACAAAGGCATCTCTAAGCCTATTGGTTCTCACACCCAAATGGGCAGCATCCGCCTGGGAAAACGTACTGAAAACCGCAATCCAAAAATTAAAGATTTTGTGCCACTGGCCAACCTGAACGATATTGTTTTTGGTGGCTGGGATGTGTACAGCGATAACGTATACGAAGCGGCTATGAAAGCCGAGGTACTGGAACCAGGCCTGCTTTTCTCTGTAAAAGAGCAACTGGAAAAAATCCAGCCGATGCCTGCTGCTTTTGATAAAAACTACGCTAAAAACCTGGATGGCACCCACGTTAAAACCGGTACCCGTCTGGAGCTGGCGCAGCAACTGATGGAAGACATCCAGAACTTTAAAGAGCAAAACGGCCTTGACCGCGTTGTGGTGCTATGGTGTGGTTCTACCGAAATTTACTATGAGGCAAGCGATGTACACAGCACTTTGGCTAAATTTGAAGAAGGCCTGAAAAACGACGATCACCTGATCGCTCCGTCTATGCTGTATGCTTACGCAGCACTAAAACTGGGTGTGCCTTACATTAACGGCGCTCCAAACTTAACAGTTGATACCCCGGCGCTGATTGAGCTTGCTCATCAAACCCAAACTCCAATTGCTGGTAAAGACTTCAAAACCGGTCAGACCTTGATGAAAACCATCCTGGCTCCTGGTTTAGCTGCCCGCTCTTTGGGTGTACGCGGCTGGTTCTCAACCAACATCCTGGGTAACCGCGATGGTTGGGTGCTTGACGATCCGGATAACTTCAAAACTAAAGAAGTTTCTAAACTGGGCGTACTGGAAGACATTTTCAAACCAGAAGACAATCCAGACCTGTACGGCGATATCTACCACAAGATCCGTATCAACTACTACCCTCCTCATGGCGATAGCAAAGAGAGCTGGGATAACATTGATATCTTCGGTTGGTTAGGCTATAAAATGCAGATCAAGATCAACTTCCTGTGCCGCGACTCTATCCTGGCTGCACCGGTTGCGCTTGACCTGGCACTGTTTACAGATCTGGCTAAACGTGCCGGCATGAGCGGTGTGCAAGAGTGGTTATCATTCTACCTGAAATCGCCGCAGACTGCCCCTGGCCTGCCTGCAGAGAACGACATCTTCAAACAACTCATCAAGTTGGAAAATACCCTGCGCTACCTGATGGGCGAAGATCTGATTACCCACCTGGGCTTAGATTATTACGAAGACGTGTTTGCCAAACAGCTAGACACATTATAATAACAACATATAGTAAGAAGGCCCTGTATAGCTACAGGGCCTTTTTGTTGAACCAGTATTTAACGGATTTTGGGGGCTTCACACCCCATTAATCACTGTTGCATATCTTTATCAAACTCTTAACAAACCTCTCCCTCCATTACAAACGTTACAACATTTGACTTTTTGACCACAATAGTCTGTTGGGATTTTATGTACTTTTGGCATGCTTTTTTACCGTATTATATGACGGGTAAAAGACAGGCAAATTTGTTTGCACGGCCCCTTTTTAAATACAAAGTTACTGGTTAATTTAAAGCTGTTTTTGTGGCTATAAATAACACAAAAAAGTAAATCCAAACCGCAGTAACAGTTTAAAACACAGACGATCTAAATAATTGAAATATTTATGGATCGTTTTGCAATTAAATGCCATAAAACAAGTTTTGCATAAAGAAATAAAACTGCATTGAGAACTGAACACATGGATCTGAGTCGACCTTTTAAAAAATATTATTTCACCCTTTTACTGTTCATCTGTTCAGTAGCTGTAACGCAAGCCCAGGCACCAAAGGCCCAGCAGTCGCAAACAGTAGTAAGTGGTACGGTTACTGATGCCGCTACACACAAGCCACTGTCTTTTGTAACCGTTGCCTTTAACGGCACCAATATTGGTATTAACACCAATGATGCAGGTAAGTATACCTTACGCACCAGCAAAAGCTACAATCAATTAAAAGCCAGCTTTGTAGGTTACAAATCTGTAGTAGTAAACATTGCCCCAGGTAAAGAGCAGATTATCAACATCAGGATGAACTCTGAAACAGAGCAACTGAAAGAGGTAACTGTTAAATCGGCTAAACGCACAAAATATCGCAATAAAGACAACCCGGCTGTGGAGCTGATCCGCAAGGTAATTGCCAATAAAGAAAAAAACCGCCCGGAGGCTTATGACTATGTGCAATATCGTTCTTACGATAAAATGCAGCTTTCGCTGGCCAACGTGTCAGACAAGATTACCGAGAAAAAATTCTTCAAAAAATATAAGTTCTTCCTGGATAACCGCGATACTACGCTGGTTCCCGGTAAATCATTGTTGCCTATTTACCTCACCGAAAAACTGACCGACAACTATTACCGCAAAAGCCCTGAAAAGAACAAATCGGTAATTGTAGGCGAGAAAACGGTAAACTTCGGCTCGTTTCTGGATAACGAGGGTTTAGGCCAGTACATTAAACACATCTATGCCGATGTTGATATTTATAAAAGCAACATCTTCCTCATCACCAATATGTTTTTGAGCCCTATTGCTGATGATGCTCCTACTTTCTACAAGTTCTTCATCACCGATACAGTTGTGGTAAATAACCAAAAACTGGTGGAGCTGAGCTTTACACCGCGTAACACTACTGATTTTCTGTTCGAAGGCAGCATCTACATCACCCTTGACGGTAACTATGCCGTACAAGATGCAGAGCTGACCATTAACAAAAACATCAACCTGAACTTTGTTAAAGGGATGCGTGTACAGCTGAGCTTTGAACAAAATCCAGACGGCCGTTATCACTTGAGTAAGAGCGATATCCTGGCGGATTTTGGCACCAGCAAGAAAGGGAAAGGCGGTATTTATGGCGATCGTGTGATTGTGTTTAAAAACTATGAGGTAAATAAACAGGCCCCCGATTCTATCTACAATGCGCCTTTAACAGAAGAAAGCAACGAAGTAAAACACCGCAGCAAAGAGTTCTGGGAACAAAACCGACTGGATACACTTACCACAGCCGAGTCTAAGGTTTATGATAATGTAGACAGTTTGCAACGCATGCTATCGTTCCGCCGTACCATGGATATTGCTACGTTGTTGCTGGCGGGCTACAAGTCATTCGGTCCGTTTGAGATGGGGCCTGCAAATACGTTCTATAGCTTTAACCCTGTAGAAGGCTTTAAACTCCGCCTGGGTGGCCGCACCACGCCAGAGCTGAGCAAGCGTTACTATTTTGAAACCTATGCCGCCTACGGCTTTAAGGATGAAAAATGGAAGTATTTCCTGAGCGCCACCTACTCAATCAACAACAAATCAATCTATAAATTTCCGCAGAATTATATCCGCTTAAGCTATCAGCGCGATACCAAGATACCGGGCGCCAACCTGCAATTTGTGCAAGAGGATAACTTCCTGCTTTCATTTAAACGCGGCGATAACGACAAGTACCTGTATAACGATTTCTATAAGATCAACTACAAGCATGAGTACCTGAACCACTTCTCTTACGAGCTGGAGCTAAGCAATTGGACACAGGCGCCTGCAGGTTCATTATATTTTATCAGCAACCCGCTCAGCACGATCCCTAACGTGGTACATAATCTGACCACTACCGAGGCATCGCTGCAATTACGTTATGCGCCAAATGAGCAGTTTTATCAGGGTAAGATCTACCGTATCCCAATCCCTAACAAGTATCCGGTATTTACATTTACCTATACCAGGGGCTTAAAAGATGTAATTAACGGCTCGTACAACTATGATAAAGTGGATTTCAGGCTAGACAAACACATGTATCTTTCTCAGTTAGGTTATGCCGATATTACGTTGGAAGGTATCAAAATATTTGGACAGGTACCATACCCATTGCTCTCTATCCACAACGCCAACCAGACCTATGCGTATGATTTGTACTCTTACAACCTGATGAACTTCCTTGAGTTTGTGAGCGACAGATCGGCATCGTTAATGATTGATCAGCACTTTATGGGCTTCTTCTTTAACAAGGTCCCGCTGTTAAAGAAACTGAAATGGCGCGAAACTGCATCGTTCAAAATGCTTTATGGCGATGTGAGTGCAGAAAACAATCCTTCTGTTCATCCATCACTTTACCAGTTCCCGGTGCAGGCAGGCGGTACTCCTATTACTTATCCGCTGGGTAATCACACACCGTATATAGAAGGCAGTGTTGGTGTAGAAAATATATTTAAACTTATACGCGTTGATGTGGTCAAACGCTTTACCTATCTCGATCATCCGGGTATTTCTACCTGGGGCATACGTGCAAGATTGAAATTTGATTTTTAACTTTGTGAAAACATTAACCAAAACCATGGCAACACAAACAACAACATCAATGCGTACATCCCTGCAACTGGGGATCTACAAGGTGATTGACCCGTTTGTTAAACTGCTCATTAAGCTGGGCCTCACGCCAAACGCGGTGACGTCCATCGGCTTTGTGCTGAATGTGGGCGTGGCCGTTATTTTTATTGTAGGTGCCGAAGAAGGTAACCGCGGCGATTTAAGCTACGTGGGCTGGGCTGGTGGCCTCATCTTGTTTGCTGGTTTGTTTGACATGCTCGACGGACAGGTAGCCCGCCTGGGTAACATGAAATCAACCTTTGGTGCACTGTATGACTCGGTGCTGGATCGCTACTCAGAATTGATCATGTTTCTGGGTATTTGCTACTACCTGGTGGCTCATCACTATTTCCTGAGTTCAATTTTTGCTTTCATCGCCCTCATCGGCTCTATGATGGTAAGCTATGTACGTGCCCGTGCCGAAGGTTTGGGCATTGAGTGCAAAGGCGGCCTGATGCAGCGCCCCGAACGTGTGGTAACCATTGGTTTGTTTGCTATTCTATGTGGTGTGTTATCGCAGTACCTGGGTGGTAACTATAAACTTTACATCCCGGGCATTCGCTACCACGTGTTCGAGACCATTTCTATTTTCACCGTTCCGATTGTGATACTGGCTATTTTAACAAATATTACGGCTTTTAACAGACTGATGGACGCCAAGCGTTCGCTGATGGAACTCGACAAGAATAAAACCTCCTGATTAATTATTTAATGCGCTTATTGATTACACTGCTGTCATTCTTTACACTCACAGCATTTACCGGTTTAAAAACATCGCCAGCCATTACGGCTGCAAGTGATACCTCCAGAAAAGCTCCAAAAAAGGAAATCCATTTCCCTGACCCGGTTGGCATAAACAGACTGTTCTATGTACAGCGCGACCCTAACACCAACACGGTGATTTATGAGCTGAACGCCAACAGAAACGGTGAACTTGATGCCGATCAGCCTGTACACCCCTACTGGATTAAATATGCCGATAAGGGCCAAAAAGATGAGTTGAATTACATACAGCGCAAGTTTGCTTATGGCCTGAATACCAAAGAGGTAAAGCCCGGCGTTTTTGATGTACGTTTTGTTTGCTACAAAAAACTGGCAATGACGCTGATGAAGCACACTGACGGTAAATATCATATCTTCGCAACAATTGGCAAGAAGCAAGCCATACTTAATCGTATATTTGCAAAAATTGAAGGAGGATCGTTCTGGCTGCCCAACATAGTTTATGTTGAGCTGAAAGGAATTGAGGCAGAGACCGGTAAAGAAATAACAGAACGCTTTAAACCCTGAGTGAATTATGAAGAAGAACTACGTTTCTAACTCGACCGAATCGGTAAGGATGTTTAAGAGTGACTTTTTAGAGTCGCTTTCAAAAGTTCATTTCACCGTTCCGTTATACGTGTATGTACCCGTAATTTTGGCATGCTGCTATATGGCGCTGTTCAAAACCGCACTGGGCATATTAAACTTTGCAGAAATGCTGGTAGCCGGCCTGTTCATCTGGTCGTTGACTGAATATATACTGCACCGTTTTGTATTTCATTATGTACCAAAGGCAGAATGGGCGCTGCGTTTGCACTTCATCTTCCACGGCGTGCATCATGATTACCCGAGCGATGCCAAGCGCCTGGTGATGCCGCTCTCAGCAAGTATTCCGCTGGCTACAGGTTTCTTCTTTCTGTTTAAATCGCTGTTGCCGGTAGATCATGTTTGGGGCTTCTTTGCTGGTTTTATTATTGGCTACCTGGTTTATGATATTGGTCATTACGCCATTCACCACTTCAACTTTAAAAGCGGTATGTGGAAAAAGATCAAGCAACACCACATGCTGCACCACTACCAGGATCCGGGCAAAGGTTATGGCGTAAGCTCACCTTTCTGGGATAAGATCTTCCGTTCTGATTTCATTAAGAAATAAATGTTGACTGCTGCTGCAGAAGGTCCTCAAGGTATAAAAGTTAACCTGCGCTCGGTGATCGTTTTATCGGTCATCTCTATTGCATACCTGCTGCTTTCTGTTTTTCTGGTAGGTTTCAAGAGCGATGAAGTGGTGCTGGTTGCCATCGTCAATGTGTTGTTTTATACCTCGGCCATTACGCGCAAGTTCATCCTTGGCTTCTCTATCTTTATTGTGTATTGGATCGTTTTCGATTATATGAAGGCCTTCCCCAATTACAATTTCAACCCGGTACATATTGCAGATGTTTATCACTTTGAAAAACATCTTTTCGGCATACATGAGGGTAATAAACTTCTAACGCCTAATGAATACTGGCTTATTCACAGCAAACCATGGATGGATGTGGTTTGCGGTCTGTTCTACCTCTGCTGGATTCCCGTTCCGCTCGGCTTTGCAACTTACCTGTTTTTCACCCGCAAAAAAGAGTTTCTGTATTTTGCCCTTACCTTCTTTACGGTAAACCTGCTGGGCTTTGTGGTTTATTACACCTTCCCCGCCGCACCGCCGTGGTATGTACAGTTACATGGCTTTCAGTTTTTTGCACATACACCCGGCAACACCGGTGGCCTGGCCCGTTTTGATGCCTACTTTCATGGGCAGGTCTTTAAATCTATTTACGCTAAAGGCTCTAACGTGTTTGCGGCCATGCCGTCGCTGCACTCGTCATACCCCATCATCGTTCTTTATTATGGTTTAAAGAACCGCATTAAAGTAGGCAGCGCTTTCTTTATTGTGGTGATGCTGGGCATCTGGTTTACAGCAGTTTATGCCAGTCACCACTATGTGGTGGACGTATTGGCAGGCATTGTGTGTGCAATTACGGGCATTTCGCTGTTTAATTCCGTCGCCAAACTTAATCCCGTTAAATCCTTTTTAAACAATTACGAAAAAATTATTTCTTAAAACAAAACCTTATTAGCCTATTTTTAAACCTGGGTTAAATAAGGGTAATTGTTACATTTAATAATCTGGGCTTGGAGCATTTGCGGCATATTTTTTGCAAGGCAATACTCACCTACAGATACTTGTGTTATGAAAAAATTGTTACCGCTCCTTCTGTTCTTCCTGTGTATCAGCGCTAAATATGCCGCTGCCCAAAAACTGGGCGGAATGGATAGCCTGATGCTGAAGGTTGATTCGGCAGCAAAAGATCCGGATTTAATTGAAGAGGATGTAGCCATGTACACAAATGCAGACACCGCACAACAACCGGTCATTGCCATGTACGTTACCCACCCTAATTTATACAAAAGCCCAAAGATAGATAGCTCTGAAATTAACGCGCCCTTTAAATCTGTAACCGACGTTGATCTGCAGGCCAGTCTGAAAAAGAATGTAACGGCATCATTAGGCGCATTTAAATCGCAGTTTAATAACGATACCTTACGTGCCGGTGCGCATCCCAGACTACCATCAAACATCAGCGCACTGAAACGCGAGGTGGGCCTGATTGCGAATGACACCCTGCGGGCCATGTATTACAACATCATTGCCGGCTATTACTTGAAATACGATTCTATCACTCCGCGCAACACGCGGTACGCTTACCAGTCGTCGGCCATTGATTTTACCATCAAGGCCATCCACGCTTATTCACGCTATAGTGATACCAACGGACTACGCACCAGCTTTGATAACCTTACCAAGATTTATAAAGACCAGGGCAAGTTTAGCCAGGCCAAGTGGTTCATTCTGCAATCAAACACCCTGTCACGCGCAAGGAAGGACGTTCCGAACATCATCAAATCATTGGTGACGCTGGCCAACATCAAAACACAGATCAGAGATTATAAACTAGCGAAACGCGATTTGGACGAAGCATTGGAGTTGAGCACCCAGAACCACTTCGCTAAACAGGAGTCGGCTGTGCAGGCGCAATATGCCGCTTTGTACGATGACATGAATCAACCTGAAAAATCACTGGCTGCTGCCAAACGCCATAACTTCCTGGATGATTCTATTGCCAAAGCCGCTGCACGCCGCCTGGCCGCCGACAAAGACTCTGCCGACCAGGCCAAAAAAAAACTGCTGACCGAGGTAAACACCAGCAGGAAAACCTCGCACGGAATTACACCCGGCTCCTCCAAGAAAACCGTTACATTATAAGTTTTATAGTTGCCGGTTTAATCATTCTTCTTTTAGTTATAGTTTTCAAACCAAAAAAATAATATTGCCATTAAACTACCGTTTGGATTATCAGTCTTAAGAGCAATATGAGTAAAAGATTTACGAGAGGGATATTACTCTGCACCATCGCGCTGCTACCCGGCATTGTGCGCGCGCAGTCGCCATCGGCAGAGCGTTTCAAGAACGAATTCTTGTATCGAATTAACTCCGTGAGGGCACACGGCTGCAACTGCGGCACCAAATGGTTCCCGCCGGTGGGTCCGCTTACATGGAATGTTTTATTACAGAAATCAGCCTATGGCCATGCCAAGGACATGAATGACAAAGATTATTTTAGCCACACCAGCAAAGACGGCCGCAGCATGGAAGACCGCATTGTGCTGGCCGGTTATATATTTAACGGTTTTAAAAGCTTTTACATTGGCGAGAACATTGCCAAAGGCCAGCAAAGCATAGCCGAAGTAACCGATGCCTGGTTTAAAAGCGCACACCACTGCCAGAACCTGATGAGCCCCGTATTTAAAGAAGTGGCTGTGGTGCAATATAACGACACCTGGGTGCAAGATTTTGGCGGCCGTGAGGCATACAGCCCCGCAGAACAAAAAGCCCTGCTAAGCGGCCGGATGAGGGTGAGCGGAATGGATAAGCATAATAATAAGTAAAGATTAGTGGGTGAATCCCCCCCCTTGTCATTCCGAACGAACAAGGGCTGGCTGGTGAAGTGGGGTGAGGAGGAATCTTATCCCCCATGCCTTTCCGTCGGCCAATCGCACATATAGGATTTTTTCACTTCGTTCAAGAGAGTAGTTCTCCCGTTGGTCGAAATGACAACTGTATAAAACGAGAAAGGCGATGAATCATCATCGCCTTTCTCGTTTTATACCGATTGTCATTTCGAAGAAGCAGCGGAGGGAAAGCGCGTAAGGGCGACTGATAAATCTTAGACGTTTGGCTTGTCCACATGACAGGCATGGGGGTTAAGATTTTTTCACTTCGTTCAAGAGAGTAGTTCTCCCGTTGGTCGAAATGACATGGGAATTATAGGAATATACCTATTTCTTACTCAAAGCAGCAGCAGCTGGCTCATCCATAAACCACTGTACATCGCCGTCCTGGGTAATCAACTGAGCCGGATAAAGCTCGATATCCAGATCGTCTTCCAGAATGTGTTTAATAGCTTCTGCTTTGCCCGCACCGTAAACGAGGAACGCAATGTGGCGCGACAGGTTAATTAACGCGGCCGTCATTGTGATGCGGTACATTTTAACCTCGTCAATATACAGCGCTCTTACCGATACCGAAGTATCATGTAATACAGGAGTGTAAGGGAATAACGACGCCGTGTGTGAGTTATCGCCCAGACCCAGCAACATCAAATCAAACTGTGGCGATTCGCTTTTGAAATAAGTGTTGATCGCATCGGTATAAGCCTCCGCAGCGGCCTCCGGACCAAATTCTGTTTTGATAGGGAACACCTGTGCATCGGCAATCTGCAATGGCTCAAACAGCGCCGTTTTAGCCATCAGGTAATTGCTGTTTTTATCGTCGCGGGGTACGTTACGCTCATCACCGAAGAAGAAATCAACCTTGGTCCAGTCTAACGCAGTAGCATAGTCTGACACCAGCAGTTCATACAGTTTTTTAGGTGAAGATCCTCCAGACAGCGATACCGAATAGCGGCCATGATGATCAATAGCATCTTTGCCGGTGGCTACAAAATGCTCGGCCAGGCTGCGCAATACATCGGCCTCGGAGGCAGATATGTTCAATTTTACAGACATGTTTTCAATTTTAAATGTAGGCTTATAACAAGGGAGACACAAATATGTGTCTCTACAGTTTTATCCGTAGAGACGCATAATTGCGTCTCCCAATTGTATTATTAATTACTTCTTACTCGTCAACGGCAGGGTAAACCAGTGGAAACCATCGCGGGCAATCAATGCCTCGGCGCTTTCCGGTCCCCATGAATCAGCCGAATAGTTCGGGAAGCTCAGGCTCTTTTTGTTCTGCCATGTGTTCAATATCGGCATAACCAGTTCCCATGCACTCTCCACCTGGTCGCCACGCATAAACAGCGTTTGGTCGCCCATCATGGTATCCAGCAACAGGGTTTCATAAGCCTCTGGCGTCTGGTTGCTATAGGTACCTTTATAGTCAAACACCATATCAACCGGGTTCAGGATCATATCCAGACCAGGGCGTTTAGCCTGTACTTGCAATCTGATGCTCATCTCCGGTTGGATGCTGATGATCAGCCTGTTTTGTGCCCAACTTTCAGATGTTTCTGAAGGGAATACTTTGTGCGGCACATCTCTGAACTGAATGGTAATAACAGATGCCGATTGGTGCAAACGTTTGCCTGTACGCAGGTAAAACGGTACACCCTGCCAGCGCCAGTTATCAACAAAGAACTTAATGGCAGCAAAAGTCTCGGTGTTTGATTGCGGATCAACTTTAGCCTCTTCGCGGTAGCCCGGTACTTCTTTACCTTCCATCCAGCCTTTGGCGTATTGGCCTCGCACTGTAGAGTTGCGCACATCATCGGCAGTAAACGGACGCATAGCGCGCAGTACTTCTACCTTACGGTTACGCACTTCATCGCTTTCCCAGTTAATTGGAGTTTCCATAGCCACCAGACAAAGTAATTGCAACAGGTGATTCTGGATCATATCGCGCAGGGCGCCAGAGCCATCGTAGTAATCACCACGCTCGCCCATACCCAACTGCTCAGTAACCGAGATCTGTACGTGCTCTATATAATTGCGGTTCCACAGTGGCTCAAACAGTGAGTTAGCAAAGCGGAACGCCATGATGTTTTGCACGGTCTCTTTACCCAGATAGTGATCAATACGGTAGATCTGACACTCATCAAAGATATTAGCCAACAACTGGTTCAGCTCTTTAGCCGATTCCAGGTCATGACCAAATGGCTTTTCTATCACCACGCGCACACGCTTGGTATCCTGCGTAAGCTTGGCTTTAGACAGGTTTGAGGCGATGATAGGGAAGAAGTTTGGCGATACGGCCATGTAGTAGATCACGTTTGGCTTGGTTTTCCAATCTGCGGCGTGTTTCTCTATACGGGTACCAAACTCTTTGTATGACTCGTGATCTTTAACATCTGATGATTGGTAGTAAACGCTCTCTGAGAAAGCTTTCCATTTTACAGGATCGGCTTTACCGCTGCGTGAGAACTGGTTGATACCATCCAGCAGTGTTTGACGGTACTGCTCATCAGTATATTTGGTACGACCGGTACCTATGATGCTGAACTGTTTTGGCATCCATCCATCCAGGTACAGATTATAAAGCGCTGGGGCTAATTTGCGCATATTCAAATCGCCGGTGCCGCCAAAAATGACGAATACCGTAGGATCTGATTTTATTTGTGTGTTCATTGTAATTCTTCTGTTGGGTTACGGTATTATTTGGCGGTCCACTGTGTGTGGAATTTGCCTTCTTTGCCAATCAGCTCATAAGTATGCGCACCAAAGTAATCGCGTTGAGCCTGGGTTAAGTTTGATGGCATACGGCCACTGCGGAAAGCATCAAAATAGCTTAATGAAGCCGCAAATGCAGGCGTAGCAATACCGGCAGCCATTGTTTTAGATAATAATCCACGCAGACCACCTACCGCGCCGCTTACCTTAGTTTTCACGTCGTCATCCAGCAGCAAGTGCTCCAGACCAGCGTTTTTGGTGTAAGCGTTGGTGATATCAAACAGAATTTCTGAACGGATGATACAACCCGCACGCCAGATACGTGCAATTTCGCCCAGTTTCAGATCGTAGTTATACTCGGTTGAAGCGTTGGTCAGCATGTGCATACCTTGCGCGTAAGAAACGATCATGGCGAAGTAGAAAGCACTTTCCAGATCGGCCAGTACCTGCTCACGGTTGGCGTCCAGTTGTGCCGGCGTACCATACAGACCTTCGGCTTGTACACGCAATTGTTTGTATTTAGACATATCGCGCATGGCTACAGAGCTGTCTACAGTTGGTAGAGGTGCCTGCAGATCCATCGCTACCTGCGATGTCCATTTACCGGTACCTTTGGCACGGGCTTCGTCTTTAATGTCGTCAATCAACAGGTGATCTGTACCCGGTGCTTTGTACTTAAAGATGTCTTTGGTAATTTCTACCAGGAAACATTTAACGCGGCCTTCGTTCCATTTTTCAAACACCTGCTGCATTTCCTCATTGGTCATGCCCAGGCCTTTCTTCATTACCTCGTAAGCTTCTGCAATCAGCTGCATTACGCCATACTCAATACCGTTGTGCACCATCTTCACAAAGTGACCAGATGCACCCGGACCAACGTAGGTTACGCATGGCTCGCCATTTGCGCGGGCCGCAATGGCCTCAAAAATGTGTTTTACCACTTTGTAGGCTTCGGGGTCGCCGCCCGGCATCATGCTTGGGCCGCGGCGTGCGCCTTCTTCACCACCAGATACACCCATACCGAAGAAGTGCAGACCTTTATCCTGCAGCTCCACCACACGGCGGTTAGTATCGGCAAAATAAGAGTTACCACCGTCAATAATCAGGTCACCCTTGTCTAGCACAGGAATTAATTCAGCAATTACGTCGTCTACAATTTTGCCGGCAGGTACCAGCATCATTACTGCCCTTGGCTTGCTCAGGCTTTGTACAAACTCGTTCAGATCGCTAAATCCTTTTACATTTTTACCGGCTCCCTCCTGCGCGAGGGCGGCGGCTTTTTCGGCATCCTTGTCGTAGCCGGCCACGGCAAAATCATGATCGGCCATGTTTAGCAATAAGTTGCGGCCCATGGTACCCAGACCAATCATCCCGAAGGCATACTGTGCTGTACTCATTTTACTTGAAGTTTTCTAATTTAAGATCCTCTAATATTTGTTTTGTTGTTTGAAAGTCTGTGTGCTGAAAAGCACGGATACCCAAACCTTTAGCCATGTTAACAAACATGATCCGGTCGTCAAAGTATACGCACTGATCTGCAGATACCTGGGCTATGCCCATGGCCAGTTTCCAGATGCCGGGATCTGGTTTACGCAAGCTTACCTCGCACGAGGACACGAAAGCGTCAAAGCAATCATGCAGCCCGAATTTTTTTACGCGGTAATCATTCAGCTCCTTGCCCTCGTTATTGATGGAGATGATGCGGAAACCGCAATCTTTCTTCCACTCTTTCATCCAGGCCAGCATATCGGGCAGTTCTACCGACTGCTCATACATAAATGCTTTAAAATCTTCGCGGGTAAAATTGCGCTCGTGGTTGAAGATCACCGTATCCAGGTAATCATCCAGCGTAACGCCGCCAATTTCATAAACGTTGAAGATAAAGTTGTGCAGGGAGTTCACTTCCTCGTAATCCAGGCCGAATTTTTTGGCTGCCAGTTTACGTGATTCATGCCCCCAGCCGTTGCTGAGCAGGATGCCCCCGATATCGAAGAACAATATTTTGATGCGGTCGCTTTTCATTGAAACGGCGATATTAGCTTTTATTTTTCTGATCTTCAATTGCTTTTAACAATTTTTCGAAAGGTTTATTGAATTTATCAACTCCTTCGTCCTCCAATTGCTGGGTAATTTTGTCAATATCGATGCCTGCTTGCTTCAATTTTTCCAGCGTTTGGGTGGCTTTATCAGTGTCTTGTTCCAGCGTATTGGCCACAATACCATGATCGCGGAAAGCGTCGATAGTTTCCAGCGGAACGGTATCTACCGTATCGGCACCAATCAGCGCCTCTACATATTTGGTATCTTTAAAAGCCGGATTTTTGCTGCTAGTACTGGCCCACAATAAGCGCTGCGGTTTAGCGCCTGCGTCAGCCAGTTTTTGCCAGCGAGGGCCGGCAAACACGCGTTTATAAATCTCATAAGCTTTTTTTGCTGACGCGATAGCAACCTCGCCTTTCAGATCGGCCAGGCCTTTCTCGTCCAGCATGGGGTCAACCAGCACGTCTATACGGCTCAGAAAGAAACTGGCTACCGATGCAATTTTGGCAATGTCTTTACCCGCGGCCAAAGCTTCCTCTAAACCCGAGATGTAGGCTTCGGTCACTTCTTCATAACGCGGCAAACCGAACAACAGGGTAACGTTAATATTGATGCCTGCGGCGATAGAACGACGGATGGCTTCTAAACCCGGCTTAGTGCCCGGAATTTTAATCATCACGTTCTCGCGCCCAACCTTTCCCCACAATTCTTCGGCTTGTTTGGTAGTGCCCTCGGTATCCAGCGCCAGAAATGGCGATACTTCCAGGCTTACGTAACCATCGCCGCCATCGGCTTCGTCAAATACGCCGCGGAACAGATCAGCAGCTGTTTGTATATCTTTTATGGCTACGCTGAAGAATAATTCCTCATTGGTATTAGCCTGCGGTGCCAGTGCAGCAATATCAGCATCATAGTCTGAGCTGCTGCTGATGGCTTTCTCAAAGATGGCAGGATTAGAGGTAACGCCGCGAACGCCGTCCTCGTCAATCAACTTTTTCAGTTTACCCGAGGTCATGATCTCGCGGTCAATGAAATCAAGCCAGATGCTCTGGCCAAAATCATGTATCTGTTTTACTTTATTAGTTGCCATGGTAGTGTATTCTGTTAGATGTTAAACCTTATTAACCTTTGTCATTGCGAGGAGGGACGACGAAGCAATCTCGTCGGGTTCTATTTGCGAGCGACGGGATTGCTTCGTCACCCTCATGCGCTTACCCCCGCTGTTCCTCGCAATGACAATCGGGAATAAAACAATGTGTTTACTCAATTAGCCGCCATAATAATCTGCGGCTTATAGCCGATAAACAGCCCGCTTTCTATTACACCGGTAATAGATTTGATATCTTTTTCTAATGTTAAAGGTACTTCATTAAAATGGCAATCCAGAATCAGGTTGTTATTCTCGGTAATTACCGGTCCGTCTTTACCCTTGGCCGGGCGGATTTTTATGTCAGTTGCACCCAGTTCCAATAGTCCTTTTTCTGCTAATAACAGCGCCTGCGGAAACACTTCTACCGGGATTGGGAAATTGGTACAAAGTTTTTCTACCTGCTTGCTTTCATCCACAATAATATAGTTTACCGGGCTGCTGCTCATCAGCATCTTTTCTTTGAACATGGCCCCGCCCCTGCCTTTAATCAGGCTATTGTTGGGATCGACCTCATCGGCACCGTCAAACAACCAATCGGGCTGATGCTCATATAACGACGTTACCGGCACGCCCAGCTTGGCGCAGAACATGGAGATCTCGATAGAGGTAGTAATCCCCTTCACATTCAATCCCTCGGTTTTGATACGTTCTGCAATAGCCACCAGCGCCAGGTATGATGTTGAACCTGAACCGATGCCAATCACATCGCCATCTTTTACCTTAGCGGCAATCTCCTGGGCTACCTTTTGCTTACCGCTGATATTAATAATCTCGGCCGACCAGTCGAGTTTTTCTATTAATGACATTTTTTCTAATTGGTTAGAATCAAGAACAGGGACTCAAGAAACAAGAGAAACTACTTTCCTCCTGCTTCTTGATTTTCCACTCTTGAATCTCTTCTATAAAAGTGCTTTAGCGCGCGCTACCACATTATCTACTGTAAAGCCAAACTCCTTAAACAGCTGATCTGCCGGGGCAGACTCGCCGAAGGTGGTCATGCCAATTACGTCGCCTTCATCGGTTACGTATTTGTGCCAGCCCATTGGCGATGCTGCTTCAACAGCCAAACGCTTCCGGATATTTTTAGGGAATACCGATGCTTTGTATTCGGCTGATTGTTTCTCAAACAACTCCCATGATGGCATGCTTACAACTCGGGCATTGATACCTTCTGCTTTAAGTTGCTCCTGCGCCTGCATAATCAACGATACTTCAGAACCGGTTGCCATCAAGATTACCTGAGGCTCGCCATCGCTGTCTGACAGTACATAGGCGCCTTTTGCCACATTATCAGCCTTGGCATATTTATCCTGATCAATAACCGGCAGGCCCTGACGGGTGAACACCAGCACCACCGGACCACCTTTGTGGGCTATGGCTGTGCGCCATGCTTGTACGCTCTCATTTGCGTCAGCCGGGCGGATTATGGTTACATTGGGTATTGAGCGTAGCGATGCCAGTTGTTCTACCGGTTGGTGAGTAGTGCCGTCTTCACCCAAACCAATGCTATCATGGGTATAAACAAATATCGGGCGGATCTTCATAATGGCTGCCAAACGGATTGGCGGGCGCATGTACTCAGAAAAGATGAGGAACGTAGCACCGTAAGGGATAACGCCTTTGGTGAGCGCCATACCATTCAGTGCAGAACCCATGGCATGTTCGCGGATACCGAAGTGGAAGTTGCGGCCAGCACGGTGCTCAACCGTGAACGACTCATATTTTTTCAGCAACGTATCGGTAGACGGAGCCAAATCGGCAGCGCCACCAATCAGGTGCGGCAGTTTGTCGGCAACAGCATTCAGGGCCTTGCCTGATGCTACGCGGGTAGCTATTTTGCCATCTTCCGGTTTAAATACCGGCAGGTTGGCGTCCCAGCCCTCTGGCAGTTCTTCTTTGCCGGCCAGTTCCAGCTCGGCGGCCAGTTCCGGGAATTCTGCTTTGTATTTGGCGTAAAGCTTGTTCCACTCCTCTTCCATCGGTGCACCTTTGGCACCGGCGGCACGGTAATATTTCAATACGTCATCTGACACATCAAAAGATTTCTCCGGATCAAACCCGAAGAACTGTTTTACCAGCTTCACCTCATCGGCACCCAGCGGCGAGCCGTGTGCACCGGCGGTGTTAGCTTTATTAGGGCTACCATAGGCAATCTGCGTACGTACTTTGATGAGCGATGGCTTGCTGACCTCGGCACGGGCATTACGCACGGCTATTGAAATAGCCTCGATATCGTTGCCGTCGGCCACTTCTTGCACGTGCCAGCCGTAAGCGCGGAAACGGGCGGCTACATCTTCGTTAAAAGTGATATCGGTATCGCCTTCTATCGAGATGTGGTTGTCGTCATACAAATAGATCATGTTACCCAACTGCAGGTGACCGGCCAGCGAGGCGGCCTCTGAGGCTACGCCCTCCATCAGATCACCGTCTGAACAGATGGCGTAAACATGATAGTCAAAAACATCGTACCCCGGCTTGTTGTAACGGGCAGCCAGGTGTTTCTGCGCTATGGCAAAACCCACACCGTTGGCAAAACCCTGCCCTAACGGACCGGTTGTTACCTCAATCCCCGGGCACAAACCATGCTCCGGGTGACCGGCGGTTTTGCTATGCAGCTGGCGGAAGTTTTTAATATCGTCCATAGACAGATCGTAACCCGTCAAATACAGAAAGCTGTATTGCAGCATACAAGCGTGACCTGCCGAAAGAATGAATCTATCGCGGTTGGCCCAATCCGGATTTTTAGGGTTGTAGCGCATATATTGCGTCCACAGCACATGAGCCATCGGCGCCAGCGCCATTGGTGTACCCGGGTGACCAGAATTGGCTTTCTGCACTGCATCTGCCGAAAGTACCCTCACGGTATCTATACCTAAATGTTCGATATTTTTTTCTGTAGCCATTGCTTACTATTGTTTTTATAGATGATAAACTATTTTACTGCAAGTATATTCTGATCGTGTTTTTTCTCCTGCCACAAGCGCGCGCCGCCTTTAATACCGTCTTGGTTGGTTACCAGTTTCATGTTTTTATCCAGCTTGCCGGTCAGCTTTTTGGCATTGCCTCCGCCTATGTATAAGGTATCGTAATTAAATACAGTTTTCAGTATTTTAAAAACCTTATCCATGCGTTTGTTCCAACGTTTTTCGCCTATGTCTTCCAGTGCGGCCTCGCCTACCCAGGTATCATAGGTATCTTTTTTAGTAACTGGCAGGTGCGCCAGTTCAAAGTGCGGCAACAGCATGCCGTCCTGCAACAAAGCAGTGCCAAAACCGGTGCCCAGGGTAATCACCATTTCCAGGCCTTTGCCATCAACCACACCCAGGCCCTGCATATCGGCATCGTTTACTACGCGTGTCGGGGCTTTCAGCACATCTGCCAGTTTTTCCTGGAGCTTAAAGCCAGACCACTCTTTGGTACCCAGGTTAGGGGCGGTTTTCACCACGCCTCCTTTTACATAGCCTGGAAAGCCAACAGAGATATTGGTGTATGCTGGAAAACCTTTTACTAATTCTTTAATGGCTATTAACAGATTTTCGGGCGTAGACGGGTGCGGCGTAGTCACCTTGTCATAGTCCATCATCAGTTTGCCTTGTTTGTTCAGGATAGTGGCCTTGATATGAGAGCCGCCAATATCGATAGAAAGAACCTTAAATTGGTCAGAGGTATTTTTCATCTTTAGGTGTAGTCAGGGGTTGGCTGATAAACAAATATCTAAAATGTGTAACGAATATTTACCACATTAATAGAAAGATAATAACACGGAAATGTAAAGGTTGTTGTCTGAACCAGGATTTTTAGGAATTGGAAGGATTTATAGGATTTTTATTTCGCATCAACTTACAACGTACTATCCTCTAGTCATCCCGAACTTGTTTCGGGACCCCACGGACAGATTATCGCGCGCACTTTAACATCCCTGACCATCCTATGTGCCAGCTTAGCATGTGGGGTGCTGAAACAAGTTCAGCATGACGTAGCAAAAAAAGAGGCGCAAAATATTGCGCCTCTTCAAAATCATAAAATTCCGAAATCGAACATCCGATATCCGAAATAGTTCCCCCTTCAGGGGGCTAGGGGGACTTATACCTCTACCATCGCCTTAATCACGCCGTTCTTTGGATCGAGCCATGATTTAAATTCGGCTTTTACCTCGTCAAAGTTTACGCGGTGGGTGATGTAGTTGGTTGGGTCTACCAACCCTTTTTTCATCGAAGCAATTACGTGCTCAAAATCGGCGCGGGTTGCGTTGCGGCTGCTCATCAGGGTAGCCTCGCGTTTGTGGAACTCTGGATGCATGACGCTGATCTCGCCTTTTTGCAGACCCACCAGTACGTAGCGACCGCCATGAGCCAGGTATTGGAAACCGTTGTTAATAGCACGCTGACTGCCGGTAGCATCAATTACTACAGTCGGGAAGTCATCATTGGTGATTTTCTTCAGTGCCTCTACCACATCTTCCGTAGCACCGTTGATGGTATGGTGTACTTTCAATTTGTTTTTGCAGAAGTCAAGACGCTGCTCATTGATATCCATAGCAATTACCTGCGCACCGGCAATGCGGGCAAACTCCATAATACCTAAACCAATTGGGCCGGCACCTACTACCAGTACAAACTCACCAGGCTGCACATCGGCTCTGCGTACGCCGTGGGCGCCAATAGCTAATGGTTCTACCAAGGCCAGTTCATCAAAAGACAAACCCTCGCCGTGGATCAATGAGTACGATGGTACCTGCAGGTATTCTACCATGCCGCCATCTACGTGCACACCGCACACGTTTATTTTGGTGCAGCAGTTGGGTTTGCCCATGCGGCAGGCAATACAAGTACCGCAGTTAAAGTAAGGGATAAAAGTCACCCGTTCGCCTTTTTCAAAACCCTCGGCGCCATCGGCTTCTACCAGTTCTGCAGCCAGCTCATGACCCAGGATGCGCGGATAGCTAAAGAAAGGCTGCGTGCCCTCAAAAGCGTGCAGGTCTGTGCCGCAAATGCCAATGCGCTTTATTTTTAGAATAGCGTGATCTTTTTTCAGTTCAGGTTTAGCGGCCTCGTTATATTCAAAAGTGCCGGGAGTAGTGCAGGTTAATATTTTCATTTCGTATCAGTTCTTACTTTAGTATAAGGCCCAAAGCCCTTTCGCTAATTAATCCTTTGTTAAACAGTTGCTGCCAAAAATCAGCCGGGATGGCGGCGCCCGCCATATCCACGTTATCTTTCACGCGTTTTGCGTTGGTGGTGTTGAGCGCTATGGCTTTTACACCCGGCGCATTGAGGCCAAACTTCACGCAGGCCTCGGCAGGTTTAACGCCGAAGGCATCGCAAATGGCATTGAACTCATCGCGCCAGTTAAATACGGATTGATGGGCTGCATTATTGCGATCCATCTCTTTATAATCATAAAAATTACCACCGGTTAAAAAACCCGCATGGAACACCGCCGAGTTGATGATAGTAACACCTTTGGCGGCCAGCTCTTCCATAAAATCGAGTAGATCATCAGGATGGTTTTTAATGGTCATGCTGTTGGCAATCATCACCCAGTCCAGCGCTACGTCTTTGCTGATCTGCTGAATAATGGGCCATTTTTTAGCACCCACGCCAATGGCCTGTACCCTGCCTTGTGCTTTCAGATCGGCCAGCGCGCGATAGGCTTCCAGCACATCCTGATAACGTTGCTGGCGCTCGGCTTCAGATGCTGCGGCATCCAGGTACTCATCCGGATCATGTACCGATACCATTTGTGGTTTGTAATCGCCCAGCAATTCGTTGCCTTGCTCAAAGCACTCCAGGATGCCATCGTAGCTGATCTTCTGCACGGCATCAAACTCCAGATCTTTCCAAACACCGGGCTCGAAAGTTGGCTCGGGCGTGGTAAGCGGCACACGCAGCCAGCCCAATTTATTGCTGATGAGTACATCCTCTGGGGCAACACCCAGCTGCTTGAGACATTTGCCGAGGCTTTCCAGCGCCAGGCCAGCACCATATTTCCCAGCCGAGTCAAACACCACGGGCAAAGCGGAGTGTTCTACACATTGCTCAACAATGGCACACTTGGCATCTTGCGGCAATGCCGTAAAAAGGTTACCCAAACCACTGGTACCAAAAATTACCGGCGGCAGGTTATTTTGCGAATTGGATTTTTCCATAGATGTGGGTTGTGCGGATGGCGGCAGGTGGTGATAGAGGGTTCTTTCAAACCTTAAAATACCTTGCGCCTCACGCCTGGCCGCAAAGATAGCATAACCAAACAGCTAACTGTGCATCTCCGTCATGCGCCAACAAAAAACCGGGCCTGCTTTTTGTGCAGGGCCCGGTAGTAAACAATAACAAACATTAACATCAATTATAGATAAAGCTACCATCGCCACGGCGTTTCATTTCTTTGCCGCCGCGCATTGGTCTGCCGCTCCATTTTTGCAGATTAAGACGGAAACCTATCAGGAAGTATCGGCTCAGCGAACTTGAAATGGTATTGGTTACACCGCCATTTTGTGCGGTTTGCTGTAGAAAGTTGTTCTGGTGCAGAATATCAAACACATCGAAAGTAACGGTGAACTGGCGTTTCTGACCAAACTCCTTCTGGAAGCCGCCATCAATTACCAACGGACTAGCAGTAATAGATGGTGTAGCAATGCCGTTGCCATTTTGCTGAGTTAGGTTGATGAATTGCTTGCGGGCATCGTAGTGAATGTTAAAGGTTTTAAAGAAATAAAACCTACCATCAATGGCTAATGAATTGGTTACTTGCGTACTGGAAGGATTACCCAGGGTTGTATTGAAGTTACGGCCCAGGGCTGTACTTACGTAAGGGTTAATCTCCACATTATCGCTCGGATTGATACGCGGACCAAAACGCTCGTTAAAATACCAGCCGGTGGTATGTGCTAGTTGATTATTGGTCATGTAGGTATTATAGTTATAGCTAACGCTACCGTTTAAAGCCAGGTTGTACTTTCTATCAGCCAGTTGTTTTGATATATTATAGCTACCACCAATAGTTTCGTCGCCGGTAAGGTTCACAAAGTTGGTTACGTTATAAGTTTTACCAACTGCGGGTTTATAGCCGGGTGTGCCAGGCGTACCTACCGCAGGTGTAATTACCTGAGTTACCTGCACCACGTTGGTTGTCACTTCATTAGTGGTATAGTTACCGTTACCGTTGACTGAGATATTGAACCTTGAGTTAGGGAAATAATTATTGTACTGCAAATTAAGACCGTTAACCAGCGATGGTTTCAGATTAGGGTTACCCACTATAATGTTGTTAGCATTAGTTCTGTCGGTATACGGCTGTAACTGATAAAACTGCGGCTCGTTGATATTGCTGGTGTAGTTAAGTGAAATACGCTCAGTGCGAGACCATGAATACGAGAACCTGAATACCGGCAATACCTGAAACACATTTTGGGTAATGGTTACGTTCTGTCCAGCTGAAGCATTCAGCTTACTACCACTCAGTTTGTAAGGCTCAAATAACACACCCAAAGAGAGGTTAACCTTGGTACCCTGGTACTGATAGTTGAAATATAAACGCGTATCGGTAGTAGCGTAATTGTATCGTTGCGCCAGCGTATCTACCAAATGTGCTACTCCATCGGGCCCTACCAACTGGGTGTAGCTGTTAACATTGTGGTCATTATGCGTCATTTGGCCATTAAATACCAGGCGGCCATACTCACTCACCGGCTCACTATAGGTTGAGCTTACCCTTGTGGTATTGGTGATGTTGGTAGAATACTTTAAGGTATGCGCCAAGGAGTCTTTTACCAGGGTGTTGCGGGTACTGTCAGCGTAGTTTCTGATATCGTTATTATAGTCGGTGTTAGATTGGGTATTGCTCCAATTGTAGCTGGCCTGGAATGAAAAAGCACGATTATGCGTACGGAACCGGTGCACAAACAATGCTAAAGCGCCCGCTGCCGTATTTGGTGCTTTAGTACTTTGCACACCTGTAGTTACCCTGTGTTCAAAGGTTGTTACTGGCACACCGTTTACATAAGTTGGCTGGCCAGTACTCGGATCAATCACGTAGGTGTGAGTTACGTTATCCTGACTGCTGTTACTAGACGTTTCTGTTGTTGAATAAGAATAGCTGGGTTGCACCTGCAAATAGTTCAGGCTGTCGATCTGATAATCCAGCTCCACATTTGCCTGCCGGCCATTACTGTTGGTTTTATTAGACCCATTGTTAGAGAATGTACCAAAGCTTTTGCTGGTAGACTGGTTACCATAAGATTGACTGACGGAATTACGGTTGTTCACGGTAAAACCAGCACCGCTATTAATCTGTACTTTAGGGCCATATTGGTCGCGATATGTAACAGTGGGGGCAATTCTTAAGGCCGTACCCGGACTGCCGCCGGTGCCGCCATTGCCACCGGCTGTGCCTGTTGAGGCAATACCCGTAACCAGGTTCTGTACGTTGCCAATTAAGCCTATTTGCTGGTTAGCATTAATTCGCTGCACAAATAACTGCCCGTTATAACGATCATGATCACCTGCCTGCGCGGTTAACCGTCCCGTAGTACCAACAGATCTGTCGGCCTTGGTTGTTACGTTCAAAATCTTCTGCGGATCACCGCTTTTAATACCCGTGTGGGCAGCCTGATCGCCATAATCATCAACCACCTGGGCCTTCTCAATAATATCTGCAGGCAGGTTTTGTACAGCCTGAGCTACGTCGCCGGTACCATATTCTTTACCGTTCAGCTTTACTTTGGTAATTGCCTGACCCTGGTGAGTAACCGAACCATCACTGCCCACTTCAAAGCCTTCCATCTTCTTCAGCAATTCATCAAGGGTTGCATTTGGGCGCACTTTATAGTCGGTAGCACGATACTCAATCGTATCTGTTTTGTAAACGATACTTGGCGTACCATTAACCACAACTTCTTTTAGTTGCGTGGTAGCAGATTCCAGTACCACCGGATTAAGCGTCAGGCGTGGTATGGCATCGTTGTTCAGCATTTTCTGCACCTTAGATTTGTACCCCAAACTACTTACAGAAAGTACAAACGACGCCGATTTTACGTTTTTGAAGATGAACACGCCATCGGCATTGGTTGCGGTAGACATGGTATCTTTTGGCGACTCAAGTTTAACCACTGCGCCTGGTAACGTAGCGTCACTTTTATCTTTTACAATACCGCTCACCTGGCGGGTTGGCACGGGCGGCGGCAGGCTTTGCTGGCGTTGCTGCGAACGCTGAAAATTATTTTGTGCCAGCAGCTTGCCGCTGCACAAAATAACAGCCAATATTATGAGTATGCGTGTCTTCATAAGGTTAGTTTAAAAGCAATAACATGCCCTACCCGCACGAGGCAGGGCCTGATTTAGGTTGATTATTTAATTGTGTTGATTACTGTTTTTTAGCCAGGGTATATTTACCCCAAAAGTCTGTCGGGTTGAACATATCGGCCATGGTGGCACCGCCGCCGCCAAAACCACCGCGACCACCGCCGCCGCCACCGAAACCTCGGCCGCCGCCGCCGCCGCCGAAGCCACGACCGCCGCCACCTCCACCGCCGCCGAAGCCGCCGCCGCCATTTCCGCCGCCGCCGTTGCCTCCTCCACCGTTGCCTCCTCCGCCAAAGCCACCGCGGCCACCACCCTGGCCACCGCCGTTGTTGTCGCGGTTTTCACGGTTACGGTTAAACTGCACGCCGTTAACTTTCAGGTTGTAAGCCAGCTGTTTGGTATCGCCAACTTTTAGGCCCATTAATTTAAGAGGTACTGAGAGTTCGTAAATAAAATTGCCGCTATCATCATAGCTAACGGCTGCCTTTATGCTGTATTCGTTATAGATAGAGATCACGCTATCTGGAATATCTTTAAAACCACGAATGTTGATATCTTTAGCCTCATCTAAGGCAGTACGCATATTAGCAATAGCAGATGAGTCTGGCGTGCTGCTGCTTCCCTGACCCGGACCGCCATTACCACGGCGCCCGAACGAGTTACGCATATTTTCGCGGTTAATTACCGGGAAGGTAAGGGCATAAGCATCCTCTTCTTTCTTTTTACCCTCGGTATTGATACTTAAAGTAATACCGCCGGCCAGTATTTTACGGTTGTTCATCTGGTCTGTAGATTTTACTACCAGGTAGATGTTTTTATCATCATTAGCCAGGGTATAATTTAGCAGCGTGGTTTTGTTACTAGCTGCCAGGCCCTGACCCCACTCGGTCAGCTTGCCATCAACTTTTGTTCCGGCTGGCGCCCATACGCTGCCATCCTGTACGTTTTGCGCCTGCACGTTAAAGCCTGCTCCTGCTACCAGCATTGCTGCCAGGGCCGCTTTTGTCCATTTTCGCATCGTTCTATTCATAACTTATTCTTCGGTTTTATAAAGGGGGTATTAATTGGTATCATCTTGTATGCCTATATAGGCATGTATCTTATCCTTATAGTTGTCGCTTACCGGTATCTCCGTTTCGCCTATCAGCAGCCGGTTACGTTTGAAGGATGTCACCTTATCCAGCGCAACGATAAACGACTTATGTACACGGGCAAAACTGTCTGCCGGTAATTTTTCCTCCAAATATCGCATACTGAGACGCGTAATTACTGGCTTAGTTGCGTTACGTAAATAGATTTTTACATAATCCTTCAAACCTTCCACATGTGTTACCTCTGGTATGTTAATGCGCACAATAGAGTAATCGGCATTAACAAAAAGGTAATCGGGCGTTGTGGGCGCAGCGGCCACAGGTTCAGGCGGTGCAACTTGCTGGTCTCTGTCCTGACGCAAACCCCATAACTCATAAGCTTTGTTGGCGGCCTTCAGGAAACGCTCAAAGGCTACGGGTTTTACCAGGTAATCAATTACATCCAGGTTGTAACCTTCAAGCGCATAGTTTTCATAAGCGGTAACCATAATAACCATAGGCGCATTGGTTAAACTGCTCAGAAATTGCGTGCCCGATATGCCCGGCATCTGTATATCCAGAAAAATAAGATCAACAGGCTCGCGGCGCAGAAACTCCATTGCCTCAATAGCGTTGCGGCATTTGCCGGCCACTTTCAGGAAGGGTACTTTCAGTACGTTATCTTCCATCAGCTCCAGCGCCAGCTTTTCATCATCTACCAGTAAACAGCGCATCAGGTTGTTAATTTTATTTTTAAGTCTATCACAAACATCTTATCGTTTTCCATAATATCCAGTTGATGAGCGTCTTTATACAACAGCTCCAACCGGCGCCTAACGTTGGTTAAACCAATGCCAGAGTCTTTATCCTTGCTATGCATTGGCGGCGCAACGGTGTTCATCACCCGGAAATCCATCCAGCCGGTCTCAGCATCAACCTGTAAAACAATATTAATTTGCGGGTCTATAACCATGCCCACCCCATGCTTAAAAGCGTTCTCTACAAACGGGGCCAGCAACATGGGCTCAATATAGTAAGCATTTAAGTCTGCAGGCGGATTAAACACAATTGTTACATCATCGCCAAAACGTAACATTTGCAATGCAATGTAGCTTTTCAGGTATTCTACCTCGCGGCTCAGCTGCACTTTCTCGTCATCATTTTCATACAACATATAGCGCATCAGCCTTGATAGTTCAATAAGCGATGGCTCCAGCATGTCTGATTTTTTGCGTGCCAGCGATACCATACTATTCAGCGTATTGAAGATAAAATGCGGGCTCACCTGCGAACGAAGGAAGCTCAGTTCAGTTTTCAGGTTCTCGTTTTCTTTCTCTTTACGTACATCTTCGGTACGCGAGTTATCAATGATGATGCGATAGCTGGTACTGATGCCGATAATGGCGATATAGAAGATCAAATTGGTAAAATACCAGCCAAACCAGCCGCGGTCAAACCCGGTACGGTCCGGGCGGAACATCTGGCGGAAACGGCGGCCGTCGCCACGTGCCAGCCTTACCTGGTGCAAGCTATCGCGATAGGCTTTCCTGCCTGCACTGTCCAGTTTCAGGTAAGTTGAATCATGCATAAAACGGGGGCCATGACTAAACGCCTCCATGCCATGCGGCGGATGCGGTGGCGGCGGAAACAGCCAGTTATCCATACCGCGCGATACAAACAGCACCCCAACAACGGCAATAACTAACGACAATGCATACAGCGCCACTCCCTTACGTTTGTATACAAACGAGTAAAGCACATAAGCGTTAAAATAAAAGAAGGCTGCCAACAGTGCATTGTTGAGCAAAAGGCGATACTGCCACGGACTAAATCCTTTGTATGTAGTAGGGTTGCGAAACAGATAGGGCGAAATGATAAACAGCGCCCAAAACACCACATGCAACGCAACCTGTAAATATTTGCCGGTAAAAAACTTCTTCAGTGCCATCAAAAATAAAGATACCGTTAAACTATATATGCTTTTAAGGAATGAGATAAAGCACCCGGATTTTTAGACAAAATCCCCGGTTTTTGCGACAGCCCGATGGCAGCACCATCCTGCTTTAGCCTGCCTGCTTGGCATTTACGCTAAAAATAATCCTATCTTGAACCCGACCTTTGTTTTATAAACCACACCATGAAGAATAAGCTTTTTTGCTTGGCCTTGTGCCTGGCGTTTTTTGGATTTGCCAAAGCTGCCCCTCCCACCGGAACCACTTTTAACGTACGCGATTTTGGCGTTACCGCCGATGGTAAAACGCCCGATAACGTGCAGATTAATAAAGCCATTGACGCAGCGGCACAGGCCGGCGGCGGCACGGTTTATTTCCCGGCTGGTAATTATGCGGCCTACTCCATCAGGCTAAAAAGCCATGTATCACTTTATTTGGATCAGGGTGCGGTAATTATTGCTGCAGATTATGAGGATGGCAAAAAAGGCTATGATGAGCCGGAGCCAAACGAGTGGGGCGATAAGCGTTACCAGGATTTTGGCCACAGCCATTTCCACAACAGTTTGATTTGGGGCGAAAACCTGGAAGATATTTCTATCATGGGCCCGGGCATGATCTATGGCAAAGGCCTTACCCGCGAAACACCGCGACACATTGGCGAGGGCAACAAGGCCATTGCATTGAAGCTTTGTCGCAACGTAACACTGAAAGATTTTACCATACTGCTGGGCGGCCACATGGGCATGCTGCTGACCGGTTGCGATAACATGACCATTGAAAACATTAAGGAAGATACAAACCGAGACGGGATGGATATTGATGCCTGCCGCAACGTGCGCGTGGCCAACTGTACCGTAAACTCGCCGTGGGATGATGGCATCTGCCTCAAAGCATCATACGCGCTGGGCTATGCCCGCGCTACCGAAAACGTAACTATTACCAACTGCCAGGTAACCGGCTTTGACCGCGGCACTTTCCTGAACGGCACTTACCAAACCAACGAAGGCAAAATGGTGCCCGACCACCAGGGTCCAACCGGTCGCCTTAAGTTTGGCACCGAGGGTAACGGCGGCTTTAAGGGCATCACCATTACCAACTGTGTTTTTCAGCACTGCCGTGGTTTGGCGCTGGAAACGGTTGACGGTGGATCGCTGGAAGATGTAACCATCAGCAATATTGTAATGCGCGATCTGACTAACAGTCCACTCTTCTTGCGTCTGGGTGCCCGCCTGCGCGGACCGGAAGGGGTACAACCGGGCCTTCTGCGCCGCATCAATATCAGCGACGTACAAGTTTTCAATGCCGACTCGCATTTCTCATCAATGATTGTGGGCATCCCCGGTCATGACGTAGAGGATGTAAAACTGAACAACATCCGTATTTTTTACCGCCCGATTGACTCGCCTGTGGTTCGTATCCAGCAGCGTGTAGCAGAATACACTAAAGATTACCCCGAGCCGCAGCGTTTCGGCGTGATGCCATCTTACGGATTCTTCATCCGCCATGCGGCCAATATTGAGATGAACAACGTACAAGTTAGCTACCTGGGCCAGGAAACCCGCCCGGCCATGATATTAGAAGATGTAAAAGGCATCAGCCTTAACAATGTAAAAGCGCAAGCGGTAAAAGGCCAGCCTACTATTATTCAGCGCGGGGTGAGCAACCTGGCATTGAATAATATCGGGAAAGATGTAGTGCTGAAGACCGAGCCGGTGCCGGCCACCATACCAGACCCGGAACCGAACAGGCATCAGAATTGAGGTTGGTGATTAGTTAGAAAATTATACCTCTTGTCATTGCGAGGAACGAAGCAATCTCGTCGAATACAGGCCGAAATGCATGTCCGATTGTCCTTCGACGAGAGTGCTTCGTCGTTCCTCCTCGCAACGACAACATTTCTTATTTAAGTATGAAAATAAAACTATTTGCCCTACTCCTTTTCTTCGCTACCGCACAAGCCAACGCCCAATCCCTACCAACAACCAAACCAGAAATGGTTGGCCTATCGTCCGCTCGCCTGGCGCGTATTGACACGGTGATGAATGATTATGTGCGCACCAATCGCATCCCCGGCGCTGTAGCTTTGGTGGTGCGCCATGGGAAGGTTGCCTACTTTAAATCATTCGGTAAAAGAGATATCGAAAGCAAAAGCCCCATGCAAACTGACGCGATGTTCCGCATTGCATCCATGACCAAGGCCATCACGTCGGTAGCCATCATGACGCTTTATGAGCGCGGCTATTTTCTGCTGAATGATCCTTTATCCAAATACATCCCTGAGTTTAAAAACCCGAAGGTAATTACTCTCTCACCCAAAGGCGATACCGTGCTGGTGCCGGCCAAAAGCGAGATCACCATTCGCGAGTTGCTCAACCATACCTCGGGCATCACTTATGGTGATCCTTTGCAGGCTCGCTATTATACCCAGGCAGGCATGACCGTTGGGCTAACGCCAACCGACGGCGTTTTAAAAGATAAGATTCTGAAGCTGGCAAAATTGCCGCTCATCTCGCATCCAGGCGAGGAGTTTCATTACGGCATGTCGGTTGACGTGCTGGGTTACCTGATTGAAGTATTGACCCATAAAACGCTTGATCAATATATCCACGAGGCCGTGTTGAATCCGCTGCAAATGCATGACACCTATTTCAGCATCCCTGAAAATAAAGCCTCACGGATGGCTAGCATCTATCGCTTTCATGATGGTCTGCTGGAAAAAGCCACAAGTAAATACTTCCCTTATCCTGCTCCACAACACTATTTTGCGGGTGGCGCGGGACTGGTATCTACCGCCACAGACTACTCGCACTTTGCCCAAATGCTGCTTAACAAAGGTGAGCTAAACGGCGTGCGCATCCTGAGCCCGATGACGGTTGAACTGATGACCCGCAACTCCATCGGCGATATTTTCATCTTCACCTCATTTAAGCACAATGGCATTATGGGCGATAAATTTGGACTGGGCTTCGGTCTGCGCACTGCTCAGCACACCGGATACGAAGAACTGGAAAGCGAAGGCCAATTTGGCTGGGATGGTGCCCTGTACACCCGTTTCTGGGCAGACCCGAAACAGGACATGTTCGGCATTTTTCTCTCGCAAATGGAAAATTATTGGGATGAGAATTTGATTGGCAAGTACCGGGTGCTGGTAAATCAGGCGGTGGTAGCTCCTTGAATTATTATCCCGGATTAGTTAACTCACGGCGGCCAGAGGCCGCGGGATAGTCATCACTCGCGAAGACGCGAGCGATTGCAAACCTCAATAAAATCGGAATGCGGCAATGCCGCATTTCCTGTTTATAATACATTTGCAGTCGCTCGGCTCCAGCCCACAAGTGTTGGAAAGCTGGCAAAACGCGTTGGAACTGTGCGATTCCCCTCTTGAGAGGGGTGGAGGGGTGTGTCCTTTATACGTGCGAATGACACACCCCTACAGCCGCACGTTCCAACGCGCCCCCTCTCAAGAGGGGATTTTAGCTCTTCCAAATACCTGCAGGCTCCAGCCCAGCGACCATTACCTCGCGGTCTCTAGCCGTCATAAACTCCCAAGCCATAAACATCCTGTAAATCCTAAAAATTCGTTCAATCCAGGTTCCGGCTACTTCATTATCACCTTCGGTCCACTCACAACACTAATATTTAAACCAGCAGTATCCAGTTTAGTAACGTTATGCAATATTAAACCAGTTTGCGCTTTAATATGGCAATCCACAAATTTCACGCCTTCTATCGGGCTATTATCCAAACCGCTCATATCTCCCACAGCAGCTACCGTGCCTGATACATTTTTGATAAGGATGTTACGCACAATGGTAGGCACTTTAGCCTGCTCGCGCACGGTGCCTACCAGTCGCCAGGCCATGTTAAACTCGAAAGCTTTTTTGGTATCCTTTAGTTCGATGTTCTGGTAGGTGATGTTCTCTACTACCCCGCCACGACTCGGTTGTGATTTAAAGCGGATAGGCGCCCAGTTGCTGCCATCCATCACACAGTTGTTAATCATTACGTTTTTGATACCGCCGGTCACCTCACTTCCCATGGCAACGCCGCCGTGTCCGTAAGCAAAGTGACAATCGTCTATCAACACATTCTCGCATGGACGGTTCACGCGGCGACCGTCATCATCCTTACCTGATTTGATAGAGATGCAATCATCATTCACGTCAATAAAACACTTGGTGATGTGCGTGCCGTTGCTGCTATCCACGTCAATACCGTCAGAGCTGGGGATGTTATGATTGGCGGTAATGTTAAGGTTACGCGCAGTAACATCGGTACTGTACAAAATATGCAGGCACCATACCGCCTGGTTATGCAAGTGCAGGTTCTCAATCACTACGTGCTTACAGTTCTGGAAACATATCAGCCGCGGGCGGCCCAATCGCGGACCGGCAGGCCTGTTCACGACCGGAGTTGCGTTGCCGTTGCTTCCTCCCGCTACACCGCCCATTCTGCGCGGACTACGGCTTTCCCATATATCGCCCGAGCCATCAATGGTACCCTCGCCGCTAATGTGGGTACCTTCCTGATCAATGATATTTACAAAGGCCGATGTCCACTGCCGTTCCTCGCCTTCCCAGCGGGTGGCAATCTGCGGATAATCCTGCTGATCTGCCGAACCTTTGAGCACGCCATCTTTCTCTACATAAAGATCAACATCTTTCTTTAGGAAGATAGCCCCGCTGCGGAAGATGCCCTTGGGTATCACCACCACGCCGCCACCTTTGGCAGAGCACTCGTCGATAGTTTTCTGGATAGCTTGCGTGTTCAATGTGGCGCTATCACCTTTTGCGCCATAAGTCGTAACCAGGTAACGTTTAGCGGGTTTAGCAACCGGTTTTATAAAAGCCATAGCCGCTATAACAACGGCCGGGGCCAAACAAATGATCAATATTTTTTTCATACGATGATTAATGCTGAATAATAACAAACCTGGTTTCATAACCTTTTAACTGTAAAGGCAGTTGAGTTTGGTTCCCTTTTTGGTTGGCGCCATTTGCTGCTTGCGTTGTGCCGGTTTCGGCGTCCCAGAAAGTCACACTGCCAGAGCCGTTAAGAGTAACTTGTAAATCCTGCGCCTCTTTGCCCTCATTAAAGAAGAAATACAGATCGGCATTCTTCCACTCGCGGTGCAGGTATTTTACTCCGGGTGCGGTCTTATTAAGTATTACGTCGTGCGGTAGCTGGGCAAAGAAATCGGACGTGAGGTTGGTCCAATCGGCATACGTAACCCAGGGTTGTTTAGGCAGATCTGTAGCGTGCAGAAAATTTGGATACGTCATTTTTCCCGGCACCTCACCGGCAAAGATCACCTTGCCGCCGCCGGTGGCAAATGTTTTGAGACGGGCAATCATGTCGGCACTCAGCACATTGGCTGATGGAACGATAATAGCCGTGTACTTTTGTCCGCTCAGGTTAGTAAAGCTGCCTTTTTGCAGACGAAAATCCGAGGCCAGCCCCTGGTTGTCTACATAATCAAAGTCTACCTGATGCTCCAACAGTTGCTTGCCAATGACACGCAGGGTACTATCGGCCATTTTGTTGCCCGTCCACATGGCCTCTGTAGGGCAATATAAACCAACGCGAGCCGCCGGGATACCGTTGGCCAACAACCATGACGCGCGATTTGAATAGGCCGAGAGCTTAACAAAAGCCGTATCATGCAGGTACCCCCGTTGCGACGCTGGCGCCCCCTCTTTGCGATTGGCAGATGACGACCAGAACATATACTCAAAAAGGTTAATGCCGCGCACCATTTCCTCATTCACCACCCAGCGGGCATCGGCCACGGTTGGGGCCGGGCGATAGGCGGCAAAACTTTCGCTCAGCGCCCGGGGCCTGCCATACATGTGTGCTGCTGACGAAGCCAGTTTCGGAAAATCGGCTACGTTATCATACCAGATCTGGTGCCAAATGGCATCAACACCCGGCACCTGCACGTAGCGCATATCTTTAAAATAATCGCCCTCGCTGCGCACCAGCTGCATCAGCATATCCTCACGGTCAATATGCACCATGTATTCCAGTCCGTTGGCACGGCACCAATCGGCCTGCACTTTAAAGAAGTTATCGCGAAAGAGGTCAGACCATACGTCGAAGAAATCGGCTTTGGCCATTTTCTGCTCTTCGGTAGGCTGCTGAATGAAGAACGAGGCTAGGTAAGGTGTAATGTCGTATTGCTTTTTCTCTTTGAAAATTTTGAGCAGCTCGGGCGTCCATGGGGTAAAACCATACTCTGGCTCATCACCACGGAAACCTAAAACCGTTTTGCCAAACTCAGCACCGATGTATTTTTTATACTGCTCATGCGTGTACTCCATAAACTTGCGGGTGGCTGCCGGATCAAGGTAATCAATCAGCGAGTTCACCGTATCCTTGCCATGCGTAGGGTTGTTGGCTGCGCGAGTAACAGAGGTCTTAAAGCGATGATCTACCACCGTAATTTGCCAGGTGCCGGGCGTGGCCGGCCAGTTGAGTTTACCTGAACTGATATCCAGCACCTTATTTTCCTGGGTCGACGTATTGACGGCCACAGCACTCAATGTTTGTTTAGGCAGATCAATACTGAGCGGCTGGTTATCTTCGGTACGAAGCCGTTTGGATACCACAATACCCTGCATCCGCAGTTCCGGACTTTTCTGCGAGATCAATCCCCCGGCAAAGCCGCTGGGATACTTGCCCTCATCAATAATCCACAGGTGCATGTTGCGCTTCTTCAGTTCCTCGACGATGATCTTCACATTCTCAAAATACCCGGGCGAGAGATATGGTTCGGGCATGCCGTAGCCTCCCTCTATACTCACTGCACGGATACCCTGCTTATACATCTCATCCAGATCTCGACTGATATTATCGCGACCGATTGGTCCCTCCAAACCCCAGGTTAAGGTTTGGGCATATTGATTAGGCGGCGTGGCAAAGCCCTTCAACATCTCGTGATAGGAGGGCTGCGTTACCATTTGCCATTGCTGCGGCTTGGGCTGCGCCCAAAGGCTGCCCGCACAACAAAGCATGGGGAGTAATATTTTGTATGGTTTTCTCACATGTTGGGGTTCTTGGTTTTATACAATTTATAAGTGATGTCATTGCGAGGAGGAACGACGAAGCAATCTCGTCGGCGATCTGGTAAAGCGACGAGATTGCTTCGTCACCCCTTAACTCCCCCCATTCCGTTCCTCGCAATGACAATGTGTATTATCTTCTTTTACTCAAACCGGTACAACTTCACCCGCATGATGCTCGGCTTATCGCCCAGTGTGCGCACTACGCTGCCTGTTTTTTTAATGGCAGCTTGTTGGGCAATGTGGTAATCAAGCATAATATCGTCGCCATTCAGTCGGCGGCCGGGGGTCCATTGACCGTTAACGTACTTACCTTCGTCCAACAGCGAATAGCCCACATACTGCGGTCCGGCGGTTTGTGGAACGAAGTTTATCTGCAAATATTTACCGGCGATAATGAATTCGTCCGGGCCCTTCTGAATGATCAGTCCATAACCTGCATCATGTTTTTCAGAGCCGTCTCTGTTGGTGCGGATAGCTACATCAAAACGGTAGTTACCCAATGTGACGCTTTGGGTAGGTTTTTCGGTATTGAGCCAGATGCCTGCAATTTTACCGGTGGACTGTGCCTCCAAAATCTCGGGCGATAACTGCTGCAACACATCAAATGCCTGTGGAACGGGATCTTTTACCGCGTCTTTTATCCGGTCGTCAATCCCGAAGGGCGAAAAACCGATGGCCTTATAAGCGCCGATCAGGAAGAAAGCGTTGGCCGCCCCCTTTTCATCCGCCTTAGACTCGGGCACAAACAAGCTATTGCCGTTACGACTGTACAATTGCGCTATCTCATCAAACTTATCCAGGTAAACATCAGGCGTCAGCAGATCAATGGCCGAGCCCCCCGCCCGCCAGAAATCATGCACATGGGCCTGCGGTCCACCGGCAGGGTAATCGCCAGGACCTTTATCATCCGGCTGCACGATCCAGGTGTTCACAAACATAGGCAGCGCGTATTTGGCTTTGCCTGCGGCTGCCACCGAGTTTACATAGTGCGAGTAATTCCAGGCCATAAAAGCTTCTTCGGCTTGTGGTGTGTTGCCAAAAACCTGTGCCCAGGTGCCCTGTGTTTGGTAGCCATTGGCAGCCCAGAGTTTATCTGTCTCGGGCAGTAGCTTGCCCTTATTTTTTTGCAGATAGCTGATCAGTTCAGCAGGTACCGCCGCAGCCCAGGCTTTTTCAGCCTCGGGACCACGATCACGGCTATCGCCCAGCAGGCCCACTTCATTTTCTACTTGCATCATCACCACGGTATGTTGGGCGTCAATGGTTTTAACATGGTCCATCAGCGCAGCAAAGGCACCGGCATCAGCTTTCAGCGCCTCCGCGCAAAGCGGCGAAATGGATTCTACCGGATAACCGCCTTTAATATGCATACGGGGATAGGTTTTATAATCGGTCTTCATCCAGGCGGGTACGTAGTGCGATAAGCCGTTCTTCCAGGTACCAAACCACAGCAAGGCCACGTGCAGGTGGTTAGCACGAGCCTGGGTAAGAATGCTATCAACCAGCGAGAAATCATACTTCCCTTTCTCCGGCTCCGTCAGCTCCCAGGTTACGGCGGCCAGCACCGTGTTGAGGTGCATGGTATCTAACCGGGGCAACAAGGGGCGCAGGTAAGCAGCGTTGGTAGCACTACTGTTATGCAACTCGCCGCCCAGTACCAGGAAAGGCTTGCCATCAACTATCAGTTGGGTAGCTTGTCCGCGTTTTTCCAGGTGGGGGACGCTGCGCTCATCAGATGAAGCGCTGTCAGGCTGATTGCTACCGCCTTGATCGCAGCCAACTAATAGCGTGGCCGAGAGGCAGGCCAAGGGTAAAATTGATTTGTAAAATTTTCTCATAGAAATTATATGATCGGTTGTTTTGGTTAACCCACATTTGGCGGGATGTCATCCTGTGTTCCGTCGAAGCATAGTGGGTGGGCCTCTCCGCGCGAGTCTTCGACATGCTCAGACTGACAGCCCTCTCATTTGTCACTTCACTTTCATAGTCCCGCCGCCGGGATTCTATTCCTCAACATGACATCCCCTCTTTTTCTATTTATCATTATTCCCTTTCACTGTTCATTGATCACTATCCCACTCACCATTCACAACCCACTACTTCACCGCCACATCCCACACTTTTGACAAGCGCGATTTACCGGCCGGGCCCTCTATATCAAGTATTACCACATATTTGCCGGCATCTTTATATTGATGGTAAGGGTATTGCTCGGTTGAGGTGGTGCCGTCGCCAAAATCCCAGTGCCAGGTATTAACCTTGCCTTGAGATTCATCAATAAAGGCCACTACCCTGCGGTTCATATCCACCACCTTGAATGACCATGCGGCTTCAATCGGTTTTTTGAACCTATCGTCCAGCGGCATCAGTTTAAAGGGCAGCATAAAATCGGCATTGCCATACATTTTGTGCTGACTGGACAGGTTCCAGAAGCTTTGTTTGCTTTTATCGTTCACATCGTCATAATCCAATACGGCCCAGCAAAGGCTGATGATCTTGTTCTCATACAGGTTTGATTCCACCGCGCGGACAGGTCCCTCGCTGCCTGCGTAGTCAAACGGGGTGATGAAAAATTCCAGCACCAGCTTGCCACTCTCGCCCGGTTTAAAGTTGTATTTGTAGGCCGCGTTGGCATAAGGCAGTTTCTTGATCCACGGCTGGCTGCCCCAAACCATACACCAATCTTTATTTACAGCCGGGGTGAAAATGTGGTAGTTTTGTGCGTGCACGCCATGGTAAGAAAAATAGGCATCCCACTTAGAGACATCTTTATTGGGGTGCAGCTCATCGATAAACGTACCGCCTGAGCGATCGGCATCTACTACTACCTCAAAAATATCGTTGTGCAGATCGGGCAGTGAAAAGTCCCAATAGTTGTCATACGCCTCGTATAAAAAATAGAGTTTGTTCTCGCCTTTTACCCAGCCAACTTTCACCTTCACGTCCATATCTTTCAGGTCGGGCTTGTCGTGAAACTTGTTATCATCGGTCAACTGATCCATGCCTACGGCAAAACTGTCGGGCACCATTTTCCAATCGTCGGTATTACCATCAATGCGCGGAATCTGGTCTGGCGGAAACTGAAATATCTTAAAACTGCGGTGCTTGGGGTCTTGGTAACCCTGATTAATCGCATAGGGTTGTTGCTGTTGCTGCGCATATACGTATGGTATTAATGAGGTAACAAAAGCAAAAGCTGCAATCAGTTTTAGTTTCATATATCAGGCTATCAGGCAGCGTTGGGCGCGGCCGGTTTATAAATGGTTTGCTATCTATGAAGATACCGAAAATAAAATGACGAAATATTCTAATGATCGGCATCCTGCACATTCCTGAATACGTGTATCATTTTTGTTAGGGAGGAACGCAACCCTCTATGTCATACCGCCCCGAAAAGATCCCTCTCTTCGTTCGGGATGACATAAAATATGAAGATAAGGACTATTTGCTGCAGACTACCTCAACGGATCAGCATCCGGGTAAAGGCCAGGCTATCGCCATTAAAGGCATCAAAATCAACCGTATGGTTAATGCCGTTTACCCGGGCAGTTTCTGAGTGCTGCCAGAAATGCCATTTTACGCTCTTGTCTATCTGTAATTCGGGTTGATTGTAGTGGGCAATCCACAGGGGGTAATCTTCAAAATGACCAGCCAGGTAATCCTGATAATAACTGATGCCTGTGTAGATGATAGGGCGTACGCCGGTTTTACGCTCAACCGTGGTTAAAAATTGCTGCAGCTCTTTGCGCATGTTGGCAGGGCTAACGCCATCCAGCGTTTCTACATCTACCACAGGCGGTAGATCGCCTTTTTCAAACGTTACATTCTGCATAAAGAAACGTGCCTGCCATTGCCCATTCTTCTGCGGACGAAAGAAATGGTAAGCGCCGCAGACAATGCCGTTCTTGGCGGCCTCGCGCCAGTTGCGCTTAAAGTATGAGTCGACAATGAGCATGCCCTCTGTAGCCTTTATAAATGCAAAGCTGATGTGTACGCTGTCTTCTTCCATCTGCTTTACGCGTTGCCAGTCTATATGCCCCTGCGCGTAAGACACATCAATACCGTGAATTTTATATCGGGCCGGGATACGGATCTGGAAACTGTGGTAGGTGCGGTAATGCGGGTTCTCACCAATATCTTTCACCCAGCGCACGGCACCGGTAAAAAAGTTAAGGACATAGCCATAATAAAGCGGCGAAAACAATACCAGCAACACAATAACCAGCGTAGTGCGCCATGGGTAATCAAAACCCTTCTTTTTTTTGGTTGATTTACGTGCAGCCGGTTTTTTGCGCGCAGTTGCCGCAGGCTTTTTTGCCGCGGGCGATGCTTTTTTAGGGACGGTTGAAGATTGCTTGGCCACGGCCTAAAGATACAACATGCGTTTGAGCCAATACTAAAATTAATGCAACAGCCAGCAGATCAGCGCTGCTGCAAGGGTATTCAAAAAGTTAACCAGGTTGTTGCCAATAAGCCCCTTTCGTTCTAACAGGGCGCCCAAAACGGAGTCCATCAGGTTACCGGCAAAACCAGCAATAATAATCCAAATGAAATTGATATTCCAGCCATAAGCCAAACTATAAACCGCGGCAATCAGCGCAGCCCCGGCAATACCAATTAATGTACCTTCCAGGCTAATCACCCCGTTCTGCCCGCGCTGATCGGGTTTTAGCGTTAACACATTAAAGGTGCGGCGGCCGTATAGCATTCCTAATTCTGACGACAGGGTATCTGCTAAAGCCGAAGCCAGGCTGCCGGCCATCATCAGCATAAATAACGGAGCATAATTGGGTATTAACAAACAAGCCAGCCCCAGCAACGCAGCCACGCCGCCGTTGGCCAATACCTGCCCGGCGGTGCGGCTACCATCGCGCTCCTCGGCCGCGCCTATGGTTTCTTTATTGTGAACGCCCAACTTGGTAGCTGCCGACCCGGCGATAAAAAATAGCGCTAACATAGCCAGTCCTGCATAACCACCGCCCTCAAAAACCAATAGACCTACCACACCTCCGGTAAGCGCGCCTGCAACCGTCAACTTGTGTGCGCGGATGCTCAGGTAAACGCCGGCGGCGAGGAGAAGGTAAATGAGATAATGGGCTGAAAACATTGGTGTGAAGATACGATTTGGTAAATGAGCCACAAATATGTGGTTCTATGGGTTGCGCCCCATATCAACCATCCCTCAAAACATTCCGTACCTTTGCCGCCATGAACGACGTGCTGGGACAAGCCATTTACGATTATCACCACAAACTGGGGAAACATAAACTCTGGATCCACAACCACTACGGCCCGAAAGAGGAAATGCCGGTGGCTACCTACTTCCGCACCGAGGATGATATGCCCGATCTGGAATGGCTGGCCCTGAATGAGTGCCGCGGCAAAATACTGGACGTAGGCGCCGCCGCCGGATGCCATGCCCTGCTATTGCAGGAGCGCAATTTTGATGTAACCGCCATGGATATCTCGCCTTTGGCTGTACAGGTAATGAGCGCGCGCGGTGTTATTAAAACCCTACCTGCAGATATCTATCGCTATCAGCATGAACAGTTTGACACCATTCTTTTACTGATGAACGGCATCGGTCTGGCCGGGACTGTTGACGGGCTAAAGCTGTTACTCAACCATTTTAAACTGTTGCTGAAACCGGGCGGACAGATTATCTGCGATTCATCAGACATTGCTTATTTGTATGACGAGATCCCATTCCCGGAGGACAGATACTATGGCGAGATCAGCTACCAATATCAATACAAAGGTCAAAAGACCGACTGGTTCAACTGGCTTTATGCTGATGAAGAAATCATGCACCGCACTGCCGCAGAATGCGGTTACCAAATGGAGGTTTTAGTGGAGGACGAATACGGGCAGTATTTGGCAAGGTTAACCATGTGATCTGTTACCGGTAGCAAATGTTGTGTTTATTAAAGCCACAAAGTGGATCTGGTAATAAAAACGCTACTCCAATGTTAATTTAATATTAAATCGTATTTTAGGTATGATAAATTGATAACATACAGATGGTTAACAATTTACTTACCTTTACATCACCATAAATTAACATTTACCTTACATGACAAAAATCAGCGAACAGGCGGTAACCAACTTCCTGGTAAACAAAATCCTTAACCTGCAGAAGAAAGTAAATAAAACTCAAGCCTTGTTGAGTGCATTGAAAGAGAACCATGACCTGAAAGCTGTTGGTCTGAAGAAGAAAGATAAAAAAGACATTAAAAAGGCGGAGTACAGAGCTGAGCGCGTGCAACAGGTACAGGCTAAAGCCAAAGCAAAGAAGGCTAAACAAGCCAAAGCAGAGGGCACCATCTCTGAAGATACCCCGGCCATATCATTAGATATTTTGATTAAAAAAGCACTGGAGGCAGGTCCCGCCTACCGTCAGGCCATAGCAGAGGCAGTAGCCGCAACACAACCCGCTGAAGATGCCGCCAAGATTGGCCATCAGGTTGAAACCAAACTGCGCGAGATGGTAAAAAGCAATGAGCTGAAAGCCGAAAAAGAGGGCTCAAAAAATAAATACAGCCTCATACCGCAGGCTGGTGCATAACCAATAGAAAAGCCCTGATCTGCAGATCAGGGCTTTTCTATTATTCTTCGTCTTCCTCGTCCTCGTCAGACAACGAATCGCTTAAAAGATCGGTATCATCGCTATCTGCTTCGCCCAGGTCGTCACCGTCTTCATCTTCAAAATCATCGTCTTCGTCGGTTTCGTCATCCAGGTCTGCGTAATCATCATCTTCGTCAGTATCGTCCTCGTCTGGTGCATAAGCGTAATCAAATACGTCTTCTGCCAGTACAGCGGTACCGAAAGAGCCTTGCTCATCCAGTAAAGTCTCATTATTCAGCATCATGGGGTGCATTTTTTTGTTACACCAAAATTAACCCGGCTATTCCTTGCAGGTGTGAAGCCTGTATGATGCTTTGGTAAAGTTTTACCTCTCCTAAATCCTCTCCGAAGGAGAGGACTTTAAAAGCCGGTCGGCATGTAAAAGCCCCTCTCCTTCGGAGAGGGGTTGGGGAGAGGTCAATCCACCAAAATCCTTTTCCACTCCGGGTGCCTTTCCAGATACGCACCAACCAGCGGACAAAGCGGCAACAGTTTTAAATGATGCTCTTCTATATAAACCAACGTCTTTTCTATAATAGCCGTTGCCGCGCCCTGGCCCTCCAGATCTGGCGTTACCTCGGTGTGCAGCAGGGCAATACGATCCTTCCCTTCGGCATAAACTATGCGTGCCAGGCCATCGCCTACGTGCAGTTCAAACTGGCGTTCTTCTTCGTTGCGCACCAGGGGCATCTCTTGATACTGTTCTTTCATTCGGTAAAAGTTTATTCTAATATACCGTATTTACCTGCTTGAAACTCTTGGATAGCCTCATAAATCTCGGCCTCGGTATTCATTACAAACGGACCATAGCTTGCAATCGGCTCATTAATTGGCTCGCCGCTTAGCAATAACAATACACTGTCGGCAAAGGCGGTGAGCTCAATATCATCACCATCATTATTAAATAACACAAAACTGTGCTCGGCTGCGTGCTCGCCGTTTACCTGTACATCACCTTTCACTACTAACAGTGCACTGTTATGCGCGGCCGGAACTTTAAAGGCGGTGTGCCCGTCTTTGTTCAATTTAATATCAAACAGGTTTACCTCGGTATAGGTAGCTGCCGCTCCGTGTGTATCTTCAAACTTGCCGGCAATTACATTTACCTGGCCCGCATTATCTGGCAAGGTAACTTTACCCATTTGCCCAGCGGTAATAGGCTGATAATGCGGTGCTACCGATTTATCTTTTTTTGGCAGATTAACCCACAGCTGTACCATCTCAAATGGTCCACCACGACGTGAGAACTCCTGCTCGTGATATTCTTTGTGCAAGATACCGGCACCTGCCGTCATCCACTGTACATCACCTGGATTAATGATGCCGCTGTTGCCCGCACTATCATGATGCGCCACGCTGCCTTTGTAGGCAATAGTCACCGTTTCAAAACCTTTATGCGGATGCACGTCAACACCGCGCACCGTTTCTGACGGCGGGAAATCAAACTCGGCCGCAAAATCCATCATCAAAAACGGACTGATGCGCTGCTGCGAAATGCCTGCGCCTGGTATCATATTAAAAACCCTGAAGCCATCGCCCACCATGCCCGGACGGGCTGGTCTTGGGGTAATTACTTCTATACTCTTTTTCATAGTGTCTCCTCTTTGTATAGATCAAAGTTACCTATTGTGGCAAGGTTTGGTGTTGATGTGGATCAAGAATTTACCTCTCCCCGATCCCCTCTCCGAGGGAGAGGGGTTGCATGTGGGCTATCTTCTAAGACCATCTCTATTCTACTTGGTCATCCATCACACAATTGTTACCAATCATCAGGATACAACAGGATAGCTTTTCACCTTGAATACTGGACATTTATTTAACCTCGGCCCTCATTCACTCTCATTTAATAACATGCTAATCAAAGTCCTCTCCTTTGGAAAGGATTTAGGGGCGATCGAGAGGTGATGAGTTGAGGCATACCAATTAAAAACCATTCATGAAAAAACTTTTACTTCTGGCCCTGCTGTGTGCTGCCAAGCCTGTACTGGCCTCAAATTTTTATGTCGCCCCTGACGGCAGCGACAGTAATAACGGCTCAAAAACCAAACCATTTGCTACGGTGCAAAAAGCTCAAAGCGCCGTATCGCCCGGCGATACCGTGTTTCTACGCGGCGGCACCTATCACATGACCGAAGCCCAGATTGCTCGTAATGAGCGCAATTATGCTTGCGTAACCTACCTTGATAAAAGCGGCGAAGCCAGCAAATACATCAATTACTTTGCTTACCCGGGCGAGAAACCTGTGTTTGAATACTCGGCTGTTAAACCGGCTAACCTGCGTGTAGCAGCTTTTTACGTGACCGGCAATTACATCCACCTGAAAGGTTTTGAGGTAACGGCCGTGCAGGTAACTATTAAAGGCCATACCCAGTCTGAGTGTTTTGAAAACCGCGGCAACCACAATATCTATGAGCAGCTGAGCATGCACGATGGTATGGCCATTGGCTTTTACCTCATTGCCGGCGGCAACAACCTCATTCTGAATTGCGATGCTTATCGTAACTGGGATTATTTCTCTGAGAACGGTCGCGGTGGCAATACCGATGGTTTTGGCTGTCACCCGGCGGCGGGCGGCAAGAACAATATTTTCCGCGGATGCCGGTCATGGTTTAACAGTGATGACGGCTATGATTGCATTAATGCACACGAGGCTACCATGTTTGACCATTGCTGGGCATTCTACAATGGCTATGACAAAGATTTTAAAAGCGAGGGCGATGGCAACGGCTTTAAAGCAGGTGGCTATGCGCGCAGACCAGGTAGTGAAATACCTAACCCTGTACCGCAAAACACCGTACAATTTTGCCTGGCAGTACACAATAAATCAAACGGGTTTTATTCAAACCACCACGTCACCGGAAGTTTTTGGTACAACAACACGGCCTACCGTAACAACGTTAACTTTAATATGCTGAACCGTTTACACGACGATGTAAATGCCGATGTACCGGGCTATGACCATAAAATGCGCAACAACCTGGGCTATAAAGGCAATAAAGAAACCATGAACATTAGCGATGGTAAAAACGATACGGCCAACAACTACTTCGACCTGAACCTGACCGCCAGCAACGGTGATTTTATCAGCGTTGACGAAACCCAGCTGACCGCCCCCCGCAAGGCCGACGGCAGCCTGCCCGATATTACCTTTATGCACCTGAAACCTAACAGCCAGTTTGTAGATAAAGGTCAGGATATCGGCTTTCCATTTAGTGGCAAGGCACCGGATCTGGGTTGCTTTGAGAGTGGGAAGTAAGAAAGATAACATCTAGATCTATAATAAATTAGTCACTACGTCATTGCGAGGTACGAAGCAATCTCTGCAAATGCAAAGCAGAATTGCATACCCGAATGTCCTGTACAGAGATTGCTTCGTACCTCGCAATGACGTGGTGGGTACCAAATCAAATCATAAACCCGATTATTTGAGCGATGAACATTTTCCGGTCACTAAAATTAAGCCTGGGCACGGTAGCTTGCCTGGCCACGCTGGGCAGCAGCGCACAGCAGATCAACATCCCGCTGAAATGGTTAAACGGTACGCCCACCAAAACCACTGGTGTTAGCTGGGGCATCCCCTGGCCGCAGGGACAGGTAAAAAAGTCGGCACAGTTTGCGCTGGCTAAAGCCGATGGTAGCACGCAAGCCGTACAAAGCTGGCCCCTGGCCTACTGGCCGGACGGCTCTATCAAGTGGACAGGCTTCGCGGCTGTAGCCGATTCGGGGGCGCATGATCTGTCGATTAAAATGATCGGCACAAAAGATAAAACAGCCGCCAACGCTACGCTGCAAATTACCGACGATGCACAGGGCGTGCGTATTAATACCGGCGCTATGCAATGCGTGCTTGCCAAAACCGGCAATACGGTAATGCCATCGCTCGTCATCAACGGCAAGTCCATCGCTACAGATGGGCAGCTCACCTGCATTTTGCAGGATAAAGCAGATGCCGCTGCCGATGTAGAATCATCGCCCGTAAGGCAAAAATACCTGGGCGAGGTATCATCTGTAAAAGTAGAGCAAAGCGGACCGCTGCGTGCGGTGGTAAAGGTTGAGGGGAAGTTTAAAGCAGCAAATGGAAGCCGCAGCCTTATCCCGTTCATCCTGCGGTTTTATTTTTATGCGGGAGTGTCTAACATCAGGCTGATCCATACCATCGTTTATGATGGCGATCAGTTTAAGGACTATATAAAAGGCATGGGGCTAACGTTTAATGTGCCTTTCCGCGAGGAGTTGCAGAACCGCCACGTGCGTTTCTCTGGCGAGGATGATGGTGTTTGGGCCGAGCCGGTGCAACCGCTTAACGGGCGCAGGCCAAGCCCTTACCTGTTTGATCAGGCGCAGGGCAAACGCTTGCCTAACGTGGCATCGGTACCAACCCAGAAAGGCCTGTTTGACAATATGGCCAGTTGGAACGATTACAAACTTACCCAAAACAGTGCCGATGGCTTCAACATACAAAAACGCACCAACGGCGCCAGCAGCTGGCTGGATGTAATTGGCGGCAAACGCGCCACCGGTTTGGCCTTTGCCGGCGATGCCAGCGGCGGTTTGGCGCTGTGTCTGAAAAACTTCTGGCAGTCATACCCTGCCGCGTTAGAGATTAACGGAACCCGCACCAAGCAAGCTAAAATGAGCGTGTGGATGTGGTCGCCGTATGCTGACGCGATGGACCTGCGTCACTATGATACTACTGCTCACGATCTGAATGTGACTTATGAGGATGTGCAGCCCGGCTTTAGTACCCCGTACGGTGTTGGTCGCACCAGCGAGGTGATGATCTGTCCGTACGCTGCCATGCCTACCAACCAGCAACTGGCTAATGATGCAGCCGCAACCAATAACACCCAACTGCTGGTCACCACACCGCAATACCTGCATCAGGTGGGTGCGTTGGGCTTGTGGAGTTTACCGGACCGGTCAACCAAAGGCAAAGCCTGGATTGAAGATCAGCTGGACAAAGCCCTCGCCTTTTATCAGCAGGAGATTGATAAACGCGAGTGGTACGGCTTCTGGAACTATGGCGACGTGATGCACAGCTATGATGCCTCGCGCCACACCTGGAAGTATGACATCGGCGGTTTTGCATGGGATAACACCGAGCTATCAACCGACTTATGGCTCTGGTACAGCTACTTGCGGAGTGGCAGAGCTGATATTTTTAAAATGGCCGAGGCCATGACGCGCCACACCAGCGAGGTTGACTGCTACCACCTTGGGCCGATGATGGGGCTGGGCTCGCGCCATAACGTAAACCATTGGGGCGATGGTTCTAAAGAAGTGCGCGAAAGCCAGGCCATCCTGCGCCGCTGCTTCTATTATCTGACTACAGACGAGCGTACCGGCGATATTATGCACGATGCCGCCATGCACGCCGATAGCGGCCTGGCACATGTTGATCCGCTGCGCGAGATTTTGCCGAAAAGCAAATACCCAACCCACGCCCGCTTCGGTCCGGATTGGGTGGGCCTGGTAGGCAACTACATGACCGAGTGGGAACGCACCGGCGATGTGAAATGGAAGAACAAGATTCTGGTCGGCCTGAATGATTTTGCCAAAATGCCGCATGGGTTTTACTCTGGCAAGGGCAAAGATGCCGGTATGGGTTATGACCCTGCAACCGGTCATTTCTACCAGTTAGATCAGGGTGATATTGGCAGCCTGCACCTGGCCACGCTGATGGGCGGCATGGAAATGGCTTATGAACTGACGCCGATACTAAACAATAAAGATTGGAACCGCCTTTACCTGCAATACTGCTCGCTCTACGGCGCACCGTTGGAAGATGTGCAGGCCGCCTTCGGCAAAGAGGTAAAAGAACCTCTTGGTGACCCGAACGGCGATTACGCCCGACAGCCTGGTTATGCTTACGTAATGACCAAAGACACCAAATTTGCCCAACGCGCCTGGGATTATTTCCTGCCTAAACAACCCGGTCGCTTTGGTGGTGGTGCGCGCTTTGACACGCAAATATTGAAAGGCCCGATGGTGGTAAAACCGCTTCAGGAGATCAGGAATGTATCTACCAACAGCACATCGCAATGGTGTTTAAACGCCATAGAGCTGCTGCAAATGGCCGGCGACCAGATACCTGAGCATAATTTTGCCTGGGACGGGAAGTAGGATAAACGTCCCTTCACGTCATGCCGAACTTGTTTCGGCACCCCATAAGAACAGTAAGTCGACATCTAATGTGGCTTAGCATGTGGGGTGCCGAAACAAGTTCGGCATGACCAATTTTTGTATTATAATATGAAAAAACTCCTCATACTCCTACTCTTATGCCAAACCGCATTTGCTCAAACACCGGGCAAACTCATTTATGCGGATGATTTCAGCAAACCGCTAGATGCCAAAACCTGGGTGACAGAGATAGAGCCCAAACCTGGCGCTACATCATCGGTACAAACAAAAAATGGCGCGCTGGTGCTGGATACCAGGGGCGGCGTTACGGTGTGGCTAAACAAGGTACTGAGCGGTAACATACAAATAGAGTATGACCGGCAGGTACTGGTGGATACGGGCAGGAATGACCGCCTGTCTGACTTTAACCAGTTCTGGATGGCCAGCGATCCGCATCATACCAACCTGTTTACCCGCAGCGGCAAGTTTGAGGAATATGATAATCTGCAGCTTTATTACGTAGGCATGGGCGGCAACACCAACAAAACCACTCGTTTCCGCAAATACCTGGAGAATGGCACCAAACCGGTAATCAAAGAATACCTGGATGCGCCGCACCTATTGCAGAAAGGTAAAACCTATCACATCAAAATCGTGGTTAAAAATGGCACCACCAGTTACTGGGTAAACGGCGAGTGTTATTTTACTTATGATGATCCGCAGTTGTTAAAATCGGGGTATTTTGGGTTCCGATCCACGTGGTCACGGCAGGAGGTGCGGAATTTCAGGGTTTATGCGCTGTAGGATTTTTCAACCACAGAATTTAATCCGTGTGAGGTGCTGAAACAGGTTCAGCATAACATGGCGGTTATATTCCCGTAGTCGCTCGGTTCTAACCTGCGGGTGTTGGAAAACTAGAAAGAAGCGTAGGCTTGTGCGATTCCCCTCTTGAGAGGGGTGGAGGGGTGTGTCCTTTATACGCACGAAATGACACACCCCTGCAACCGCACCTTCAACGCGCCCCCTCTCAAGAGGGGATACTAAATACATCCAAACTTTATTGACTTTCGGACTTCCTGGCCTAAAAAACTTAACTCCACCTGCCAAACTCGTGGTGCCGCTGGATGCTGATATTTACCTTACCGCCAATTTTGTATTTGCCTTTATTGAGATTTTGCACGCGCAGGGTAACATCTCGCTGGCGGATAACTAGCTCTTCGTGGGTGCCTTTAAATAGAATGTTGATGATATGCCAGCTTTTGGTGAGGCCGCCGGTGATCTTGATATCCTCGGCATAAATCACTACGCTGCCCCGCTTGCTGCTGATGCCGCATACCTTAGCCTGCTCTGGCGTAAGGTGCGTGCAATTGGCCAGGATGAGCGAAGTATAAAGCAATTTGGGCGATTCATAAAGTTCTTGCGGGCTGCCGCTTTCCACAATCTCACCTTCCTTAATCACAATCAACTGATCGGCCATAGAGAGCAGCTCGGCCGGGTCATGCGAAACCAGGATAGCAGTTATCCCCATTTTTGTAACAATGTTGCGAATGTCCTGCTGCAACCCTTCGCGATAGCGCGCGTCAATCTGGTTAAAAGGCTCGTCCAGCAGCAACACCTGTGGCAAGCTGATGAGCGCTTTGGCAATACTCACACGTTGTTTCTCACCACCGCTCAGTTTTGAATAAACCTGATCATGCAGGTGCTGAATACCCCAAGTATTAAGTGCCTCGCTTACTTTCTGCGTTTCGTAGTTCACATCAGACGCACGTAGTCCCGATTTTACGTTATCCCACACGGTGTCGTGCAGGTGCATTTCGTAATTATCCTGGGTAAGAAATTTGATGAAACTATGTACCTCCTGGCGGTCCTTCTCGCGGTCGGGCAGGCGTTCCTGGTTAAAGAACACGTCTCCAGAATCGGGCACCATTAAACCTGATAGCAAATTGAGCAGTGTAGTTTTGCCGCTACCGCTTTCGCCAACAATGCCGGTAATCTTTCCCTTGGGTACAAAAAGCGTGATATTGTTTACTCCTGACGACTTATTTCCAAAGAAGTTCTTAGTAATAGATATGGTTTCGAGGATGAGTTCTTCTTTGTTTTTGTCAAACATCGGCAACATGCTTTTCAGTGCCTAAACTATAAAAGATCGGCGTGATATGAAAATGGTTTCGGAGATCCGCGGCCTGGTAAATCAGAGCTTAAAGATCTAAGACCAAAGGTACGAGATGGACTGTTAACCTAGTGCTTTTTTTAAAACCAATTTATTATTGGGTTCAACATCTGTTAACTAATTACCTGACAGTTGTAACGCTTTCTTTACCATCCCGCATTCATTATATTTCCTTCATCAAAACTTCATAAACCAATGAAACTTTTGCACTGTTGAATTTTGATTAAACTCATGCTAAAACCATCCAAAAGGATGGCGGCTTGGTGTGTCGCTGCCATTCTATTGACAAATCGGGCCCATGCCCAAACTGACACACTTAAACTAAATTTTCAAGGCGCTGAAAAACAGTTCCTTGAGAATAACCTGAGCTTGCTTGCACAGAAATACAATGTTGAGGCGCAAAAAGCGCTGATACAGCAAGCGAAGCTGTGGGACAACCCAACCCTCAGTACCGATCAGAACATTTATGATTCGGGCAGCAAGAAATTCTTTTACCACAATACAAGCGAAGGCCTGGGTCAGGTTTTTGTGCAGCTGAGCCAGGTGTTTACCACAGCAGGCAAACGCGGCAAGCAGGTACAGGTGGCTAAAGACGATGCCCAGGTGCAGGAAGCCCAGTTTAACGACTTGATGCGTAACCTGCGCTACAACCTTCAGCTGGATTTCGGTCAGCTGGCTAACCTGATTGACCAGGGCAAGGTTTACCAGAACGAGATCAACTCAGCCGAGAACCTGGTGAACGCCATCCAGAAATCATACGATGCAGGTAATACTTCGATGAAAGACCTCATCCGTCTGAAAGCCCTGCTGTTTGGCTTGCAGAATGATATGGTGGAGAACAACCGCCAGATTAATGATCTGCAAAACGAACTGAAAACCCTGCTCCTGGTAAAAGAAACCAGCTTTATTGCGCCGCAGATTAATGACATGCCCGATAAAGGCGCTACGCTTGATGTACAGGCGCTGATTGAGCAAGCCAAAACCAATCGCCCTGATTACCTGTCCAACCAATATCAGCTTAACTCTGCCAACCATAACCTTGCCCTGCAAAAAGCCAATGCCGTGCCCGATGTAACCCTCGGCGTGGCTTATGATAAAAACAGCAGCTATGCGCAAAACTATTATGGTTTACAAATTGGCTTACCCCTGCCCTTCTTTAACCGTAACCAGGGCAATATTAAATCGGCCAAATATGCGGCTATGAGTCAGGATGCGGTGGTAAAAAACAATGAGGCGCAGCTAAAGAACGATGTGGTTGCCGCGGTTAATCAGTATCGCCTCAATCAGCAATTGTTCAGTACGCAGCAAACTGCCTTTAACCAGCAGTATGACAAGCTGTTTAACAGCATGATGCAAAGCTTTAAAGACAAGCAGATTGGACTGATTGAGTTTGTGGACTTTTTTGATACCTACAAGGATACCAAACTGAAGATGTTGCAGCAGCAATACAACCTGCAAAAATCTATCGCCGACTTGAACTACGCTACCGGCACAACTGTAATCAAACCATAAAAACCCAACATCCTAACAACCATAAAATGAAGAAAGTAATGTTTTTAGCCGCAGCTGCGGCCATAGCAAGCTTAAGCGCCTGCCATGAAAAAAAA